>NZ_BDAW01000101.1 GCF_001625085.1 Nocardia acidivorans NBRC 108247
GATGTGCGGGGTCATCCGCACGCGGAGCGGAATCATCCGCGCGCAGAACCGTATCGTCGGCACGCGGAGCGGTGCCATCGTGGGGCTGGGGTGAATCCTGCTGCCGCTCTGGCATTTCGGACTGGTTCCGAGCACTGTCCTCGGAGACCGGCCGCGTTGCGGTGTCGGAATCCGCGCGGTCCCCGGGACCTTCCGCACGGTCGTGTGTGTCGCCCGCATCCGGATGTGAAGCCGTATCCGACTTGGGCGGGGCGGTATTCGCGTCCTTCGATGGCTCGGCCGACTCCCGGCGGTTGTCCGCGGTTTCGGATCTGTCCTGTGGACCGCCGTTGGATTCGGGGCGCGGGGTGGCGGCCGGGCGGTCGGCGGTGGGGCGGGCGTCCGTGGCGCGCGGCTCCGGATTCGGCTGGGAACGAGTGGTTTCGGCGCGAGGTCCATCGGCCGGGCGGGGGGTGGCGTCGATGGCGCGGGGGGAGGCGGCGCGCTGGTCGCCGGGCGCGGAGCGATCGTGGGTCACGGCCGCGTTCGGGTTCGAGGCGGCGTTCACGGCGGAGTTGGCACGGCCGCCGGAGCTATTCGCCGCGTCCGCATTCGGTGCCGCTCCCGCGGCGGGGGCATTGGCGGCCGACGCCGCATTCATTCCGGGGCCCGACTTCGGACCGTCGGCCGCACCAGCCTTCGGGCTGTCGGCCGCACCCGGTGCGGAGTTCGCGCCGCCACCGGCATTCGCGGCGGCGGTAGTGGTCGCGCCGCTTGCCGAACTCGGGCTGGAGCCGGAACCCGAACCGCCGCCGGTGGTTTGGCCGGAGGCTGAGCTGGAGGAGCTCGGTGAGCTGCCGCCGGAGCCTGTTCCGCTGGACGCGGCGCTGCCGGGCGCACCCCCCGGGGAGGTGTTGCGGGGTGCGACGTCGCCCGGTGCTGCCGCGGGGCTGGTCGCGACGGGGCCCTGGGTGGGAGCGGTGTCCGCGGTGTGCGGTACTCCGGCACGCGATCCGGAATCGGCGGATTGCGTTGCACTGCTGGGTGATTCGGCGAGTGCATGGCCGCTCTGGGAGGTGTTCGGGGAGGTGTTGCCGTGCGAACCGCCGTCCTGCGGGGCGTCGGTGGGTTTGTTCTCGTTCGCGACGGGGCGGTTGTCGACTCCGCCGGGGTGATCGACGGGCGGCTGGGGGCGGTCGTCGCCGGGGGCGGTGCTGTCCTCGGCGCGATTGCCGTGATTGGCGTCCTCTCCCGAGCCGGGACTACCGGCGGGGTGGACGGTGCTGCCGTCATGGTTCGCGCCATGGTTGCCGCCCGGGTCGGAGCCGTTTCCGGCATTCGGTCCGGAACCATGTGTGGCGTCCGACCCGGAGCCGTGCGCGGCATTCGGTCCGGAGCCGTGCGCGGCATTCGGTCCGGAGCCGTTCACCGCGCCGGGGCCGGACCCGTTCCCGTTGTGCCCGTGGCTATTCGGTTGAAGTCCGTGCGAACCGTCGCCGTTCAGACCGGGAAGAGCACCGTTGTGCGGACCGGGGGCGTGGCCCGGATCGATTTCCGGCGGCCGGAAGCCGATGCCGGGCACATTCCGGCCACTGCCGCCGAGCTTCGAATCCCAGAAGTGATGGGCCCGGGCGTGCATATCACCCGAGATCGCGCCGTTGGAGACGCCCGCGGTGAGCATGCGCGGATCGAACTGGGTATTGGCCAGGTTCTCCACGGCCTTGTCCCAGCCGTGCTGCATGACATCGGCGACGAACTGCGTTCCGGTGGCGGCCACGAAACCCGCACCCGCGCCGACCATTCCGGCTCCCATGCCGGTAATCCGCGCGGCCACAAGGTGATTCACCCCGGCATGGCTGAGCCTGTTGCCCGCCCATTCACCGAGCGGCCCGGCGGCCATGCCACCGGCGGCCGAGCTGACCATGGTGACACCGGCCTGGGTCCAGTTGATGTCCTTGCGATGCCCCTCGAGCACCTGCCATTCCTGAATACCGAGTTCCTGCAAGGTGCCCAGCGCGGTATCGATGGCGGCATGCTTGAGGAAGAACTTCACCAGCGACGCGCCGGCCATGCGCGCCACCCGCGCCAGAATCGCGTCCAGCGCCTCGCGCCCGATGATCCGGACCGCGATACGCGTCATCGCCGTCGCCACCGCCTCCGCCGCCGGTGCGGTCGGCGGGAAGAGCCAGGCGGCGGCGATCTCACCGGCCAGCAGCACCAGCGATGAGTAGAACATCAGCTTGGTGTATTCGATCTCGGTGCCGACGCCCTCGGCCGATTCCCCGATCTGGTCGAAGTACTTCGCCAGATCCGGCAGCGAGGTCGCTTCCTTGTCCCCGCCCTTACCGCTCAGCGAATCGAAGGCCCGGGTCATCTCCTCGATGCCCTTACCGTCCGTATACGCCGCCAGCGTCGCGTATTTGGCGTCATCGATCGAGGAGACCAGCTGGCGCAACTCATCACCGGCCGTGCGCCAGTCCTGTGCCAGCGCCCTCATCTGGTCTTCGTCCCCGTGCGGCCATTCCATGCCGACGAGCCAGCCCAGCCATTCCAGCGATCCGGGCAGTTCGATCATGTGCGGTGATTCACCCCGGCGGTCCGCCCGCTACCAGCCGGAGTCGGTGGCCGCACCGCGACGCGGGGACGCGGTCGGATCCGGCTCGGAAATCGGCTGTGCGGCAGTGCGTTCCGGCGACTTGAGCGGGGCGGTCGACACCACCGGCGGCTCCGGAATCCGCAACTCGCGGCTCAGATCGGGCATGCCCGGCACCAGATCGGCCAACTTGGGCAGGCGATTCCGGTTCTGCGACACCGGTGCCAGCACCTCGCGCCCGCGCTGGGCGACCTCGGCCGCCGCCTGCTGCGCGGCCTCGGTGACCGCCTTGGCGATCTCCGAATAGTCCAGATCCTCGATATCGGAGCTGAACTTGGTCTCGATCACGGTGCCCTCGGCATTCACCGTCACCGTCACCCGCTTCTGCCGCACCGAGGCCGTCGCGGTCAAAGCCGCACGCTCGCGCTGCAATTGGGTGATGGTGCGCATCTGGTCGGCGAAGCCCTCCAGAATGTCGGACAGATCCGTACGCGCGCGCTCAGTGTTGTTCATCGGGCTCTGGTTCACTTGAAGCCGTCGCCGTTGCCGTGATCCATGGCGGCCAGGTAGTCCGCCGACTCGGTCTGCCCCTTGGAAAAGTTGCCGAATGTTCCGGCCATATTGTCCGCACCGTCGAGAATATTGTTGCGGCTCTTGAGATATCCGTTGTCCCCATTGGCGAAGCCCGCGCCGAGCGTGTCGTCACCCCACGGTTCACCGCGCCCGTTCGCAGTGGTGACCAGCGTGTCCACGATCTGCTCGATACCGTCGCGCACTTTGCCGGTCTTCGTGGCCGCCGTGCGCAGCAGATCGGTGTAGTTCTTCAATCGATCGTTCACAACAAGCCACCTCCGGACTCCGGCACCTGCGGGTACGGCGACCCTGCCAGGCCCGGGCAACCGGTCAGTAGCTGGAATGTGAACGGACGGTGCCGATTCGGGCGGAGTCGCGAGGCGCTCCGCCCGACCGGTCACACTCGTTCTTCGCCGCGGGCTTCCATATGCCGCAGCACCCGATCCACGCGCCGGTCGATGCACCGAGCCAGCTGGCGCGCGTCCGCGCCCACCGCCCGCACCTCGGGTTCGTCCAATTCGATGAGATAGCGGCCGTCTCCGGGCACATCACGCCACAGCATGGTCGTCTCCATGACACCGCGCGGGCCATAGATGGAACGCCCCTGCAACACCCGAATGAATCCGGTCCATTCGGCCGCCTTGGCCCAGAAGGCCTGGCTTCGGATCTCAGCCGTATCGTCGAAGGAGTCGAAGGCGAGCGACTGCCTGACCTCGTAGGGGTCGCGCTCGGGGGGCTCGAACACGATCGGCAGCGGCGGTCCGCTCGCCGCCGCGGCCACGGGCAACTGCTCGACCATCAGCGCGGGCAGCGCCTCGGGCTCGCACTCGGTCACGGTGAATCCGCCACTGTGGTAGACGGTTTCGCCCGGCTGCTGGGTGATCATGACCGCTCGCCAGCCGCGCCGCGCACCGTGCACTCGAATCCGCTTGCGCGGATTCTCGGTATCGCTGTCACACCAGGTACCCGAGATGATGAACACCTCGGGATTCTGAATCACCTCGAACAGCGAGCCGAGGCCCGCATCGAGCCGATCCCGCAGGCCCGCCTCCAACTCGGAGAGCTCGCGCTCGTATTCATCGAGGGTCGGCGTCCGGCTGGTATACGCCAGGGGCACCGGCATCCAGCCGTCCAGGAAACGGTTGCACAGCACCTTGAATTCGTCGTCGGTGAAGTCCCACTTCACGTTTCGACCACCGGATTCACTTCGTGCGGCTCACCGACCTGGGCGAGCACACCGAGGAAGTCCACCGGCGGCGGTTCCTGATCCGCGCCCGCGGTGACCCCGGCGATCATCGGGTTGTCCGAAAGATCCGCTGTCACACCGAATACCGGCTGTACGGGGTTCATATCCAAGCCCGCACGGGAGAACAGATTGGTCAGCCCGCCCGCGGGAGTCGTCGTCACCGCGGCCGCGGCGGGCGTCACCACGGCGGCGCCGGAGGGTGCGACTTCGCCGGGCAGTCCGGCCGCGGGCACCGCGGGATCGGCGGTCGTGCCGGTGGTCAGACCGAGCAGCTGGGACAGTTCGGCCAACTTGTCCGGCTGATTCTGAATCTGCGACATGGCCGCGGTGACCTTGTCCTCGGACACACCCAGCAAGTGGGCCAGCTTCGCGTTGTCTCCGGTGTTCAGCGCCGAATCGATGGCGGTGAGCAAGGACGGCAACGACTGTGCCGCAGTGGTTCCCGCCTGCATCAGACTGCTCAGCAGACTCGACAGCTGCGACAGCCCCTGACCGCTGCTCGACGAATTGGACGCGGGGCCGGTGGTACCGCCGGTCGAGGGCACGCCGCCCCGGCCGGAGCCATTGTTCGAGCCCGCCCCGTTCTGAGCATTCCTCGCGTCCTCGGCTGCCTTCTTCGCCGCGGCGTCTCGCGCGTCCTGAGCGGCCTTGTTATCCGCGGCGTCCTTGGCGGTCTGGGCGGCCTTGCGATCGGCCGCGTCCTTGGCGTCCTGGGCCGCCTTGCGATCGGCCGCGTCTTTCGCGTCCTGAGCGGCTTTCTTGTCGGCGGCGTCCTTGGCGTCCTGCGCGGCCTTCTGGTTGCCTCCGCCGCCGGTGTCGGTCTTCCCGCCGCCGGTATCGGTCTTCCCGCCGCCGGTATCGGTCTTCCCGCCGCCGGTATCGGTCTTCCCGCCGCCGGTATCGGTCTTCCCGCCGCCGGTATCGGTCTTCCCGCCGCCCGTATCGGTTTTCCCGTCGCCCTTATCGTCGTCCTTGGGCTTGGGCTTGTCCGGTGTGTCGGGCTTTTCCGGCGGTTTCACCGGCTCCGGCTTGTCCACGGTCGGCTGCGGCATGACCGGCATGACCGACTGGGTGTCCTTACCGTTGCCGACATAGTCGCGATCGAAGTACCTGCGGTAATTTCCCAGGTCGTCGGTGCACGCCTTGTCCTCTTTGTGCGCAGGCATGCACCCCTTGGTCCAGGTGACCCAGCGACCGGTGAAGTCGAGCAGCTCGCTCATCAGCTTCATCGTGTCGAGCATCGGCTGTGCGTCCCGCGCATAGCGGCGGACGGCTTCACGGGCGCCGCTGGCGCCGGCGCCATGCCAGCTGTTGCTGAGCCCTTCGATCTTGGTCCCGAAATCCCCGATGCTGGCATTCACCTTGTCGGCCAGCGTCTTCCAGTCCTGCCCGGCCAGGTAGTAGGGATCGCCGTTCAGCTCGTTGTGCAGGCGGATGAGATCCTCCCACTGCTGGTTCTGCCCGCTCTCCCACCGGATGAAGACATTTTCCAGGAAGCTTCCGGCGTCCTTCGCGTCCTTGTGCGCATCGCGGTATTTCTTCAGATCGCCCGGGAAATCGTGATCGGGAAGCTGCTCGAGCAGACCGATGCGATACGGCTCGGTCTTGAACCCCGCGCTGATCTCTCCGTCGGGGATCTTGTAGTCGCCCAGCTTGTTGATACTGGAGGTCGCCTTGTCGAGCTGCTCGGCGGACAGCCCGTCGGTGTTCTTGTAAGCCTGCCCCGCGGCCCGGAACGTCTCCACCATGGCCGTGAGAATGTTGATATGGGTGTCGAAGGCGGTCTGCAATTCGGTTCCGCGGCGACTCAGCCCCTCCGCCAGGGCCTTTCCCGATGGCAGGAAGCCGATCGCGGGCAGGTGATTCAGCCCCAACTGGTCCACGGCCGACTTGTAACCACGCATCGCACGCAGGAGGTCACCGGCGGCATTCATACCCGCAGTCGCCGCCGAGGGATCGAACTGCAGGGTTTTCCCATCGACCTGCGCGTTCAAACCCGAGCCCCACACTGGTGTTTGTTTGTTGTCAGGTGCCATCGGTATCTACTGTGCTCCGCCCATTTCAGCTGTGCCTGCCAGCACAACCTATGTCCGTTAACTCTCGGTGGCGCACAAGGAAATTCGCCTGCCGAGAAACCCTCCGGTCCCCCGATTAAACCCTTCCCAAGGTCAAATCGGTACCGGAGGATACGACTTTCGAGGGCCGTGCCACCAGAAATCGGGGCGGGGGATGCGGGCTCCGGGCGGTCGATCTGGGATGATCTGACACCGTGCGAGTACTGGTGCAGCGGGTGTCCTCGGCGCGAGTCACCGTCGACGGCGAGGTGGTGGGGAGCATCGATCCGGCGGCGCAGGGCGCGCCGCACGGGCTGGTGGCGCTGGTCGGGGTGACCCACACCGATACCTACGCGACCGCGAAAGCGCTGGCGGACAAGCTGTTCCGGCTGCGGATTCTGGAGGGCGAGCGGTCGGCCGCCGATTTGGGCGCGCCCATACTGGTGATCAGTCAGTTCACGCTCTACGCCGATACCGCCAAGGGGCGGCGGCCGTCGTGGAACGCGGCCGCGCCGGGGGCCGTCGCCGAACCGCTCGTGGATGCCTTCGCGAATACCCTGCGAGAGCTGGGAGCCACGGTGGCCACCGGCCGGTTCGGGGCGCATATGCGGGTCGAGCTGGCCAACGACGGGCCGGTCACCCTGCTATTGGAGGGGTGAGGATCGGGTCCAGGACGCGCTCGACCAGAGCGGTATCGCAGTGTTCGATGATCTCGGTGATGCGGCCGTCGGCCAGTCGGAAGATCAGGCAGTAGGTCTGGTGATAGTCGTCGCCGCGCCGGGTGAGGCCGTAGCCGCGCGCCTGCACCACGACCCGATCCTGTTCCGCCAGTAGGAAATCGGCCTCCATGCGATAGCCGTCCGCGAACTGGGTCATGAGTGGGCGCAGCAGGCCGTGCAGGACTTCGGTTTTCGGCTCCCAGACGCCGGACCACGACCAATTTCCGGGAAAGACCCAGCGGCAGTCGTCCGCCAGCGCCGCACCGAGCGCGGCGACATCACCCCGCGCCATCCGCTCGAAGATGCCGCGCAGCAGTTCCTTGTTCTCGAGTGTGTTCACCCCAGCGAACCTATGCCGCGAAAAGCCCTGTGACCAGCGATGATTCGTCATACCCGCCATCACGAATCCGCATGGATCGGCACCGAGAAAAGAACGCCCGCCCCGGCATTGCCGGGGCGGGCGTGAAAACCCTTGTGGGACCGAACTACTCCGGACGCAAGGTCAGGATGCGCGGGCCGTCCTCGGTGACCGCGACGGTGTGCTCCCAGTGCGCGGCACGGGTGCCGTCCGTGGTGACGACGGTCCAGTCGTCCTCGAGCGTCTTGGTCTCGGTGGTGCCGAGGGTGAGCATGGGTTCGATGGCCAGCACCGAACCGACCACCAGGCGCGGCCCCTTACCGGGTGCGCCCTCGTTCGGCAGGAACGGGTCCATATGCATCTCGCGGCCGATGGCGTGACCGCCGTAGCCGTCCACAATGCCGTACTTGCGACCGTGCAGATCCTGTGCCGCATACGTTCCCCGCTCGATGGCATGGGAGATATCGGTCAGGCGGGCGCCGTCGACCATGGCGGCGATACCGGCCTCCATGGACAGCCGGGTCGCCTCGCTCAGCAGGCGATCGGCCTCGATGATGTTGCCGACGCCGAAGGTCCAGGCCGAATCACCGTGCCAGCCTTCGAGAATCGCACCGCAGTCGATCGACACCAGATCGCCCTCGACCAGCACATCGTCCTTGGACGGGATGCCGTGCACGACACGATCGTTCACCGAGGAGCAGATCGACCCCGGGAACCCGTGATAGCCCTTGAACGAAGGGATCGCTCCGGACTCGCGGATGAGCTGTTCGGCGACCTCGTCCAACTCCAGGGTCGAGACCCCGGGCTTGGCAGCATTGCGCACCGCCACCAGGGCGCGGCCGACGATAGCGCCGGCTGCCGCCATGGCGTCCAGTTCACCGGCGGTGCGAAATGGCACCACCTTTTTGTTCTTGCGGCCGAAGACCATTCAGCGACCCAGTGCCGCGAGCGCTCGCGCGTTCACGTCTTCGATCTCGCCGATACCCTCGACCGAGACAACCAGGCCGTCATAGTGATCCAGCAACGGTTCGGTCTCCTCACGGTAGACGCGCATACGGTTACGGATGGTCTCCTCGGTGTCATCGCCGCGGCCACGGGCCAGCATGCGCTCCACCACGACATCTTCGGCGACCACGAAGCAGAGTACGGCGTCGAGCTCATGGCCCGACTCCTTGAGCATCTTCTCCAGCGCGTCGGCCTGATCCACCGTGCGCGGGTAGCCGTCCAACACGAAACCATTGGTGGCGTCCGGCTCGGCGATGCGCGCTTCGACCATGCGGTTGGTCACCGTGCTGGGCACGAGATCGCCCGCGTCCATGAACTTCTTGGCTTCCAGGCCCAGCGCGGTCTGCTGGCTGATGTTCGCGCGGAACAGGTCACCCGTGGAGATGTGCGGTACACCCAGCTTCTCCGACAGCAGCACGGCCTGAGTGCCTTTGCCTGCACCCGGCGGCCCGAGCAGAACAACTCTCACTTGAGGAACCCTTCGTAATTTCGATTCATCAACTGGCTCTCGATCTGTTTCACCGTATCGAGGCCGACGCTCACAATGATCAGCACCGCGGTACCGCCGAACGGCAGGTTCTGCACACCGCTGTTGGTGCCCAGACCCAGCAACAGGTTCGGAAGCACCGCGACCGCGCCCAGGTAGATCGAGCCGGGCAGCGTGATCCGGCTGAGAACGTAGTTCAGATAGTCGGCCGTCGGCTTACCCGGGCGATACCCCGGAATGAAGCCGCCGAACTTCTTCATCTCGTCCGCGCGCTCCTCCGGATTGAAGGTGATCGCGACATAGAAGTAGGTGAAGAAAACGATCAGCGCGAAGTAGATCCCGACGTAGACCGGGTTGCTCGGATTGACCAGATACTTCTGGATGAGCTCCTGCCATTTGGCGGGCTCGCCCGTGGTCTTCTGGGTCAACTGCGCCAACAGGTTCGGCAGATACAGCAGCGAGGAGGCGAAGATGACGGGGATGACGCCCGCCTGATTCACCTTCAAGGGTAGGTAGGTCGAGGAGCCGCCGTACATCTTGCGGCCGACCACGCGCTTGGCGTACTGCACCGGAATCCGGCGCTGGCCCTGTTCCACGAAGATGACGCCGACGATGACGACCAGCGCGGCGGCGGCGACCATCGCGGTCACTCCCCAGCCACGGCCGTCGTAGATCGTCTTGCCCTCGGAGGGGATGCGCGCGGCGATACCGGCGAAGATCAACAGCGACATGCCGTTACCGACACCGCGCTCGGTGATCTGCTCGCCGAACCACATGACCAGGGACGCGCCCGCGGTCATGACAAGCACGATGATGATCATGCCGAAGACCGACGTGTCATCGAGGATGTCTTTGGGGCACCCGCGCAGCAGCTGTCCGCGCGAGGCGAGCGCGACCAGACCGGTCGACTGCAAAATCGCCAGTGCGACAGCGAGATAGCGGGTGTATTGGGTCATTTTGTTCTGACCCGACTGACCTTCTTTTCGGAGTTCCTCGAAACGCGGAATCACCACGGTCAGCAGCTGGATGATGATGCTCGCCGTGATGTACGGCATGATGCCGATCGCGAACACCGAGAGTTGAAGCAGCGCGCCGCCGGAGAAGAGATTGATGAGCTGATAGATGCCGGCGGAATCCCCGCCGTTGACCAGCGCCACACAGTCTTGGACGTTCTTGTAACTGACACCCGGCGAAGGCAGCGAGGCGCCCAGTCGGTAGAGGGCTATCAGTCCCAGCGTGAAGAGAATCTTCCGCCGTAAGTCCGGGGTCCGGAAAGCCGACACGAAGGCGGAAAGCACAGATCCTCCTGGCGAACGACATAGGTCAGGCCATGGCTACAACGACGGAAACGCCGAATCCCCATGACGGTGTTGGCAGACAACACTTGAACTCTAACAGTGACACCGGACGAGCTCGCGACTCGTCCGGTGTCACTGTGTTGTTCAGGTTACCGTGCTCGTGACGACCCCTTGCGGGTCGCTCGAAACGGTCAGCCCAGAACGGTGGTGGTGCCGCCAGCCGCGGTGATCTTCTCCGTGGCGGAGGAAGAGAACTTATCGGCCGAGACCTGAACGGCCACACCGATTTCGCCCTCGCCGAGCACCTTCACGAGCTCGTTCTTGCGAACGAGGCCACGGGCAACCAGCTCGGCCTTGCCGATGGTGCCGCCCTCGGGGAACACACGGGCGATATCCGACACGTTCACGACCTGGTACTCGGTGCGGAACGGGTTGGTGAAGCCCTTGAGCTTGGGCAGACGCATGTGGATCGGCATCTGCCCGCCCTCGAAGCGGACCGGAACGTTCTTGCGAGCCTTCGTACCCTTGGTACCGCGGCCCGCGGTCTTACCCTTGGAGCCTTCACCGCGACCCACACGGGTCTTCTCGGTCTTGGCACCCGGGGCAGGACGCAGGTGGTGCAACTTGATGGTCATGCTTGAACCTCCTCAACCTGAACGAGGTGGCGCACGACGTTGATCAGACCGCGGTTCTGCGCGTTGTCCTCACGGACGACAGTCTGGCGAATGCCACGCAGGCCGAGGGTCCGCAGCGACTCGCGCTGGTTACGCAGGGCGCCAATGGAGCTCTTGGTCTGGGTCACTTTGAGATCTGCCATGTCAGACTCCCTGTCCCGCACGTGCACGCAGCATGCCCGCAGGAGCCACGTCCTCGATCGGCAGACCGCGGCGAGCGGCAACCTCTTCGGGGCGCTGCAGCATCTTGAGAGCGGCAACGGTGGCGTGCACAACGTTGATGGCGTTATCGCTACCGAGCGACTTCGCCAGAATGTCGTGGATGCCTGCGCACTCCAGCACGGCGCGAGCCGCGCCACCGGCGATCACACCGGTACCGGGCGAAGCCGGACGCAGCATGACCACACCGGCCGCCGCCTCACCCTGAACGGGGTGAGTGATGGTGGAGCCGATCATCGGAACGCGGAAGAAGCTCTTGCGAGCCTCCTCGACACCCTTCTGGATGGCCGCGGGAACTTCCTTGGCCTTGCCGTAGCCGACGCCGACCAGACCGTTGCCGTCACCGACGATCACGAGGGCGGTGAAGCTGAAGCGACGACCACCCTTCACGACCTTGGAGACGCGGTTGATCGCGACTACGCGCTCGAGCTGATTGCTCTTCTCGGCCTGCTGCTGATCGCGCTGACCACCGCGACCACGGCCGCGGCCGCCGTCACGATCGTTGCCACCAGCGTTGGGGCCATTGTTTCCGGCGGGACCGTTGTTTCCGCCGTCACGCCGCTGACGTCCCGGCATCAGACGTTCCTTCCGTTCACACAGGCGGTGCCTGCAATGTGCACAGTGTTGATCATCAGAACTTCAGCCCACCTTCACGGGCGGCATCGGCAAGCGCCGCGATACGGCCGTGGTAGTCGTGACCACCACGGTCGAACACGACCGCCTCGATACCGGCAGCCTTGGCGCGGGCGGCGATGAGCTCGCCGACCTTCGCGCCCTTGGCGGACTTGTCACCCTCGACGGCACGCACATCGGCCTCGATGGTCGACGCGTAGGCAATGGTCTTGCCCACGGAATCGTCGATCAGCTGAGCGTGGATGTGGCGCGCAGAGCGGTTGACCACCAGGCGCGGACGCGCGGTGGTGCCTGCGATCTTCTTGCGCAGACGGAAGTGGCGACGCGTCTTGGACAGACGACGCGCGGTCGAGACATCAGTGCCGACCGGCTTACGCCGAAGCTTCTGCTTTTCGGTTTGTGCCATGGCTTACTTACCCGTCTTTCCGACCTTGCGGCGAACGACCTCGCCGGCGTAGCGGATGCCCTTGCCCTTGTACGGGTCGGGCTTGCGCAGGCCGTGAATAACCGCTGCGATCTGGCCGACCTTCTGCTTGTCGATGCCGGAGACCGAGAACTTGGTCGGGGCCTCCACCGCGAAGGTGATGCCTTCGGGCGCCTCGATCGGCACCGGGTGGCTGTAGCCCAGGGCGAACTCGAGGTTCGAGCCCTTGGCCTGCACGCGGTAACCGACGCCGAAGATTTCCATCTTCTTCTCGTAGCCAGTCGTCACACCGACGATCATGTTGCTGATCAGGGTGCGGGTCAGGCCGTGCAGCGAGCGGTTCTGACGCTCGTCGTTCGGACGAACGACCTCGAGCTCACCGGACTCCGCCTTGGTGACGGTGATCGGCTCGGCGACCACGTGCGACAGGGTGCCCTTGGGACCCTTCACCGCAACGTTCTGGCCGTCGATGGTCACCTCGACACCGGCGGGAACCGGGATCGGCTTCTTACCGATACGCGACATTTGTTCCTACCTCCCTTACCAGACGTAGGCGAGGACTTCCCCGCCTACACTCTGCTGCTTGGCCTGACGGTCCGTGAGCAGACCAGCGGACGTGGAGATGATCGCCACGCCGAGGCCGCCAAGCACCTTGGGCAGGTTGGTGGACTTCGCGTACACACGCAGACCCGGCTTCGACACGCGACGCACGCCCTGCAGGCTGCGCTCACGGCTCGGGCCGTACTTGAGGTCGACGACGAGGTTCTTGCCAACCGGTGCATCTTCGATGCGGTAATCGGCGATGTAACCCTCACGCTTCAGGATCTCGGCGATGTTCACCTTGATCTTGGAGTGGGGGGCCTTCACCTGATCGTGGTACGCCGAATTGGCGTTGCGCAGACGGGTCAAGAAGTCTGCGATTGGATCAGTCATGGTCATGAGTGACCGCTACCCTTCTCGCCGCGGTTCCCATTCAGCACCGTCACACGGGCGGTCGTGGGCCTACGACAATTCGGTTCGGTCCAGCCGGGAGTGCCCGACCGGATGATTCGCTTTGTCGCCTACCGGGCAACGCCACACACCGAGGTGTGGACATAGATGTGCCCAGGCAACCGGTCTAGTGTAGGCAACCCCTGCTCAGCCGCCAAATCGAGGGTGCTGTGCGCCTGCTCACGACTGTCCCCGGATTGCAGGAGCCACCCGATCTGTCCGACACCGCGTTACTCCAGGAGGCCGCTGGCGAGGAAGGCGTCCCACTGACGGGCGGTGAACCACAGCTCAGGACCTTGCCCACGATCCTTGGTGTCACGGACCCCTACCTGACCGTCGCCGAGGAAGACTTCGACACATTCGTTCGACTGCGGGGACCGGCTGGACTTGAACCACTCGCCGATCGGCGGCTTCTTGATCACGCCGAGTACTCCTTCGAGATCTTCAACACCAGATCCCTGGTGCCTTCCTCACTCAACGCTACCGCTTGGATTCCCACTACCGCCTTTCTATAGCGAGCGATCACGTCGTCTCGTTCGAGATAGAGCGCTCCCTCCGCGCCTTCGGTGTAGACAACCGGCGGTTCGACCAATCTCGTTGCCATGAGCGGAAAGTCGAGCAGAGTGAATGACTGCACTACAAAGCCGGGGTGCGCACCCACCTCATTGCGGACTACCCGAATCGAGACATTCGGACGTTCACCGATCTCGTTGAGATGACGTAACTGGTCGACAAGCACACCGGTGCCGCCGGGGCGGTGGTGCAAGACCGATTCCGACAGCAGCGCAACGAGATTCAGGTCGTCGCCGAACAGCCGCTGCTGTCGACGGGCAGCCAACTCGAGCAGCCGCTCGACATCGACCGCGGACATGTCGGGGGTGTGGGCGTGGATGAGAGCGCGACGATACCCGGGCAATTGCAGGACACCGGGTATCAGCACGAGTTGATGAGAGGTCATGTGCGTCGCCGCAGCCTCGAGCCGCAGGTAATGATCGAAATAGGTCTTATAGATATCGCTGTAGCCCTGCCACCAGCCCTTGCTCAGGCCCTGCGCTTTGGCAAGTTTTGCCTGCCGCTTGACCATCTCCCACATCTCGAGGGCCTCGGCTCGCTCCTCCGGAGTCGTTTGGTAGAGGTCAAGCAGCCTCTCTATCTGCGGAGTTGAGACCTTCGACGGTAGGCCGTCCTCCAGACGCAAGATGGTCGGCGGCGACACGTCGATCGCCAAACCCGCTGTCAACAGGCTCTTCTGGGCCCGTTCACGAAGTGCGCGAAGAAATCGCCCGAAACCCCTTCTGGGGATATTTGATCCAGACATTTCGTTACTCTCGCTATCTGGGTTGATTCGCGATGAAACGTTCCGTCGAGTAATTCCATCGTATTTCATGCAGTTTCGCCCGTGTTCGTTTCACGAACATCAATACCGGTGTCTACTTGGCGTATCACCGAGCGAGGACAGCGCGCATCCATCGCCGATCCGAAATCCGTTCTGCACGAACACCATCGACAAGGAGATGGTTGGAATGTCCTTGGATACAGGCACGTTGATCCTGATAACACTCTCCTGCCTCCTGCTGGCGGCAGCCGTCCGGTGGGGGTTCACCGACCCCACCTCCCCCCGAACGCCGCCCGCGCCGAGCGTCCCCCTCCTCGTCGCGGGCGGCCACCACCTCTCCCGGGTCCCCCTGCACAACCGCCACCGCCGCCACGGCCGCCATCGCGCCCGGTGACGCCGTGTACTCCACGGTGTCCCACTACCGCATCGCCGTGATCCGCCCGCTCACCGCCCTGGAAGTCCGGGCCCTGCTGGACCGTCACGCGACCTGCACCCCCGGCCCCGGCCATACCCCCGAAAGTTGCAGCGCCCGAACCCAACTACTCCAAATCCACCCGGACCACCCCTCGACGCGCATGTAATGACGCGGGCAAACGCCGAGTGGACCCCTGCGTCAGTACATGCACATCGAACACAAGCCGCTAGCGCGGACTGCAACCGTCGGCGACCAGGTCTCCGGGCGCGGCCTGGATGCCGATCGTGGCGATACCGGCCACGCAGTACCAGTAGGTCTTCGAATCCTGCTTCAACTGCACATAGAACTTGTCGACCGGTCCCTGGGACGGGAATCCGGGTGACGCGATACAGCCGTACCCCTCCAACTGCCGCTCCCCCGTCGCCTCGACCCGATCACACGCGAACGTCCCGCCCTTCGGATACTCCGCGCCGCCCACCGCGGGAAACGCCACACTTCCAGCGACCGCCGCCGCACCAACCACACCCACGACCCCCACCCGAATCCCCTTGCCCCACATATGCATTCCCTTCACAGTAGCTTCCGAGCTCCCCGGCCCGGCCCTGCGATCGTATCCACCTCCACCGACACGAACACCCAGAGCACATGCGGCACCGGACAATCGATCACCAGGACATGAGGGCGGCGATACGCGGTACGAACCAACACCACTCTCCTGGTGATCGCACGACCAGGTCGTTGGGTGTGGTGCTGGGGCATCACCGGGCCGGGAAGAGCGGTGAATCAGAATCCGGTCGGCTGCGCGTCCCCACACGCGGTGAGGGCCAGCAGGGGCAGGGCCGCGATCGCGAGGCGGCGGATCAACGGACGGAGCCGAGGCGGAGGGCTTTGGGGAGATCGCCGGGGCGGCTGTACGTGTAGGTGGCGTTGGAGCCACGGACGTTCTCGCAGAAGGATTCGTTGATTTGGGAGCTCAGGATCCTGTAGTCGGCGTCCGGGCCGGTGCAGGGGGTGATCACTACTTCGTTCCGGCCCGACTTCTTCAGGCAGTCACCGACCTTGGCATTGTCGACCGTGCGGGTGGGGTCGGAATCCTTTGCGACCACGGTTACCTTGGCCGAACTGGGGCTCGGCATCGCCGACGCAACAACGCCGACGGCACTGGCGTTGCGCACCGAGCGACTGTTGGCGATCGAGCACGGGGTCGACGCGCTGCCGTTCTGCACGGCGGCGGCACGGCGTTTCACCTCGATGTCGAGACTCGTTGTCGCATCGGGACGTAGCCCCAAGCCACGCAGGATGGACCTGATGATTGCCGCCATCGCCTCGGCGAACGATCTTCCACTCTTCACTCGAAATGCGGACGACTTCAAGTCGCTGGATCCACTGCTAACGGTTGTGGCCGTGTGAGGCAGCCTCGATACGGATAGCGAAAAGCCCCTCCCGATCGAAATCGGGAGGGGCTCAACGAGTTTGGTAGTGCTAGCTCACCAGGAGCTCTTGTGCACGCCCGGGAGTTCGCCGCGGTGGGCCATCTCACGCAGGCAGATGCGGCACAGGCCGAACTTGCGGTAGACGGCGTGCGGGCGGCCGCAGCGCTGGCAGCGGGTGTAGCCACGCACCGCGAACTTCGGCTTGGCGTTGGCCTTGTTTACGAGGGCTTTCTTGGCCATACTCAGTTCTCCTTGAACGGGAAGCCGAGGTGCTTGAGCAGAGCGCGACCCTCTTCGTTATTGGTCGCGGTGGTCACCACGGTGATGTCCATACCACGCGGACGGTCGATGCGGTCCACGTCGATCTCATGGAACATCGACTGCTCCGAGAGGCCGAAGGTGTAGTTGCCGTTGCCGTCGAACTGCTTCGGCGACAGGCCGCGGAAGTCGCGGATACGGGGCAGCGCGATGGAGATCAGGCGATCCAGGAACTCCCACATGCGGTCGCCGCGAAGGGTCACCTTCGCGCCGATCGGCATGCCCTCACGCAGCTTGAACTGCGCGATGGACTTGGTGGCCTTGCGGATCTCGGGCTTCTGGCCGGTGATCAGGGTGAGGTCGGCGACCGCACCGTTGATCAGCTTCGCGTCACGGGCGGCGTCGCCGACACCCATGTTCACGACGACCTTCACGACACCCGGGATCTGCATCACGTTGTCGTAGTTGAACTCGCTCTGCAGCGCGTCCTTGATCTCGGCGCGGTAGCGCGCCTTGAGGCGCGGCTGCACCTTGTTCTCAGTCGAAGTCATCTCAGATGTCCTTCCCGTTGCGACGGGAGATGCGAACGCGCTTGCCGTTCTCATCCGTGCGGTAGCCCACGCGGGTCGGCTTGCCGTCGGAATCGACAACCATCACGTTGGAGGCCTGGATCGGCGCTTCCTGGGTGACGATGCCGCCCGAGCTGGCGCCACGCTGGTTCGCGGAATTCGCGACGTGCTTCTTGATCCGGTTCACGCCCTCGACGAGGACCTTGCCTGTCGCCGGGTAGGCCTGAATGACCTTGCCCTTGGCGCCCTTGTCCTTACCGGAAACGACGATGACGGTATCGCCCTTGTGCACCTTCATGGTCAGAGCACCTCCGGAGCCAGCGAAACGATCTTCATGAAGCGCTTCTCGCGCAGCTCGCGGCCGACCGGGCCGAAGATGCGGGTGCCGCGCGGATCGTTGTCCGCCTTGATCAGCACAGCGGCGTTCTCGTCGAAACGGATGTACGAGCCATCCGCGCGACGGCGCTCCTTGGTGGTGCGAACGACGACGGCCTTGACGACCTCGCCCTTCTTGACGTTGCCACCGGGGATCGCATCCTTCACGGTGGCGACGATGATGTCGCCGATACCGGCATAGCGACGCGACGAACCACCGAGCACGCGGATGCAAAGGATTTCCTTGGCACCCGTGTTGTCGGCGACGCGCAGTCGCGACTCCTGCTGAATCACTTCAGCTCCTCCTAGACCTGGACGAAATGCGCGCCGGATTGCCGACCCGACGAGCATGGTCAGTTGCCCTTCAAACGCGCGCCTGCCAGCGGTGTTACCGATCTGGGAAGACCAAACCACTGTGGGTTCGCGGCCGAAGTGCGGGCATAGCTCCCGCAAGCAACCGGTCCAGTGTAGCCAAACCCCAGGCTGGGTCCAATTTCGCCCCTCCGCTTCGCCGCGGGGCGGCGTTCGCGGCCCTGTAAGCCCGCTTCTTTCTGCTCCGCTCCCCCGCTCCGTCGGTCCAGAAGCGGGCCGGGCCGCCGACACCAGGGGCTGCCATCCAATCGGCGTGGATTCAGGTGTCCCTCAGACAGAAGCATTAGCGTCGGGCCGACCGAGCAATACCCGATTATCCGATATGAGGAGATTCGCGTTGACCTCCGAGCGCCCCTTCGCTCTCGATCGCCGCAGGTTCCTGATCGCGCTGGGGGTGTTGCCCGCCGCCGCGCTGCTGCCGAGCTGTTCCAAATCGGAGCCCGCGAATGCCGTGACACAACTGATCGGGCCGGATATGTCCGGATCGAATCCGGCGATCCGGCCGCAGGACGATCTCTACCGCTTCGTCAACGGCAAATGGCTGGACGAATACCAGCTGCCGGCGGACAAGGTCTCCTTCGGCACCTTCGACGAGGTGCAGGATCGGGTCCTGGACCAGTTGAAGGACATCATCACCGGCATTCACAATCCGAAATCCGGCACCGATGAGCAGAAGATCCGCGATCTGTACGACGCGCGCCTGGATACCGACGAGATCGAGAAGCTCGGCATGCAGCCGCTACAGGATCTGTTCACCCGGATCGACGGCGCGCAGACCAAGGCGGATCTGGCCAAGGTGATGGGCGCGCTGCCCGGGGTGGGTTTGATCGGACTGGTGGTCGGCGCGGACCCGAAGAACTCCAATGCCTATCTGGCCCAGGTGGTTCAGAGCGGAACCGGACTCGAGCAGCAGTACTACACCAAACCCGAGAACGCCGACAAGCTCACCGCCTACCGCACCTTCATGGCCAAGATCGCCGGTGGCGCGGGCTTCGCGGATCCGGTGGCGCTGGCCGGGCGGGTGGTGGATCTGGAGGGGCGGATCGCGGCCGCGCAGTGGAGCAATGTGAAGCTGCGCGATACCGATGCCTCCTACAATCCGCGCAGCTGGGCCGAATTGGTCGCACTCGCACCGGAATTCGACTGGGATCCGTGGTTGGCGGGCAATACCGACCGGCCCAGGAATCTGTTCGAGAAGGTGAATGTCGGGCAGCCGTCGTTCATGACCGCGGCCGGACAGCTGTGGCAGCAGGTCGATATCGCCGACTGGCGGGACTATCTGAAGCTCGGACTGGTGCGCGGCTACGCCCCGTATCTGCCCAAGGCCATCAATGACGCCAATTTCGAATTCAACTTCACCGTCATGCAGGGTGTGAAGCAGCGGCCCGAGCGCTGGAAGTCCGCGGTGGCGACGGTGAGCGGCAATCTGGGCGATCCGCTCGGAAAAGCATACGTGGACAAGCACTTTCCACCCGCGGCCAAGGAGCGGGCGCTGGCCATGGTGGACGATCTGCGCGCCGCGTACCGGGAGAACTTCCAGAATTCGGGCTGGATGTCGCCGCCCACCCGGACCGCCGCCATCGAGAAACTCGACAAGATCGACGCCAAGATCGGGTACCCGGACAAGTGGGAGGACTACTCCGCGGTCACCGTCACCCGCGGCAAACTGATCGAATCCCTGCGCGCCATCGGCGAATTCGAGGCGAAGCGGATGTTCAACCGGCTCGGCACCCCGGTCGACAAGACCGAATGGAGCATGTCGCCGCAGACGGTGAACGCCTACTACAACCCCAGCGCCAATGAGATCGTCTTCCCCGCCGCGTTCCTGCAACCGCCGTTCTTCGACAAGGACGCGCTGCCCGCGGTGAATTACGGTGCGGGCGGCGCGGTGATCGGGCATGAGATCGGGCACGGCTTCGACGATCAGGGCGCGAAGTACGACGCCGACGGCAATCTGCACGACTGGTGGACCCCGGAGGACAAGGCGGCGTTCGAGGCCAAGACCAAACTGCTCATCGACCAGTACAACGCGCTGGTGCCGACCGGATTGCCCGCCGATCAGCATGTCAACGGCGAACTCACGGTCGGTGAGAATCTGGCGGATCTGCGCGGGCTGGAGATCTCCCTCGCCGCCTATCGCATGCTCGAAAAGCGCACCGGCACCGCGAATCCCGATTTGAAGCCGATCTTCGAATCCTGGGGCCGGACCTGGCGCACCAAGATGACCGATGAGGCGCTGGAACAGCAAATCGCCGGGGATCCGCATTCACCCGCGGAATTCCGCTGCAATCAGGTGGTGCGCAATCTCGCCGATTTCTACACCACCTACGGGGTGAAGGAAGGCGACAGGGAGTACCTGCCGCCGGATCAGCGCGTCAGTCTCTGAGCGCTGCGCCGATCGCCCGTCCGCGACAGACCGACGCGGGCGGGCGAACCCCGGTAGCCTCGGGCGCACCATTGGCTACGAGCAGGGGTGCGGCGCTCCGCACCGGGAGGTTTTTTCGTGACTTCGTCGGGTCCGGTGCGCCTTGATCGCCGCGCTTTTCTGATCGCACTCGGGCTGGTTCCGGCCGCCGCCGCACTGGCATCGTGCACGAAAGACACAGCGCCGAAGCAGTTGTCGGGTCCGGATCTGGCGGGGGTGGACGAGGCCGTCCGGCCGCAGGACGATCTGTACCGGTACGTCAACGGCAAGTGGCTGCGCGACTATCAGCTGCCGCCGGACAAGACCAGTTACGGCGCGGGCAGTGAGGCCGCCGAGCGCACCCAGGATCGATTGCGCGCCATCATCGACGGCATCAAGGATCCGAAGCCGGGTTCGGAGGCGCAGCAGATTCGCGATCTGTATGACGCCCGGGTGGATTGGGACACCGTCGAGAAGCTGGGCCTGACGCCGCTGGCGGATCTGTTCGACAAGGTCGATCACGCCGCGACCAAACCCGAGCTGGCGCGCGTGATGGCCGAACTGCCCGGCAGCGGGCTGATCGGCATCGGCGTCGCGGTCGACCGCAAGAAGTCGGACAGCTATGTGCCGACCGTGGGACAGGCCGGGATAGGACTGGACGAGGAGTACTACCGCAAACCGCAGTACGCCGAGATCCGCGCGGGCTACCGCACCTATCTGGAGGAGACCGCCAAGGCGGCGAACTTCCCGGACCCGGCGGGTATGGCGCAGCGGATATTCGATCTGGAGACGCGGATCGCGGCGGCGCACTGGGACAGCGTCCGCACGCGGGACGCCAATGCCAGCTACAACCGGATGACCTGGACCCAATTGACCGAATTGGGAAAGGGATTCGATTGGGAGCCCTGGCTGGCGGGTCAGACCGACCGGCCCAAGGAGCTGTTCGCGGAGGTGGTGGTCGGGCAGCCGTCGTTCGTGACCACGGCCGCGCAGATCTGGGCCGACACCGATATCGCGGTGTGGCGCGAATATCTGAAGCTGGGTCTGGTGCGCGGTTTCGCCCGGTATCTGCCGCTGGCCTTCAATGACGCGTACCTGCGCTTCTTCGGCACCATGCTGCGCGGGCAGAAGGAACGGCCCGAGCGCTGGAAGTACGGCGTGGATCTGGTGGACTCGCAGCTGTCCGAACAGCTGGGCAAATTGTATGTGACACAGTACTTTCCGCCCGAGTCCAAGGATGAGGTCAAGCGGATGGTGGACGATCTCATGGCCGCCTATCGGGAGAACTTCCGCACCAATCGCTGGATGACCCAGCCCACCCGGGACGCGGCGCTGGCCAAGCTGGACAAGATGCGGGTCAAGATCGGCTACCCGGACAACTGGGTGGACTACTCGCAGTTGAAGATCGTGCGCGGCAAGCTCATCGAATCCCTGCGCAATATCGGGGTTTTCGAGAACAAGCGGGATTGGGATCGCCTGGGCAAGCCGGTCGACAAGACCGAGTGGAGCATGAGCCCGCAGACGGTCAATGCCTACTATTCGCCGCCGCTGAACGAAATCGTCTTCCCCGCAGCGTATTTGCAGGCCCCGTACTTCGACAAGGACGCGCAGCTCGCGGTGAACTTCGGCGCGGTGGGCGCGACCATCGGCCATGAGATCGGGCACGGCTTCGACGATCAGGGCTCCAAATACGACAGCGACGGCAATCTGCACGACTGGTGGAGCGCCGATGATCGCAAGGCGTTCGACGCGACCGCGGATAAGCTGGTGGCGCAATTCGATCCGCTGGTCCCCGAGGGCCTGACCCCCGATCAGCATGTGGACGGCCGCCTCACCCTGGGCGAGAACCTCGCCGATCTGCGCGGTCTGGAGATTGCCCTGGCCGCCTACCGCATTGCCGAAAAGCGTGCGGGCAATGACAATCCGGACTACCGGACCATGTTCCTGTCCTGGGCGCGCGGCTGGCGGGTCAAGATGACCAAGGAGCTGGCGGCGGAATCGCTCACCGACACCCACTCCCCCGACGAATTCCGTTGCAACCAGGTGGTTCGCAACCTGCCGGAGTTCTACACCGCGTTCGGCGTACAGCCGACCGATAAACTCTTCCTCCCCGAGGATCAGCGCATCACCTTCTGAAACCCGCTGTCCGGGTAGCGCTTTCGCACCGCGCTACCCGGAGAAATGTTCCTCCACCAGTTTCGCGGGCGCGGCCTGCCGCCAGGAATCCACGACGATGGCCTCCAATTCCTCCCGATCGTCCAAGGCCGCCAACCTAACCCGCACCCATGCCCCACCCGCCTCGTGCGGAGCCACCCAGAACTTCTCCGGTTCCGCCAGCACCAGTTCATTGCGCTCGGCAATGGGGCACCGCACCGCCATGGACGTCTCCCCCTCCGGCAATGTCAGAAACAACTTCCCCTTGACCCGAAAGGTGGGCATCTCCCACTCGAACCGCTCCCGCACCTCCCCCAACGACAGCGCCACCACCCGCACATCCTCACCGGTCACCCGCATACGGCCGATCTTCCCAGGCGGGTACGACAGCGAAAAGGGCTATCCGTCGGCGTTGGCCAGGGCCGGTTACAGCCTGTCGAGGAGGTGCGGCAGGGAGAGGGGGGTGGGGCGGTTCAGGGCGCTCAGCTCTTCGACGGTGAGCAAGACGGCGGGCGTGGCGAGATCGTTGAGGTACGCGATCGGGGTGACGCCGAGTGACTGGGCCGTGTCCAGCCATTGGTTGCCCAGGGCCGCAATCCGTTTGGGGACGGTGGCGAGGGTGGTTTCGCCGAAGGCATGGGTAATGGTGACCGGGGCGGGGTGCGGATGCGACGGGACCGGTTGGTTCGTTGTGTTTCTCACAGGCGGCGGCGAACAGGGCAAAAAGAACAGCGCAGGCGACCAGGATTACTCGCTTCCGGGGCGCTGAGCTGCGGACCGACCTCATCGCGACTCTCTGTCGAAAGCTGTTGCCTGTTCGATCCCCGATGGGACTGCCTATTGTGTCCCGCGTCGATTAGGTTAGGGTTGCATAAGTCATTGTTCGGGGGTGCTAGCGATGGAGCCTAGGGTGCCGGAGAGTCTTTCCGCGATGCAGCGGCATCGACTCGTGGACGAATGGGCCAACGGAGTCGAACTGTACGACGTGCCCTCGGTGGAATCGCTGATCGAATGCGGGCGTCGCGTGCCCGTGCTGCGTACCGCGGTGCGACACGGCGGTCACATCCTGACCTATGCCGAACTCTTCGGACGGCTCGATGGCTCCGCCATCGGCACCGCCGGTCCCAGTCTGGACGGTCTGGCCACGCTGCTGTGCGATATCGCCGAAGCCACGCAGACCGATTCGCCCCTCTCCTTCGGCGCGTCCGGCATCTCGCTCACCTCGGACGCGCTGGCCGCCGCCGCGGATGATCGCCGCGCCGTGGTCGCCGATCACCGTGAGACCCGGATCGATCGCGCCTTCGGCTCGGCCGATGTGCGCCTGTTCGCCACCCGCTGGGATTGCGCGGACGCCGCGGTCGAACTGCTCGCCGCGCTCGCGGACGGCGCGACCCTGGTATTGGCCACCGAGGCGCAGCGCGATGATCCGGTGGCGCTGGCCGAACTCATCTCCACCTGCGCGGCCACCCATGTGGTGGCCCCGGTCGCCATCCTGTCCGGGCTGGCCGATCGCCCGGCCCCGGCGCTGCCCTCGGTGCGGCGCTGGGATGTCACCGGAACCTCCTGCCCGGCGGTGCTTTCCGGGCTGCTGCGCGCCATCGCCCCCGGTTCGGTGGCCGGATTCGCCTACAGCGCCGCGGAGTACGCGGGCGTCGCCGCGCGCGGACCGCTGGACGGTTCGGGCCGGGTACGGCCGATTCCGGGCGCGCGACTGCTGGTGCTGGACGCGTCGCTGAACGTGGTCGCCCCCGGTGAGACCGGCGAGGTGTACCTCGGCGGCGCGGCGCTGGCCGCGCACGCGCCGGGATTCGTGGCGGACCCGTTCACCACCGGAAACCTCTGCCGCACGGGCGCGCGCGGGCATTGGACCGCCGACGGCTGGCTGGTCTTCGACACCGCCGCCGCGGGTGCGGATGCACTGGTCACGGCCGCTGCCATGGACGCGGCCGGCGCGGCCACCGCGGCCGATCGGATCTCTTCCGGCGCGGATGACGAAGTCGGTTACGCGGCCTGAACTTTCCGCCAATAAACACCGGAACCTCTTCGATCCGCACTGCGGATGTGATTCTCGGCGATATTGTGGAAATCACCCAATGGCCGCCGAGCGCGAGGACGCGCCCGGGGTGCCTGAATTACGGTCGCACCGTGCGATAACGACGGTGACGGTCTCGCCAATGGTGCTGGAGTCGTCCACGCCGAATCTTTGTGCGTTGTCACCGAATCACAGGCATCGGCCGGTGCGATGATCACCAGGCGTTCAAGAACTCGAGCGTGCTGTCGGACCTGAGGACCGGTTCACCCGCGCTATGACGCGCACGGTGAACCGGTCGTCCACTGCGGCATAGTCGCTTTCGATCTGCCACCGGAGTCGGCCGCCAGTGTCGTCACCCGAAATCCCGGGTCTCGACGGTGTTCCGGAAGGAGTGGCCATGAGCGCCGCATTCGAATTCGCATCCCTCGACCGCGATCGGTTGCACATCGCGATGGTGGTGCCCCCGTACTTCGACATCCCGCCCAAGGCATACGGCGGCGTGGAGGCCGTCGTCGCCGATCTGGTCGACGCCCTGGTCGATCGCGGGCACGAGGTGACACTGCTGGGCGCGGGTGTGAACGGTACCCGCGGGCGGTTGATCCCGCTGTGGGATCGGATTCAAGCCGATCGGCTCGGGGATCCGTTCCCGGAGGTGGTGCACGCGTTGAAGGTTCGGCGGGCACTGGAGCGGCTGGCCGCGACCGGACTGGATGTGGTGCACGATCACACATTCGCGGGTGCGCTGAATACGCCGGTCTATCGCGATCTGGGCCTGCCCACGGTGGTGACCGTGCACGGCCCGGTGAACGGCGATCCGTACCTGTACTACAGCGAGCTCGGCGAGGAAGCGCACCTGGTGGCGATCAGCGATCGCCAGCGCTCGCTCGCACCGGATCTGAATTGGGTTGGCCGCGTCCATAATGCGCTCCGTGTGGAGGATTGGCCCTACCGCGCGGAGAAGGACGACTACGCTCTGTTCCTGGGTCGGTTCACCGAGGACAAAGCGCCGCATCTGGCGCTGGAGGCCGCGCATGCCGCCGATATCCCGCTGGTACTCGCCGGAAAATGCGCCGAACCGCCCGAGCTGCGTTATTTCGACAGCGCGGTACGGCCATTGCTCACCGAGCGCGATCACATGTTCGGTATGGCCGATGCCGTGGCCAAACGTGCATTGCTCGCCGGGGCGCGCTGCCTGCTGTTCCCGGTGCGCTGGGAGGAACCGTTCGGCATGGTGATGATCGAGGCGATGGTGTGCGGCACCCCGGTGGTGGCCCTGCGCGGTGGTGCGGTCGCCGAGGTGATCGTCGACGGTGTCACCGGCCGGATCTGCGATGATCCCGCCGAATTGGCCACGGCCGTCAAGGAAGTGCAGACCTATGATCCGGCGGCCATGCGCGCGCATGTGGTCGACCATTTCGGCGCGGACACCCTCGGGCGCGGGTACGAGGAGATCTATCAGCGGGTGGTCCGGGGCTATCGGCCGCGCCGCGTGGGTCGCACCACCGCCGTGCACGGCTGGTCCGCCAATGCCGCGCATCAGTCCCTGCCCGCCCCGCAGCGTTCGGCGGGTACCGGGCCGGGGCGGGGCTCCGGATCGACCACATCATCGAAGGGGAGAGTCTGAGTGAACGAAGAGGTTCCGACCGTGCTCAACGGGGGTGAACCGTCCGCGCTGGGCGGTGCCGGCGGTGCGGTGACGCTGGTGGAGGGCAGTACGTTCTGTTTGTCGGATCGGCTCGGCGATGTCGAGCCGGGTACCCCGTACGGACTGTTCTTCCGCGATGCCCGGGTGCTGTCCCGCTGGGAACTGCGATTGGATGGGCAGCGGCCGGAGCCGCTGTCGGTATTGAGCCCGGAGGCCTTCACCGCCCGGTTCATACTGCGCCGGCCTCCCCGGGTCGGCGCAGCGGACAGCACGGTTCTCATTGTGCGAGAGCGTTTGGTAGCGGATGGTCTTCGGGAAACCATCACGGTCGAGAATATGGGTCGCGAGACCACGGCGGTGGATCTGCAATTGCTGATCGACGCCGATTTCGTGGATCTGTTCGCGGTGAAGGAAGGGCGTACGGCGAGTGCGCGCGCGGAAATCCTGGTCACCGATCTGGAGCTGCTACTAAACGACCGGTCGGATCGTTCGCGGGGACTGTCGGTCTCCTCCTCGGAAACGCCGGTGGTGCTTCCGGGTTCGCTGTCCTGGCGGGCCGTGGTGCCCGCCGGTGGCAGCTGGCAGACCGAGATCCTGGCCCAGCCCACCATGGGCAGCCAGACCATCCACTCCCCGCTGCGAGTCGGCGAGCATTACGAATTCAGCGAGCCGAGTCGCAAGATCGCGGCCTGGCGCGATACCGCCACCAATATCACCTCCACCGATCCGCGGTTGGCGTTGGTATTGGCGCGCACCGAAAGCGATTTGGGCGCATTGCAGATCCATGACGACAATCGGGGCGGGCGGCCGTTCGTGGCCGCGGGCGCGCCCTGGTTCATGACGCTGTTCGGCCGCGATTCACTGCTCACCGCGTGGATGGCGCTGCCGCTGGATGTCGGGCTCGCGCTGGGCACCATGCAGCAGTTGGCCGAGATGCAGGGGCAGCGGGTGGATCCCATGACCGAGGAGGAGCCGGGCCGCATCATGCACGAGATGCGGCGCGGTCCGGCCTCGGGCGCGGTGCTGGGCGGTGAGACATACTACGGAACCGTGGACGCCACACCGCTTTTCGTCATGCTGCTGGCGCAGGCGCGGCGCTGGGGCGCGGAAACCGAGGCGGTGCAGGCGCTGCTGCCGGCCGCCGATGCCGCGCTGGCGTGGATCGCGGATTACGCCGATCGCGACGGTGACGGGTTCGTGGAGTATCGGCGCGCCACCGATCGCGGGCTCATCAATCAGGGCTGGAAGGACAGTTTCGACGGCATCAATGACGCGGCCGGACATCTGCCGGAACCGCCGATCGCGCTCTGCGAGGTGCAGGGGTACGCCTACGCCGCACTGCTGGCCCGCGCGGAACTGGCCGAGGAGTTCGGGGACGGCACCACGGCCGGACATCTGCGCGACCGCGCCGCCGAATTGCGCACCAAATTCGCCGAGGCGTTCTGGTTGCCCGAAAAGGGTTGGTTCGCCGTTGCTTTGGATGGCAATAAACGCAAACTGGACGCGCTCACCAGCAATATCGGGCACTGCCTGTGGTCGGGAATCGTCTCGGACGAGCATGCGGCGGAGGTGATAAAGAAACTCTCGGCCGCGGATATGGATACCGGATTCGGTTTGCGCACGCTCTCTTCCAAGATGGGCGCGTTCAATCCGATGAGTTACCACAATGGCTCGGTATGGCCGCACGATACGGCGATCGGTGTGGCGGGACTGCTGCGGTACCGGCATATTCCCGGAGCCATCGAATTGGCCACCCGGCTCGCGGAGGGCCTGCTGGACGCGGCGGGCAGTTTCGGCGGGCGGCTGCCCGAATTGTTCTGCGGTTTCCCGCGATCCAAGTTCGCGGCACCGGTCCCCTATCCGACCTCCTGCTCACCGCAGGCGTGGGCCAGTGCTGCGCCGCTGCTGCTGGTGCGGTCGTTCCTGGGGCTGGATCCGGATATCCCGCGCCGGACGCTGACGGTGCTGCCCCACCTGCCCGAACGCTGGGGGCGGGTGGAACTCACCGATCTGCGGCTGGGCGGGGCGGTCATCGATCTGGTGGTGGAGGGTGACCGCGTCACCGCCTCCAACCTCCCCGACGACTGGAGGCTGGTGACGCACTGACGGGCGAATCGTCGACGACGGTTCAACTTTCGGCCGCGGCGCGGTAGCCGCGCACGGCCAGCACGCCGAAGACGGCGGCGAGTCCGAGTGACCACGCCGCCGTCTGGAGCAGTGGGGTGGCGACCGGGCCGCCCAGGATGAAGCCGCGCATGGCTTCGATGGCGCAGCTCATCGGCTGGGCGCGGACGATCGGCTGGATGAGCTCCGGGTAGTTGTCCAGGGGGACGAAGCCGGAGTTGAAGAACATGCCGATCAGGACGACCATGGCGGCCAATTGGACCACCTTGTCGCCGATTCGGCTGACGCCCACCAGGATTACCGCCGGGGTGAAACCCGCGATGACCAGGACCGGGACGGCGAGCACTCCGAACACACCCGGCCAGCCCTGCTGGAAGCGCAGGCCCAGCAGCAGGCCGATCAGCACCACCACGAGGGTGACCACGGCGGCGCGGGCGCATTCGGCGAGCAGGCGGCCGAGCATGGCCGCCGAGCGGTGGATGGGGAGCACCCAGAAGCGGCGCAGCAGACCGCTCTGACGTTCGCCGTAGAGGGACAGGCCGGTGCCCATCGCGCCGTACATGGCGCCGGCTACGGCGATCATGGGGACGAAACCGTAGATGGGGTCGGCGTCCGAGGACAGGCCCAGCGAGCGGTCCAGCACCAGGTCGAACATGAGCAGCAGCAGGACCGGGAGCACCAGGGCGCTGGTCATCACCTCCTGCTGGCGGGACCAGCGGCGCAGCAGGCGCCCGGTCTCGATCAGCACCTGGCTCGGGAGGGAGCCGGAGGTGGTCGTAACGGGTTGCAGCACAGCGGCTTCGGCATTCACGCGCGTCGTCCTTCCGCGCGGGTGGCCAGAACCGCGCCCACGATCAGCAGGCCCGCGATCCACAGGGCGGCCACGCCGAGTTCGGACGGGTAGCGGCCGTCGGCGAGACCGCGCAGGGCCGAAGTCACCTGGGAGACGGGCTGATTGCGGGCCCAGCCTTGAATCCAGCCCGGAAAGCCTTCGGCGGGGACGAAGCCGGTGGAGGTCATGATCAGCAGGAGCTGGGGTACGAACAGCACGGTGCCGCCGAGTTCGGGATTGCGGGTGGCGGTGCCCAGGGCATCGGCCGCAATGACGACGACGGCACCGAAAGCCAGTGCTACCAGGACGAATACCAGCGCGGTGACCGGATCGTGGAAACGGAAGCCGAACGCGATACCCACCACCAGCGCACTGGTGAGGGCGGCACAGCCGCGCAGCAGATTCGCGGACATTCGCGCGGCCACCGGCACCCATGATCGCACCGGCAGCGACCGCAGCCGAGTAGCCATACCGCCCGCGACCTCACGCCCCGCGCGATCGGCGGCGAACATGGCGGTGAAGAACATGGCGTACACCGCGACCAACGGCAGCAGATACTGCGCGAAGTCGATTCCGGTGGCGGACATGGACTTACGCAGTGGGATGTAGAAGCAAACGTAGATGGCGACCGGCGCGGCCGACGCCAGCACCACATCACCCTCACGCAGCGCGGCGCGAATTCCGCGCTCGCTCAGTGCCGACCATTGCAGTCCGGACGGAACACGTTCGATGACAGCCTGATTCATGCGAGTGCCTCCGAAGGCCGGGGCCGACGTCGTGAGGCCGCCTCGGCACATTGACGGGTCTTCGGCCGGGCTCTATCCAATCCCGTTGCTGTGCCGTCGGTATGGATCCCGGCCAAAAGCGTGCCGGGATGACGGAGGGTGATGTCACCCGCACAGGTTCGGGAGGCGATGTCACCCGCACAGGTTCGGGAGGCGACGTCACCCGCACAGGTTCGAGAGGCGACGTCACCCGCACAGGTTCGGGAGGCGATGTCACGCGGACGGGTTCGAGAGGTGATGTCGCTCGCGCGGGTTCGGGAGGTGATGTCGCTCGCGCGGGTTCGGCGGGCGGGTGTGGGAGGTTGGGTCGCGGTTCGATTCATGCCGTCACCTCGGCGGGGGTGGGCTTGGTCAGTTCGATGAAGACCTCGTCGAGGGAGGGGCGGCGTAGGGCGATGTCTATCAATTCGATTCCGCTGCTGTTGATTCGGCGCAGGGCCTCGGTGAGGGTGGCGGCTCCGCCGGGGGCGGGGAGGGCGACGCGATCGGCGGAGTCGGGCACGGTGACCTCGCCCAGGGTGGAGAGGGTGGTCACCAGGCGGGGGACATCGGCGGCGTCGACGGGGACCACTTCGCAGTAGCTGGAGCCCGAGCGGGCCTTGAGTTGGTCGGCGGTGCCTTCGGCGATGACGGTGCCGTGATCCACGACAATGATGTTGTCGCTCAGGGCATCCGCCTCCTCCAGGTACTGGGTGGTGAGCAGGACGGTGACGCCCTGCTGTTTGAGGTCGCGCACCAGGGCCCAGAGGCTTTGGCGGCTGACCGGGTCCAAGCCCGTGGTGGGTTCGTCGAGGAAGACCACGCGCGGTGGGCGCACCAGGCCGCAGGCGATATCGATGCGGCGGCGCATACCGCCGGAGTACTGGCCGACGCGGCGGTCCGCGGCCTCGGTGAGGGTGAACTGCTCCAGGAGTTCGTCCGCGCGGGTACGGGCCTGTTTGCGGCGCAGGCCGAGCAGGCGGGCGAAGAGAACGAGATTCTCACGGCCGGTGAGCATTTCGTCGAGTGCCGCGTACTGCCCGGTCAGCATGATGGAGGCGCGCACCTCGGTGGGCCGGCGCACCACGTCGTAGCCCGCCACCACCGCGCGGCCCGCATCGGGCTTCACCAGCGTGGACAGCACCGAGACCGTGGTGGTCTTACCCGCGCCATTGGGGCCGAGCACGCCCAGCACGCTGCCCGCGGGTGCGGTGAAGCTGATGCCCCGCAGGGCCCGCACCGCCCCGAAGGATTTGTGCACGGACTCGACGATGATCGCGTCCTGCGGTTCGGGCACCGTGTTCTCCATCCTCGTCATTCAGGTATTCCCCCTGCTTCCTTGGTATTTCGGCGGTGTGCGACTAGCCGAGCAGTGACACCACTTCGTCCAGTGAGGCCCCGCCGAGGATCGCGGTGACGGGCAGATCCCGCTGGAGTTGGGTTTCGATGAGCTTGCGCAGGTCCAGGGCTTGCAGGGAATCCAGGCCGAGCGCCACCAGCGGCACGGAGCCGTCGATGGGTTCGGTGGTGTCCAGGCCCATGACCAAGCGCAGGGCGTCCTGCACCCGGGTGGTGATGTCCTGCGTGGTGAGCGCCGCCGCGGCGGCGACCACCGGGGATGCCGTGGCGGTGGCCCCTGCCCTTGCCCTTGCCCCGGCCCCGGCCCCGGCCCCG
>NZ_BDAW01000102.1 GCF_001625085.1 Nocardia acidivorans NBRC 108247
GCCCGTTCGGAATCGGCGATCGGTGCGGCCGAGTAACCCTCGAGGTTGAGGGTGTCGACCTCGAGCACCGGCACATTGCGGCCCGTCACGAAGTCATCGCGACCCGTGGTCAGAATGGCGACCGGGCGCGCGGTATCGAGGACGTAATCGATGCGCTCGAGCGGCTGATCGGGATCCAGCGGCACGTACGCGCCACCGGCCTCGAGCACCGCGTACATGGCGACAACCAGATCCACCGAACGCCGAATGGCCAGGGCCACCAGCGATTCCGCGCCGACGCCCTGCGCCATGAGCTTGCGGGCCAGGCGATGCACCCGGCCGGAGAACTCGGCGTAGGACAGACTTGTCCCCTCGAAACTGACGGCAATCGCGTCCGGGCTGGTCAGCGCCTGTGCCTCGAAGAGCGAAACCAAGGTGGCCGCATCGCCTTCCGGCAGTGCGGGCAGTACGCCACCGAGTTCGAACGCGGTGTCGTTCCATACATCGAGCACCTGCTCGCGCTCACCGGCGACCAGCAGATCGATATCGCCGATCGGCCGCTCCGGATCGGCGACGACGGCCGCGAGAATCAAATCCAGCCGATGCGCGAACGCGGCGACCGTCGACTCGTCGAAAAGGTCACGCGCATAGGAGAACTCGGCGGACATGCCCGCGTTCTCACCGTGCTCGTCCTGCGCCTCCTGCAGGGTCAATTGCAGATCGAACTTGGCCAGCTGGGCGTCGTAGTCGACGCCGTTGACCGAGAGTCCGGGCAGCTCCAGGCTGGCCTGGCGGGTGTTCTGGAAGGTCAGCATGACCTGGAACAGTGGATGCCGGGCCTGCGAACGCGCCGGGTTGAGCACCTCCACGAGGCGTTCGAACGGCACATCGGCGTGCGCGAAGGCGTGCAGATCGCTCTCGCGGGCCTGGGCGAGCAGATCGGCGAAGGTCTTCTCGCCGTCCACCTCGCTGCGCAGCACCAGGGTGTTGACGAACATGCCGATCAGGTCGTCCAGCGCGGCCTCACCACGACCGTGCACCGGGGTGCCGATGGCGATATCGGAGGTCCCGGACATCCGGGCCAGCAGCACCGCGAGGGCACTGTGCAGCACCATGAACAGCGAGGCATTGTGCCGGCGGCCCAGCTCCACCAGGCGCTGCTGCGTCTGCGCGGAGATGGCGAACGGATAGGTGCCGCCCCGGTACGAGGCGGCGGGCGGGCGCGGGCGATCCGAGGGCAGCACCAGCTCATCCGGCAGATCGGCCAGGGTATCGGCCCAGTACCGAATCTGCTTGGAGATCAACGAGTTCGGATCGTCCTCCGAGCCCAGCACCTCGCGCTGCCAGAGCGCGTAGTCGGCGTACTGCACCGGCAGTTCGGCCCAGGCCGGCGCCTCCCACGAGGTGCGGGCGGCGTAGGCGACCATGACATCGCGGGCCAGCGGCCCCATGGACCAGCCGTCCGCCGAGATGTGGTGCACCACCATGCCGAGCACGAACTCGGTCTCGCTGAGTTCGAACAGCGCCGCGTGCATCGGCACCTCATCGGTGACGTCGAAGGCCATCGACGCCAGCTCGACCAGGTGGTCGATGAGATTGGCCTGGGTGACCGGCACCGGGGTCAGGTCGGGCACGATCTGCGCGGCGTCCAGCACCCTCTGGACCGGTCCGTGCACGGTCTCCGGGAAGACGGTGCGCAACGATTCGTGCCGGTCGATCACATCGATGACCGCGACCTGCAGCGCGGCCACATCCAGCTCGCCCGAGAGCCGGATGGCGACCGGGATATTGTTCACCGCGGAAGCGGTGTCGAACCGGTTCAGGAACCACATGCGCTGTTGCGCAAGGGAAAGCGGGATCTCACTGGGCCGCTCACGGGCGACCAGGGCCTTGCGCGCACCGTCACCGGCATGCGATTCGACGCGCGCCGCCAGGGCCGCGACGGTGGCGGCCTCGAACAGCATGCGCACCGGCACGCGAGTATCGAGGGCGGTGCCCAGGCGGGTGGCGACCTGGGTGGCGATGAGCGAGTTGCCGCCGAGTTCGAAGAAGTCGTCGTCGACGCCGACGCGGGCGACGCCCAGCACCTCGCCGAAGATCTGCGCCACGATCTCTTCGATAGGCGTTGTGGGAGCCCGGAATTCGCGCACCTCGAACACCGGGGCGGGCAGCGCGCGGCGATCCAGCTTGCCGGAGGCGTTGAGCGGGAAGGCTTCCAGCACGACGAAAGCCGACGGCACCATGTACGCGGGCAGCGTGCGGTGCAGCAGCGCCTTGACGCTGTCCAGATCGACCGGGCCGCGGGTCACCACGTAGGCGACCAGCTGATCACCGGCGACGGTGTCGATGACCAGGACCACGGCCTGATTGACCGAGGGATGCCCGAGCAGCGCGGTCTCGATCTCACCGAGTTCGATGCGCTGACCGCGGAACTTGACCTGGAAATCGGTGCGGCCGATGTACTCCAGCGCGCCGGAGGCATTCCAGCGCACCAGGTCTCCGGTGCGGTACAGGCGCGCGCCCGCGGTGCCGAACGGGTCGGCGACGAAGCGCTCGGCACTCAGATCGGGGCGGCCGTAGTAGCCGCGCGCGACCTGCGCGCCACCCAGGTACAGCTCACCAGGAACGCCCGCCGGAACGGGGCGCAGGCCCTCGTCCAGGACATAGGTCTGCGCGTTCCACACCGGGCGGCCGATGGGCACCGCGGTCGGGGTGGGGTTGCCGATGGCCGCGTAGGTGGCGTGCACGGTGAATTCGGTCGGGCCGTACAGGTTGTGCACGGCCGCGGTGGAGAAGCGCCGGAACGCGGTGACCGTGGCGGGCGGCAGGGCCTCACCGGCGACCAGAACCGCACGCAGCGACAGGCATTCGGCTGCCGAGGCGCTGGAGGCGAAGACGCTCAGCATGGACGGCACGAAGGAGGTCATGGTGACCCGGTGCCGTCCGATGACCTCGGACAGGTACATGGGATCGCGGTGACCGTCCGGGGCCGCGATGACCTGCTGCGCGCCGACGGCGAGCGAACCGAAGAGTTCCCAGACCGACACGTCGAAGGTGACGGGGGTCTTCTGCAGGATCACATCGGTGTCGTCGATGCCGTATTCGGCGGTGATCCAGGCGATCTGGTTCAGCACCGCGCTGTGCGGCACCGCGACGCCCTTGGGGCGACCGGTCGAGCCGGAGGTGTAGAGCACGTACGCGGTGTTCGACGGGCGCAGCGGAGCCGATCGATCGGCGGACGTCACCGGGGCATCGTCGAATTCGCTCAGATCCAGCGAATCCAGGTGCAGCACGGTGCAATCGGCGGTCTCGACCGCGTCATCGGTGGTGGTGAGCAGGACCACCGGCCGCGAACTCGCCAGCACGTATTCGGTGCGCTCGGCCGGATGATCGGGATCGACCGGCACGTACCCGCCACCGGCGGTGAGGGTGGCGTAGATGGCCACCAGCATGTCGACGGAGCGGCGAATCCCGACCGCGACCAGCGTCTCCGGGCCCACCCCCTCAGCAATGAGCTTGCGCGCCAGGCGATTCACCCGGCCGGAGAAGTCGGCGTAGCTGAGTTCGGCGGGCGCGCCGAACATACTGCCGCTGCGCTCACCGGGATCGAAGATGAGCGCGGTGCCGTGCGGGCGCAGACGGACCTGCTCCTCGAAGAGGTCCAGCACCGTCCCGGCGGCGGGCAGCGCGTGCGCGTTGCGGCTCCAGTCACCCAGGACCAGGGCGCGCTCGTCCTCGTTGAGGACGTCGATATCGCGGACCACGATTTCCGGTGCGGCGACGGCGGTTTCGAGCACGCGCAGATAGCGGTGCCCGAATTCGGCGACGGTCTCGGCATCGAACAGATCGGTGGCGTAGGACAGCACCACCGAGAGTCCGGCGGGCTGACCGGACATGCCGCGCTGTTCGGTGAGCGTCCACTGCAGGTCGAATTTGGCGATATCGACTTCGAGCTCATCCGCCCACACGGTGAGTCCGGGCAGTTCCATGGAGCCGTGCGACATCTCCTGGAACGAGAGCATGGTCTGGAACAGCGGATGCCGGGCCTGTGAACGGGTCGGGTTGATGACCTCGACCAGGCGCTCGAACGGCACATCGGTATTGGCGAAGGCCGCCAGATCCGCTTCCCGGGTGCGGGCCAGGAAATCGGTGAAGCTCTCGGCCCCACGCACTTCCGAGCGCAATACCAGGGTGTTGACGAACATGCCGATCAAATCGTCCAGGGCCTGCTCACCACGGCCCGCGACCGGGGTGCCGATGGCGATATCGGAGGTCCCGGACAGGCGGGCCAGCAGCACCGCAAGTGCGGAGTGCATCACCATGAACAGCGAAACACCCTGTGCGCGAGCCAATCCCGTGAGCTTGGCATGCAGTTCGGCCGGGATCTCGAAGGTGACCCGGTTACCCCGGAAGGACTGCACCGGCGGGCGCGGGCGATCCGCGGGCAGGTCCAGCTGGTCGGGCAGACCCGCCAGTGACGAACGCCAGTAGTCGATCTGGCGCGCGGCCATCGATTCGGGATCGGACTCCGAACCCAGCACCTCGCGCTGCCAGATGGAGAAGTCCTGGTACTGCACCGGCAGCGGGGCCCACGCGGGCTGCTGTCCGGCCACCCGTGCCAGATAGGCGGCGGTCATATCGCGCGAGAGCGGACCGAACGAGAAACCGTCCGCGGCAATGTGATGCACCACGAAGGCCACGGCGTAGTCGGCCGATTCGGCGGTCGCCTCACCGACCTGGAAGACCCGGACCCGAATGGGCAGCTCGCGTGAGACGTCGAAGCCGCGCGAGGCGAATTCGGCCAGACCGGCGAACAATTCGTGCTCATCGATGCGCTGGACCTCGATACCGAGATCCACCTCGGCCATCGGCAGCACCTGCTGCAGACCGCCGTCCCCGGATTCGGGGAAGATGGTGCGCAGCGATTCCTGGCGCTCGACCACATCGTGCAGCGCCAGTTGCAGCGCCTCGATATCGACACCGCCGCGCAACCGCACCACGAACGGGAGGTTGTAGGTCGGGACGTTCGGATCGAACTGGTTCAGGAACCACATGCGCTGCTGCGCAAGGGAAAGCGGCACCCGCTCCGGACGCGGCCGCGCCACCAGCGGCGGCCGCGAGACATCGGACGGGGCGGTGTTCTCCATCCGGGTGGCGATGCCCGCGACGGTGGGCGTCTCGAAGAGCGCGCGCACACCCAGGCGGGTGGAGAACGCGGCCGAGATGCGGGCCACCACCTGGGTGGCCACCAGGGAGTTACCGCCCAGATCGAAGAAGTTGTCGTCGATCCCGACGCGCTCGTGGCCGAGCACATCGGCGAAGATGCCCGCCACGATCTCCTCGGCGGCGGTGCGCGGGGCGCGGTATCCGGCGGCGTCCACGCTGAACACCGGATCGGGCAGGCCCTTGCGGTCCAGCTTGCCGGAGGTGTTGAGCGGGAAGGCTTCCAGCACCATGATCGAGGCCGGGACCATGTAGGTCGGCAGCTTCTCGGCGGCGAAGCGGGTGAGCTCGGCCGGATCGATGCTCTGGCCGGGCATGGGCACCACGTACGCGACCAGCTGCTGACCGGTCGCGGTGTCCATGACCAGGACGGCGGCCTGGCTGACGGCCGGATGCGCGAGCAGATCGGTCTCGATCTCACCGAGCTCGATGCGCTGGCCGCGGAACTTGACCTGAAAGTCGGTGCGGCCGATGTATTCCAGTGCGCCGGAAGCGTTCCAGCGCACCAGGTCACCGGTGCGGTACATGCGTTCGCCGGCGGCCGAGAGCGGGTTCGCGACGAAGCGATCCGAGGTCAGATCCGGACGGCCCTTGTACCCGCGCGCGAGCTGACGCCCGCCCAGGTACAGCTCACCGTGTGCGCCGACCGCGGCCGGGCGCAGCCGCGAATCCAGTACGTAGACATCGACATTCCACTCCGGCACGCCGATCGGCACGGTGCCGGTGTCGGCGTCGGTGTTCTCCCAGTACGTCACCGAGACCGCGGCCTCGGTGGGGCCGTACAGGTTGTGCAGACCCGCACTGCTCAGCGCGCGGAAGCTCGCACCGGTCTCGGGCGGCAGCGCCTCACCGATGACGAAGACGGTCCGGAGCGAAACACACTGCGCCGCACTGGCATGCGAGACGAAGACGGTCAGCATGGACGGTACGAAGTCGGTGACCGTGACCCCGTGGCGCGCGATGGTCTCCGCGACGTAGACCGGATCGCGATGCCCGTCCGGGGTCGCGATGATCATCTTCGCGCCCACCATCAGCGGCAGGAAGTAACCCCACAGCGAGACGTCGAAGGTGGTGGCGGTCTTCTGCAGGTAGACATCGTCGGCCGTGAACCCGTACTCGTCGAGCATCCAGAGTTCTTGATTGACAATGGCGTGGTGGGTGACCGCGACCCCCTTGGGGCGGCCGGTGGAACCCGAGGTGTAGATGACGTACGCGGTATTGAGCGGGCGCAGCGGGGCGATCCGATCCGCGTCCGTCACAGGCTGATTCGAGTAACCCGAGACATCGAGGGTGTCGATCTCCAAGCGCCGCACCGAATCCGGGAGCTGGAGCTCATCGCGCGCGGTGGTCAGCACGCAGACCGGTGCCGCGGACTCGAGGATGTAGGCGGTGCGATCGGCCGGGTGATCGGGATCGATGGGCACGTACGCGCCACCGGCGCGCAGCACCGCGTGCATACCGACGACCAGCTCCAGCGAGCGCCGCATACCAAGGGCGACAAGCGATTCCGGGCCGACGCCATCGGCGATCAGGAACCGCGCCAGGCGATTGACGCGCTCGCCGAACTCGGCGTACGTCAGGGTCTCGCCCTCGAATTCGAGGGCGATATTGTCCGGCGTCAGCGGAATCTGGGCGTCCAGCAGCTCCGGCAGCGTGGTGGTCGGGACCTCGTGTCCCGCCGAATTCCACTCCACCAGGGTGCGGGTGCGCTCGGCCGCGGTGGTGATGGGCAGGTCCCACACCCGCTGTTCGGCGGCGGCCGACAGGAACCGGTCGAAGAATTCCAGGAAACGCGAATGATGCTGGTGCGTCTCGGTTTCGGTGTACAGGTTCGGATTGGTCTCGAAGTCGATATGGTTCCGGGTACCCGCCACCGATTGGTAGAAGTTGATGCCCAGATCCTCGACCGAACCGGTGGAGAGCACGCTGTACTCACCGGTGACCGGGCCGAGGGTGACCTCATTGTGGAACAGCATGATGTTGACCCAGGGCCCGAAGAACTCCCGGGTCACCACGCCCTCGCCCGCGCTGTCGCGGCGAATGTCCTCATGCCGGTACCGCTGATGCCGCAGTGCGCCCGACACCTCGACGGTGACCTGCTTGAGCAGTTCGGCAATGGTGGTGCCGTGACCCACGCGCAGGCGCAGCGGCACGATATTCGATACCGCGCCGCCGGAGCGCCGCATGATCGCGGTGGTACGCGCGGTCACCGGCAGCGAGAGGATGACATCCTCCGAACCGGTCCACTGCGCCAGATATCCGGCGAAACCGGCGATGAGCATTGCCGCCGGGGAGGATTCGTGCACCGCCACCGCGGTGTCCAGCAGTTCGGTCTGATCGTCGGTGAGCGAGGCCGAGGCGATGGTGTTGACGGCCGAGGGCGGCGCGCTGCGCCCGGACAGACTCGTCCCCTCTTCCAATCCGGCGACTCGCTCGGACCAGTGCGCCTTGTCCGCGAGAAAGCGGGTGCTGTCGCGGTAGGCGAACTCCTGCTCGACCAGGGTGGCCAGCGGGGTGGCCTTGGAGGGCGCGGGCTCTACGCCGTTGAAGCGCGCGGTGTAGATCTCGGCGACCCGGCTCATGTACGTCATGGCGCCGAAGCCGTCGAGCACGATGTGGTGCACGCGGGCGTACCAGTAGTAGTGGTCCTCGCCCAGGCGGATCATGGCCGAGCGGATGAGCCGGTCGGCGGTGAGGTCGAGCGGACGGCTGTAGTCCGCGCGCATCCACTCCAGGGCGGCCGCACGCGGATCCTCGGCATCGCGCACATCGATCTGGTAGATCGTGCGGTCCAGGGAGGTATCGATGAGCTGCAGCGGTTCGCCATTGCGCTCGATGATGCGCAGGAAGCCGGAGCCGACCTCGAGCGAACCGTCGACCATGGCCTGCTCCAACAGCGGAACGTCGATCTCACCGCGCAGTTCGACGTACTGCGCGATATTGATCGGCACCTGCGGGTCGAGATGCTGGGCGTACCAAATGCCCAGCTGAGCGGGCGACAGCGGGAAAGCCTCGCCCGATCCCGGCGCGATTTCGCTGCCAGCTTCGCCGTTGCCGCCGAAATCTAGCCGGTCCAACCCAAACCTCGCTTCTGGAACACCACAGCGCTCCCCACCGAAAACCCGAACAGGACGCCACACCAGCCATGGGTGGCGTCCGATGCTCGGGGCTCACTTCACGTATTTTTGAGATCCTCTGGGCTATCTACCCAGTCGACCGAAGTTGTTACATGGGCGTACGAACGTCCGAAGGTTCATCGACCGCTATTGGTACAAAGCTGCTGAGCACCCGAACCAATCTACCGGCAGCTGGCAACCCATTACGAAGAAGCACCATAGCTCCGCGCTATCACCGCATTTCGCGGTCTCACCCAGTGATATGCGTCCTGTCCCGAGCCGGGTCGTACAGGTGGGACCGGGCGCAATCCACCGATTTCGCCAGGGCCCTGCCGACCAGGATCACCGCCGCCCGACGCAGTTCGGCGTCCTCCACCCGGTCCGCGATATCGGCGAGGGTGCCGCGCAGGACCTGCTGTTCGGGCTGACTGGCGCGATAGACGACCGCGACCGGACAGTCGGCGCCGTACTCCGGGACCAGCTCCCGCGCGAGGGTTCGGATGCGAGTGACAGCCAGATGCAATACGAGCGTCGCGCGGGTGCGCGCGAAGTTGGCGAGCGCCTCGGTTTCGGGCATGACGGTCGAACGCGCCCGGGTGCGCGTCAACACCACTGACTGGGTGAGCTCCGGGACGGTCAGTTCGGTGCCCAGCAGGGCCGCCGCGGCGGCGTAGGCGGGCACGCCGGGGGTGACATCCCACGGGACACCGGCGGCGTCGAGCCTGCGCGTCTGCTCGGCGAGGGCCGAATATATGGACGGGTCCCCCGAACACAGGCGAGCGACGTCCCGCCCCTTGTTCGTGGCTCGCACGCAGTGCTCGATGATCTGATCCAGATCCAGGCCCTGGGTATCGATGAGCTCGGCATCGGGCGCGCAGTGCGCCAGCACCTCGGGATCCAGATACGTCCCCGCGTAGAGGCAGACGGGCGACTCGCGCAGCAGCCCCACCGCGCGCACGGTCAGCAGGTCCGCCGCTCCGGGTCCGGCCCCGATGAAGTGCACAGTCATGCGCCGAGTCTGGCACTCGACACCGGTGCCGCGACCTCGTACCCCCCGCTCGGCGCGGGGATGCGGTCCGCGTCAGCCGCTGATGTCGAAGACCGCGGTCACCTTGGCGGGGACGAGACGGACCACCAGTTCCCCGGGGGTGCCATTGCGCCTGCCGAATTCCTCCGCCCGATCCGCGCCCATATAGCGTTCGGCGATCAGGGTGGCGGTGCGCACCAATTCACCTGGATCATCGGAGGTTTCGGCCTTGCCCTGCACCTGGACATAGCCGTACGGCGGCTCCTCCAGATCCACGATCATGCTCAGCCGCCCGTCGCGGGTGATGGACCTGCCTTTGGCCGAGGTATCGCCCGTGTTGAACACGACCGCGTCATCCTCCAGCACGAACCAGACCGGAGTGACCAGTGGCCGCCCGTCGGCGGCGGTGAAGGCGAGCTTGCCGGTGCGAGTGCCCGTGGACAGGAACTCGCGCACCCGAGGATCGGAAAGTGAGGCCATGGCTTCACCGTAGAGTCAGATGGCCCCGCGTTCACGCGCACGCGCTACCGCCGAGGTCCGCGATTTCACGCCGAGCTTGGCGTAGATGTGCACCAGATGGGATTTGACGGTGGTCTCGCTCAGGAACAGCCGGCGGCCGATCTCGCGATTGGAGTGACCGTCGGCGACCAGGCGCAGCACCTCGATCTCGCGCGGGCTCAAGGTGGTGTCGGGTTTGCGGACCCTGGTCATCAGGCGCGAGGCCACCGAGGGGGACAGCACGCTCTCGCCCTCCGCGGCCGAGCGGACCGCGGCCAGCAGCTCCGAGGGCGGGGTGTCCTTGAGGATGTAGCCGACCGCGCCCGCCTCGATCGCGCCGAGGATATCGGCGTCGGTGTCATAGTTGGTGACCACCAGCACATTCGGTGGATCGGGCAGTTCGCGCAGGGCGGCGGTGGCGTCCGCGCCGGACTTGCCGGGGCCGAAGCGCAGGTCCATCAGCACCAGGTCGACCGCCGTGGTGGAGCAGAACGCCACGGCCTCCTCGGCGGTGGCGACCTCACCGACGACATCGATATCGCCGCCCGAATCACTCTCCGCCACACCGGAATCCAGTAGGGCGCGCAGACCCGCGCGGACGATCGCGTGATCGTCGGCGAGCAGGATTCGAATCACTTTCCCTCCAGCGGATGTCACTGCTCGGCCACCGGGAACGAGACGGTGACGGCGGTGTGCCCGGGTTCGGACTCCACGCCCATGGTGCCGCCCTGTTGTTCCACGCGATTTCGCATGGCGTTGAGACCGAAACTGCCCGAGGGGGATTCGGCGAGCACGGCGGGTTCGATGCCGATACCGTCGTCGACCACGTCCAGGTGGACGGCGTCGCCTGCGTAGGTAAGGGTGACGCGCATGCGCTGAGCCTGCGCGTGCCGCACCACATTCGAGACCGCGCCCTGAGTGATGCGCACCAGCGCGGCCTCGATGGACATGGGCAGGGCGTGCGGATCGCCCTCCACCAATACCTGGGCGTCGAGGCCGGGTGCGGTGGCGCGCTGGGTGATTCGGGTGAGCGCGCCCGCGAGCGACTGCCCCTCCAGCGCGGCGGGCGTGAGTTCGGCTATGAGATGGCGGGTTTCGACCAGACTGTCGGCGGCGGTCTCGCGGGCGAGGCGAATCTTGGCCACCGCCGGGTGATCCGGTGCCGCGCGCTCCACCGCGTGCAGCAACAATTGGATACTGCTCAGGCCCTGGGCCACCGTATCGTGGATCTCCTGCGCCAGGCGCTCGCGCTCGGCCATTTTGCCCGCGGTGCGCTCCTGTTCGGCGAGAGTGTTTCTGGTGGCGAGCAATTCGTCGATCAGCCGCTGGCGATCGGCGGCCTCGCGGAACAGCGCCTCGTAGCCCAGGCCGATGCCCACCGCCACCAGCGCGCCCAGCAGCGGACCGATAATGCCGCCGAAGGTCCAGCCGCGATGCAGCGCGAAGCCGACCACCGACACCGCCGTGGTGACGGTGACCGCGATCAGACCCCAATTGCGCGGCAGCAGATGCAAATACAGGAAGAACAGTCCGAAGACGAGGTAGACGGCCTCGGGGACGAAGGCCACCAGCACCAGCCACAGCAGGGTCAGCACCAGCAGCCACACCCGCGCGGCCAGCAGTCGGCGGCGGAACAATCCACCCGCGAAGTAGACCCCGAGGAAGGCCCCGGACAACACCACCACGACATAGGGGTGCGCATCGGCGATGACGGCTCGCACCGCGACCACCGCCGTCAACGCCACCACCAGCACGTGCAGACCGAGCTGCACGGCGGACAGGACGGGGGTCAGGGGCGATCGGTGCACGCCGACCAGCTTATGCCGGGCAACCCGGGCGGCATCCATCGAAAGTAGGAAACGCCGCACCTCCATCGGCAGGGGGCGGATTCGTTCGGCGGCTCGATGGAATCGCGAGCGTTTCACATGAGAGTGGAGTCATGTTCGTAGCACTCCGAGATCTGCGGGCCGCCCGCGGCCGCTTCCTGCTCATCGCCCTGGTGGTGACGATGGTCGCGCTGCTCGTCAGTTTTCTGAGCGGCCTGACCGCCGGGCTGGCGCACCAGAATATCTCCGCCCTCCAATCGCTCCGGACCAGCACCGTGGCGTTCTCCGATACCGGGTCGTCGGCATCGTTCGACTCCTCGGCCCTGAGTCAGGAGCAGGTGCGGGCCTGGCAGCGGGCGGGCGGCAGCTCGGGCACCGTCGACCCGATCGGCATCAGTCGCACCCGGGCCACGCACGATGGGGTCTCCCCCGCCCAAGTCGCGCTGTTCGGTGTCGAGGGCACACCATTCGGCAATCGCATGGCAACCGAGAACGGTCAGGTGGTTCTCTCCGCGGCCGCCGCCAAGGATCTCGCGGCCGGGGCCGGTGACACCGTGGCGCTGGGCAGCGGCAACTTCACGGTCAAGGCCGTGACCGAGGATGACTGGTACGCGCACACACCGGTGGTATGGATGACGCTCTCGGATTGGCGGGCGCTCAATCCGCGCTCCGGTGCGGCGACCATTATCGCGGTCTCCGGGGTGAGCGATCAGTCCGCGATCAACGCGGCCGCGCACACCACCACGACCTCGTCCAAGGGTTCGCTGTCCGCCATGAGCTCGTATCAGGCCGAGAATGGCTCACTCACCCTCATGACGGCCATGCTCTTCGCCATCTCGGCGCTGGTGATCGGCGCGTTCTTCACGGTGTGGACGGTGCAGCGCGCACCGGATATCGCGACGCTGAAAGCCCTTGGGGCAACGACGGGTTCGCTGGTCCGCGATGCCCTCGGCCAAGCTCTGGTGGTGCTGGTCGCCGGTGTCGGCATCGGCGTCGGCCTCACCGCGCTCGCGGGTGCGTTCCTGGGTGACGCGGTGCCCTTCGTGCTCGGCGTCGGCAGCACGCTCTTCCCCGCCGCCGCCCTGGTACTGCTCGGCCTGCTCGGCGCGGCCTTCGCACTGCGCTTCCTCGTCACCACCGATCCGCTCAACGCCCTCAACCAGGTGCGCTGATCCCCTTGTTCCCCAGGAGTTTCGCGATGACCAACGCATTGACGGTCGCCGACCTCATGCTCACCTTCCCCGACGGCGCCGAGCGGATCACCGCGCTGAACCGGATCAACCTGTCGGTGCGGGGCGGCGAGATCGCCGCCATCACCGGACCCTCCGGCTCCGGTAAGTCCACGCTGCTGGCCGCCGCCTCCACTCTGATCCGTCCCGATTCCGGTCGCATCGAACTCGAAACCGACAGCGGTACGGTCGATCTGGCCAAGCTCGGCCGCCGCGAGGCCACCACGCTGCGCCGCGAATCCATCGGCATCGTATTCCAGCAGGCCAATCTGGTGCCCGCGCTGACCGCGCTGGAACAGCTCGAGGCCATGGTCCATCTCGGGCAGACCTGGTTCGTCTCCCCCGCCCGCCGCCGCGCGGCCCGGGCACATGCCCGTGAACTACTCGACGCGGTCGGATTGGCCGACTACGCGAACAAACGTCCCGGCCAACTCTCGGGCGGGCAACGGCAGCGCGTGAATATCGCCCGCGCCCTCATGAACGAGCCGTCCCTGCTGGTGATCGACGAACCCACCAGCGCCCTCGATCAGGAACGCGGCGCGGCCATTATCGAGCTGATCGTGCGCATTGCCCGCGAACACCGCGCCGCGACCCTGCTGGTCACCCACGACCGCGCCCACCTGCACCAGATGGACACCATCTACCGCATGGTCGACGGTACCCTCACCCTGGAATCCGAAAACCGCGCCGCACACGCGGTCTGACAGGATCGGTCGGCCGCACCCTCGACCCACCGGCACGGGAGCCCGCGAGTTTGGCGCGCAAATGCGCACCCACCGTGACGGGTTCGTACTTGCTGCCGTCGCCGATACAGGACGGCAGTGTCTCGATGAGCGCACCGATATTGCCGTCGTGGAAATTCGCGGCACTGCGGCGGCGCGCGATGGTGCCGTCCACGATCGGCGGCTTCACCCGGTGCAGTGTCGAGAGCCAGCGCTCATTGTGTCTACTCGATCCTTTTTCGCGGAATTGCCTCTGGCGGATCCCGGCCTCCGCGATGAGTTGTCGGCGGAGCTGATCGAGACCACGGAAGGTAGTAGGGATCCGTGGCGGGGATGAGTGTCGGGCTGCTGGATACATCGGTATTCATCGCACGAGAAACGACTGATCGATGCGGGTCGAATCGCGGGCTGGGATTGCTCACGGGGGATGGTGCGGTGGTGGGGAAGATCGCGAAATAGGGTGTTGGGGCGCAGGTTACGGGATAGTCATTTTGATGGAATAGCGTTCTCCGAATTCGCAGTTCTCGGAAGAGGAGTGGTCGCGATGAGGGAAGCGCTTCCTAGTAAGAGGCAAGTTCTCCTGGCTTGCCGTGGAACCAGTTTTCCGGAGCATCCGGTACTGAGCGCCGCACAGGAACTAACCGAGCTACACGGGCGGAAGATGACGGCGGCGCCGGATGCCTGCGCCGAACTCGATAGTCTGCGAAACGAATTGGTGCACACCATCGACTGCTGGGTGACATCCCGGCTACCACCCTCGCACGGGGCGGCCCGGGTGCATACCGAAACACTCGGTGCCGTCATCGATCGGCTGGCGCAGTTGACGGCGCACGCCTATGCGGCGCTGGCGCATGCTTCCGGGCGGGAATTGACCGATGTCTGGGAGAGCCTTGCCGAATTGGCCGTGGGTTATGAGGATTTGGCGTCCGAGGTGTGTACCGGAAGACGCCGGTTGCCCGGTGGGCATTGAGCGAATTGCCCGGCGATACCGAGCCGCCGGGCAATTCGCCGCCTGATCATTTCGGTGGGGAATGCTGGGCGTACCAGGCCAGCAGGTCCGGATCGTCCACAGCCGTGGGGGCCACCACCCTGGCGAGCTCCGCGCCCTGGAAGAGTTTCTTGAGAGGGACTTCGAGCTTCTTTCCGGTGCGGGTGTGCGGAATAGCCGGGGCGGCAATGATTTCGTCGGGTACGTGCCGCGGTGAGACCTCGGTGCGAATGGCGGAATTGATGCGCGCCTTCACCTCATCGGTGAGCTCGACACCGGGGGCGGGGACGATGAACAGCGGCATCCAGTAGCGGCCCCCGGGGAGTTCGACGCCGAGCACCAGGGCCTCGGCGACCTCGGGCAGCGCCTCGACCGTCTGGTAGATATCGGCGCTGCCCATGCGGATGCCGTGCCGGTTCAGGGTCGAATCGGAGCGGCCGTGCACGGTGATACCGCCGTGGTCGTTGATGGTGATCCAGTCGCCGTGCCGCCAGACACCGGGGAACATATCGAAATAGGCTTCGTGATAACGGCTTCCGTCCGGATCATCCCAGAAGCACACCGGCATGGACGGCATCGGTTTGGTGATGACCAGTTCGCCGACCTCACCGCGCACCGGACGCCCTCTCTCGTCCCAGGCGTCCAGGGCCACACCGAGATACGGGGCGGAGAGTTCACCCGGCCACACCGGAACGGTGCGCACACCTCCGATGAACGCCGAGACGACATCGGTACCGCCGCTGATGGAAGCGACCGGAACGTCCGGACCCACATTGTCGCGCAACCATAGTGAGGAGGACGGCGGCAGCGACGAACCGGTGACGCCCACCGTGCGCAGCGCGGAGAGATCGTGATCGCGGCGCGGCGCCACACCGGCCTTGACGCATCCCAGCACATAGCCGGGGCTGGTGCCGACCACCGTCGCACCGGTGCGAGCGGCGATGGCCCACAACGCATCCGGGGTGGGTGCCGCCGGGCTGCCATCGTAGGTGACGATGGTCGCGCCCACCAGCAGCCCGGCCACCTGGAAGTTCCACATCATCCAGCTCGGGCTGGTGTACCAGAAAAAGGTGTCCTCGCGCCCGATATCGAATTGGAGGGCAACGGCTTTCAGATGCTCGAGCAGCACCCCGCCGTGTCCGTGCACGATACCCTTGGGCTTGCCGGTGGTCCCGGAGGAGTACAGCACCCAGAGCGGATGTTCGAAATCGACCGGGACGGTGTCGATCACGGTCGAATCGGCATCCGAGACAGCCTCATCCCAGGACACCACCCCCGGCAGCGACTCGCCGAGGCGCGCGACCAGCACCGTCGCGGCCAGCGACGGCAGCCCCGCCCGCAGCGCCTCGATATCGGCGGTCTTATCGTGCACCTTGCCGCCGAAGCGATAGCCGTCCGCGGTGACCAGCACCTTCGGCTCCAACTGCCCGAGCCGATCCAGGGCCGCCTGCGCGGAGTAGTCCTGTCCACAGGCGCTCCACACCGCGCCGAGGCTCGCGGTGGCGAGGAAGGCGATCACGGCCTGCGGAATATTCGGCAGGTATCCGGCCACCCGATCACCGCGCCCCACCCCGAGTTCCCGCAGGGTGCGCGCGAAAGCCGCTGTGCTGCGCAATAGTTCGTGCCAGGACAGCTCGGTCACACCGCCGTCCTCATCGACCCCGAGAATCGCGGGCCGATCGGTGCGCGCCTGCCGCACCACCTGATCCACATAGTTCAGCTGTTGCGCCGGAAACCATTTCGTCCCCGGCATCTCGGTGGAGACGAGCACCTGACCGCTGCGCTGCCCCAGGTCGAAGTAATCCCAGAGCGCGCCCCAGAACCCCGCCAGATTCCCGACCGACCAGCGCCAGAGCGAGTCGTAGTCCGGCAGCGCCGTTCCGGTGCGCTCGGTCACGTACTCCGCGAAATCGGTGACCCGCGCCCCGGCGATATCCGCCGCACTCGGCACCCACTGTGGTTCCACCGCACTACCTCCTACGACGCGAATCCCGCGCTGTCCGCGACCTGCGCGCGCTGCACGATCCGCTCGGCATGCCGGATGACCGGCATATCCACCATTCGTCCCTCGAAGGTGAAGACACCCCGATGATTCGGCACCTCGGCCAAAAGCCTTTGCGCCCAATCGACTTCCTTGGCCACGGGCGCATAGGCGCGCCGAATGACCGGTATCTGACTGGGATGAATGGCGACCTTGGCATCGAACCCGACCGCTACGGCGTCCTGCGACTCCGTCGCGAGCCCGGCCAGATCGGGAATGTTCAGGAAGACCGAATCCAGTGCGAACTTGCCATATGCCTTGGCCGCCAACAGCGATTGCGAACGCACATGCAGCGCCACATCGCGGTATCCGCCGTCGGCATGACGGCTGGAGTTGCCGCCGAGCGCCGCCACCAAATCCTCCGCACCCCACATGACGCCGATGGCATTGCGCACCATGACCGCGCGGCCGACCGCCATCGCGCCCAGCGGCGATTCGATGAGCGCGATTACCTCGTAGTCGGCCAGCCGCGTAATCTGTTCCGCCGATTCGCATTTGGGCAGCATGAGCCGCCGATACTCGGTGCGCAGCAGGGCATCCAGATCCAGCATGTGCTCGACCGTGCCCGCCGCGTTCACCCGCACCACGGTGCGTTCGGGATCCAGCGGGGTGGCGATCAGCGCCTCGCGGGCGGCGGCCTTATCGGCCTCGGCCACACCGTCTTCCAGATCGATGATCACCACATCGGCCGCGGCGGCGGCCTTGCCATAGCGCTCGGGCCGATCCGCGGGACAGAACAGCCATGCGGGTCCGGGCATCTCCCAGCTCATTACGCGTGCTTCCTCACCAGGGTCCTGCGGTGGGCGGTGGCCACCACATCCCCGTGCTGGTTGCGGCCGGTGTGCGCGAAGGTCACGATGCCCTCCCCCGGACGACTCTTGGATTCCCGCAGGTCGGTGACCTCGGTCTCGGCGTACAGCGTGTCGCCGTGGAAAAGCGGTTTGGGAAAAGCGATTTCGGAGAAGCCGAGATTGGCCACGATGGTGCCCTGGGTCAGCTGCGCCACCGACAGACCCACCAGCGTGGAAAGGGTGAACATGGAGTTCACCAGCCGCTGCCGGAACGGCTCCTGGGTGGCCGCGAACGCGGCGTCCAGGTGCAGCGCCTGGGTATTCATGGTGAGCGTGGTGAACAGGACATTGTCGGCCTCGGTAATGGTGCGGCCGGGCCGATGCTCGTACAGCACACCGAGTTCGAACTCCTCGAACCACAGGCCGCGCTGTACGACTCGGCGTACCTCCGGCGTACCGCCCTCGGTCACAGGCCCAGCTCTCGTCCGATAAGCATCAACTGCACCTCCGTGGTGCCCTCGCCGATCTCCAGGATCTTGCTGTCGCGATAGTGCCGCGCCACAGCATATTCGTTCATGAAGCCGTAGCCGCCGAAAATCTGGGTGGCGTCGCGGGCATTGTCCATGGCGGCCTCGCTGGCGACGAGTTTGGCGATCGAAGCCTGCTTCTTGAACGGTTTGCCCGACAGCATGAGCGCGGCCGCGTCGTAGTAGGCCGTGCGGGCCATATGCGCGCGCACCTCCATCCGGGCGATCTTGAAAGCGATCGCCTGATTGCTCCCGATGGGCCGGCCGAACGCCTCACGCTCCTTGGCGTATTTGATGCTCTCGTCCACACAGCCCTGCGCCGCGCCGACCGACAGGGCGGCAATCGCGATGCGGCCCTCATCGAGAATCCGCAGGAAATTGGCGTAGCCGCGACCGCGCTCACCGAGCAGATTCTCGGCGGGGACGCGCACATCTGTGAAGCTCAGCGGATGGGTGTCCGAGGCATTCCAGCCGACCTTGTTGTACGCGGGCTCGGCCACGAAACCCGGGGTGTCGGCGGGCACGATGATGGTGGAGATCTCCTTCTTGCCATCGGTCTCGCCGGTGACGGCGGTGACGGTGACCAGACGGGTGATATCGGTGCCCGAATTGGTGATGAACTGCTTGCTGCCGTTGATGATCCAGCTGTCACCGTCCTGCTCGGCGGTGGTGCGGGTGCCGCCCGCGTCGCTGCCCGCGCCGGGTTCGGTCAGGCCGAAAGCGCCCAGGGCGCGACCGCTGGCCAGCAGCGGCAGCCACTCCTGCCGCTGCTTGGCATTGCCGAAGCGGTAGATCGGCATGGCCCCCAGGGAGACGCCCGCCTCCAGGGTGATGGCCACACTCTGATCGACCTTGCCGAGCTCCTCCAGGGCCAGGCAGAGCGCGAAGTAGTCGCCGCCCATACCGCCGAATTCCTCCGGGAACGGCAGCCCGAACAGGCCCATATCCGCCATACCCGCGATGACCTCGTACGGGAAGCTGTGCTCGGCATCGTGTTTGGCGGCGACCGGGGCCACCACCTGATTGGCGAAGTCGCGAACGGTGAGGGCGAGTTCGCGGTACTCCTCCGGCAGCGTGCCGGTGGACAGAAAATCGGTCATGACGCGGTGTTCTCCTGGGAATAGGCGGTAATGCGGGCCAGCGGCTGTTCCAGCTTGACCTGCGCCCCGGCTTCGATGAGCAACTCCACGCGACCGGCCACGGGGGCGGTGAGGGTGTGCTCCATTTTCATGGCTTCGACAATCACGATCGGGGTGCCCGCGGCGACCTCGCTGCCGTCCACGACGGGAATGGCGATCACCGAACCCGGCATGGGACTGACGATCTCGGCATCACCGATGTGTTCACCGCCGCCGCGGATATCGGCTTCGGCGACCTCGCGGAGCACGGCGACCCCGGTGGCGTCGGCAATCCAGAGTTGGCCCTCGGCGGTGGCGACGCGGTAACCGGTACGCAGGCCGTCGAGGGTGACGGTGAGCCGGTCGCCCTCCGATACCGCTGTGAGCGAATGCTTTTCACCGTCATCGAGCCAGGCCCGCGCCCGCTCCGGAGTGCCGGAAAGGTAGACGTGCGCGATGCGATCCCCACCACTCAACCGGAATCCGGTGGGAGCGTGGTCGCCGATCCGCCAGCCGTTCGGGGTGGCCCACGGATCGGATGCGCCACTCGGCCAGCGGCGCAGCCACAGCTGCGTTGCGGCGGCGATGAATTGGGCGTCGGTGACGGGTGCGGGCGCGAAGTCGACGGCGCGGCGATCCAGCAGTCCGGTATCGAGCGCACCGGCCCTCACCTGCGGATCGGCGAGCAGGAAGCGCAGGAAGTCGATATTGGCGCGCAGCCCCAGGATCTGCGTATCCCGCAGTGCCGCATCGAGTTTCTTGATGGCCGACTCGCGATCACCGGCGTGCGCGATGACCTTGGAGAGCATCGGATCGTAATCGGTGCCGACCACGGTCCCGGCGCGCAGACCCGAATCCACGCGCACGCCTTTACCTTCCGGCTCGGACAGCGCCAGCACCGTGCCGCCGGTGGGCAGGAAGCCGCGACCCGGATCCTCGGCGTACACCCGGGCCTCGATCGCATGCCCGGTGAGTTTGATGTCCTCCTGGCCGACCGCGAGCTTCTGCCCGGCGGCAATGCGCACCTGGCACTCCACCAGGTCCACGCCGGTGACCAGCTCGGTGACCGGATGCTCCACCTGGAGACGGGTATTCATCTCCATGAAGAAGAACTCGTCCGGTTTGTCGGCGGAGACGATGAACTCCACGGTGCCCGCGCCGACATAGTCCACACTGCGCGCGGTATTGCAGGCGGCCGCGCCGATCCGGGCGCGGGTACGGGCGTCGAGCAGCGGCGACGGCGCTTCCTCGATCACCTTCTGGTGGCGGCGCTGCAGACTGCATTCGCGCTCGCCCAGATGCAGCACCTGGCCGAATTCGTCGGCCAGGATCTGCACCTCGATATGCCTGGGGCGGTGGACGAATCGCTCCAGGAACAGGGTGTCGTCACCGAAGGCCGCACCCGCCTCGCGGCGGGCGCTGACCAGGGCCTCGGGCAGCAGGGCCGGATCCTCGACCCGTCGCATGCCCTTACCGCCGCCGCCGGCGGACGGTTTGACCAGCACCGGATAGCCGATATCGGTTGCGGCGTCGATCAATTCGGCATCGGTGAGACCGGGGCGGGCGATACCGGGCACCACGGGGACGCCGTAGGCCGAGACCGCGTTCTTGGCCGCGATCTTGTCGCCCATGATCTCGATGGCGCGGGCCGGCGGGCCGAGGAAGACGATATCGGCGGCGTCGAGCGCGGCGGCGAAGGCCGGATTCTCCGACAGGAAGCCGTATCCGGGGTGCACGGCCTGTGCGCCCGAGCGCACCGCGGCATCCACCACCTTGGCGATATCCAGGTACGACTCGCGCGCCGGGGCCGGGCCGAGTCGCACCGCGACATCCGCCTCGTGCACATGGCGGGCGTTCACATCGGCATCGCTGTACACCGCGACCGAGCGAATTCCCATGGCGCGCAAGGTGCGGATGACCCGCACCGCGATCTCACCGCGATTGGCGACCAGCACCGTATCGAAGGCGACGGGGTGAGCTTTGTTCATCAAGGCGATCACATCCTGAAGACGCCGTAGGAGACGTCTTCCAGCGGCGCTTGCGCACACGCCGAAAGCGCCAGGCCGACAACTGTTCTGGTATCGGCGGGGTCGATGACGCCATCGTCCCAGAGCCGGGCGGTCGAATAGTAGGGATTGCCCTGCGCCTCGTACTGGTCGCGGATGGGGGCCTTGAACGCCTCCTGATCCTCCTCCGACCAGGGCTTCCCGGAACTGTCCAGCTGATCGCCGCGCACGGTCGCGAGCACCGAGGCGGCCTGTTCACCACCCATGACGGAGATGCGGGCATTGGGCCACATCCACAGGAAGCGCGGCGAATACGCGCGACCGCACATGGAGTAGTTGCCCGCGCCGTAGGAACCGCCGATGACCACGGTCAGCTTGGGCACCCGCGCGCACGCCACGGCGGTGACCATCTTCGCGCCGTGCTTGGCGATACCGCCCGCCTCGTAATCGCGGCCGACCATGAAGCCGGTGATGTTCTGCAGGAAGAGCAGCGGGATCTTGCGCTTATCGCAGAGTTCGATGAAATGCGCGCCCTTCATGGCGGATTCGCTGAACAGCACGCCGTTGTTGGCGACGATGCCGACCGGATGACCGTGGATATGGGCGAAGCCGGTGACCAGGGTGCGGCCGTATTCGGCCTTGAACTCACCGAATTCGCCGCCGTCGACCAGGCGGGTGATCACCTCGCGGACGTCGTAGGGCGTCCGAAGATCAACGGGCACAATGTCGTACAGCTCATCCTGCGGTGCGATGGCGTCCACGACCGGGCGCACCTCCCACGGCGTGGGCGTCTTGGGGCCGAGGGTCGCGACGATATCGCGCACGATGCGCAGCGCGTCCTGATCGCTCTCGGCCAGATGATCGGTGACACCGGATGTGCGCGAATGCAATTCGCCGCCGCCCAGCTCCTCGGCCGTGACCACCTCACCGGTGGCGGCCTTCACCAGCGGCGGGCCGCCCAGGAAGATGGTGCCCTGATTGCGCACGATGACGGTCTCATCGCTCATGGCCGGGACGTACGCGCCGCCCGCGGTGCACGAACCCATGACCGCGGAGATCTGCGCGATCCCCTTGGCACTCATATTCGCCTGATTGAAGAAGATGCGGCCGAAGTGTTCGCGATCGGGGAAGACCTCATCCTGTTTGGGCAGGAACGCGCCGCCTGAGTCGACCAGGTAGACGCAGGGCAGATTGTTCTGCAGCGCCACCTCCTGCGCGCGCAGGTGCTTCTTCACCGTCATCGGGTAGTAGGTGCCACCCTTGACGGTGGCGTCATTGGCGATGATTACGCATTCGCGCCCGGAGACCCGGCCGATACCGCCGATCACCCCCGCACCCGGGCATTCGTCCCCGTACATACCGGTGGCCGCCAGCGGTGACAGCTCCAGGAAGGGTGATCCGGGATCGAGCAGCTGGTCCACCCGCTGCCGGGGCAGCAGTTTCCCGCGCGCCATATGCCGTTCGCGCGCCTTGTCCGGACCGCCCAGCGCACTGACCGCCAAGCGTTCGCGCAGCTCATCGACCAGCGCGTGATGCGCGGCCCGATTGCCGGTGCGCACCTCCCCAGTCACCGTCATGCCGCCATCCTGCCACTCGGTTAATCGCCAATAACTGGAATATAAGATAATCTTCACTAACTGAGTTGTCCAGGGCCGAGGAAGGGAGCCTGCGGTGAGCAACAACGAAACCGTGCCCCAAACCCGGCGCGAACAGCTCAAAGCGCAGCGGCGGGAACAGTTGCTGGAGGCCGGTGCGCGATTGATCGCGGATCGCGGATTCCTCGGTATGCGACTGGACGATCTGGGCGCGGCCGCGGGTATCAGCGGCCCGGCGGTGTATCGGCACTTCCCCAACAAGGAAGCGCTGCTGGTGGAATTGCTGGTAGGGATCAGTCAGCGACTGCTCGACGGTGGCCGGGCGGTGGCCGCGGCGGCCGAGTCCCCCGGCGCGGCCCTGGACGCCCTGATCGATTTCCATCTCGACTTCGCCCTCGGCGAGCCCGAACTCATTCGCATTCAGGATCGCGATCTGGAGAATCTGCCCGAATCCGCGCGCCGCCAGGTGCGCCGCACCCAGCGCCAGTACGTCGAGGTTTGGGTCGCGGTGCTGCGCGATCTACATCCCGATCTCCCCGAGGCCACCGCGCGCGTACAGGCGCACGCTACCTTCGGCCTGATCAACTCCACCCCGCACAGTGCCCCCGCCGCCACCGCCACCCGCGCCCGGCCGGTGCTGCGGCGCATGGCCCTGGCAGCCTTGGGCTGATACCGTCCGGCTCTTCCCGCAGCCGGGATCCACACCGGTGGCGCAGGTCAATGCTGCTGCGCCGCTTCCGTTTTGCGGGCGGCGGTGAGCAGGGCGGCCACGGCCGGGTCGGATTCGGCGGCTTCGGCCAGGGCCGCGGTGAGGGTGTTCTCGTAAGTGGGACGGGCCTGCTGGTAGCGAGTGCGGCCGGAGTCGGTCAGCACCGTGTACACGCCGCGTTTGTCATCGGGGCACAGATCCCGATAGGTCAGATCGGCGGCGTTCAAGCGGGTGACCAGGCGGGTCACCGAACTCTGGTTCAGACCGAGTCTGGCGGCCAGATCCTGCATGCGGAGTTCGTTGTCGGGGGCGTCGTCGAGGAAGACCAGGGCCCGGTACTCCGAGAGGCCGAGGCCGTGGTGGCGCTGGAGCGCGGTGCCGAGGCGGCTTTCGACCAGGGTATGCAGGGTGAGCACACGGTTCCAGAGCTGAGTGTCGCTGGTGGCCGCGGTGGTGGTTCGAGTCGGCATGCGGCGCTCCTTCATTCCGGCGGGCGGGGGTTGACACGAGCTTACATGTACATGCATTATCATTCAGTAAGCGGTTCACCGCCGCGGTGCCCAAGCCGATCGCGTTCGCCGCCATCATCGCGGGCGCGATCACGCGGCGGATCGCCGCGTACGCCTACAACACTTCGAGACGGAACCTAGCTCGAAACGCCCTCACGTACCGCGGAGTTCACGCTCCGCGGTACGTAGCACCATGAGGAAACCGGCCCGGATGGTCGGCAGGAAGAGCGCGGTGCACAGCCCCGGCATGATCGGCGAGGCGATCTCGAAGGTGGAGAACCAGCGCACCCGCGTTCCGGCCGAGACCTCCTTGAAGGCGATGAAGCCGTCCTGATGTCGCAGTGGCGGAACGGATTTCAGCAGGCGGTAGCGCATGAGCTGCTGCGGCCTGTACTCCACGATCTCCTCGGTGAGCCGGATCAGCGGGGTGACGATCAACCGCACCGCGCCGGCCCCGTGGCCCGCGGTGTCACCGGGCCGCACCAGCGTCACGCGGCGAACCATCGGCACGCGTTGATAATTCGTCGCATCGGTCAGCCAGTCGAACACGTCCGGCAGCGGTGCCCGGATGGTGCGCTCAACATCGACCGTGCGCATGCCCGGCTCCATTCTGATCTCGCCCGAACCTCTGGGCAGCCTACGAGAGAAGTCAGCGTTAAGTCGAAGGAAACGCGCGCGAAACGCCGAATCAGATGAGCGCCTTACGCTTTCGTGATGTTCGCGTCCGCTCCCCCTGATTCCACGCGGACGGTTCCCCGATGCGATGCGCGGGCTCGACCGCCCGGCGGGACGCGGCGGATCACGGGCGCGGCCGCCAACCCGGCACGGCGGCAAAAGACCTGGTGGCTACCATTACGGGCATGAATGTCGAGGAGCAGCGTGTGATCCGCCGCCGCCCGAAGAACCGGCGCGCCCAGATCGCCGCCACCTCGGCGGCGGCCTTCGGCTCGCTCGGCTATCACGGGGTGAGCATGGAGGACATCGCCGCCCGCCTCGGAATCTCCTCGGCCGCGCTGTACCGGCACTATCCGAGCAAGTACGCACTCTTCCGCGAGGAGTTGTTGCGACTGGGCCAGCTCACCATCGACGCCAGCACCCCGCCCGAGGAGGCGCGAGGGCTGGACCCGCGGACCCGGTTGTCGAGCGTGCTGGATCGCATCATCGCCGAGACCATCGCCAATCGCGCCACCGTCACCCTGGTGCGCTGGGAGCAGCGGTATCTGGACGAGACCGATCGGCAGACGCTCGCGGAGCAGTTCGGCCGCGCGCTGACCATCCTGCGCGGGCTCATCGGGGATGTGCGGCCGGAGTTGGACGAGCCTGAGCGCGCGGTGCGGGCGGTCGCGATGTTCAGCGTCATCAGCAGTATCGGTGATCATCATGCGGCGCTGCCGGTGAAACCGCTGACCGCGCTGCTGCATTCGACCTGCGATGCCATCGTCCAGGCCGAGCTACCGCCGCCGGGGACCGATGCGGACGCGCCGCACAGCACCGAGATCCCCCAGTCGTTCAAGCATGAGCTGCTGTTGAAGAAGGCCGTCGAGCTGTTTCATCAGCGCGGGTATCCCAATGTGAGTGTGGAGGACATCGCCTCCGCGGCGGATCTGTCCGCGGCCTCGGCGGTGTACCGGTACTACCGCAGCAAGGGTGATCTGCTGGCCGCGGCCTTCCGGCGCGCGGCCGATCGGGTGTCGGGGGCGATCGGTCCGGCGGTGTCGTCGTCGTCGACGCCCGCCGAGGCGCTGGGCAAGCTCATCGACCTCTATGTCGCGGGCTCCTTCGCCGAGCGTGAGCTCACCTACGTGTATTACGCGGAGTTCGGCCATGTTTCGCCCGAGGAGCGCACCATGCTGCGCAATGTGCAGCGGCTCATCGTGGCGGAGTGGGTGCGGCTGCTGGTGGCGGTGCGCCCGGAACTCTCCGAGGGCGAGGCCAGAATCCTGGTGCACGCCGGGTTCGGCATGGTGGTCGATATGGGCCGGGTGTTCGGCGCCGATCTGCGAATCTGCCCGCAGGAGCGGGTGATCCGGCTCATGGAGGTCACGCTGTTCGGACGGAGCGGGCGCACGATCGAGTAGGAGCGGCGGTGCCGGAACCCCGAATACTCGGAGAACCGGCGACCGCCGCGGCCGGGCACGCGACGCGACGCGACCCGGCCCGTGACAATCGGGAGCGGGCAGTGTGGGCACACTGCCTACCCGCCGACTGCCGCGATCTTCGACTCGGCGCTTCCCATTCGCCTGATCAGCTACTCATCGGCATCACCGCGTCGCTACCCGTAATTCTTGGGCATTCGACTTCCGCGGCTCTTTCATTCGGGATTCCGGCCTACTTCCGACCGAGTATATTTGCCAAAAATTAGCTGTCATACCAAGTGGTTTCTTTTGCTTCAGGCGGCGGTGAAGACTGCCATGGGGGTGAACGGCGCGTAGTCCTGTACGTGCCCGTCCTCCCACTCCCACAATGAGATCGGATCGACGGCCACCCCACTCTGCAGGATGAGACGCCAACCGGCCTCCTCACGCTGCCAGATATCACCGTCGCGGTCCCAGTAGAGACCGACGGTGTTCGGCTCGACCGTATTGCTCCGGCTCATGGTGTTCCTCTCCATTGGATAGCAATCCGACAGCGACTGCTCGGGAACGGTAGGTCGCGCTGCGGTGCGGTCCAGCACCGCTGCTGCGCCCTCTTCGTGTTCACTGGTTGCCGCAACCGTCACCATTGGAATCCCTTCGTTGCGTCGTATCGAAAAGTATTCGCTCCCACACTTCCGGGCCTCTTTCGCGGCGATTATGGCTTGTCTTCTCCACAAATATATTTGCCAAACATTCGCGGATGCAGGAAGCGAAGGGGGTGAGTCGAATTCGCCGTGTTGTTTCCGCCGAATCCCGCCCGGTGACGGTGGAATAGTCACTGCTTTCCAGAGCCAACATGGGCCCGATTCCGGATGGGCGTGGAGATGTCGCGGATCATGGTCGAACCCGCAAGTCCAGGCGCTCGGGACGATTCACCTCAGCCTCGACGACCAACCGGTCGGCTTGGGTCGGGGCTCACCGCCTTCGGCTGGGCGGCGCAGGAGGCCGCGCCACCCGGGAGGACCGGGTGGCGGTACTGGAGGCGCGTGGATTCTGGCCCATACGACTGAGAATGCGATCACCAACAATCCCAGTAGTGCCACAACCGAACCGACTGTTGAGCACCGGTGGGCTCTGATACCCGAATGATCTGATCGGCTGAAGTCACCGCGCCGTATCGATCTGCAGGACCGGGGGTGCCGCGTTGTCCGGGCTGCGATACTCGAAATGCCTGGACGCCGCGGCCCACCGGTCCGGCAGGGAGTGGTGGAACGGTAGGCCGCGGCGCGTATTCAGGTGGATTGGGCGGCCGTCAGGGCGTTTGCGCGCTCTGGCGGTCGCACACCTTTCCGCTTGTTACCGGGGCGGGAAGGTGTAGGAGGAGCCGGTGCCGAGCATCTTGGCCAGGGTGGCGAAGAGGTCGTTTACCATGCTGCCACTGAACATTGGGGCTCCTAGACGGCCGGAGTGACCACCGGCGGGGTGGGCTGGGTGACCGAGGTGGACGAGCCCGAGCCGACCAGGTGGGCGAAGGCCATGAGCAGATCGGTGAAGCCGCTGCCACTGAGCATTTTCTTTTCCTTTCGAGAAGTGTTCCGGCGCTGAGGGATCAGTGCGGGGTGTAGCTGGTGGTCGAGCCACCGCTCAGGAACTTGAGCAGGGTGGTCAGGATGCCGCCGATGTCGACGCCGCCGGTGGGATCGGTTGCGGGAGGAGTGGTCATCTTCTTCCTTTCTTCGTTCGCGGACAGACCCCCGGACTGTCGTCGGGACCGCCGCACGGGGCGTACACACGCCCCGAGTCTTTACTTGCGGATTACGTTGTGCCGCAAGAGTTTTCGGGTGCAGACTAATCTATTTCGGTCGCCATGGCATCGGCGAGCGATTTGGGGCGCATATCGGTCCAATGGGTCTCGACGTAGTCCAGGCAGGCCTGGCGCTGCGCCGGACCGTGCGCGATGGTCCAGCCGCCGGGGATGGTGGCGAAGAGCGGCCACAGCGAGTGCTGGGCCTCCTCGTTCACCAGGACGTAGAACTGAGCGTCTTCGTCGTCGAACGGATTGCTCATTCCGGATTACCTTTCTCAGCAGGGGTGTTCGGGTGGGGCGGATGGTCAGTGACTGCCTGGCCGGCGCAGCACCGCGTTCAGTACGCGGCCGATATGCGCGAACGCCTCGGGTGTGGTCATCCGCCAGTGCGTGGCCTGCACCGCATGTGCGTGCACCACCCCGTCGATGGCATCGGTCCACCCGGAGACACCGGCCGTGCCGCTCGGATCATCCAGTGCGGCAGCGAAATACAGCAGGTCACCCTTGAACCGGCGCGGATGGTAGCCGCCGATCAGCGCGAGTGAGCGCACGCCGCCGTCGACAATCCGGGTGAGCCGCTCCGCCCCCAGGGAGGCGAAGGGCTCCGGCAGTTCGGACATGCGCTCGGCCAGCTCGTGCGGTGCGAGATCGGCCACCTCGGCGGTGTCCCCGAGGAGCCCGCCCAGCAGTTCGGCGACCGGAATACCGGTCGGCGCGGCCGAATCCACCTGCAATGAGCTGTCCAGCATGGCCAATACGGCCACCCGCTGCCCCAGCTCCTGCAGTTGGACCGCGACCGCGTGCGCCAGCACGCCGCCCAGCGACCAGCCGAGCAGATGGTACGGCCCCTCCGGTTGCACCCGGCGGATCTCCCCGACGTACAGCCGCGCCCACTCCTCGATCGAATCAGGCAGCGGCACAGCCGAACTCAACGTCGGCGATTGCAGACCGTAGAGCGGCCGGTCATCCTCGAGGTAGGCGGTCAGCCCCGCGAAGGACCACGCCACACCACCCACCGGATGAATGCAGAACAGCGGAGCACCGGTACCGTCCGGGCGCAGCGGCAGCAGCATATCGAAGGCGCTGTCCGCCCCGACGCCCCCGCGACCGTCCAACCGCGCGGCTACCCCGGCGGGCGTCGGCGCGGTGAACAGCAGCACGACCGGAATCCGTTCGCCGAGCGCGTCACTGAGCTGCGCGGCCAATCGCACCGCCAGCAGGGAGTTACCGCCGAGCTCGAAGAAGTTGTCGTCCAGTCCGATTCGCGGTACGTCGAGCGCCTCGGCGAAGGCCGCGCAGACCGCGATCTCCACCTCGGTGCCGGGAGCCCGGAATTCGCGCGGTGCGAAGGCGGGTTCGGGCAGTGCCTTGCGCTCGAGCTTGCCATTGGCGTTCAGCGGCAGCTCAGGCAACACCACGAAGGCCGACGGCACCATGTACGACGGCAGCGCCGCGAACAGCGCCGACTCGACCCGCGGCACAGCCACTTCCGCGCCCTCGGCCGGGACCAGGTAGCCGACCAGCCGGTCCCCGGTGCGATCCGCCTTGGCCAGCACCGCGACCTGCGCGATCTCCGGCAGGGCCAGCAGCGCCGCCTCGATCTCCCCCAGCTCGATACGGAAACCGCGGATCTTCACCTGGAAATCGGTACGCCCCCGATACTCCAGCTCGCCGTCGGCATTCCAGGCCACCAGATCACCGGTGCGGTACATGCGCTCACCCGCGGCGAAGGGATTGGCCACGAAGCGATCCGAGGTGAGATCGGCGCGACCCAAGTAGCCGCGCGCCAGCTGCGCACCCGCCAGGTAGAGCTCACCGGGCACCCCGACGGGCACCGGCTGGAGGCGGGCATCGAGTACGTAGACCCGGCTGTTCCACTCCGGCGCACCGATGGCCACCGATGCCTGATCGGCGTCGGTCACGGTGTGCGTGGTGATGGAGACCGCGGCCTCGGTCGGGCCGTACAGGTTGAACAGCTGCGCCGAAGGATTCGCGATGCGGAAGCGCTGCGCCACGGACGCGGGCAGCGCCTCACCGATAGCCAGCACC
>NZ_BDAW01000103.1 GCF_001625085.1 Nocardia acidivorans NBRC 108247
CGGCATGCCGCGCCGGATCGTGACCCTGCTCGAGGGCGAATCGCTGTTCAACGACGCGACCGCCCTGGTGACGCTGCGGACCGCGATCGCGGCCATGGCCGGTGCGATCACCATGTGGGAGGCGGGCCTGGATTTCCTGGGCGCGGCCGGGGGCGGCGCGCTGCTGGGCGGGGTCGCGGCGCTGGTGCTGTCGTTCCTGCGCCGGCGGGTCAACGATCCGGTGCTGGACACCAGCGTCTCGTTGCTCGCGCCGTGGATCGCGTATCTGCCCGCGGAGGCGCTGCATGCTTCCGGGGTGATCGCGGTGGTCACCTGCGGGCTGATCCTGGGTCATGGTGCGCCGCGCTGGCAGTCCGCGGCCTCGCGGATCGCCGAGCACACCAATTGGAGCACCATCCAGTTCATGCTGGAGAGCGCGGTCTTCCTGATCATCGGCCTCCAGGTGCGTCATATTGTCGAGGACGCCTGGCACAGCGATCTGCCGCACCGCACCCTGCTGCTGGCCTGCGTGGCGGTGCTGGCGACGGTGATCCTGGTCCGCCCGATCTGGGTGTTCCCGGCCACCTATCTGGCCTGGTCGATCGAGGGCAGTCGCCAGGGCAAACCGAGACCGGCCTGGACCGGACCCGCGGTGGTGGGGTGGGCGGGGATGCGCGGGGTGGTCACCCTGGCCGCGGCACTGCTGCTGCCCTCGGACACGCCGGAGCGCGCCACGCTGATTCTGCTCGCGGTCGTGGTGGTGGCCGGAACATTGCTGATGCAGGGACTCTCACTGCCGCCGCTGGTGCGCCTGCTGCGCCTGCACGGTCCCAGCCATGCCGAGGATCTGCTGCAGGAAGCCAATCTGCTGCAGCAGGCCACCGCCGCCGGACTCGAGGCCCTGGAGGCCAATATCGGTGAGGAGACCCCGCCCGATATCGTGGATCAGCTCCGCTATCAGGCGGTGACGCGCGCGCAATCGGCGTGGGAGTTGTTGGGCCGCTCGGAGTCCCAGCGCATCACCCCCGGCGGGGAGTACCGGCGACTACGCCTGGCCATGCTCGCCGCCGAACGCGAAACCGTACTGCGCGTGCGCGATGCGGGTCTGGTCGAGCACGAGATCCTGCAATCGGTGATGGCCACCCTGGACCTCGAGGAGTCCACCATCGACCGGATCGCCGAGGCCGATGACGACGGCCGCGAATTGCTCATGGCCCCGGCCGGTTCGGGCGGCTGTGAACATCTGCGCGGGGCCCCGCACACCAAGGTCCCCGATATGCCCGACGCCTGCGCCGAATGCCTGGACGAGGGGCTGGTGTGGGTGCATCTGCGCATGTGCCTGAGCTGCGGGCATGTGGCGTGCTGTGATTCCTCCCAGGGCAATCACGCCACCACGCATTTCCACAACACCGGGCATCCGGTGATGCGCAGCGTCGAGCCCGGGGAATCCTGGCGCTGGTGCTATGTGGACGAGCTGCTCGGATAGCGCCCGGTTCGCAAGAGATCACCGAAGTGGTTGCGCCGCAACACTTTGTCGAATCAGTAGTCGGATTCGCGCGTGTCGCGGTTCCCGCATGCCGACACTGGGGGTATGCGCCCTTGCGTGGCGCGCCCCCAATTCAGCCTTCTCAGGGAGATGGTCCCTATGACCCGATCTCGAAAACCAGTTCTCGCAGTGGGCGGAGTCGTCGCGGCGGCCGCGGCGCTGGTGCTGGCCGCACCGAACGCCTCGGCCTATGTCAGCGGTGTCACCGTCTCGTCGGGGTCCAGTATCAACCTCGGCAGCGGTAACTACGGCACCAACTGCGCGTACACCATCACCGTGAACGGCAGTCCGAACGAGTACGTGTGGCTGTACGACAGCAATGGCTCGACCCTGAGTCCGCAGCAGTTCAGCCTGGGCAGCGGCGGCACCGCGACCTCGAGCTGGACTCCGACCTCGACCGGAACCCATGTGATACAGGCCTGGTCGTACAACGGTTCGCAGTGGACCACGGTGCAGGTGGGCACCGGAATCAATCTGGGCTCGGCCTGCGTGGTCAGCTGAGCGGGCGCACCGATACCGTGCCCGCACCGCACCGATCTCGCCCTCGTCGCGGGACCGCCGCGCCCGACCGTGCGGGCACGGGTGCGCGCATCGACCGCACCCCGGGCATTACCCTGGACCCGGTGCACACAGGCCAGCCCCCCTCCGACGCAGAACCCCGCATCTGGGGTGGAACCACCCTGACCGAACGCCGTGAGGCCCGCCGCGCGGCACTGCTGGACGCCGCACTCGATCTGATCGGCGAATCCGGAGCGGGTGCGGTCACCATGCGCGCGGTCTGCCGCACCGCCAATCTCACCGACCGGTACTTCTACGAAAGCTTCACCAGCCGAGACGAATTGCTCGATGTACTGTACCGCCAGATCGCCGAGGAATTCCTGGAGCCGATGACCGCGTTCGCGGTCGCCGATGACCCCACCCGCGATCGTGCCCTGTCGGAAGTGCTGGTGGACAAGGTCCTCGAGGATCCCCGCAAATCCCGCCTGTTCCTGGTCGAGCCGTACTCCTCGACCGGCCTGGGCCAGACCACCATCTCGGTCATGCCCGCCTTCACCCGCCTGATCCAGGACCACCTGTTCGTCCACATCGACGATCCGGTGCGCCGCCGCCTGGCCGCGGTCACCATGGCCAGCGGCAACGCGGGCATGTTCTCGGCCTGGCTGAACGGCACCCTGCGCGCGAGCCGCGACCAGATCGTCGACCACCTGGTCGCGACAATCATGGCGTACCGCTCGATGTATCGCTGATTTCCCCAGGTCACCCTCGTGGTACTGCCGTATCACTGTATACATTTCTACCCGCACCCGCCCCGGTCAGGCGCACATGGGTCGACCCGAAGGAGGTCTTGGCGAGAGCCTGGTGGTGCATCCCGAGGTGGCCGCGGCGCGGGTCGCCGAACATCTGGTGGCGGGGTGAGACCGTCACATTCCCTGGGTTCGGGCACGGCATTCTGCTGCAAGATCCCGGACCTGGTGGCCGCGCGCACCCTCGAGTTCATCGACCAGCACGAGGACGCGTCCGCCGCGCACTAGCGCATCGGCCGCGGCACCGGGCCACCCCGCCGAACGGCGGTGCGCACCGTCCGAGCCGGTTTGCTGTCCCATTCAAGCCACCGCGACCCACGTCACAAACCCCTTGAACCAGCAGGTGATCGCGGGTCGCCGCGGCGCAGTCCGAGGTTGCCCGCGTTTGCTGAACACCCTGTCGGGTAGGCGATGTTGTCGTGCGCGGCGGAGAACGTTCCGGCGCGCGAGGGATATTCGCGATCAGGGAAGTGAGGCGGGCATGACGAGCCGCGACCCCAAATCCGGACAGCAGACCCGTTCGGTGGCCGCCGCGGCCATGGGCAATGCCACCGAGTGGTTCGACTACGGCGTCTACGCCGCGGCCGCCACGTACATCACCGCCGCGTTCTTCCCCGGACATCTGGGATCACTGGGCACCATGCTGGGTTTCGCGGTGTCGTTCCTGCTGCGCCCGCTGGGCGGCATGGTGTGGGGACCGCTGGGCGACCGGGTGGGACGAAAAGTGGTGCTGGCCACCACGATTCTGCTCATGGCCGCGGCGACCGGCGCCATCGGACTGCTGCCCAGCCATGCCACCGCGGGGGTGCTCGCGCCGATCCTGCTGATCACCCTGCGCGTGGTGCAGGGATTCTCCACCGGTGGTGAATACGGTGGCGCGGCAACCTATCTCGCCGAAACGTGCAGTGACCGCAAACGCGGATTCCTGGGCAGTTTCCTGGAATTCGGCACGCTCGGCGGTTTCGTCGGCGGTTCGGCGGTGGTGCTGGCGTGCCAGCTGGCGCTGGGTTCGGAGGCGATGTACGCGTGGGGCTGGCGGATCCCGTTCCTGCTCGCGGTGCCGCTGGGCTTGATCGGCTGGTATCTGCGCTCGCGCCTGGACGAGTCCTCGGTGTTCACCGAGGTGCAGACCCAGGAGCATCCGCCCACCGGTTTGCGGGTGCTGTTCACCGAGTACCGGCGTGAGCTGCTGACTCTGGCCGGGCTGGTGGTGGCGCTCAATATCGTGAACTACACCCTGCTCACCTATCAGCCCACCTACCTGCAGCGCACCCTCGGGGTGGGCGAATCCACCACGACCGCGATGATGCTGATCGGCCAGTTGATCATGATGCTGGCGCTGCCGTTCTTCGGTCGTCTCTCCGATCGCGTGGGCCGTCGCCCGATCTGGCTCTACTCCCTGATCGGCCTGGCGGTGCTGACCATCCCGATGTACTGGCTGATGGGCCGTGGAATCGGCTGGGCCGTCCTGGGTTTCGTCATCGTGGGCCTGCTGTACATTCCCCAGTTGGCCACGATCTCGGCGACGTTCCCGGCCATCTTCCCCACCCAGGTCCGCTACGCCGGTTTCGCCCTGGGTTACAACGTGTCGACCGCGCTCTTCGGCGGTACCGCGCCCCTGGTGAACGAGGCCGTCATCGAGGCCACCGGTTGGACTCTGTTCCCGGCGGTGTACATGGTCGGCGCGTGCGCCATCGGCCTGGTCGCCTGGACCTTCCTGCGCGAGACCGCGGGCGCGTCCCTGCGCGGCACCGGTGTCCCGGTCACCGACGAGATTCCCGCGGTGCCGCTGCTGGTGCCCGCCACGCGAGACCCGTTGGGCGCGTGACGTAGTCACCCTCGAACCGGGTGTGTCGGTCCGCGGCGCAGGATGGAGGTGCGCGGCACAGTGATCTCCCGATCCGCCCGATCGATACCTCGACGACCTCGGCCGGCGATTCGCTCCCGCAGGCTGCGGGTGCTCCACCTTCGGCAGCGACGGCCGTGGCGATCCGCATCCCGGCGACGACCGCGTCACCCGCTTCCCCGCCCACTAGCGACGATCAACCCGTCATGGTCGGTTGATCACCAGGAACTGATGGCTCGGCGAGCCGCGAAACTCGACCACCGGTTCCCGGTGATCGACTGTCCGGCAGTGACTTTCGGAGTCAGGCGACCAGGGCGAGAGGGCGGGTGACGGTCTCGGGGGTGGCGCGGGTGATGAGGCGGGTGAGGGCTTCGGTGACGCGGGTGGGGTGTTCGAGGATGACCGAGTGGCCGGCGCCCTCGATCAGGACCAGGTCGGCGTAGTCGACGGCGGTGGCCATGGCGATCGAATGCGAGGGCGGGGTCATCAGGTCGGCGGTCCCGCACAGGATGAGGGTGGGAATCCTGGACAGGGTGGCCAGGGCGTCGGTGCGATCGTAGTCGGCGAAGGCTTTCAGGTAGGCGGACATGGTCACGATGGGGGTGGGGTTGTGCATGGCGTCGGCCAGGGTGAGCATGCGCGGGCCGACCGGGCGCCGACCGGATCGGGCGGTGCGGACCACGGGGGCGAACGCCTTGCCCGCCAGCACTTTCGCGTGATGCATGAGGGTGGGGGCGGTGCGGACCGCGGCGTGGAACAGGGAGATGACGGGGTGGCACAGCAGGCGGCCGATACCGGCGTCGGCGAGGCCGTTGGCGGCGGTGGCGATCAGGCCCACCCCGGTGATGCGGGTGCCGATCTCGTGCGGGTGCTGGCTGATGTAGGTCAGGGCCGCCATTCCGCCCATGGAGTGCCCGACCAGCACGACCGGGCCGATCGGGGCGACGGCGTCGAGCACATCGCGCAGGTCGCGGCCGAGTTGATCGAGGTTGTAGGTGCGCCAGGACGCGGTGGCCGAATCGCCGTGGCCGCGATGGTCGTAGCAGACGACCCGCGCGGTGGGGTACCGGCGCAGCAGGTTGTCGCGGATGCGGGTCCAGAGTTCGGCGCGGCTGCAATGTCCATGCAGCAGAACCACTGTCAGCTCGCCATCGTGCGGACCGTATTCGCGCACCGCGAGGTCGACACCGTCAGCGGTGCGGACCGTGACATGACTGGGTGTCGAGGGGGCGAGAGTGCTGGCGATCGGCATGTGTTCAGTCTTGGCCGCGCACCGCGCCCGCAGCAGTGCCCCGAGTGCTGAGCCGCCCTCCCGAAGGTGGCGCGAATCCCCACCTAGGTGGGATCGCCGATGCGGTGGACGCCCTCGTCCCGAGCCCGGTGCGCAGTGTCGCGCCGGTCACAAGGGTTGCCCGAACCCGCGCCGGGGGTGTTTACTCGCTGACGCAAGGTGCCGTCGTTAGCTGAGGCTCCTCCGCGGATATAGGCCGGCGACCCCGAACGTCGAGAGACGCCCCGGGTCAGGACAGGTTTCCCCGAGATAAGGGGTGATCCCGACCGGCTCCCACACCCGCTGTGGGTTACGCCGTGGAGTGCTGAAGGTCTTACGAGGGGTGGCTACCGTTCCGGCGATCCGCGCCGGATTCCACCCTCCTTTCGGCATGTGTGCGCGATGGCGTGGAGGTGATTGTCGTGCCCGATGGATCGGACAGAGTTCCGTTAGCCAATCGTTCACCAGGCGACACTCCTGTTTTACGCTGCACGCTGGTTTCCGCGCGGTAGCGTCCGTTCACGAGTGCGCCGACCTCTAATTTCGGAGGGCGTCATGACCACGTGGGAAATGCTGCTTCGACTCGGCGCGGGCGTCGGGTTCGGCGCGGTGATCGGATTCGAACGCCAGTACCGGGCACGTATGGCCGGACTGCGCACCAACGCGCTGGTGGCCGCGGGCGCGACCCTGTTCGTGCTGTTGTCCGCGCACGGCTTCCACGGCGCCGATGCGGATCCGACTCGTGTTGCGGCACAAATCGTTTCGGGTATCGGCTTCCTGGGCGCGGGTGTCATCCTGCGCGACGGGTTCAATATTCGCGGGCTCAACACCGCGGCCACGCTCTGGTGCGCGGCGGCGGTCGGCTCACTGGCCGGTGCGGGCATGTACAGCACCGCGGCGGCGGGCACGGTGGCCGTGGTGGTGGTCAATACCGCCCTGCGCACCGCCGCGCGCGCGGTGGATCGCCCCAATGGCGGGACCGATGAGGCGCTGTACGCGTTCACCGCCCGCACCGATGACGCGCACGAGGCTGCTGTGCGTTCGCTGCTGGTGCAGTCGCTAGCCCGCACGGACTTTCGGCTGGTCTCGATCTCGAGCCACGATATCGAGCCCAATCGGGTCGAGGTGCGCGCGGAGTTGACCGGGGACCGCCGCGATGACCGGCAGATGGAGTCCGCGGTGAGCCGGTTGAGCCTGGAACCGTCGGTGACCAGCGTGGGCTGGCGCACCGTGCCGCCGGCGGAGGTGCAGACGTGAGCACCACCTACCCCACCCGCGGTGTACTGGATCGTCCACGCTCGCGCTGGGCCGATATCGCGGTCTTCGCGGGCGCGGCGATCCTGATCTGGATGGTGGTGCGCCTATCGGCGGGTATGAATGTGCCCTTCGATCACACCGACGCCCCGTCCTCGATCTCCACCGATCCGGCCGAGCTGCCGTACTACGCGGCGCGTTCGCTGCTGCGCATGTTCGTGGCGCTGGGCCTGTCGATCGTGTTCACCTTCGTCTACGCCACCGCCGCGGCCAGGTTGCCGCGCGCGGAGAAGATCATGCTCCCGGCGCTGGACATCCTGCAGTCGGTGCCGATCCTGGGTTTCCTGTCGGTGACGGTGACCGGGTTCATCGCCCTGTTCCCGGGTTCGTCACTGGGTTTGGAGGCGGCGTCGATCTTCGCGATCTTCACCTCCCAGGCCTGGAATATGGCGTTCGCGTTCCACCACAGCCTCATCTCCCAGCCGCGCGAACTCGATGAGGCCGCACGGAATCTGAGATTGTCACGCTGGCAACGGTTTTGGCGACTCGATGTGCCGAGCGGGATGTTCCCGCTGGTGTGGAACGCGATGATGAGTTTCGGTGGCGGCTGGTTCTTCCTGACCGCGGCCGAGGCGATCAGCGTGAACAATCGCGAGTACGCGCTGCCCGGGATCGGCTCCTATGTCGCCTCCGCGGCCGCCGAAAGCGATACGGGCAGAATCCTTCTGGCCGTGCTGACGATGATCGTGATGGTGCTGGGCCTGAATATCGTGTTCTGGCGTCCGATCACGGTGTGGGTGGAGCGTTTCCGCTACGAGGATTCCGAGTCCGCCGACGCCCCGCGCAGTCTGGTGCTGGATCTGTTGCGGCGCTCGCATATTCCGCTGCTGCTGGGCCGGGTGTTCGGTCCGCTGATCTACCCGATGGACCGGATCATGCGCGTGTTCGGCCTGGCCGAACATCCGCTGTACGTGCCCGAGACACGCCGGCGCGTCAACGATGCGCTGTTCACCGCGATCACCGCGATCGCACTGGCGGTGGGCTGCTACCGCATGCTGGGCTATATCGGCTCCACCGTCGGCTTCGCCGAACTCGCGCACGCGGCCTACCTCGGCGCGATCACCCTGGCGCGGGTGATCGTGGTGTTGCTCCTCGCGACGCTGATCTGGGTGCCGGTCGGGGTGTGGATCGGGTTGAACCCCAAGGTGTCCCGGATCGCGCAGCCGATCGTGCAGGTGCTGGCCAGCTTCCCGGCCAACTTCCTGTTCCCGCTGATCGGTGCGGTGCTGGTGGCCACGAACGCGAGCCTGCAGTGGGCGGGCATCGTGCTCATGGCCCTGGGCGCGCAGTGGTACATCCTGTTCAATGTGATCGCGGGCGCCGCGGCGGTGCCCAATGATCTGCGCGAGGCCGCGGCGAATCTGCGGCTGGGGCGAATCCTGTGGTGGCGCAAGCTGATCCTGCCCGCGGTGTTCCCCAGCTATGTCACCGGTGCGATCACCGCGGCGGGCGGGGCGTGGAACGCCTCCATCGTCGCCGAGATCGTCACCTTCGGCTCCACCACCCTGACCGCGACCGGGTTGGGCGCGTACATCACCGAGGCCACCACCGCCGGTGACAGCCCGCGCATCCTGGTCGGCGTGCTCGTCATGAGCGCCTATGTGGTCGGGCTGAATCGACTCTTCTGGCGCCGCCTGTACACCCTGGCGCAGCGCCGCTACTCGCTCTGACAAGGAGACCTCATGACCACCGTGACCACCGGTGAAGTCCTCATCGATATCGACGATGTCGGTATGTCGTTCACCGGCGCCGCCGGGGAGCGCCTCACCGTGCTCGAACACGTGAATCTGCAAGTGCGCGACGGGGAGATCGTGGCGCTGCTGGGCCGCTCGGGCTCGGGCAAATCGACCCTGTTGCGCGCGGTCGCCGGACTGCTGGCCCCCACCAGCGGGCAGGTGCGCTATCGCGGGCAACCCTTGCGCGGGGCCAATCCCGGTGCGGCGCTGGTATTCCAGTCCTTCGCGCTGATGCCGTGGCTGACCGTGCAGGATAATGTCGAATTGGGTTTGGCCGCACGGGGTATCGCTCCGGCGGCGCGGCGCGCACTGGCCCTGGACGCCATCGACCGGATCGGTTTGGACGGGTTCGAAACCGCCTATCCCAAGGAGCTTTCCGGCGGTATGCGCCAGCGCGTCGGGTTCGCCCGCGCCCTGGTGCTGGAACCGGATCTGCTGCTGATGGACGAACCGTTCTCGGCACTGGATGTGCTGACTGCGGAGAATCTGCGCACCGAACTGGTGAACCTGTGGGCCACCGCCGATTTCCCCACCCGCGCGATCTGCATCGTCACCCACAATATCGAGGAGGCGGTCCAACTCACGGACCGCGTGGTGGTGCTGGGAGCCAATCCCGGGCACATCATCGCCGAGGTGCGCATCGATCAGCCGCGGCCGCGTAACCGCCGCGCCCCCGGTTTCCTGGCGCACGTCGATCAGATCTACGGACTGCTCACCGGCCGTGACACCGAGATCGCCGCCGCCGCACCCGATACCGGCACTCCGTTCCTGACCCCGTTGCCCGATGCCTCGGTCGGCGGTATCGCCGGTCTGCTGGAATTGGTCTACGCCAAGGACGGTCGCGCCGATCTGCCGGTGATCGCCGATGAACTCACCTTCGAACTCGACGATCTGCTGCCCCTGGTCGACGCCGCGGCGCTGCTGGGTTTCCTGCTGGTCGACTCCGGTGATGTCATTCTCACCAATGTCGGCGCGAATTTCACCACCGCCGACATCCACACCAGCAAACACGTTTTCGCCACCCAGGCCCGCCGTCGCGCTCCGCTGGTCCGCACCATCTGCAGTGCCCTGGTCGGCAGCGCCGACGGCACCGCCCGCGCGGACTTCTTCGGGGACCTGCTGCGCCGCGGCTTCTCCCCCGAGGACGCCCGGCGCCAACTGGAATTGGCCATCGAGTGGGGCCGCTATGGCGAACTCTACGACTACGACACCGATTCCGGGCGCATCACCGCCGACCCCGCCGGGCTGGCCGCCACCTCCTGACCCGCACAGCACCGCGCCCCCGTCGAGGAATTCGGCGGGGGCGCGGTGCTGTGCGAAAAGCTCAGTGGGCGACCACGACCGGGGCGTCGACCAGTTCGGGATTCTTGGGTTTGGTGCGGGGCAGGAAGTAGGCCGGGATGAGCGTGAGAGCCAGCAGTACCAGGGCGACCACGAAGGTGTGGGCGAAGGCGGTGGCCGCTTCGTCGAAACCGGTGGGCAGCGAGCCCGGGGGCAACTTCTCGGCGATACTCGGATCCGAGCGTGAGGCGATGGCCGCGCCCGCCAGCGGGCGGTTGTTGAGCAGGTTGGTCAGGACCACCGAAATGGTTGCGGTGCCGATGGATCCGGCGGTCTGGTTGACGATGTTCATCAGCGTCGAGCCGCGCGCCACCTGGGCGTGGGTGAGGGTTTGGATGGCCGCGGTCATGGTCGGCATCATGGTGCAGCCCATACCCAGGCCCATCACGAACAGGGCCGCGCACAGCGCCCAGTACGGGGTGTCGGCGCTGACCTGGGTCAGGAAGGCCATGCCCAGCACCATGATCGAGATACCGGTGAGCACGATCTTGCCGGGCCCGATCTTGTCGACCAGGCGGCCCGCGACCGGCATGGTGAGCATGGCGCCCAAACCCTGCGGGGCGATGAGCAGACCGGCCATCAGGGTGGATTCCCCGCGCACCTGCTGCAGATAACTGGGCAGCAGCAGACCCGAACCGAAGAACGCCATGGCGAACAGGGTCATGGTGAGCACCGCCGAGCGCAGCGACCTGTTCCGGAACAGGCGCAGATCGATCAGCGGATGTTCGGTGTGCAGGGCGCGATAGACGAACGCCACCAGCAGCAGCGCGCCCAGGATCGCCGGGATCAGCACCTTGGCCGCGGCGACGGTGCCCTCACCGGGAATCGAGGAGACACCGAACAGGAACAGCGCCAAACCCGGTGAGGCCAGCAGCATTCCGATGAAATCGAAGGACTGCGAGGGTTCGGGGCGATCGGCCGGGAAGACGATGAACGCCAGCGTCAGCGCCACGATGCCGATGGGCAGGTTGATCAGGAAGATCCAGTGCCAGCTGAAGCTGTCGATCAGCCAGCCGCCCAGGATCGGGCCCATGATGGGGCCCAGCAACATCGGCACGCCCAGCACCGCCATGACCCGGCCGATGCGCTGCGGGCCCGCGGCATGGGTCATGATCGTCATGCCCAGCGGCATGAGCATGCCCCCGCCCAGGCCCTGGATGACGCGGAAGGCGATGAGCGACTCGATATTCCATGCCGTACTGCACAGGATCGAGCCCAGGACGAAGAAGATCAGCGCGGCCATGTAGAGGCGTTTGGTGCCGAAGCGGTCCGCGGCCCATCCGGTCAGCGGGATCACCGTGGCCAGGGCCAGGGTGTATCCGGTCATGGTCCACGCGGCGATGGCGTAGGTGGTGTCGAACGTGTGCTGGAAGGTGGGGATCGCCACGGTCACGACCGTCACGTCGAGAATCGACATGATCGCGCCGAGCACGACGACACCGGCGATCTTGAGAACGCCTGCGTCCAGTTTGTCGTCGGCCGAATTCGTGGCCGGTGCATCCGGAGGGGTGGTCACCGCTTAAGCCTGCCAGCTCGGGAGCCGGGGAACCAGCGATTTTTCACCTCGACACGCACGGGCATATTCTCGGCACCTTTCGCGATTGCGGAAGCGGTCGACCGACATTCGGGCACCGCTCAGCGGCTTTCACATGGTACCGAGCAGTAGCAATGTCGCAGTTATCAGTTTGGTCGCGATATTCGACCGCACGACCGCACCGGCCCCGCATTCGGCAACTACGCTGACAACTCACTGTGAATCCGAGGAGTTGTCCGCGATGTCCGACCGGTACTGGGACTGACCGGTACGCTGACCACGCCGATCCGGAATCCGCACATGCTCGGAGAGGTTCTGGTCGCCATCCGGGGAGGAACCGAGCTGTACATCGCGCGCGCGGACCAGCCCCGCGATATCGGTGCCCCGGTACTGATCGTCGCGCTGCATCCGGGCCGGCTCGTGGATGTGGTGCCGTGGATCCCGCTGCCGGGCGATCATCGTGGGAAAATCTGAGATATCAAGGGAGACAACAGTGCTGGGTTATCACGAGCCCGACCCGGACCAGGCCATGCTCGTCAGCGGCGGCGGATCAGCGCGAGACCGCGCTGTTGCGCGCGCAGTATCAGCGCGATATCGACAAGGCCAATGCCGAAGCGGCACAGGCGAGTCCACTCGCCCAGGCCACCGCGCTGCAGGAGGTGCTCACCGCCCAGGCCGAGCAGGCGCGCAAACAAGCCGAACTGCGCGAGCAGCAGCTCCAGACCGAGGTGGTCAAACCCGCGCTGGCCGAGGCCGAACGGGTGCGCATCCTGGCCGTGGCCGAGGCCGATCGCACCCGGATCCAGGCCGAGGCGGCGGCGTCGAACAATCGGATCGCACTGGATCAGCTGCTGATCGAACAGCTTCCGGAGATCGTGAAGCAGGCCGCCGCGGGGCTGTCCAATGCCAATCTCACGGTGCTCAATGGCCCCGAAGGGGTGAGCGAGATCGTCAATGGCATGGTGGGACAGGGATTGACAGTGTTCAATTCGTTGCAAAAGGCACTTTCTTCCAACAATGATCGTGCCGCGGACTAGAGTTACCGCGGAGGGACGCGGCGTACGAGGAGCGGGTGTTCAGGTGTCCATCGGGAAATTGGTGTCGTTCGACAGCTCGCGGGGTTTCGGTTTCATCCGTCCGGAAGACGGTGGGCCGGACGTGTTCGTCCATGTCAATGACATCGGGCTGGACGAGGATGAGCTACGACAGGGGCGGGTGTTCGAATTCGATGTGACCGAGGGGGATCGCGGGCCCAAGGCCATCAATCTGTCGCTGGTCGCGGGCGCGCCGCCGCCGGTGCGCGCGCACAAGGGCAAGGATCGTGCCGCGGGCGGGCAGATGAGCGCGGGTGAGCATCGGCGTTTGATCACCGAACTGCTGCTGGACGCGAGTCCGGCGCTCACCGCCGGGGAAATACTGACCATCAGGGACCGGCTGACCGCGTTCGCGGATCAGCACGGCTGGATCGAAAACTGAGCGCTACCACCACACCGACCGGTACCCCCGTACGATCTTGCTGGGACGCGGACCGGTGAATTTTCACCGGTCACGCCGTCTACCTGGGTGAACCAACCCGAGGAGGTCGTGTGGAGCTGCCCGTCACCCCACCGGTGAAACCGATGCTGGCCAAATCGGTCTCGACCCTGCCCCGCGAGGCAGGACTGCGCTATGAACCCAAATGGGACGGGTTCCGGTGCATTGTCTTTCGCGACGGGGACGAGATCGAACTCGGATCCCGCAATGATCGACCACTGACCCGGTACTTTCCCGAACTCGTCGAATTACTGCGCACGGCATTACCGGACAAGTGCGTGGTCGACGGGGAGATCGTCATCGTCACCGAGAACGGCCTGGACTTCGACACCCTGCAGCAGCGACTGCATCCGGCCGCTTCGCGGGTGAACAAGCTCGCGGTCGACACCCCGGCCAGCTTCGTCGGATTCGATCTGCTCGCCCTGGGTGAGAAAGATCTGACCGGGGAGCCGTTCAGCGAACGCCGCCGCCTGCTCGAGACGATCCTGCGCGGCGGCGGGGACGGCGCGCAGGATCGCCTCGAGCGCATTCACCTGACCCCCATCACCGATGACCCCGACGTGGCGCAGGACTGGTTCACCCGGTTCGAGGGCGCGGGCTTCGACGGGGTCATGGTCAAGGCCGCGGATCTGGCGTATCTGCAGGACAAACGGGTGATGTTCAAGGTCAAACACGAGCGCACCGCCGACTGTGTGATCGCCGGATTCCGCTGGCACAAGGACGGCGAAGGGGTCGGCTCACTGCTGCTGGGACTGTTCGACGACGACGGCAATCTGCATCATCTCGGGGTGGCCAGCAGTTTCACCGCCGCGCGGCGCAAGGAGCTCGTCGAGGAGTTGGCGCCGCTGCGGGTGAACGCGCTGGAGGATCATCCGTGGCGCGAGTGGGCCGACGCGGCCGCGCAGGCCCGCGCGGACGGCAAGATGCCGGGCGGGGTGAGCCGGTGGACCGGCGGCAAGGATCTGTCCTGGGAGCCGTTGCGCACCGAACTGGTCGCCGAGGTCCGCTATGAGCATGTGATGGCCGGGCGGCTGCGACACGGCGGGCGCCTGGTGCGTTTCCGCACCGACCGCACCCCCGAATCGTGTACCTACGCCCAGCTCGACGAGGTCGCCCCCGCCGAACTCTCGGCGATCTTCGATGAGGCGAAAGGTGTTGCGCGGTGAGCGCTTCGGTGGACATCGAGGTGGACGGGCACACCGTCACCCTCTCCAATCCGGACAAAATCTACTTCAACAAACGCGGTGAGACCAAACTCGATCTGGCCAACTATTACCTGTCGGTGGCCGAACCGATCATGAACACCATCGGCAACCGCCCGGTGCTGCTCGAACGCTATCCCGAGGGGGCTTCGGGCAAGTCGTGGTTCCAGAAGCGGGTACCCAAATCGGTGCCGGACTGGTTGCGGACCACGGTGGTCTGCACCCCCAACGGCACCACCAGCGACGCCCTGGTCGCCGCCGATATGGCGCATATCCTGTGGGCGGTCAACCTGGGCTGCTTGGGATTTCACGTCTGGCCCACCCACGCGGGCGCCGAACTCGAGGCCGCCACCCCGCAGGCGCACGACGCCAACGGCGATCTGCTGCCCCCGACCGGCATCACCGACGAACTGCGCATCGACCTGGACCCCTCCCCCGGCATCAGCTTCGAGGATCTGCGCGAAGCGGCAAGGCGCACAAGGGATTTGTGCACCGAACTGGGCATCGACGTGCGGGTGAAGACCTCAGGTTCGCGCGGTCTGCACCTGTACGCGCTACTGCAACCGCGGTGGGACGGCTACCAGGTGCGCGCCGCGGCGGTGGCGTTGGCGCGCGAGCTCGAACGCCGCCATCGCGACACCATCACCGCGGCCTGGTGGAAAGAGGAACGCGGCGCACGCGTTTTCGTCGATTTCAACCAGAACGCCCCGCACAAAACGGTTTTCGGCGCGTGGTGTGTGCGCCCGAAGGTCGGCGCGCAGGTCTCGACCCCCATCTCCTGGGATGCGCTGGACACGGTCACCAATGACGAGATGACCATCGCGACCGTCCCCGCACGGGTCGCCGAATTCGGCGACCCGTGGGCCGATCGCATCCCGCAATCGTTGACCCCGCTGCTGGAGATGTCGGACAAGGATCTGGCCGCGGGCCTGATGGACGCCCCCTGGCCGCCGCAGTATCCCAAGATGCCCAACGAACCCCCGCGCGTGCAGCCCAGCCGCAAGGCCACATCGGATCCGAAGGATTCCTGACCGCGCGTACGCTGCCGCATCCGCACCGTTCCACTCGAGAAAGGTTGTCCTCATGCGCACGATCCGCACCGCCGCGGCGATCTCCACCCTGCCCGTCCTGATCCTGGCGTTCTCGACCGGTCCCGCCGCGGCGGACCCGGTCTCCTTCGAGGCCGCCCACGTCGATGTCGGCCCCGGCTGCGCCGGAAAGGTCACCGCCGAGGTCTCGGCCAGCCAGGGCCAGCAGGCCCGCGAATTCGCCGACTTCATCGACAGCAACGCCCGCGTGACGGTGAACTTCACCCCCGACACCGCGTCCAACCCGCTGGGCTCGCTCTCGTCCTCCCCGACCGGGGACACCTGCCAGGTCACCACCACGGTCACCATGCGCAATCTCGACACCGGGGTCAGCAATACCGAAACCCGCACCACCGCGCACGACGGCCACTACGGCTGGAACGCCGCCTTCTTCACCCTGCCCGGCTCGGGCCGTGTCGCGGTCCAGGTCAGCACCAACCCCACCCCCGCCGAGGTCACCATCGACGTCCCCGCCCCCCACTGATCCACGCCTTCCCGGACGATGACCGAAATACGCTCGCGCACAAGATGTTCCGTGCGCCAGGTGCGGAGATTCGGGTCGGGATCAGCTCGGCTGGTCCGGGTCGTCCGGGGGCCGGGAGTCGGGGGTTTGCGCGGTGGCGGGGCTGATGCGGCGGGGTTTGGCGATGCGGCGGATCCCAACGGTGGGTGAGGTGTCGCCGGAGCGGCGACGGCGCAGCGCATCGAGGTCGAAGATGGTGGCCTCGCGTGCGGGCTGGTTCGGATCGTCCGGTGGGGTGGTGGGGCGGGCCGGGCCGGGGTCCACGGGCCACCAGCCGGTTTCGCGTTGGAGTTCCGAACGCAGGACGGGTCTGGTGGGGGCGGGTTCGTAGGGGGAATCACCGCTGGCGTGCCAGGTCTTGCGGGGTGGGTTGTCCGGGTCTTCGGGCAGGCGGCGCGGTCGGCGCGGCAGACGGGTGAGTTTGGCGGCCTCGAGCGCGTTCTCGTCAGGGTTGGGTGGGGTTCCTGGGCCCGATAGTTCGTCGCTCACGTCCGTATTCTCCCTCGAGATCCGTGCACTCGTCCGCGCGCGCAGTCGCACACGTGACGAATCAACGATAACCAAGAACCCGCCGGGGATCGTTCAGGCGGGTGGCCGGGGCGTCAGGAGAACGATCCGGGTGAGGGATGGGCACGACCCGGGATGAGCGGTGGGCGTGGCCGGTTCCCGGGGTGATGATGGCTGTGTGGCGACTGAACGGATCCAGGTGCGCTGCGTTCTGGTGTTCGGGGACAGTGAGAACGCGGTCGCCTATCTCGAAACACCGTGGCACCCGGCACGATCGCCCATGTCGTGGCCGGCGAACGAGATAGCCCGGCAGGCCGGGCTGCCCACCAACGAGCTGCCCGGCCGCGAATTCTGGGCCGATGCCGAACGCTCCGGCGAGGGAACGCTGCGACTGTCGGGATTCCTGCTGGTGTACGACCCGCGGCTCTAGGCGACGCGCGCGGCGAGCACCGGGGCCAGGGTGCGCAACACCGCGAGGTGATCCGCGCCCAGCACCTGCAGCGCGATATGGTCCGCGCCCGCGCGCAGGTGCGCGGCGGCCGCGTCGACGATCTGCTCGGCGGAGCCGTGCAGGACCAGCGCATCGACCAGGCGGTCGCTGCCCGCGCCCTCGAGCTCCTCGGGCGCGAACCCGGAGCGGCGCAGATTGTTCGCGTAATTGCTCAGGCTCAGATAGAACCGCGTGTAGTCGCGCCCGACGGCACGAGCGCGCTCGGGATCCTGCTCCAGGACGATCTTGTGTTCGGGCGCGATGAGCGCGTCCGGACCCAGCAGCGCGCGCAGTGACGCGGTGTGCTCGGGGGTGCTCAGATACGGCAGCGCCCCGGCGGTGCGATCGCGGGCGAGTTCGGCGACCTTCGGGCCCAGCGCGGCCAGCGCGCGGCGATCCCGGGGCACCTCGGCCTTATCGAGTCGATCCAGGTAATCCACCAGCGCGTCATAGGGTTTGGCGTATTCGCCGGTCTGCTCGCGGTGCCCGACACCGACCCCGAGCAGGAACCGCCCCGGGAACCGCTCCTCGAGCCGGTGGAAGGTCGCCGCGGCCTGCTCGGCGGGGGACGCCCACACATTGATGATGCTGGTGCCTATCGTGATCGATTCCGAGGCGGCCAGCAAACCCGCATAGCCGTCCCAGTCCGCGGCGGGTGAACTACCCAGCCATATCGCGCCGTACCCGAGTTGCTCGAGTTCGCGCACCCCTTCGGGGGTCGCCATCGGATGGGGCAGCCATACCCCGTACCTACCGAGTTGATCGTTTGCCATATCAGCGGCCAACAGCCCCACCGCGACCCGCATTCCCGAGTGCGGCCATCGCATTCAATTCGCGGCGTCGAAGGCGGCGCGGGCGGCGAACACCTCGTCCATGTTCTCCTCGGCCCAGCCCTCGAGCAGATTCAGGATCGGAATCAGACTGTGCCCCAACGAAGTCAGCGTGTAGTCCACGCGCACCGGCACCTGCGCGGTCACTCGACGTTCGAGCAGACCATCGCGTTCGAGCGTCCGCAGGGTCTGGGTGAGCATCTTGTTGCTGATGCCCGCGACGATCCCGGCGATCTCCCCGTACCGGCGCGGTCCACGGGTGAGGGTGGCCAGCACCAGCCCGGTCCATTTATCACTGAGGGTGTCCATGAGCTTATTGGTGGGACAGGCCGCCACGAACGCGTTGTAGTCGTTCTTGCGCTGTTCACGCTGCTGGGCAACGGTTTTGGTGGGCACGCGGATTCCTTCCGGTGGGCTAGGCACTTTCGGGTGCCTTCTTCTCACGAGCGGACCGGCGCGCTTAGCTCGAGCACACGCCCGCCGCCGGACCTCCGGCGCAGGCGTTCCACCGGTGGCCATTCCAACCCTTCTCATACCCAGGAGCATTCCGATGCGTGCTGTCGCCTTCACAGAATTCGGCGGGCCGGAGGTTGTGACCGTCCGCGACCTGCCCACCCCCACCCCCGCCGCAGGACAGGTTTTGGTGAAAGTTGTTGCCAGCCCGGTGAATCCGGTCGATACGGCGGCCCGGGCCGGATATCTGGGCGAGCTGCTGCCCGCCCGGGAGGTGTATGTGCCCGGACTCGAATTCTCCGGCGTGGTCACCGAACTCGGCGCGGACGCCGACGGGTTCACCCTCGGGCAGTCGGTGATCGGGCTGCTGCCCTGGATCACCGATCCGGTCGGCTCGGCCGCGGAATACGTGGTGATCGCCGCCGATGCCCTCGCACCCGCCCCGGCGAGCGTGGATCCGGTGGCCGCGGCGACCCTTCCGCTGAACGGGATCACCGCCGATCTGGCGGTCTCGGCCGCACAACTCGCACCGGGACAGCGCCTACTGATCACCGGCGCGGCCGGCGGGGTGGGCGGATACGCGGTGCAATTGGCGGCCGCGTTCGGCGCGCGGGTGATCGCGGTGGCCTCCGCCGCGGACGCCGACCTCGTCCGCGCCCTGGGCGCAAGCGATGTCGTGGACCGTGAACACGCCGATATCGAATCCCTGCGCGCCCTGGGAGTCGACGCGCTCATCGACGCCGCCGTGCGCGGGCCGGACCTGATCGCCGCGGCCCGCGACGACGGCCGATTCGTGGCGCTGTTGCCGCCCGCCGCACCCGAATCCGAGCGCGGCATCACCGTGCACACGGTGCAACAGTCCCCCAACGGCCCGCGCCTGGCCGAACTCGCGGGTCTGGTCGACGCCGGAACCCTCACCCTCCGCGTCGCCGACACCCTCCCGCTCGCCGAGGCCGCGGCCGCGCACGCGCGCTTGGAGAAGGGCGGCGTACGCGGACGATTGGTCCTGCTGCCCTGAGGAGCATCGCACTCAGGCGGTGCCGTTGACCTTCGGGAACGATTCGGTGATCAGCGTGGTGAGGGTGTCCGAGAGCAGATCGTGCACCTGCGGGCGATCGAGTGACCCGCGCACGATCCATTCGCGACCGGCCGCCTTCACCAAACCGCCGTAACACCGCACCAGCGCCTGCAATTCGGCACTGTGCAGCGAATCGTCCAAGCCCACCATCTGCACGACACGAGCGGCCGCGGCATTGTCGGCCTCGTCGAGAATGCGCTGCACGTCCGGGTCGTCGCCGATGCCCTCGAGGCCGGTGACCTTGACCCAGGTGCTGCCGTGCTCGCCGATGGTGTCCAGCAACCAGGACACGCTCGCCTCCACCCGCTCCCGGATGCTGCCCGAGGGCACCAGCATGTGATCCGCGCGCGGCAGGGTCACCATGCGCCGCACCACCGCCAGGTAGAGGTCGCGCTTATTGCCGAAGTAGTGGTTGATCAGCCCGCGGGCCACCCCCGCGCGCTGGGCCAGCTCCGCGGTGGAGACGGCCGCGTAGGGACGTTCGCCGAACATGTCGATGGCGCAGGACAGGATCTGCGCGCGGCGTTCGTCGGGCTCGAGCCGTCGCCGCCGGGACGGGGCGTCGTCGGCGGGGACGGGCTCGAGCGTGTGACTGTCAGAGTGAGCGGGCAATGAGGTCCTTCATCACCTCGTTGGCACCTGCGAGGATCCGCAGGACCCTCGCGCCGGTGTACAACTGCGCAATCGGATATTCGGTCATGTAGCCATAGCCGCCGAAGAACTGCAGGCAGCGATCCACCACATTACCGAGTTGGTCGGTCAACCAGTACTTCGACATGGCAGCGGTGGGAATGTCGAGCTCACCGCGCAGGTGCTTGGCGATGCAATCGTCCAGGAACACCCGCCCGACCCGGGCGATGGTCGCGCACTCGGCGAGCTCGAACTTGGTGTTCTGCATGGCGAACAGGGGTTTGCCGAAAGCCTGACGGCCCCTGGTGTATTCGACGGTGAGCTCCACGGCCTTCTCGGTCATGGCCACCGCCAGAATCGCGGTGACCAGGCGCTCCTGGGCGAGCATCTGCATCATCTGGTAGAAGCCCTGCCCCTCGGCCTCGCCCAGCAGATTCGAGGCCGGCACCCGCAGACCGTCGAAGAACAGCTCCGCGGTGTCCTGACCCTTGCCACCGATCTTGGACAGGATGCGGCCGCGGGTGAATCCGGGGGTGTCGTCGCCGACCTCGGCGAAGATCAGCGAAACACCGGAGGCGCCCTGGGTCGGATCGGTCTTGACCGCCAGGATGATGCCGTCGCACAACCAGCCGTTGGAGATGAAGATCTTGGACCCGGTGATGACGTACTCATCGCCCTCGCGCACCGCGCGGGTCTTGATGTTCTGCAGATCCGAGCCGGTGCCGGGTTCGGTCATACCGATCGAGAGCAGCATCTCCCCGCTGGCGGCCTTGGGCAGCACACGGCGTTTGAGCTCCTGCGAGCCGAACTGGTGAATATAGGGCGCGATGATCGAGGAGTGCACCGACATGCCCAGTGCGCCGTCACCCAGGTGCGCCTGCGCCTCGATGATGGCGGCCTCGTGTGCGAATGTGCCACCGCCACCGCCGTATTCGGCCGGAATGGCCGCGCACAGCAGCCCGAGTTCACCGGCCCGGTTGTACAGGGCGCGGTCGGGATGGCCCTGTTCGATGAACTTGTCCTCGTGCGGGATCACCTCCTTCTCGAAGAAGGTGCTCGCCAGTCCTCGTACCGCTTCGACCTCGTCGTCGCTCCATGCGGGGCGTGCCATTGTGGTTCCTTCGCTGTGCCTGCTCGCGCTCGCGCGCCTCGGCACCAAGGGTGCACGGCTATTGGCACTGTGTCAACAAAGCGTTACGACTCGGTCGATCGGGCCTGGTTGACCTCGGCGAACGTGGTGAAAATCGGCGTGTCCGGATCGGCCTCGATGCCCTGGCGGCGCAGGAAACCATCGATCAGACCCCACACCAACTCCGTCGCCTGATCGACGAACTCCCCCGTCTGCGCCGGGGTCGGACAATCCGAATCCGAGAGCCACAGATCGGTGATCGCCACCACCGCACCCACCAGCGCGCGCGACAGATACTCCAGGCCCGAGGTCTCCAGCGGCACCGCCTCGGCGATCGTGCGCGCCATCTTCGTCAGCTTGCCCGCAGCCGCACGGCCCAGATCCAATTGCAGCACACCCGCCCCGGACTGCTGCAACACCGGCGCCTGGCCCAGATACCGAAAAACGTTGGGGTGCTCCAGGATTCCATTCGAGTACTCGGTGAAGATCCGCCGCAGCGCCACCCGGGGCGGAGCCAGCATCAGGGTCATATCCGAACCGGTCGCGGCGAACGCCTGCTTGGTCATCCGCGCGGAGATCTCGGTGAACAGATCACCCTTGTCCGCGAACTGCCGATACAGGCGCGGTTTGGTGATACCGGCCTCGCGAGCGATGTCGTCCATACTCGGGCGCGGTCCCTGACGATCGATCACGCGCACCGCGGCATCCACGATCTCCTCGCGGGTCACCGGGCGCGGACCGGATCCGGTGCTGATTCGAGCCACGCGGGCAGTGTACACGTACCGCCGGTACGGTGATGCACACCACAGCCCCGGTCGACCGACCGGCATTGCATTGAAACCCGGCGTACTGCCAGTATCGAATACCGTACCGGCAGTACGATCAACCCGGAAAGACACCGATGTCCGACGCAGCAGCCCAACTCCGCGACACCCTGCGCGCACCCCTCCCGGCCGCCTTCGACCAACTCGGCGACGCCGACCTCACCGAACTCGACCGACTCCTGCACGCCGCCATGACACAGCGCGCCACCACCCTCGACCACGCCATCGGCACCTCCCTGGACTTCGTACCGCGCCTCATGCGCCCCGCCGTCAAGAAAGCACTCGGACTATGAGCGAACACCTCGTCGCCGTCGCCGAAACCACCAAACTCGCACGCCTGCTCGGCATCACCGACCCCACCGAACTCGACTTCCTCGTCGACCTCCCACCCGCCGCCCTGCGCGAATTCCGCGAACGCGCCACCGACCGACTCTTCGACCGCGACACCAAACGCCTCAAAGGCGTCGCCGCCGGAGCCAAACTCGTCCCCGTCGCCATCAGCGCCAAAGTCGCCCAACGCGCCTTCGGACCCACCCTCTGCGCCGCAGTCGCCAGCACCATCGACCCCCAGCGCGCCATCGACATCGCCAAATCCCTACCCGCCCCCTTCCTCGCCGACTGCGCCGTCCAACTCGACCCCCGCCGCACCGCCGCCATCATCGCCGCCGTACCACCCCAACTCGTCGCCGACGTCGCCCGCGAACTCCTCACCCACGGCGACCACATCACCATGGGCCGTTTCGTCCACGTCGTCCCCGAACCCGCCCTGCGCGCCGCCGCACCCGTCATGAGCGACACCGACCTACTGCGCATCGCCTTCCTCCTCGAAGACAAAACCGCCATCGACCACGTCCTGCACATCGTCGCCGACCGCGTCCCCGGCGTAATCCGCGCCGCCGCAGCACAATCCATGTGGGCCGAAGCCATCGACCTACTCGACTCCATCGCACCCCACAACCGCGGCTGGATCGGCGACCTCACCGCCGAACTCGACGACAACGTCATCGACGCCCTCGTCACAGCCGTCCAAGAACTCGACGCCTGGCCCACCCTGCTCCCCATCACCGGCGCCATGAGCACCGACAGCCTGCGCCGCTTCGCCGAACGCCACGCCATCCAAAATCCACAGACCCTGCGCGCCCTCATCGCCAGCACCGGACGACACGACCTCTGGGCACACGCCCACCCCCTCGTCCACGCCGCCCTCACCGCCGAAACACCCGCCCCCGTCTGGGCGACCCTCATCGAACTCCGCGACGAAATCCCCGCCGACCTGCTCGCCGAACTCGCCGAACGCGCCCGCCAACTCGGCCGCGACGACGACGCGGGCAACCTCCAACCCGTGAGCGCCACCGCCTGAACATGTGCCCCGCGCCATAACCGCACCCCGCCCCGGCAGAGCACGCAACCACACGATGCGACAATGGACGACGCCCGTACGCCCACCGCACGAAGGACAGCAGCACCCACCGATGGCCGAGAACACCGCAACGGCGCACGACACCGACACCACGGCCATCGACGCCGCCGAACTCGCCATCTGCCTCCGAGTCCTCGAACAGGCAGCACAACTGGACAAGGAACACCCCGACTCCATCACCGTGCAGCGCGCCGTCGGGCACATGTTCAAAAAACTCAAACAGCGCCGGCGCATCGAAGCCCGCGACAGCGTCTCCGAAGCCGATAAAGCCGTCATCGCGGCCACCGCCACCGGATCACCCAACCGCATCGACGACGAAACCGCGGGCATCCCCATCAGCTCCAGCACCACCGGCGTCGCCACCGCCGGCACCCTGCTACGCGCCCGCCCCTGCTACATCTGCAAACAGAAATACACCCGGGTCGACGCCTTCTACCACCAGCTGTGCCCCGAATGCGCGGCGCGCAGCCACGGAAAACGCGATGCGCGAACCGATCTCACCGGCAAACGCGCACTGCTCACCGGCGGCCGCGCCAAGATCGGCATGTACATCGCCCTGCGCCTGCTGCGCGACGGCGCGCACACCACCGTCACCACCCGTTTCCCCAACGACGCCATCCGCCGCTTCGCCGCCCAGCCCGACAGCGCCGACTGGCTGCACCGCCTGCGCATCGTCGGCATCGACCTACGCGATCCGGCCCAGGTCGTCGCACTCGCCGATGACGTTGCCGCACAAGGGCCCCTGGACATTCTGATCAACAACGCCGCACAAACCGTGCGCCGCTCCCCCGGCGCGTACAGCGCCCTCGTCGAAGCCGAATCCGGACCACTGCCCGCCGGTGAACTCCCCGACGTGGTCACCTTCGGCAAGACCATGCAGGCGCACCCGACCGCACTCACCGCCTCGCTCACCCCGAGCCTCACCGCCGCCGATATCACCGATCTCGCCCTCGTCGCGGGATCGGCCACCCCCGAACGCATTTCACAGGGCGTGGCCATCGACGCGGGCGGCCTGGTCCCGGACCTCGCGCACACCAACAGCTGGGTCCAGACCGTCGGCGAAGTCGACGCCACCGAACTCCTCGAAGTGCAGCTCTGCAACTCGACCGCACCCTTCATCCTCATCTCGCGACTGCGCCCCGCCATGGCCGCCGCGGCGGCACCCCGCAAGTACGTCGTCAACGTCTCCGCCATGGAAGGCGTCTTCGGCCGGGCATACAAGGGCGCGGGCCACCCGCACACCAATATGGCCAAGGCCGCGCTGAATATGCTCACCCGCACCAGCGCCCGCGAAATGTTCGAAACCGACGGCATTCTCATGACCGCCGTCGACACCGGCTGGATCACCGACGAGCGCCCGCACTACACCAAGGTCCGCCTCGCCGAAGAGGGCTTCCACGCGCCCCTCGACCTCGTCGACGGCGCGGCCCGCGTCTACGACCCGATCGTCCGCGGCGAAGCCGGCGACGACCTGTACGGCTGCTTCCTGAAGGACTACGAACCCTCCGCCTGGTGACAAACAAGCCCGGGGATTTTGCCCCCCGGGCCTCTCGTTTGCAGGTTTTTGGGTAGCTCGGTTGTTCTGAAACCGCGGCAACTACAAGTAGTGCAATACATATTTAGATGCGCATATCTGCGTAAAGGCATGTGATTGCGCGGGGTAAAGTCTTACCTGGTTATGGCTGGTCAGTGACAATCCGGAACGACCTTCCCTTCGCGCGCAGCTCCTCGCGGGAAGGATGAGCCCTGGTGCAACGCCTCTCCTGCGATGCCGACTCCCCCGTGATTACATCAATAGATGCGCATATCCGCGTGTTGATATGCCTCTCCCCTCCCCCTCCCCGGCTCTATGCTGGGGAGATGCTGTATCGGCTGCTGGCCGACCTCACCGCGGGCGTGCACTTCCTCTTCGTCGCCTATGTGGTGTTCGGCGGGTTCCTGGCGTGGCGCCGGCCGCGCACCATCTGGCTGCACCTGGCCGCCTTCGCCTGGGGCTTCAGCACCATCCTCTTCGGATTCGACTGCCCCCTAACCAATCTGGAGAACTGGGCTAGGCATCAGGCCGGGGATCCGGGCCTGCCGTCGACCGGGTTCATCGCGCACTACATCACCGGAGTGCTGTACCCGAGCGATGCGGTCGACCTGGTGCGCGTCCTGGTCGCGATCACCGTCCTCGTCTCCTGGGCCGGGTTCTGGTTCCGAGTCTCGCGTCGCCGGTACGGCCGGGCAGCCACATAGGCCGCCACCGCCCAAACGTTTACGCAGGTGAGGTCATTTTTTTGGTTCGCGGATGGGCTGAGATCACCATCCGTAACGGGCGGCGTTCCGAGGCCGGGATCACCGCCGCAGGCCCCGGATTCGGGAGGTGGAGGCACCTTCGGTCTGCGACGGGTCCGAGGCGTTTCGTCCGTCCTACACCGTCCTGTCTGGCCCGTTCGGTGCTGTCTTGGCAACTTCTTGGCAAGATGGAAACGATATCTGAACTGGTCGAACACGCCCTCCTTGGCAACCCGGCCCGCCCGCCGTATCCGCCGAACTAAGCGCCGGAAAACAAGTCCGTTCCAAATTCAGCAATGGACCACTGAACACTTGGCACACTGTGTGAGAACCTGCGACCACTTGACCCCCAGCGTGAGCCGGAGACTGTGATCCGGCGTCCAAGAAACACCATTGTGTCCAGGTCAAGGCGGTTTCCGCGTCCAGTGCGTACCGCCCCTTCCCAGGTGGATGACCCAGTCTTGGCACGTTCTTGGCGCGTCGGAAACGTGGCGATACCTGTGGGTATCGGCCATCGCAGTTTGGGTTCCCCCGCATGATCTCGCCGCGCAAGGCGGCCTCCGAACTGGCGACCGCATCTCTCAGTATTCGGGTTGCCCGCGATATGACCGCGATCGCCCTGCCCAGTCACTTGAGCATCCGCAGCCCGGACCAGCCCGGTCACAGGTCCAAACGTCGGGTACTCGGCCTAATCGCACAGGGTGCGTGCGCTGGCATGTCCGGCATATGCAGGCCGCTGCCCTCCGTCGATAAGTCCGAGCCGTGCGGTCCGTCGATAAGTCCGAGCCGTGCGGTGCGTGTATCGCTACGCCGAGGACAGCGGCTCGATCCGACGTGCGGACAACCCGGACCAACAGATCGCCAAACCGGCCCGTCAACCGTCGCATCGCATTTCCACCCCACCATCTGGCCCAGATCTGCACGGCGGCGACGACTTCCGGCGACGATCCGGAACTCGACTCGCTTATTTTGCGCGTGCATATCGAGACCGCATGCCCATCGCAGCGGTGCGCTGACGCTACGTCCGCACGATCTGGACGAGGACCAGTGCCTGGTTATGCTGTGCGAGAACGACCAGACCGAGCGCTGGCAACCGATCTTTCCAACTCTGATGCGTCATCCGCTCGCTCATGTCCGAACCGCAGGGTGCTCCTCGCTTGTTCAGTTGCTGCGCTATCTCAACGGCAGACCCATCAATTCCCGCCGCGACGAATACATCTGGACCACGGTCGGAGAGATCGCTGTGCAGGGCGTCACGCGATGCGCCGCCGCCCTCACAATTCTCACCGCGGAACCGCACCCTCTGTTGTCGAACCCCCAAACCCACATCCGAGCCGTCGACTCCATGTGACCGACGGACGTGCTGCCATCGACTGTGCAGCCCTCGGAGTCCACACTCACCGCCTCGGCAGGACTTTTTACGGCCGAGGCAGCGGCGTACCTGCGACCAATCACCCCTGCGAGACGCGGCCGGCGGCGAGAGGGGCTGTGAGACAGCACGACTCACCACATCGCGTGAAGACGCACTCACCCGACCCCAGTAGGAGGGCGTGACAATGACTTCCGACCCTTCGACGACGAATCCCTCTCGACAAGCGGCATTTCGCGGTGTTCGATGGTTCCAACCATCGCATCACCGGGAACCAGCACAGGCGCTGTTGCGCGGCCACCGTCCACGTCGCGGCGCAGCCGCACCGGGACGGGACGCCACCGTGGGAATCGACATCACCTGCCCAAGCTGTCGGCACGACGACCGTGTTCAGCGCGTCCCCGCCATCCGGGCGACCGGCACGACCACGGTCTATGGCACCGACTACCACTCGGGCGTCGCCGTCGGTTCCACAGGACTGATCCCCGTCGTCGGCTCGAGCACGACCGAGCGGACCTACACGACCAGCCTGTCCCAATCGCTAGCGCTCGCACCGCTGCAACAGCATTCGGGCAAGCTGGTCTCCATTGGTCTGATCCTCGTGATTCCTGCTCTATTTGGAATTCTCTTCGCCGTCATCAATTCTTCTGATCCCGAATTAACATCGTGCCTACCGGTGTTTATCGTCGCGAACTTCTTGTTCATCACCGCATTAGCCACTCCATCGCTGTTCCTGTTCTGGATTGCGTCTCACAGAACTCGCCGAAACAGTCGAATCGCCAAAGGCATCTCGATCAGTAAACACATCTGGAGCGCCGGCCACTACTGCCATCGATGCGGCTACTGCTTCTGGCCGTATCCGATCGCACCAGGAATACCAGCACGCCAAGCCATCACCCCGGAAAACTACCGCAGAATCGTGTGGGGGTCAGGCGGCTACGCCAATCTTTGAGGGCTGCGCAACCCTGTGCCTAGGGGCCGCGGTCACGCCGATCCACTGCCCACAGGTATCCATTCGGAGGGCTCTTACACACATGCGTCCGGGCCCGCGAAACAGGGCGAGACGTCGACTGCTCGTCGCATGCTGGACTGCGCTGAATTCAAGAAATCTCATCCCGGCTTGCCGACGCCCTCTCGTGACGAGTGAGTAAGCCCGGCCGAACTCCCCGTATCAAATGCGGTGTACACGATAGTCGAGCGCGCCTGCGCCCGAATTCCTGATCTATAGCGCTCGCCAGGCGTCCACATTTTCTAGCCGTGACGGCATCGCCGTCGCGGCTTTTTCTGTTCCGTCTATTGGAAGGCGATCCTCGATGCCTGTTCCTACATCTTCTCTCCCGTATTCCTGCGCGGTCTGCCAACCCGCAACATCCCAGCCACGCACAGCGGCAACCGAGACGGTCCGAACTCCAACTTCTGTAGGAAGCCCGCGATGTGATCGCTGCCGTGCGCCCAGTCAGGATCTGTCCCTCACAGCCGAGTTTGTCGCGTTCGGTTGAATTCCGG
>NZ_BDAW01000104.1 GCF_001625085.1 Nocardia acidivorans NBRC 108247
CGGCGGGCGCGTCGCTTGCGCCGGCCGCGCCGCCGCAACCCTCCGGTCAGCCCGGTATCCGGCTGACCAAGGGAGAGGAGCATTTGCCGATCGATATGCGCAAGCGGTTGTCGCTGCGCAAGGAGCAGGTCGCGGTCAGTCTGGCCAAACGCGGTGTGTCGCAATTGAACGCGCGCGTGATCCTGGTGCTGGACGCCTCCGGTTCGATGACTCCGCTGTACGCGAAACAGCTGGTGCACCGCGTGGTTGAGCGTATGGCCGCGGTCGCCGCGCAGCTGGACGACAATGGCGCGATGCAGGCGTGGACCTTCGCCACCAACCCCGCCCGCCTGCCCGATCTCACCATTGCCGATATGCCGCAGTGGATCTCACTGCATGTGCGCTGCGGCCAGCTCTCCCTCTTCGGCGGTCGTAAGCGCGCCCGCGAGCAGGCCCGGCCCGGGCAGGTCGATATGCGCGCGGTCGGCATCCAGAACGAGGAGCAGAAGGTGATCGCCGAGGTGCGCGCCTACGTGCGCGCCCAACCCCAGTCCACCCCCACCCTGGTCCTGTTCTTCTCCGACGGCGGCGTCTACAAGAACCGCGAAATCGAACAGGAACTCCGAGCCGCCGTGGAGGAACCCATCTTCTGGCAGTTCGTGGGCCTGGGCACCCGCTCCGGCTACGGCGTGCTGGAGCGCCTGGACACCATGTCCGGCCGCCGCGTCGACAATGTCGGCTTCTTCGCCGTGGACGATATCGACCAGATCACCGATGCGGAGCTCTACGACCGCATCCTCGGCGAATTCCCCTCCTGGATAAACGAAGCCACCCGAGCGGGCATCCTGCGCTGATCGAACCGCACTGGGGCGGAAGGCGATCGCCCCGGACCGCGTAGTCCCGGGCACGGAATCGAGTGGTGCGCTACTCGTGCCGTGCGCCGCCTCCCCGAGCAGGCTGCGGGTACACGGTGACCGCGAATCGAGGGGAAGACACCATGTCCCGATCGAGTGGCTCGGAGCAGGAACGCATGGCGGAACTGGCGCACTCCGCGCTGTTGGAGCTGCCGATTCACAGTGTGGATCGGCATGTCAAAGTGCTGTCGTTGATCGGTGAACTGCGACAGCGCGATTCGGTACCGGTCCTGGATCGCTTCGTGTGGTTGGAGATCGCGCGGCTCCTGCCACCGGAGGTGCGGGAGGGAGAATCCGGCGGATCCGCCGAGCGGGTGGAGCCGTTCGTCGGCCTGCAAGCGCGGGCGGCTCAGCTGCTGGTCTGGGTTTCGCGGGGCACACACCTGGATCGGGTCCGCCGGATTCTGTACGAGCATCCCGAGCGCGCGGTGCGGCTCGCCGCCATCGACGCCTGCGTATCCGCCTCCGGGGATGATTCGCGCCTGTTGGGCGCGCTGCG
>NZ_BDAW01000105.1 GCF_001625085.1 Nocardia acidivorans NBRC 108247
TGCGAATGCGCGCGGGTGCGGGAGTGCGGCGCTATGCGTCCCGCCCGGCGCGCGGTGGCGCGCCGGGGATTTCGATGAGTTCGGATCGCCGAATCAGAGTTCGCGGCGCATGACGGTGCGCGGCCAGCGGTCGAGCCCGTATTCGGCCTCGCGGGCGCGAATTTTACGCAGCCCCGGGGTGAGCTCCTCATCGTCGACCATGTGGAAGCCCAGGCGCATGTAATACGGTGCGTTCCAAGGCACTTCGACGAAGGTGGTGAGGGTGAGCGCCGAGAGCCCCTGGCCGCGCGCGTGTTCGGCGGCGCGTTCGATGAGCAGGCGGCCGATGCCCTGCCGTCCGGCGTCCGGATGGACCGAGACCTGGCCGATGTGTTCGGTGCCGTCCACCTCCTCGCTGATGAGGTAGGCGATCGGAGTATCGCTGTCGTCGACGGCGACCCAGGCCCGGCCGGCGCGGCGATGCTCCTCGAGTAGTTCCAGTGAGGGTGGTTCGTCCTCGGCGATTTCGTTCATGCCGACGGTCCGGAACGGAGCTCCGGCGGCATCCTCGATGTCTTGCAGGGTCGGGAGATCGTCGGTCGTGGCCGCACGAATGCGCATTGATCGACGTTATCGCATGGCGCGGGCCCCGGTCACCCGGTTACCCGGTTCGCCGCGCCGAGTACCGCGTCCAGCAGTCCGGGCAGGGCGGAGTCGACCGCTTCGCTGCGCAGTCGCTGACAGGTTTGGCCGTCGATGGTGAGCCGTTCGGTCAGCCCGGCCTCGCGCAGGATCTTGAAGTGATGCGCGGCGGTCGACTTGCTGATCACGTCGTAGAGCGCACTGCACCGCAGCGGTGTTCCGGCATTGCCGAGCCGGCGCAGCATCTCCAGGCGGACCGGGTCCTGCAGCGCGCCCAGGACGGTGGCCAGAGGCGCCACGGGCAGCACCGCGGGCAGCGTCGTGTCGGTGTCTGTCATGAGCTACCTCACTCCGATAACTGGTTTGACGATCATCGAACCAGGGGTAGTGTCAGGTTCGATAATTATCAAACTTACCTGATGGAGGGTTCGATGGCAGCGACAGTGACGGTTGCGACCCGAGTCGAACCGGGCAGCCAGAGATGGGCGTACGCGCTCGTGCTCGCCGCCAGCGGCGTGGCGCTCGGGGTTTCGGGGGCACCCGCTCCGCTGTACGGCATGTACCAGCAGGCGTGGCATTTCTCGCCGCTGACCACCACTCTCGTCTTCGCCGTCTACGCCGTCGCGGCCCTGGTCGCGGTGCTGGTCTCCGGTCGCATCTCCGATGTGGTGGGCCGTAAGCCGGTGCTGCTGGGCGCTTTCGGCATCATGATCCTGGGCCTGGTGGTCTTCCTGTTCGCCGACAATGTGGCCATGCTGCTGCTGGCGCGGGCATTGCACGGAATCGCCGTCGGCGCGACCGTGGTGGCCGGTGCGGCGGCGCTGCTGGATATGCGCCCCAAGGACGGCGCGCGCTCCGGACAGCTCTCCGGTGTCGCCTTCAATGTCGGTATGGCCGTGGCGATTCTGGGTTCGGCGCTGCTGGCGCAGTACGCACCGCATCCGCTGCGCACGCCGTACGTGGTCATCACCCTGGCCTGCCTTGCCATCGGCGCGGGCGTGATCGCGTTGAACGAACCGCACACCGCGCGCACCGCCGGGCGCATCACCATCACCAGGCCCGCTGTGCCGCAGGAGATTCGGAGCGATTTCTGGTTCTCCGCGCTCGGCGTGATGGCGGCTTGGTCGGTGCTGGGCGTCCTGCTGTCGCTGTATCCGTCGCTGGCCTCGGCCAAGACGGGCATTCACAATCTGGTGTTCGGCGGCGCGGTGGTGGCCTCGACCGCCCTGGCCGGTGCGGGCGCGCAGTACTTCGCGACCGGAATTCCGGCCCGGCGCGCGGCCATCATCGGCGATATCGGTATGGCCGTCGCACTGCTGCTGACCATTCCGGCACTGGCCACGCACAACTGGGTGCTGGTGCTGGTGGCCGGTTTCGTGCTCGGCGGCGCCTTCGGCCTCGGCTTCGGTGGTTCACTGCGGCATCTGTCCAATGTCGTGCCGCATCACAAGCGGGGCGAGACCATGTCGGCGTACTACCTGCTGGCCTACACCGCCATGGCATTGCCGACGGTGGTCGCGGGGTGGGCCGCCACCACCTGGGGTCTGACCACCGTTTTCCCGTGGTTCGTGGTCGCGGTGTCCGCGGCCTGCCTGACGGCGGCCGGACTGGGTCTGCGGCGTCGGGTCTGATCCGGCTGAAATCACCTGTCGCGGAGTGGGAATCAGCACACCCCGCGCGGCGCGCAGGTGTGATCGTTATCCTTCCGCTATGCGACGGTGGGGCAGGTTCGGCGGGATGCTGAACCGGACAGGTCATCGATCGGCACTGTTGCTGTCGGTGTTGATCGCGGTGGTCGGTGGGGTGGCCGTCGGCGCGTTCACCTGGTGGATGCTGTGGCTGGCGCTGGGCGCGAAGGCGGAGACGCCGAATCAGCTGGATCTGGTCAAGATCGCGCTCGGCATCACCGCCGGGGTCGGTGCGGCGGTGGCGCTGGTGGTGGCGTATCGGCGGCAGCGCGATTCCGAGCGCGGGCGGTTCGCCGAGGTCTTCGGGGCGGCGGCATCGCAGCTCGGTAATACCGATGTGGCGGTGCGCATCGCGGGTGTCTACGCCATGGCCGGGGTGGCCGACGAGTTCTCCGCGCGCGGGCGACGGCAGCAGTGCATCGATGTGCTCTGCGGCTATCTGCGACTGCCGTACGCACCGGATGAGGGCGCCAGCCACCTGGTGTCCAAATCCCAGCGCATCGAGGATGCCGGGACGGGGGTGGAGCGCATCTACCACTATCGGCAGAATGACCGGCAGGTGCGCGAGACCATTGTCCGGGTGATCACCGAACGGCTCCGGCGCTCGGCCGAAGTGTCCTGGTCCGCTTGTGATTTCGACTTCTCCGACGCGGTCTTCGAGAACGCGGACTTCCGGTACGCCGTCTTCGCGGGTCGCAGTACCCGCTTCACCAACGCCTCGTTCACCGGCGGTCGGGAGACCACCTTCGAGGGCGCGTCCTTCCTGGGCAAGCGGGTCTCCTTCCGCGGGGCCATGTTCCGGGGCGGGAGCACCTCGTTCGAGCATGTGAAGTTCACGCACACCCGGGTGGAGCGCTACGAGCGCGATACCTCCGGAACCACCTTCGCCGACGCCACCTTCGGCGGTACGGTGAACTTCGACAATGCCGTATTCGGCGGTGCGCGAACGGAATTCACCCGCACCACCTTCGCCGGTGAGCGCAGCGGCTTCGCCAATGCCAGGTTCACCGCCGAGCTCACCGCCTTCGAGCGCACCGTCTTCGACGGCGATCGGGTGACCTTCACCGGGGCCGAATTCTCCGGTGCGCGCGTGATTTTCACCGCCGCCCGGTTCTACGCCGGGATGACCGCCTTCGACTGCGCCCAACTCGGCACCGCCACCCGCTGGCGCTCCGGCCGCACCGACGAGGTCACCTTCGCCCGCGCCGAGTACCACGGCAAGGTCTCCTTCGCCGACGCCGTCTTCGGCGGCCGCCTCATCACCTTCAACGGCGGAGACTTCTTCGGCGAGATCAACTTCCGGCGTGCCGCCTTCGACGCCCGCGAAATCTCCTTCGAACGCCCCAAGGCATGGGTCGGCGTCCACTGCGATTGGCAGGGCAGCTCGGCCGCCAAACCCGCCAATATCCGCCCCGAACAATGGCCCCCCATCCCCGCCGAAACCCCCGCGGACACCACCACCTGACGCCCCCCATTCCCCGATTTGTCGGATTGCCCCCGTACCGTGGCGTGCGATAGTTTGCGGCGGTACCGATCTAGGGGATTGTGGTGGGGACGCTGGGCATGGACTGGGCAGATGTGGGCCGAGCCGCGGCGTTGCTGCTGGCGGCAGCGGTAGTCGGCTTCTTCGCCATCGCCTCCGAACGCGAGGCGCGATCCTCATGGAACCCGGCCGCCCGCGGCAAACGCCGGCTGATCGTCCTCAGTGTCGTCCTCGGCCTCTTCGGTTGGCTCGCAATGGCTTCGGCGGCCATCCCGCTCACCTCGGTCATCGCGGGCGACACCGTGACCGGCAGCGCCCAGCCCACCTCCCCAGGCCTGGTCGACGCGGGCATCCCGACCAGCACCGCCAACCCGAAACCCGCCGCCCCCGATCCGCTACAGCAGCTCAAACCCGGTGACTGCGTGGAGGTTCCGATGCAGCCCGCCACCGATCCGGACGGCAGTCCGACCTGGAAACCCGGCAGCCCCGCCCCCGCCGACTGCAATACCATCGACGCGAATTACCGTGTGCTGCAGAACAGTCCGGACCCGTGCTCGGGCCCGCTCTACAAACTCGAGACCACCCGCAAGGATCACGCGGGCAAACAGCTCTACCACCTCTGCCTGGCCTTCGACTGGCGCGTCGGATTCTGCTACGACACCGCCCATATGGACGAACCGTCCAAGGTCGCCTGCGATACCCCCGGCGACCACATCGTCAAGGCCACCGCAGTCTTCGAGAACTCCACCGACGGCTCGGCCTGTCCCCGCGACGGCCAGGGCGCGGTCTGGGTCGTCTGGGACAAACGCCAGATGACGGTCTGCTTCCGCGGCGGCGATAAACCCGGCAGCTGAGCACGTGCATGTCATGGCGCAGGCCGAATACGGCGTGTCACCTGCGCCATGACATCGGTGTCGGATTACCCGCGGCGGCCGACGGTGATGACGTCGGGGACGAGCCAGGACGGGAGGGGACGGGCGATCTTGCGCTGGTCCGTCACGGTGAAACCGGCATCCTCCAGTAGCTTTCGGGTCTCGCGCGGGGAAGGTGCGTGCGCGGGGAAGCGCGGGCTGCGGGTCAGGCGTTGAATCGGGCGGGCAGTCGGGGCCGAGGGATGCATGGTGGCGATGGCGACCAGGCCGCCGGGGACCAGCACGCGATGGAATTCGCGCAGCGCCACCGGATGGTCGAAGAAGTGGAAAGCGCTGGTGGAGACCACCGCATCCAGTTCGCCGTCGCCGAGCGGCAGATGCTCGGCGGCCGAATGCCGCCAGTGCACCTCGGCGGAGCGGGCGCGGGCCTGGGCCAGCATGCCGGTCGAGGCGTCCACCCCGTACACCACCTCGGGCCGCAGCTCCCGTGCGATGCGGGTGGTGAGAATGCCGGTGCCGCAGCCGATATCGGCGATGCGGCGCGATCCGGCGGCGCGCAGTTCGGCCACCACCTGATCCTGCGGCGGACGGTAGAGAACCTGCTGGAGTGTCCTGGTGTCGTAGGCGCGGGCGACGTTTCCGAAGAATCCGGTCACCAGTTGGTTGAGCGCGCGGTTGCCTGTGGTCATTGCGGTGCTTGGCATATGTGCTCCTATCCGACCTTCATCGAAGCAGATTTCCAACTGTCTGGGTAGGTTGTCCGTCCGGTCCATCGCGGAGTGTTGGAGTAGCGTCGGGCGCATGAGGATTCGTGGAGCTGTCCTGGAACGAATCGGGGCACAGCCGCCCTTCGCCGAGTCGAAACCGATCGTGGTGAGCGAGCTCGACCTGGGTGAGCCCGGCCCCGGCGAACTACTGGTGAAGATCGAGGCGGCCGGCCTGTGCCACTCGGATCTGTCGGTGGTGGACGGGAATCGGGTGCGACCGGTACCCATGCTGCTCGGGCATGAGGCGGCCGGACGGGTCGAGGCCATCGGGCCGGGGGAGAGCGATCTCGCCGTCGGCCAGCGCGTGGTCATGACCTTCCTGCCGCGCTGCGGGGAATGCGCGGGCTGTGCGACCGAGGGCCGCACCCCCTGTCTGCCCGGCAGTATGGCGAACAATTCCGGTGAACTCATGAACGGCGGACGCCGACTGCTGCGCGATGGCGAGCCGGTGCATCATCACCTGGGCGTCTCCGCCTTCGCCACGCACGCGGTGGTGGATCGGCATTCGGTGGTCCCGGTCGAGGACGACGTACCGCCGGAGGTGGCCGCGGTACTGGGCTGCGCGGTGCTGACCGGCGGTGGGGCCCTGCTCAATTCGGCCAAGCCCGGTCCGGCCGATCGCATCATGGTGGTCGGGCTCGGCGGGGTCGGTATGGCCGCGGTGCTGGTCGCTGCCGCGCTGCGCGAGGGCACCGGCCGCGATGTGATCGCCGTGGACACCGTCCCGGAGAAGTTGAAGGCCGCCATGGAATTGGGCGCGACCGCCTCGTACACCCCGGCGGAGCTGGCCGAGCAGGGCATTCAGGCCGAGGTGGTGATCGAGGCGGCGGGCAATGTGCGCGCCTTCGAGACCGCGGTGGCCGCGACCGCGGTCGGCGGTACCACGGTGACGGTCGGGCTGCCCGCACCCGATGCCATGGCCAGCGTGTCGCCCCTGGGTCTGGTGGCGCAGGGCCGCTCCATCATCGGCAGTTATCTGGGCTCGGCCGTGCCGTCACGGGATATTCCGGAGTTCGTGCGCATGTGGCGCGAGGGCAAGTTGCCGGTCGAGCGATTGGTGTCCTCGCATATCAAGCTCGAGGACATCAACGCCGGTATGGATGAGCTGGCCGCGGGGCATGCGCTGCGCCAGGTGGTCGTCTTCGACTGAGCGGCAACACATTTCACTACCGATGAGAACGCCCGCCACGGATTCCCTTGGCGGGCGCGGTCTTTCGGCGGTCGGGCCTATGTGACGGTCAGGGTGATCGTCTTGGTCCGGGTCTCGGCGGGCAGCTTGGTGGTGTCCACCATGAGCACCTCACCACTGTCCTGCACGCCATTCGGCAGGATCTTGGCCTTGAGCCCGAAGGGCGGTGCGTCGCCGGTGGAACCCTCGACGCCGAAATCGCTGTCATTGGAGATGTAGAGCGTCTTACCGCCGTCGGTGGTGGCCACACCCTCGATCTTGTCGTGGCCGAAGAACTTGCCGTCGGCGTTCAGGCCGTCGACCAATCCGCCGAGGTCCAGGTTGGACTTCTTGGCGACCGTGGTGATGCCCGCCTTCTGTAGTGCGGCCACGCCGTCGGCGGTGCTCACGGTGCCGACGTAAACCTCGATCGGCTTGCCGTCGATCAGCAGGCCCTTCTCCGGGTCATACTGCGTCCCCGCGACTGTGGACTGCGGGCCGATATCTGTGGCATTGCCGATATCGATGGTCCACAGCTTCTTGTCGGCCTTGGGAGCCTTGTTGCCATCACGCTCGTCGACCACGAAGGTGGTGGCGCTCAATGCGGTGATCTCGGACACCGCGAGCTTGGACTTCGGGTTCTCCAGCGGGTAGATGAACTCCTTGACCGCCCGGGTCTTCAGGTCCAGGGTGACGATGCGCGTCATGGGAACCTCACGCGCGGAGGTGACCCCGGGCTCGTTCAGCGCGGACTGCACGATTCCGACCAGGGTGGTGCCGTCGGGGGTGACGGTCAGGCCCTCCATGCCCTGGTTGGCGGTGCGCAGCGAAAGTTCCTCGGGCAGACCGCGTCCCGGCGCGAGCCGCTCCAACTCCGTACCCTTGGCGTCGAAATGCACCAGAAACGGGCCGTATTCGTCCGAGACCCAGAAGCTGCCGTCGGGCAGCGCGACCAGGCCCTCACTGTCGATACCGTGATCGGTGGGCGGCAGCACATTTCCATTGAGATCCTTGATGGTCTCGCCGGTGGTCGCCGAGGTGTCGACCAGGCCGTTGAACGGCTGTCCGACCGGATTCTTCAGCGGGATGGTCGATTCCACCACCGCGCGGGTGCCGACCATCTTGAACTTGGCGATGGCGGGCGTGAAATCCGGTACGGCGACGATCTTTTCGCTCTTACCCTTGCCGTCCACATTCGGGCCGCGGTCGGTGAGCCCGTAGAACTCGTCCTTGGATCCGGGCACCGGCGCGAACGCCGAACCGAATCCGCTGCCCTGCACCGTGACTCCGCCGAAGTCGCCCAGCGGCTTGATATCGGTGGTGTACAGCTTCACCGCATCGGTGGTGGTGACGGTGATGCTGTCCGAACCGGTGTAGCCCGCGGCGGGGGTGTAGACCACCGAACCGTCGACGCGCCGGGTGATCGCGCCGTGCTGCGGGTCCGCGATACCCACCGCCGCCGTCCCGCCGGTCTTGGCCAGCAAGTCGTCGAGGGAGATGACCAGTGGCTGGTCCTTGGTCGCGGTGAAATCGGCACCGGCGTCGGCGGACGAGCAGGCGGCCAGGGTCGCAGCGCAGACGGCGACGGCGACGAGCGCGCTGGGAGTACTACGGGGAATTCTCACAGGCGATGCCTACCGGCCGGAGACAACCACCAGTTGACCGTGAACTGAACAATTGCCATCGCCCCACCGTAACGGGGGTTCCGCGGGTCCGATCGGCGACCCGATAGGCTCAGACCGGACTTTTTGTGATCGGGCGAGGCATGTGAGGAGACGTGGTGACCACGAACCGGATCCGGGTGGGTGTACTCGGAGCGCGCGGCAAGGTCGGACAGGCGATCTGCGCCGGGGTCGAGGCGGCCGCCGATCTGGAGCTCGTCGCCCAGGTCGACAAGGATGACGCGCTGGAGACCTTCACCGCCGCGGGCACCGAGGTCGTCATCGACTTCACCCACCCGGATGTGGTGATGCCGAATCTGGAATGGCTGGTGGCCAACGGCATTCACGCCGTGGTCGGCACCACCGGTTTCGACGCCGGACGGCTCGATCAGGTGCGCGGCTGGCTGGCCGCCAAGCCCGAGGTCGGCGTGCTCATCGCCCCCAATTTCGCCATCGGCGCGGTGCTGACCATGCGTTTCGCTGAACAGGCCGCGCGCTGGTTCGATTCGGTCGAGGTCATCGAATTGCACCACCCGAACAAGGCCGACGCGCCGTCCGGCACCGCCTTCCGCACCGCGAGCATGATCGCCGCCGCGCGCGAGAAGGCGGGCGCGGGCCGCAGCCCGGATGCCACCTCGCAGGAGCTCGAGGGTGCGCGCGGCGCGGATGTGGACGGTGTGCGGGTGCATTCGGTGCGCCTGGCCGGATTGGTCGCGCATCAGGAGGTGCTGTTCGGCACCCAGGGCGAGACCCTGACCATCCGCCACGACTCCATGGACCGGACCTCGTTCGTGCCCGGTGTGCTGCTCGGTACCCGTAAGACCCCGCATCGCCCCGGTCTGACCGTGGGCATCGACGCACTGCTGGACCTGTGACCGCGCCGGAGAACAACGGCCGGGAGGTCGGCAAGCGGGTCGCGTTCATCGCGGCCCTGGTGCTGGTGCTCGGTTTCTACTTCCTGCTGCTGGGGCGTATCGCGGTCAGCCTGATCTCCTCGGGGTCGATTCCTGCCGCGATTCTGGGTGTCGGCGTGCTGGTGCTGCCGCTGCTCGGGGTCTGGGTGGTGGCGTCCAGTGTGCGCGCGGCCTTCGCGCATCAGCATCTGGCCAAGCGGATTCATGCCGAGGGGCTGGAGTTGGACACCTCGGAGCTGCCGCGCCGTCCATCGGGTCGGCTCGAACGCGAAGCGGCCGATCAGCTTTTCGAGCGGGTGAAGACCGAATGGGAAGCCGATCCGGACAACTGGCGGACCAACTATCGCGCCGCGCGCGCGTACGACTACGCGGGTGACCGCACCCGTGCGCGCGAAGTCATGCGCCGCGCAGTGGAATTGGAGCGTCAGGAGCGCACCGCCCAGCAGTCCTGACGCCGAATAGGGAACGGCCCGGAACCGGTTGGTTCCGGGCCGTTTTCCGCTCTGCCTACTTCGGCGGATGCACCGTGCGCCAGTGGTTCGCGATATCGATGCGGCGGGTCAGCCACACTTTGTCATGCGACTGCACATAGTCCAGAAAACGCTCCAGAGACTTTGCGCGAGCGGGCTTTCCGACAATGCGGCAGTGCAGGCCCACCGACAGCATCTTCGGGGCCCCGGCCTCGCCCTCGGCGTAGAGGATGTCGAAGGCGTCGCGCAGGTACGAGAAGAACTCGTCACCGTTGGCGAAACCGGCGGGGGAGGAGAACCGCATGTCATTGGCCTCCAGGGTGTACGGCACGACCAGCTGATCGTGTTCGCCCACCTTCACCCAGTACGGCAGGTCATCGGCGTAGGAGTCCGAGTCGTACGCGAATCCGCCGTGTTCGACGACCAGTTCACGGGTCCGGGGTGAATCCCGTCCGGTGTACCAGCCGCGCGGCGGCTCACCGAACAGACGGGTGATGATCTGCACCGCCTCGTGCATATGCTCACGCTCGATCTTGGCATCGACCTCCTGGTAGGAGATCCAGCGCAGCCCGTGGCAGGCGATCTCGTGGCCCAGGCGCTTGAACGCCGCGACCGCCTCCGGATTGCGCTCCAGTGCCCGCGCCACACCGAAGATGGTGAGCGGGATATCGCGCTGTTCGAACAGTCGCAGCACTCGCCAGAGTCCGGCCCGCGAGCCGTACTCGTAGATGGTCTCCATCGACAGGTGCCGGTCCGGGAACGACTGCGCCGGAACGATATCCGACAGGAAGGTCTCCGACCCCGCATCGCCGTCGAGGACATTGTTCTCCCCGCCCTCCTCATAATTGAGGACGAAGTTCACCGCGATATTGGCCTGTCCCGGCCACCGCGGATGCGGGGGATTGGGACCGTAACCGACCATATCCCGCGGGTAGAGGTCGAAATCGCTCATGCGCCTTCACCTTCCCGCTCCGCGGCCATCGCCGCCCGCGCCGCCTCGGTGAGGGTGCCGAACAGCCGCAGTCGCGCCAGCCCGCCGTCGGGGAAGGCGTCCAGGCGCACCTGTACGACGGCTGCCTGCGAGTCGATGGCGAATCGATGTCGGGTATCGGGCCGAATCACCGTGCGCGGCAACAGTTCCACCTCGGAGCCGTCCGCGCGAATGCCGGTGAGCGCGGTCGCGCCCGGACTGTTGAACAGGAAGTACGAGGTGTCGATCTCGGCCATGGTGAGCACGCCCTCGCCCGCCAATTGCACCAGCACCCAGTCATTGTCCTTATCGCGACGCCGCGCGGTCTCCCAGCCCTCACCCATGGAACGCGCCCGCCCGGGCAGCAGGATCTGTTCGGGATGGGAGTAGAAGCGGTTCGAGCAATCCGCCACCAGCCCGCCGTTCTCCAGCGCGGCCAAATCGAACGGCCCCGAATCCAGCCAGCGCAGTTCGGGTTTGGCGATACCGTGCACGCGCAGTCGTGCCACGCCGCCGTCCGGGAACATGCGCAGTCGCACATGGGTGAACCGCCGCTTGGAGTCCACCGGGAACGGATTGCGACTGTCCCCGTTCACCGCGGCCCGCGCCACAATGGTGGTCCACCCGTCCAGCTCGGCGATCTCCTCCGCGGACGGATACCCCTGCACCGCAATCGCTTCCACCGACACCTGCGGCGGATAGTTCCCCTTGAACCAGGCGGTGTCCACCACCACCCCGTGAATCACCCCGGGCACGCCCAGCCGCACGATCGCGGTATCGCAATCATCGCTCTCGGGCGCGGCCCCGACCTCCCCCCGTCGCCGCCGAGTCTCCCACCCGTCGTACACCTGTCCCTTATGCCCGAAAGTGGCGGGCTGATAGGTGGATTCCTCCGGCCGGATCAAATTCTCCCGCTCCGCGAAGGATTCGTCATTGGCCCAGATCACCGCGCCGCCCAGCGAGCGCACGGCCAGATCGGGCAGCAGCGTGAAATCAGTTGAATCAGCGGTCATAGTGAAGGCATCTTCCTTTCTCGCAACTGATGAAGCACGGTGACGGTCGCGGCCGGGACCAGGGCCGTCACCTCGTCGGGACCGAAAGCGCCGCAATCCAATCCGCGTAGCACGACGGTCGCAAGAGCCTGGGCGGTGGCGGGTTCGTCTACGACCGCGCCACCCTGGCGGTCGAGGTAGCGGCCGATGCGCGGGGCGGCCACCTCGAGGGCGGTGCGATAGAAGGCGAAGGTGGCCAGCCAGCGGGTGGCCAGGTGGCCCGCGCCCATATCCCAGCCCTGGTAGTAGCCGCGTTCGAGCGAGCGGGTGACCAGGCGGTAGTGGCGAGCCAGGGCGGTGCGCACCTCGGCGTCGGTGCCGATGGGCAGCACCTGGGTGGAGCCGTCGCAGACCCAGACGCCGGTCTGGGCGGCCGCGGCCTGCATGACGGCCTTGGCGTGATCGGCCACCGGATGCTCCAGGGACTGGAACTGCGGGGCGACACCGCAGGCGGCGCTGTAATCGTAGGTGCCATAATGTAATCCGGTGCAGCGCCCGGCCGAGCGGTGAATGGCCCGCGCGACGGTGGCGGTGCCGTCGGCGGCGATCACGGCCTGTGGGCTCTCGATCTGCAACTCGAACTTCAGTGCGCCTTCGGGCAGCCCATGCGCGGATTCGATTGCCTCGCACAGCAGAACGGCGGCCTCGGCCTGATCGGCGGAGCGAATCTTGGGAATGGTGAAGACGAAACCTTCGGGCACACCGCCCGCGCCGTCCAGGACCTTCTCCAAAGTCCTTACCGCACGCTCCCATTCGAGGGTGGTGAGCCCCTTCATGCGGATGCCGCGCGAGACCACCTCGGCGGGCAGCGCCGCCAGCACCGCACCGGCGTGCAGCGCGTCGCGATCCTCCACCTCGTCACCGCGGGTGCCGTAGCCGTCCTCGAAATCCAGGCGCAGATCCTGAACGGGCCGCCAGCGCAGCGCGTTCAGCGTCCGCGTCAGCGCCTCCGCGCCGGCCAGCTCGGTCAGCACATCACCGTGCTTACCGGCCAATTCGATGGCGTTCGCGCCCCATTCCTTCGGCAGTTCCGGCGTGGCCTCGGCGGCGCTCACATACACGGTGTGAATGGGCTGTCCCGCCCGATCCCCCGGATATCGTTGCGCCAGTTCCGCATCGATCGACCGCAGGCGGCCTTCGATATCACCCAGTACGTACGAGGGCAGGGTCACTTACGCGCCTCCTGACTGTCTAGGGAGAATCCGGCCAGCAGGCCGGTGTACTGCTTGGGCAGCGGTGCGGCGTACTCACCGCGACCGGATTTGCGCAGCCCCATGGTGACCAGGGACTGCACGGTGAGTGTGGCGGCGGCGACACCGTCGACCACCGGCACCCCGACCTCGCGGGTCAGGTATTCGCACAGATCCGCCATCCCCGCGCAGCCCAGCACGATGGCATCGGAGTTGTCGGTGTGCACGGCCTCGCGGCAGGCATCGGCGATCACGGTGCGCGCCTTGGGATCTTCGAGCTCGAGCACCGGGATCTCACACGCGTGAATGCCCGCGCAGAACCGCTCCATACCGTAGCGTTCGGCCAATTCGGCGGCCCGGCCGCCGGTGCGGGCCAGCGTGGTCACCACGCTGAAGCTGCGCCCCAGATGGCTGGCGGCCTGCATGGCTGCCTCGGCGATACCGATCACCGGCCCGCGCGCCAGCTCGCGCGCGGCATCCAGGCCCGGATCGCCGAAACAGGAGATGACATACCCGTCCACGCCCTCGGCCTCGCCGCGTACGATCTCCGCGAGCAGGCCGGGAATGGAAAGCGCCTCGTCGTAATGACTTTCGATGGACACCGGTCCCATCGCGGGGGTGATGCCCTCGACAATGGTCCCGGGTGCGACCACCGCGCGCGCGGCCTCGGCGGCCAGCTCTGTCATGGCGGCGGTGGTATTGGGGTTGATTACTCGAATTCGCATGGGTTTCACCGAGTTTCGAATACGGGGGCGGGTAGGCGCAGCGGTCCGCGGGTGGCTAGCAGGTAGTAGCAGGCCAGCGCCAGACCGCAGCCGATGAACCAGCTGTACTGCGCGGCGGTGTACATACCGGTGATCTTGCCGGAGGTCAGCACCGGGATTACCGCGAAGACCGCGCCGATGACGGTGGCGATAATGGCCGCGGGGTTGTAACCCCTTCGGTACCAATAGCTTCCACGCTCGGACATGGTGAACAGGTCATCCACGATGACACGCTGTTTGCGTACCAGGTAGTAGTCGGCGATGAGCACGCCGAACAGCGGGCCGATGAACGCGCCGAGGGTCTCCAGCGTGTAGTGGATGACATCGGGATTGTTGTACAGATTCCACGGCGTGATGACGATCGACCCGACCGCCGCGATCATGCCGCCCATCCGCCAGCTGATCTTCTGCGGATTCACATTCGAGAAGTCGAAGGCCGGGGAGATGAAGTTGGCCACGATATTGATGCCGATGGTGGCGATGGTGAAGGTCAGCGCGCCCAGCACGATGGCGAAGGTGTTGTCTATGCGCGCCACCGTCGCCACCGGATCGGTGATCAGCTCGCCGTACACCGGAATGGTCAGCGAGGCGGTCACCACCACCAGCAGCGAGAAGACCAGGAAGTTCACCGGCAATCCGAGCAGATTGCCCTTCTTCACCGCGGCGAACGATTTGCCGTAGCGGGAGAAGTCGCCGAAGTTCAGCATCGGCCCGGAGAAGTAGGACACCACCAGTGCGATCGCGCCGAGCATGACCGGCACCGCCGACCACCCGGACAGCGTCCGCCTACCCAGGTTCAGGTCGATACCGCTCCAGCCGGCCTTCCAGATCAGGTATCCGCACAGCACGAACATGACCACGTAGACCGCCGGTCCGCAGAAGTCGATGAACTTGCGAATCGACTCCATACCGCGCCAGAACACGCAGGCCTGCAACACCCACAGCATCAGATACGAGGCCCAGCCCAGCGCGGACAGGCCCAGGAATCCGTAGTCGTCCACCACCGCGTACGGCGCGAGGCCCGGGAACAGCTTGATCAGCACCACATCCAGGGCCGCCGAGGCCAGGAAGGTCTGAATTCCGTACCAGGCCACCGCGATCAGACCGCGGATGATGGCGGGCACATTCGCGCCGAGCACACCGAAGGCGCTGCGGCACATGACCGGATACGGCACGCCCGTCACCTGACTGGGCTTGGCCACCAGATTGCACAGCCCGTACACGATGGTGATGCCCACGACCAGCGCGATCAGCACCTGCCAGCTGTGCAGGCCGAGCGCGAAGAGACTGCCCGCGGTGACATAGCCGCCGACGCTGTGCACATCGGACATCCAGAACGCGAAAATGTTGTACGTGCCCCAGGTTTGCGTGCGCAGCGGGGCGAGGTCTTCATTGACCAGCCGGGGGTCGTAATCCGGCTCGTTCGGTACTGCCGCGTGCGGCTTGTTCGGTCCTGCCGCGTGCGGCTTGTTCGGCACTGCCGCGTGCGGCTCGTTCGGTACTGCCGCGTGCGGCTCGTTCGGTACTGCCGCGTGCGGCTCGTTCGGCACTGCCGCGTGCGGCTCGTTGGTCGCAGCCGAGTGCTGCGCGTCGGTGAGCGCACTCGTCGGCGGCGCAACGGTTTCGGGCATGTCGCACATCCGATCTCATCGGGTCCCGACCTTCGGGAACAAGGGTGTGCGCGACGCTATCGAGCCGGTATTGCCCGGGTGTTGCCGGAACTATATATCTTTCTGACCTGCTGATTCGGCAAAAAGTCCGGTATCGGTGGGCAGTCGAGAGAGTACTCCGTTGAGGCGCTCGTGGTGCGCTCCGGTGGCCAGCAGCAGCGCGTCCGCGTCGCGGGCCAGGAAGGCCGCGAGCTGCTTGCTGTGATCGGCGTGCAGCACCACCCGATCGGCGGTGCTGGCATGCACCATGGGCTGCACCGGCTCGGTGATATTCCAGGCGTATTCGAGCATGTGCACCACGCGCGGCATACCGGAGGGACGCACCAGGGCGAGATGGAAATTGCGGGTCTCGCGGTGATAGGCGAGCGCGTTCTCGGTGAGAATGGCGCGTTCGAGCCGGGCGTGGGTCTCGCGCGCCAGCTCATGATCGTCGGCGGTCGCGCGCGGGACGGCCGCGGCCAGTGCCGCCGCCTCCAGGCTCTCGCGGACCACGTACAGCTCGCGCAGCTCCTCGGCGGTCAGCAGCGTCACCTGATAGCCGAAATTCGGCCGATGCTCGACCAGGCCCTCGCCGATCAGGGTTTGCAGGGATTCGCGCACCGGGATCGCGCTCACGTCGAACTGCCGCGCCAATTCGCCCAGCGGCATACCGGTGCCCGGCGGCAGATTGCCCTCCAGGATGAGCCGGCGCAGTTCGGCGAGAATCTCGTGCTGTGAATAGCCGCGATGCGCGTCCAGGGGAGGCGTGAGCTGCGGTAGTCGCGGTAGTCGAGGTCGAGAGGGCACCCGCCCACGGTAGTCGCCCGGGTCGACCGCCGAACGGGCATCCGGGCAGGTCCGGGCGAGTGGGTCAGAGCTCGTCGAGGTCGTAGCCGAGCGCCTTGAGTGAAAGCCGGTGCAGCGTAGTGCGTTCGGCCGGGGTCAGCCGGAACAGCAGCGCGTCGGTGGCCGTGGCGATTTGGGCGTTGGTTTCATCGCGCAGCTTGCGGCCGGAGTTGGTGATGGCCAATCGGTACTTGCGCCGGTCCTCGGGATCGCGGGTGCGGGTGACCAGGCCCGACTTCTCCAGGCTGTCGACCAGTCGCACCACTTCACTGCGGTCGATGTTCAGCGCATCGGCCATCTCCTGCTGGGTGATCTCGCTGAATTCCGAGAGGTAGGTGAGCACCCAGTGCTCGCGCAGCGAGGTCCCCAGTCCGTTGTGCACGGCCTTGTGCAGCTTGCCGAGCGCGTAGGTCGGATAGCGCAGCAGGCCCTTGGGGTGGTACTCGCGGCTTTCGGTCACCAGTGGATTATATCTATTGTTGAGTAGCTCAATCATTGTTAGAGTCTGCAATTGAAAAGCTCAAGCACATTCGAAGGAGACATCCGATGCCGCAGACGCGCCCGGATACCACCGCCCCCATCACCTCTCGCTCACCCGACATCCCCGATTCGGACAAGATTCCCGCGCATGTCTGGCGCACCGCCGGCGTGGTCGTCTTCGGCGCGATCATGGGCATGCTCGACACCTCGCTGGTGAATATCGGACTGCACACCATCGGCGCGGATCTGCACGCCTCGCTCGCCGCCATTCAATGGGTGGCCAGCGGATACCTACTGGCCCTTGGCGTTTCGCTCACCGTCTGCGGCTGGCTGAGCCGCCGGTTCGGCGTCGGACGGCTCTGGCTCGGGGCCATGCTCGCCTTCACCCTCACCTCGGGGCTGTGCGCACTGGCCGGTTCGGCGGGATGGCTCATCGCCCTGCGCGTCCTCCAGGGTTTGGCCGCCGGGGTCATGATTCCCGCCGGTCAGACCATTCTCGGCCAGGCCGCCGGACCGCGGCGGATGGGCCGGGTCATGGGAGTGGTCGGAATCGCCGTGGTCGGCGCACCCGCAGTCGGCCCGACCATCGGCGGTCTCATGCTGGCGCACTGGAGCTGGCAGTGGCTGTTCCTGATCAATATTCCGTTGGGCCTCATCGGTTTCGCGCTCGGACTGCGGTACCTGCCGCTGAACCCTGGTGCGCCGACGCAATCACTGGACTTCATCGGCCTGATCCTGGCGGGCGGGGGTGTGTCCGCGGTCGTCTACGGACTCTCCGAGATCGGCGAAACCGGCTCCGCCGCATCCCTTTCCGTCTGGTTGCCGGTGACTCTCGGCCTGGCGGCGATGGTCGGCTTCGTCACCCGCACCGTCTCCAGCGCCCGTCCCCTGCTGGACGTCCGCATGTTCACCGACCGGGTCTTCGCCGCCGCCAATACCGCCAGCTTCTTCGCGGGCGCGTCCATGTTCGGGGTCATGGTCCTGCTGCCGCTGTATTTCCAGGTTCTGCACGGTGCGGGGCTGGTCGGCACGGGGGTGCGCCTGATCGCCTTCGGCGCGGGCGGCGTCATCACGCTGCCGCTGGGTGGCCGTCTGGCCGACCGCTTCGGCGGCGGCCTGATCGCCATCTTCGGCAATCTGGCCGTGGCCCTGACCTTCGTTCCGTTCGCGTTCCTCGCGGTCGACGCGAATCCCGTTCTTGTACAACTGCTCCTGTTCGCGGCGGGTGTGGCCACCGCGCTGGCGGGAATGCCGCTGGTCTCGGCCGCCTACGCCGCGGTGCGCCCGGACCAGCTCGCCGACGCCGCCGCCTTCGTCAATATCCTGCAACGCGTCGGTGGGGCGGTCGGCGTCGCGGCGGTAGCCGTAATCCTGTCCCGTGCAACGGCATCCGCGTGGGATGCGGTCTCGGGCTATCAACTCGCCTTCGCGGTCATCGCCGCCGTCTCCCTGATCGCCTCGCTCGCCTCCACCCAGCTCCGCCGCCATCAGCGCAGATAGCCACCGATCGCCCCGCGGCGAATAATGGACGCGGCATTGAACGAACACCGCATTGAATGAAAACCGCATTTAATGACCGAAGTGTGACGCCCGGTCGGGGTGGGAACTTCCGGCCCGGGGCACGGGTTGTACGTGTGGCCGAACCGAGGAGGTCATGTGACACAGGAATACAACCGGAATCCGGCGGCGGTGGCGGCGCTCTCACCCGAGCAGTACCACGTCACGCAGGAGAACGGGACCGAGCGGGCGTTCACCGGCGAGTACTGGGACAACCACGAGCCCGGCATCTACGTCGACGTCGTCTCCGGTGAGCCGCTGTTCGCCTCGACGGACAAATTCGAGTCCGGATCCGGATGGCCGAGCTTCACCAAGCCGATCGAGAAGTCCAATGTGTTCGAGAAACGCGATATCAGCCATCTGATGGTTCGCACCGAGGTGCGCTCGGCCCACGGTGACAGCCATCTCGGACATGTGTTCACCGACGGACCCCGCGATCAGGGCGGACTGCGATACTGCATCAACTCCGCGGCCCTGCGCTTCATCCACCTCGATGACCTCGAGGCCGAGGGCTACGGACAGTACAAGACTCTCTTCACGAAGGAGGAGGCGTGACCGATACGCGCACGGCGATTCTGGCGGGCGGATGCTTCTGGGGCATGGAAGACCTGATCCGCAGGCAGCCCGGAGTGCTCTCCACCCGCGTCGGCTACACCGGCGGCCGCAATGACAACCCCACCTACCGCAACCATCCCGGTCACGCGGAAGCCGTCGAAATCGTCTACGACCCCGACCGGACCGACTACCGCGCCCTGCTGGAATTCCTCTTTCAGATCCACGACCCCACCACCAAGAACCGCCAGGGCAACGACATCGGCGACAGCTACCGCTCCGCCATCTTCTACCTCGACGACGAGCAGAAGCAGATAGCCCTGGACACCATCGCCGACGTCGACGCCTCGGGCCTGTGGCCCGGCAAGGTCGTCACCGAGGTCACCCCGGCCGGCACCTTCTGGGAAGCCGAACCCGAGCACCAGGATTACCTCCTGCGCTACCCCGAGGGCTACACCTGCCACTTCCCCCGCCCGGGCTGGAAACTGCCCAAACGGGAGACCGCCAAGTAGCCGAGTAGCACCGGCCGAATGAACCGACCGCACCACCCGATTCGGGTGGTGCGGTCGCTGTTCACACGGACTGCCTGGCCGGGGGCGGCCTGGCGCGCCGCTAGGCTCGGAGGCGTGCCGAAGCTGCTGCTGATTCATCACACGCCGTCGCCGCATATGCAGGAGATGTTCGAGGCGGTGGTGGCCGGGGCCACCGATCCCGAGATTCAGGGGGTGGAGTTGGTGCGGCGGGCGGCGCTGGCGGTCACCGCGAGTGATGTGCTCGCGGCGGATGGTTATCTGCTCGGAACGCCCGCGAATCTCGGGTATATGTCCGGGGCTTTGAAGCATGCGTTCGACACCTTCTATTACCCGTGCCTGGATTCCACGCGCGGGCGGCCGTACGCCATGTACATGCACGGCAATCAAGGCACCGAGGGGGCCGAGCGCGGGGTGGAGAGCATTGCCACCGGGCTCGGATGGGAGAAAGCCGGTGCGGCCGTGATTGTTTCGGGGCCGCCGAGCAAACAGGACGTCGAGCGCTGCTGGGAATTGGGCGCGACGCTGGCCGCGCAGCTCATGCCGTGAGTGCCACCGCGGTCGCCGTGGTGATCGCCGGGGCGCTCATCGCGGGCGCGTTGTTCGCATGGCCGCGGACACGCAGATCGGTGACCACACCGGCCGAGCGGGCGGTGCACGCGGCCTTGCAGACGGCCGCGCTGGCGGCGAAACCCCTGCGCGGCGGGCTCACCGAGGAATCCGCCGAACAGGCCGCGCCCTATCTGCGGGCGCTCATGGGGGCCGAGGCGCTCGGGATCGCCGACGCGTCGGGGGCACTGCTGGCGTGGGACGGCGCGCATGCCGAGCTCGCGGAAGCGTTCGGGGAGGCGGCGAGTCGCGCCATCGCGGGGGAGCGGTCGGTGCTGGTGTCGTGCGCGGACGGGTACACGCTGGTGGCGCAACCACTGCCCAGCGAGCACAGCGGGATGGTCGGGGCCTTCGGTGCGGTCACACGCGGTAAGCCCGGACCCGGCATGCTCGGCGCGGTGGCCGAGGTCGCTCGATACGCCTGCGGCCAGATCGAATTGGCCGAACTCGACGCCTCCCGCGCCCGATTGGATCGCGCCGAGGTGCGCGCCCTGCGTGCCCAGATCAGCCCGCACTTCATCTACAACGCGCTCAATACCATCGGCTCGTTCGTGCGCACCGATCCCGACCGCGCCCGCGAACTCATCCTCGATTTCGCCGACTTCACCCGCTACTCCTTCCGCACCGCCGGTGAATTCACCTCCCTCGCGGACGAATTGACCAATATCGACCGCTACCTGGCCCTGGAACGCGCCCGCTTCGGCGACGCCCTGCGCGTCCGCCTGCAAATAGCCCCCGAGGTTCTCACCGTCGTCCTGCCGTTCCTGGCCCTGCAACCACTGGTGGAGAACGCCGTCCGCCACGGCCTCGCCGGACAACCGGGCCTGGGCACCGTCAGCATCACCGCCGCGGACGCGGGCGCGGACTGCCTCATCAGCGTCGAGGACGACGGCGTCGGTATGGACCCCGAAATCCTCCGCTCCGGAGCCCTCGACGCCATCGAAACCACCACCGGCACAGCCGAATCCGCCCACGTGGGCATGGCCAATGTCGACGACCGCCTGCGCGCCGCCTTCGGCAACGACTACGGCCTGGTGGTGGAAACCGCCCCCGGCGCGGGCACCAAGGTCAGCATGCGCGTCCCCAAATTCCGCCCGGGCGTGCGCGCCTGAAATCGTCGTGCTCGGTGGATCAATCTGCCGGATGCTCTACGGGCTCTGCGGACCGGCAATCCCTCTGGGCCGCAACTTAATAGGTGTTCGCGCATTTGGACCGGGCTGCGCCCGTAGTGTTCCCGATAGGCTTCGCGGAAGCGGCGGGTGCTGGGGAAGCCCTCCTCGAAGGCGATCCTGTCCACATCGACCGGCAGCGCGACGGACAATCGCCGATGGGCGCGTTCGACGCGAATCGCGCGCAGGAGTGCGCCGGGCGACGGCTGTCCGGCGCTTCGCAGAACCTTGTACAGCGTGCGTTCGCCGATGCCCAGCATCGTGGCGATGGCCGCGGGCGTCACCCGCGGATCGTTCGCATGCTCCTCTCGCGGGCCACATCACGCACCGCCGGAAGACTACAAGCAGCACGCCCCGGGCGCAGGTTCTCGGACGGGTCGGGAAACGACCGCGATCGGGCAGGAAAACGGTAGAAATCGGATGGTCATGGAACTTACTGCGCGAGAAGGGCTTTCGAACGACAGCGGATAAGAGGTGGACCGAGGGACAGATGCGTGACGGTGGCGAGTGCCCCGGTACCTCTCTCGTTCTCGCATCGGAGGGGAAGAACGAGGAGTACGGCTGCATATCGCCACCGCGCACACGAGGTGAGAATGTCGGGATTAGGATGTTCCGACTGTGACCAGGACCACGACCACCGACTCGGCCGACGCCGCGCTCCGTGTGCTCGCCGTGGATGATGAGCGGCCCGCTCTGGATGAGCTCGTCTATCTCCTGCGCGCCCAGCCGGAAATCGGGGAGATTCACGCGGCGGGGGATGCCACGAGTGCGCTGCGGTTGTTGCGGGCGCATGTGGTGGACGCGGTATTTCTGGATATCAATATGCCCGGCTTGGACGGGTTGGAATTGGCGGGGATTCTGTCGGAGTTCGCGCGGCCGCCCGCGGTGGTGTTCGTGACCGCGCATGACGATCGGGCGGTGGCCGCATTCGATCTCGGGGCGGTGGATTATTTGCTCAAGCCGCTGCGCGAGGCGCGGTTGGCGGAGGCGGTGCGGCGGATCAGCGCGGGACGGGCGCAGCCGCAGCCGGTGACGGATATCGATCCGCACGAGGTGATTCCGGTGGAATTGGGTGGCGCGACGACGCTGGTGCATCGGGCCTCGGTGAGTTGGGTGGAGGCGGATGGGGATTACTCACGGCTGCATACCAATTCGGGATCGCACCTGGTGCGCATACCGCTGTCCGAACTGGAATCGCGGTGGGCGGAGGCGGGATTCGTGCGGGTGCACAGGTCCTATCTGGTGGCGCTGCGGCTGGTGACCGGGTTGCGCACCGTCGGCACCGGCACGGTCGTCTGTCTGCGTGCCGAGGGAAGTGCGGCGGCGGCGGAACTTCCGGTGAGCCGACGACAGGTGCGCGATCTCAAACAGCGCCTCATCCACGCACCCCGGCAGCATCGGACCGCCCGGTAATGGGGCGGCGACAGGGGGTGCCCCGATGACCAGTTCACAGCGCCCCACCCGAGAGCGGGTGGTGCTGGCCGAGCGGCGCGGGGCACGACTGGTGCGGACCCGGGTGGAGGTGGCCGAGCAGACCGAGGTGGGCGCGGCCATGATCGGCGGGCTCATTCGGGCGCAATTCGGGTTGGCCGTGCGGGTGGGATTGGTGGTGGTGGGCGCATTGGGGGCGCTGCCGCTGCTGTTCGCGCTCGGGCCGCTGGGGAGCGCCGAAGTACTCGGCGTGCGGGTGCCGTGGGCGCTGCTCGGGGTGGCGGTGTATCCGCTGCTGTTCGGGGCCGGACTGGTCTATGTGCGGCTGGCCGAGCGCAATGAGCAGGACTTCGGCGAATTGACCGGGGACTGAGGTGAATTCGCGGCCCGATTCGTGGATGACGGTGACGGCGCTGCTGCTGGCCGCGCTCGCCAGCGTGGCCATCGGCAGTTACGGCGTGCGATTGGCCCGCACCACCTCGGACTTTCTGGTGGCGTCGCGCTCGGTCGGGCCGAAATGGAATGCGGCGGCGGTATCGGGTGAATACCTTTCGGCCGCTTCGTATCTGGGCGTCGCCGGGCTGATCGCCAAGTACGGGGCGGACGCACTCTGGTATCCGGTCGGGTTCACCGCCGGATATCTCGGCCTGCTGCTGTTCGTGGCCGCACCACTGCGCCGCTCGGGCGCGTACACCATGCCCGACTTCGTGGAGTTCCGGCTCGGTTCGCGCGGGGTGCGCAAACTGACCGCCCTCGTCGTGGTGGTGATCTGCGGGGTCTACATGATTCCGCAATTCCAAGGCGCGGGACTCACCCTGCGAATTCTGCTCGGCGTCCCAGACTGGGTCGGCGCTATCGCGGTGGGGCTCATCGTGATCGGCACGGTGGCGGGCGGCGGTATGCGGTCGATCACCTTCGTGCAGGCGTTCCAGTATTGGCTCAAACTCACCGCCATCGCGATTCCGGGACTGGTGCTGCTCGGCTATTTCCTGCGGCACGACGAGGATCCGGGCGCACCGCACCTGACCGCCGCCGCCGATGCCGACTGGCTGGTCCCGGGTGGTGGACTCGGCGGCCCGCATCCGATGTACCAGGTGTATTCGCTGATTATCGCGACCTTCCTGGGCACCATGGGGCTCCCGCATGTGCTGGTGCGCTTCTACACCAATCCGGACGGCCGAAAGGCCCGCAGCACAGCGCTTTCGGTGATCGGCATGGTCGGATTCTTCTATCTGTTCCCGGTGCTGCTGGGCGTACTGGCCCACTTGTACGCGGCGCGACTGCCGAGTGCGGGGGCATCCGACGCCGCGGTCCTGCTGCTGCCCGGTTCGGTGCTCGCGGGACTGCCCGGTCAGCTGCTCGCCGCCCTGGTCGCGGCGGGCGCGGTGGCCGCGTTCCTGTCCACCTCGTCGGGTCTGCTGGTCAGCATCGCGGGCGTGGTCGGCACCGATCTGCTGCGGGGCCGGATTCGCGACTTCCGCCTGGCCGCGATCATCACCGGTGCTGTCCCGCTGTTGCTGGCATTGACCGTTGTCTCCCTTGATCTTTCGCGTGCGGTGGGCCTGGCCTTCGCGGTCGCCGCCTCCACGCTCTGCCCGCTGCTGGTACTCGGCATCTGGTGGCGCGGGCTCACCGCGACCGGTGCGGCCGTCGGCCTGATCATCGGCGGTCTGCTGTCCGGCGCCGCCACGGCGGTCTCGGTCAGCGGGGGTGTCTCCCAGACGCTCGCGGCGGGCTGGCCCTCCGCGGTGCTCAGTTATCCAGCCGCCGTCAGCGTCCCGATCGCCTTCGCGGCAATGATCCTGGTGAGCCGCCTGACCCGCCGCCAATCCACCGCCGAGACCGCTGATGTCTTCGTCCGCATGCACGCCCCCGAACCCCTCGGCATGGGCGCGGATCGCGAGCGCGGCCTGCGCTCGGCCTGACCGTTCATCGCATCCGATCGACCGTTCACCGCAGAACCCGGCACCTTCACCGAGTGACTCAGCCCACACCATTGGGCCCGAGCTCCGATCTGGTTAGCGTCGTGACAGTTAGCCACATCACACGCTAGGAACCCGATGAGCAGTACCGAATTCGGTCTGGACGCGCCCTCGCGCACGCCGACCGCCGCGGACTTCGTCGCCGCGCAAGCCAGTCCGCAATTCCAGGAACTGCGTAATCGGCAGCGCCGCTTCGTCTTCCCCATGACAGCGCTCTTCCTGGCCTGGTACGTGGTCTACGTGCTGCTCGGCGCGTACGCGCACGACTTCATGGCCCACCGGGTGATCGGCAATATCAATGTCGGATTGATCCTGGGCGCGGGGCAATTCGTCTCCACCTTCGTGATCACCGCGCTGTACGTGCGCTTCGCCGGGCGCGAACTCGATCCCCGGGCCGCCGCACTGCGGGCCGAACTGGAAGGGGGACGGGCGTGAACGTCCTTGCCAGCGCCACCACGGTCGGCAATCCGATCGCCAATATCGCCATCTTCGCGGTCTTCGTCGCGGTCACCATGGTGGTGGTCATCCGCGCCAGCCGGAACACCTCGAGCGCCTCGGACTTCTTCACCGGTGGTCGCGGCTTCTCCGGCCCGCAGAACGGCATCGCCATTGCGGGCGACTACCTTTCGGCCGCCAGCTTCCTCGGTATCGCCGGTGCGATCGCCGTCTACGGCTACGACGGCTTCCTGTACTCCATCGGCTTCCTGGTGGCATGGCTGGTCGCACTGCTGCTGGTCGCCGAAATGCTCAGGAACACCGGCAAATTCACCATGGCCGATGTGCTGAGCTTCCGGCTCAAACAGGGTCCGGTGCGCACCGCCGCCGCGCTCTCCACCCTGACCGTTTCGCTGTTCTACCTGCTCGCGCAGATGGCGGGCGCGGGCGGTCTGGTCGCACTGCTGCTCGATATCGACAGCCGCGCAGGACAATCCGTGGTCATCGCGGTGGTCGGTCTGCTCATGATCGTGTACGTGCTCATCGGCGGGATGAAGGGCACCACCTGGGTGCAGATCATCAAGGCCGTCCTGCTGATCACCGGCGCGGCGGTCATGACCGTCATGGTGCTGGGCAAATTCGGCTTCAACCTGTCCGAGATCCTCGGCTCGGCGCAGCAGCACGTCTCCGAATCCGCCAATAAGGCGGTGGCACACCGCGATGTGCTCGCCCCCGGCGCGCAGTACGGCGGCAGTGCGACCTCCACACTGAACTTCGTCTCACTCGGCCTGGCCCTGGTGCTCGGCACCGCCGGTCTGCCGCATGTGCTCATGCGCTTCTACACCGTGCCCACCGCCAAAGAGGCGCGCCGCTCGGTGGTGTGGGCCATCGGCCTGATCGGCGCGTTCTACGTCTTCACCCTGATCCTGGGCTACGGCGCCGCCGCGATCGTCGGCCCGGACAAGATTCTCGCCGCCGCCGGTGGTCAGAATTCGGCGGCCCCGCTGCTGGCCTTCGAACTCGGCGGCGTGGTGCTGCTCGGCATCATCTCGGCGGTGGCGTTCGCGACCATTCTGGCCGTGGTCGCCGGTCTGACCATCACGGCCTCGGCGTCCTTCGCGCACGATATCTACGCCGGGGTCATCAAGCGCGGCAAAGCCGGTGAGGCGGAACAGGTTCGGGTCTCCCGGATCACCGCCGTGGTGATCGGCCTACTCGCCATCGGTCTCGGCATTCTGGCCAATGGCCAGAACATCGCGTTCCTGGTGGCGCTGGCCTTCGCGGTGGCCGCCGCGGCGAATCTGCCGACCATCATCTACTCGCTGTTCTGGAAGCGCTTCAACACCACCGGGGCGCTGTTCAGCATGTACGGCGGCCTGATCTCCACGATTGTGCTGATCATCTTCTCCCCGGCCGTCTCCGGTTCGAAGACCGCCATGATCCCGAGCCGGGACTTCGCCTGGTTCCCGCTGTCCAATCCGGGCATCGTCTCCATTCCGCTGGCATTCGTCCTGGGCATTGTCGGCAGCTACCTGGGCCGCGATAACGAGGATCCGGCCAAGGCCGCCGAAATGGAGGTGCGCGCCCTCACCGGCGTAGGCGCCGAGAAGGCCATCGCGCACTGAGCACCCGCTCGTAATCCCGCCCCGCCCCTTTCGACCGGAGACACCGCAATGACAAGCACGATCGACCGCGACCCCGCCGACCCGCTGAGCTACCCGCCCGGCCCGGAGTTCGCGGCGACCGCCAATGCCACTGCGTCCCTTTACGATCGGGCGGCGGACAACCGCGAGGGTTTCTGGGCCGAACAGGCGCGGCGGCTGCACTGGGAGCAGCCGTGGACGCGCGTACTCGACTGGGACGACGCGCCTTTCGCCCGATGGTTCGTCGGCGGCACCCTCAATGTCGCCTACAACTGCGTCGATCGGCATGTCCTGGATGGACACGGCGACCAGGTCGCCATCCACTGGGTCGGCGAACCGGGTGATACCCGCGCTATCACCTACGCCGACCTGCTGGCCGAAGTCTCCAGAGCGGCAAATCAATTCACCGCTCTGGGGCTTCGCGCCGGCGACCGGGTCGCCCTCTACATGCCGATGGTGCCCGAGGCGATCGTCACCATGCTGGCCTGCGCCCGGCTCGGACTGGTGCATTCGGTGGTCTTCGCCGGATTCTCCGCGGGTGCGCTGGGACAGCGTATCGAGGATGCGCGGGCGCGACTCGTGGTGACCACCGACGGGCAGTGGCGGCGGGGGAGTGCGGCGCCGCTGAAGGAAGCCGTGGACGAAGCCCTTGCGGGACAGGCCG
>NZ_BDAW01000106.1 GCF_001625085.1 Nocardia acidivorans NBRC 108247
CGCAGTGAATCCGCTTTGCCGCGTACCGATTCCGCGCGTTCCTCGGCGGTGCGCACGGTCAGGCGCGCCTCCACCTCCATGGTGCGGGCCTCGGCGAGCGCGGCGGCGGCCTCCTCGCGGGCGTACCCGGCGGTCTCGGTGCCGGCGGAGTCCGAATCCAGTTCGGAGCCTTCGCCTTCCACATGCCGCAGCCGGTCCTCGAGTTCGGCGAGTTTGGCGAGGGTCTCCTCGCGCCCGCTCTCGGTCTCGGCGCGCTGGGCGAGCAGCCGGTCGCATTCGCGCTGGGCATTGCGCGCGGTCTGCCCGAGTCGGCCGAGCCGGTCGTAGATGGCCACCAGCGCCTGATCGGATTCGTGCAGGGCGAGCAGGGCGTGGTCGACGGCTTCCTTGCGATCGGTCTGTTCGGCGAGCGCGCCGGAGAGCGCGGCCTCGAGCTCCTCGGCCCGGCGCTGCCAGGATTCGAGTTCACCCTTGGCGGCGTCGATATCGGCCTGCACCTCGAGCTGCGAGGGGGCGCGATCGGAGCCGCCGAGCACCCAGCCCGCACCGGTGAGATCGCCGTCGCGGGTGACCACGCGCAGTTCCGGGCGCGCGGCGACGACCTGTGCGGCGGCATCGAGATCCGCGGCCACGGCGATACCGGTGGTGAGCGCGGCAACGGCTCCGCGCAGGTGATCGGGGCAGTCCACCACGTCGGCGAGCCAGCGCGCCGCACCGGGCAGTTCGCCGCCGTGCCGCGAATCAGCCTGTGCCGCACCGGCATACACCAGTGCCACGCGTCCGCCGTCGGCCTCCTTGAGCGCCCGCACCGCGGCGTGCGCGGAGGGGCCGGTGTCGGCGGCGACCGCATCGGCGAGCGGACCGAGCGCGGCGGCGACCGCGGCTTCGAAGCCGCCGTGCACGCGGATCAATCCCGACAGCGGGCCGAGTAGTCCGTCCGCGCGATGTTCGAGCAGCCAGGCCGCACCGTCGCGCCGCGCCAAACCCATGGTGAGCGCCTCGATGCGCGCGGTCAGCGAGGCCACGCGTTTACCGGCCTCGCGGTCCTTCTCGCGCAGTTCGGTCACTCGCTGATCGGCGAGTTGCAGGGCCTCGGCGGCATGCTCGTACTGGGCATCGAGTCCGGCCTCGCCCGAGTCGAGTTCGCTCAGTTCCTCCTGCACCGACTCGAATTCGGCGTCCGCGGCCGACCCACGCCGACGGGCCTCGGCAATGGAGGCGGAGATGCGGGTGATCTCGCCGTCCACCGATTGCGCCCGCGAGCGCAGGGTGTCGACCTGGCCGGAGAGCCGGGCCAAACCCTCACGTCGATCGGCGATGGCGCGCACGGCGGCCAGATGCGCCTGTTCGGCGGCTTTGGCGGCCTGTTCACGCTCGTGCAGCAGGTCACGCGCGGATTCCAGGGTTTCGGTGGCGATTTCGACGGCCTCGACGAGTTCGGCCTCCTCGGCTTCGACCCGCTCGGCTTCGCGTTCGAGCTGTTCCGGATCGCGGCCTTCGCCGGTGGGCTGTTCGATGGTCAGATTCCGGGCGCGATCACGGGCGATGCGAATAGTGGCATTGACACGTTCGGTCAGCGCGGAGAGCTGGAACCAGGTCTGCGCCGCGGCCTCCGCGCTCGGGGTGAGCCGGGAGAGTTCGAACTCCTGTTGTGCGAGAGCGGCATTGGCGGCGTCCAGTTCGGCGTGCACATTGACCTGTTGTTCACGCGCGTAGGACTCTTTGCTCTGCTGGCTCTCCAGCTCATTGCGCCTGGTCACGAGGTCGTCGGCGGCCAAGCGCAGGCGTGCGTCCCGCAATTCGGACTGGACGGTCGCCGCGCGCCGAGCCACCTCGGCCTGCCGACCGAGCGGTTTGAGCTGGCGGCGCAGTTCGGTGGTGAGGTCGGTCAAGCGGGCCAGATTCGCCTGCATGGCATCGAGTTTGCGGACCGCCTTCTCCTTGCGGCGGCGGTGTTTGAGCACGCCGGCGGCCTCTTCGATGAAGGCGCGGCGGTCCTCGGGCCTGGATTCCAGAATGGCCGAGAGCCGGCCCTGACCGACGATGACGTGCATTTCGCGGCCGATACCGGAGTCGCTGAGCAGTTCCTGCACGTCCATGAGCCGACAGGAGTTGCCGTTGATCTCGTACTCACCCGCGCCGTCGCGGAACATGCGGCGGGTGATGGAGACCTCGGAGTACTCGATCGGCAGCATGCCGTCGGAGTTGTCGATGGTGAGCGTGACCTCGGCGCGGCCCAGCGGCGCGCGGCCCGCGGTCCCGGCGAAGATGACGTCCTCCATCTTCCCGCCACGCAGCGCTTTCGCGCCCTGCTCCCCCATCACCCAGGTCAGCGCGTCGACGACGTTCGACTTGCCCGAACCATTGGGGCCCACCACGCAGGTGATGCCCGGTTCCAACCGCAGTGTCGTCGCGGACGCGAAGGACTTGAAACCCTTCAGCGTCAGACTCTTCAGGTGCACAGCCGCCCAGGCTACCCGGTCAAGGCCGATTGCCCCGAGTATGCCGAGAACGCGTCCGGCTGGGCGTTCGACCAGGATATGGTCCAGGGAGTGGGCCGCGTCCTGATCCGGCGCGATAATGACGTGCGACACGTCCACGAGGTGGGAATTCGCCGTATGTACCGAAGATCAGGTACTGTCTTGCTTGTTGCAACTTTTGGTTCTCACAGACTTCAGTACGCGCCTGCTGACCATCACGCAGGCGCGCATTTGTGTTTCCAGTGATTCCTGACGGGGTCATTACAGCGACATCAGATCCGCAAAGTGCGGGTCGCACCAAACAAAGAGGAGAGTCAATCGTGGCTACCGGTACCGTGAAGTGGTTCAACACCGAAAAGGGCTTCGGCTTCATCGAGCAGGACGGTGGAGGCCCCGACGTGTTCGCCCACTACTCGAACATCGCTGCCCAGGGCTTCCGTGAGCTGACCGAGGGCCAGAAGGTCTCGTTCGACATCGCGCAGGGCCAGAAGGGCCCGCAGGCCGAGAACATCACCCCTGCCTAATTAGCAGGAGTTCGAACGGCGGCCCGGTGTACTTCGGTACACCGGGCCGCCGTTTGTTTTGCGTCGCCACAGTTCCAAGAGCGGGGCGATGACCGCCGTCGGGGTGAGCCAGGCGATGAGTTCAGCCGGGCCGTAGAGCGGTCCGTCCAGAGCGAAGGCCACCACCACCGTCGCGGTGAGCAGTGCGATATACGAGCCGCCGAGGCCGTGCACGTAGGCGTGCGTCCAACCGTCGGGGCGGCCGTAGGCGTATCTGCCCAGCACCGCGAGGGTTACGGTCAGCACCGAGACCGGGATGAGCCACCAGAGATCGGTCCGTTTGACAATCACCAGTCCCGTGGCCGTGATGCCAACCGCCACAACGATTCCCAGATACCACGCGCCGAGTTCACGGGCGCTGCGCCAGTGCCGGGCGTCGGCCCAGGCCACGAGCGGGCCGAGGGCGAGTCCGGCGGTTCCGGCAATGATGTGGGTGTCGAGCAACGCCGCGTATCCGGCCATGGCATAGACCTTCGATCGATCGATCAATAGTCCTATAGGGGCTGTCTATTTCTCAGCATAAACTTCCATAGTGGAATGTCAACGGCGATAAGTGAGGGCAGGTGCCAGCACATTTGCCAGCAAGGGTGAGGCAGTGAGATGGTGGGGGCCGGACCTTCGCACAAGGAGTTTTCGTGGACCTCGACTGGTCGCCCGCTGAGCTGGCATTTCGCGATGAAGTACGGCACTTCCTCGATGAGAATCTGACCCCCGAATTGCGGCGCGCGGGACGGTTGGCCACCAGTGTCTACCCGGACCACGAGGCCAGCATGGAATGGCAACACATCCTGCACGCCAAGGGGTGGGCCGCGCCCGCGTGGCCGGTGAAATACGGCGGCTGCGACTGGAGTCTGACCCAGCACTACATCTTCGGGCGCGAATGCACCCTGGCCGGGGCGCCGAACCTGTCCCCCATGGGAATTCGGATGGTGGCGCACGCCATCATGGCGTTCGGGACCACCGCGCAGCGGGAATTCTTCCTGCCGCGCATCCTCACCGGTGAGGTGTTCTTCTGCCAGGGCTACTCCGAGCCCGAGGCCGGATCGGATCTGGCCTCGCTGTCCATGGCGGCGGTGCCGGACGGCGAGGATCTGGTGGTCACCGGCTCCAAGATCTGGACCACCCATGCCACCGAGGCCAATTGGATCTTCGCGCTGGTACGCACCTCGCGGCAGGCCAAGAAGCAGCAGGGCATCACGTTCGTGCTGATGGAGATGGACGATCCCGGGATTCAGATTCGCCCGCTGGTGATGACCTCCGGTGAGCAGGTGCAGAACCAGGTCTTCTTCGATCAGGTGCGGGTGCCCAAGGCGAATGTGCTGGGGCGGATCGACGACGGCTGGACCGTGGCCAAATTCCTGCTCAATTTCGAGCGCGGCGGCGGCGCGGCGGCACCGGCGCTCCAGGTGATGGCCGAGGAGCTGGCGCAGGCCGCGCGCACCCAGCCCGGTCCCGGTGGCGGTGCGCTGCTGGATGATCCGGCGTTCGCGGCCAAGCTGGCCGATGCCCGGATGCGCGCGGATGTGCTGGAGATTCTCGAATATCGCACGCTCGCGCTGGTTTCCAGCGGTAAGGACCCGGGTCCGGCGGCCTCCACCATCAAGATTCTGGGCACCGAGCTGAGTCAGGCCCTCACCGAACTGGCATTGGAGGCGGCCGGGCCGCGCGGGCGCGCGTATCAGCCGCACGCCACCATGCCGGGTGGTCCGATCGCCGATTTCACCCCGCCCGCAGACGGTTTCGTCTCCGGACTCGAGTGGCAGGCGGTCGCGCCGCTGCGCTACTTCAACGATCGTGCCGGTTCGATCTACGCCGGCAGCAATGAGATTCAGCGAAACATCATCGCCAAAGCGACCCTGGGACTGTAGCCATGGACTTCTCCTTCACCGCTGAACAAGAACTGCTCCGCGATACCGTCACCGAATTCCTGGCGGCCCGCTACGACATCGAAAGCAGCCGGGCCGCAGCGCGTCTCGGCGCGGGCTGGCAGCCGCAGGTGTGGCGCGGGCTCGCCGAGGAGGTCGGCATTCTCGGCGCTTCGCTGCCCGAATCGGTGGGCGGCATCGGCGGCGGGGCCGTCGAAACCATGATCATCGCCGAGGCGCTGGGCGGTGCGCTCGTGGTCGAACCGTACGTGGACACGGTGGTCGTCGGCGGCGGGCTGCTGCGGCGCGCCACCGGTAAGCGCGCCGAGGATCTGCTCGCGGGCATCGCCGAGGGTTCGGTCATCATCGGTTTCGCGGGCCTCGAGCCCCAATCCGGTTACGACTACGGCAATGTCGCCGCCACCGCCGTCCGCGAGGGCGAGGACTGGTTGGTCACCGGCGTGAAGACGGTGGTCACCTCGGCCCCGATCGCCAGCCAGCTGCTGGTGACCGCCACCGTCGACGGTGAGATCGCGCTCTTCGCGGTGGATTTCGACCCCGCGAACCCGCCCGCCGGGCTGACGGTCGAGTCCTACCGCACCATCGATGAGCGGCCCGCCGCCGATCTGACCTTCCAGAACCTGCGCCTGCCCACGGATGCCCTGCTGCTGGAGCGAGCCGCGGAGGCGGTGGCCGCCACCGTCGACGAGGCCATCGCCGCCATCTCCGCCGAGGCGGTCGGGGCCATGCGCAAGGTGGTCGCCGATACGGTGGACTACACCAAGCAACGCCAGCAGTTCGGCGTCCCCATCGCCAGCTTCCAAGCGTTGCAGCACCGCATGGTGAATATGCATCTGGAACTCGAACAGGCCATTGCCGCAACGTATCTGGTGACCTTGAAGCTCACCGGCGATCCGGCCGAGCGCGCCAAGGCCGCCTCCGCCGCCAAGGCCACCATCGGCCGCGCGGCCCGCCTCATCGGCCAGGAGGCGGTGCAGTTGCACGGCGCGATGGGCATGACCGAGGAACTGGCCATCGGTCACTTCTTCAAACGCCTCACCGCCGTGCAGTACGAATACGGCACCACCGCGCACCACACCGCGCGCTACGCCGCACTGACCCGCCCCTGATCGAACACGGCGTCTCCGCTACGAAGCCCCGTTATCTTCTTCGCAGCCCTTGATTGAGGGCTACGGTCGCCAGGCCCGGTATGACTTCTTGCCCCTATCGTTCGCATGATCCGGGGGGTGGTGTCGCCGGGCTCTGGTTGGCGTCGATGGACCGCTGATGGGGACAGGGCCGAGGGTAGGTCTCTTCATAACGTGGGTGCCGGACGTTGACGTCGGATCGGCGGCGCGCCGGGAAGCCCGGTCGGCATTCGGCCCGAGACCTCGGGTGCGAATTCGAGCGGGGAGTTTCGATGGCGCTGCGGTATTCGATCTTGACGTATTCTCTTCGCGTGATACCTGGCCGCAGCGTCGTATCCTGCACGTATGCATGCCGCTCAGATGGCCGAGGAATATCCGGTGATCGATTTGGACTCCGACGCGATGGATGCGGCGAGGTTGCTTGCCGAACATCGGCTGCCCGGGATCCTGGTCACCGATGCGAATGGGGCGCCGCATTCGGTGCTGCCCGCCGCACAGGTGGTGCTGTTCATCGTGCCCAAGTATGTGCAGGACGATCCGTCGCTGGCGGGGGTGCTGAACGAATCAATGTGCGATCAGGTGGCGAGTCGGTTGCGCGGCAAGAAGGTTCGCGATGTGATTCCGGAGCGGCTGACCAAGATCCCGGCGGCGCAGGCGGACGACAATACCGTCGAGGTGGCGGCGCTGATGGCCAGATACAAATCGCCGTTGATCGCGGTGCTGGACGGCAAGCGGCTGATCGGGGTCATCACCGCCTCGCGGCTGCTGGAAGTGGCGTTGCACAACTGAACCCGCGGCGGTCGCCGTGATCGCCGTCGCCATCGCGGTCTTCGCGGTGGCGTACACGCTGATCGCGTCCGAGCGCGTTCACAAGACCACGGCCGCGCTGACCGGGGCCGGTGTGGTGGTCGCAATCGGGTTGATGACCTCCGATGACGTCTTCTTCTCCCGCGAGACCGGCGTCGACTGGAATGTCATCTTCCTGCTGCTCGGCATGATGATCATCGTCGGCGTCCTGCGCCAGACCGGCGTCTTCGAGTTCACCGCGGTGTGGGCGGCCAAGCGCGCCAAGGGTTCCGCGCTGCGGGTGATGATCCTGCTGACGCTCATCACCGCGACCGCCTCGGGCTTCCTGGACAATGTGACCACGGTACTGCTGATCGCACCGGTCACCCTGCTGGTGTGCGAGCGCCTGGACGTACCACCCGCGCCATTCCTGATCGCGGAGGTGCTGGCCTCCAATATCGGCGGCGCGAGCACCCTGATCGGCGATCCGCCGAACATCATCATCGGCAGCCGGGCGGGCCTGTCGTTCAACGATTTCGTCTTCAATCTGACCCCCATCGTGTTGATCGCGCTGGCGGTGTTCACGCTGCTGCTGCCGCGCCTGTTCCGCGGTTCGTTCACCGTCGATCCCGAGCGCGCCGCGGACATCATGCTGCTGAACGAGCGTGAGGCGATTCGCGATCCGAAGCTGCTGATCAAATGCGCCGCGGTGCTGGCGGCGGTGTTCGCGGGCTTCTTCGGGCATTCGCTCTTGCATATCGAACCGTCGCTGGTGGCGCTGCTGGGCGCGGGCGTCCTGGTGCTGATATCGGATCTGCCGCAACGCGATTACATGGTGGCGGTGGAATGGGAGACGCTGCTGTTCTTCGCCGGCCTGTTCGTCATGATCGGCGCACTGGTGAAAACCGGTGTGATAGAACGCATTGCGAGCTGGGCGACCGATCTCACCGGCGGCGACGCCCTGGTGGCGACGATGCTCATCCTGGCGGTGTCGGCGGTGCTCTCCGGTGTCATCGACAATATTCCGTACGTGGCCACCATGAGCCCGCTGGTGGCCGAACTGGCCGGATCCATCGACCACGAGACGCAGTCGCAGGCGCTGTGGTGGGCGCTGGCGGTCGGCGCGGATTTCGGCGGCAATCTCACCGCGGTCGGCGCGAGCGCGAATGTGGTGATGCTCGGTATCGCCCGCCGTTCGGATCACCCCATCTCGTTCTGGGAGTTCACCCGCAAGGGCGCGGTGGTGACGGCGGTGACCGTGGCGGTGGCCGCGCCGTACCTCTGGCTGCGGTATTTCGTGCTCGCCTGACTGCGTGCGACGTCCATTTCGCCGGGACATTGGCCACATTCCGGTGAAGATTCGTGCGGCGATTGGCAAATTCACGGCTACGGATACCAGAATGGTCGCCGCCATGTCCTTATCCAGCACCGATCAGCCCTCGCCGACAGCGCCGGACAGCGATTCCCGGGCCGCACCGGCGTCGAGCCCTGGTTCCGGTGCCCTGGCTCGCGTACCGGGCGCGTACCGGCACGACCTGGATGGTTTGCGCGGTATCGCCATCGCGCTGGTGGTGATCTTCCATATTTGGTTCGGCCGGGTCTCCGGTGGTGTGGATGTGTTCCTGGTGCTGTCCGGCTTCTTCTTCACCGGCATGCTGCTGCGCCGCGCGGACGGCGGACCGGTCGGCGTGACCGCGACCATCCGGCGCACGCTGCGCAGGCTGCTACCGGCCATGGTGGTGGTACTGGCCGCGGTGGTGGTCGCGGCGGTGCTGCTGCTACCGCACACCCGCTGGTCCGATATCGCGGCGCAGACGCTGGCCTCGCTCTTCTACTACCAGAACTGGTACCTGGCGCTGTCCTGGTCGGACTATCTGGCCGCGGACCCGTCGGTGAGCCCGCTGCAACACCTGTGGTCCATGTCGGTGCAGGGTCAGTGCTATCTCGGGATGCTGCTGCTCATCGCGACGACCGCCTGGCTGACCCGGCGCGCCCCCGCGGCCGCGCGCCGGGTGGCTCCGCTGCGCCGGGCGCTGAACTCCGATCCGATGCGCCGGATCGCACAGCTCCCCGCCGCGCGCGGGCTACTGCGCGCGGCCGGACCGCAGGGCGGCCTGCGGATCACCCTGGCGGTGCTGTTCATCGTGCTCGTCGTGCTGTCGTTCCGCTATGCCGCCGAAGGGGTTTCGACCCATCAGGGCTGGAATTACTACGACACCTTCGCGCGCGCCTGGGAACCCCTCACCGGTGCGCTGCTGGCCATTCTCGCGCCGATGCTGAACCCGCACAGACTGATTCGCGCGGCCTTCGCCTGGGCGGGGATCGCGGCGATCGTGGCCTGCGGCCGGCTGGTGAACGGTTCGGCGGTATTCCCCGGTCCGGCCGCGCTGATCCCGGTGCTGGCCACCGCGGGGCTGATCCTGGCCGGTACCGGATTGGCCACCACCGCACAGCCGGTGGTGAATCGCCTGCTGGCCAGCGCGCCCATGGTGAGTCTGGGCGGTTTCGCGTACGCGCTGTACCTGTGGCATTGGCCGATGCTGATCTTCTATCTGGGTGAGCGGCATGAACGCGAGGCCGGTGCGGTCGGCGGGCTGCTGATCATCGTGGCCTCGTTCGTACTCGCCTACGGCACCCACCGTTTCGTGGAGGAGCCGCTGCGGCTGCGGTCCACGCCGACCCCGCCCGCGCGGGCGCGCATGCTCACCGGCGTCGCGGTCGGCACCGTGGGCGTACTGCTGCTGGGCTCGACACTGGCCTGGCAGTGGAGCAATGGCGCCAAGGCGCACGCGGTGGGCGAACTCGATCCGGCGAAGTACCCCGGCGCGGCGGCGCTCACCGATCAGGCGCTGGTACCGCGCGCGCCCATGCGGCCGACCATGGAGGAGGCCCTGGCCGATATCGCCTATCCCACCCGGGACGGTTGTATCGCGGACTTCGACACCCGCTCGGTGGTCACCTGCACCTACGGTGACGCGGACGCGCATCGCACCATTGCCGTGGTCGGCAATTCCCATGCCGAACACTGGATTCCGGCATTGCAGATCGCGGCGGAGAAGTACCGCTTCAAGGTGACCGTCTACCTCAAGATGGGCTGCCCGCTCACCGTGGCCGAGGAGCCCATGTACAAGGGCCAGCGCAATCCGGACTGCAAGGACTGGTCGCACGATGTGATCGAGCGGCTCGGCAACGAGCGCCCCGACTTCGTCTTCACCACCGGCACCCGCCCCGCCGACAACGGCGGCGACGAGACGCCGCAGGACTATCTCGACGTGTGGCAGGCGCTGGCCGAACGCGGCCTACAGGTGCTGGCCATCCGCGACACCCCGTGGTTGCGCCGCAACGGTATTCGCTACCGTGCCATCGACTGCCTGGCCTCGGGCGGTAATCGCCTGGGGTGCGGTATGAAGCGGCAGGACGCGCTCTCCCCGATCGATCCGGCGCTGGCCGCCTCGGACGATTTCCCCAATGTGCATGTGCTGGACCTGAACAACGCGGTGTGCGAGCCGGATATCTGCGCGGTGATCGAGGGCAACATCCTCGTCTATCACGATGAGCATCACCTCACCGCGAGCTATTCCCGTTCTCTCGCACCCGAACTCGAACGTCAACTACAACCGATTCTCGGCTGGTGGTGACGCGCCGGTTCGTGTGCTCGTAACCCGCTACCGGTACGGTGCGGGCGGACGGCGGCGAAGCCGCGGGCGGACAAGAGAATTCGGGGATTCGGTGAACGTCGGGGGCTTTCCCATCGAGATCGTGCTGACACTGATCGGCATCGTGGTGCCGGTCGCGGCATTCGTCTGGGAATTCGTGCTGGTGGGGCGCAAACGCCTCGGTTATCGGGTGCAGATGGATACCCCGGTCACCGGTGAGATCGAATCCGTATTCCCCGGTGTGCTACCGCAATTGCGGCCGGACGGCACCGGTAACCCACCCGAGCTCAAGGACCTGTCGGTGGTGCTGGTGCGCATCGAGAACAATGGCGCGACCGATATCGACGACGGCGATTACGCTGTGCCGGAGTCGAATCCGATCGGCGTGCACATCCAGTTCCCGAATCGCCGGGTCATCGGCATGGCCGTCACCGAACTCAGCGATGACACGCTCGGCGACTGTCTGCGCCCCGGCACCGGCATCGGCGCGCGCGAGGACGCCGCGCAGCGCATGGGCATTATCGATCTGCCCAAGGTGCCGATGAATCGTCGTGACCACTACAAGATCCTGGCCATTCTGCAGCGCAGCGCCGGTGCGGGCGAATACCCCGCCCCGACCGTGCGCGCCAAGATCAAGGGCGGCAGCGTCGCCGAGACCAGAAGCAATTCCGGGCGTTCGCCCCGCCTGCTGGCGCTGATCGGCTTCCTGGTGGCCGTGGTGACGATCCAGTACTTCGTCGGGTTGCGCCCGCAGGACAGCCCGGTCAATGCCCAGTGCACCAGCGGCAAGCTCACCCTGGTCGGATCCACCGCCTTCGAACCGGTCCTGCGCGATGCCGCGGCCGCCTACCGAAAGCTGTGCGACGGAGCGGATTTCACCTTCGGATTCGACGGCAGCGACCGCGGCCTGAGCCGGGTCGACGACGAGGGTAGGGACAATCCGGCGCTGCTGGCCATCAGCGACGGCCCGGCGGGGCCCGGCTATCCGAACCTGCGCCCGCGCACCCTGGCCATGTCGGTCTTCACCATGGTGGTGAATCCGACCGCGGGTGTCGCGGATCTGAGCGTGCAGCAGATTCGCGATCTCTACGCGGGCCGGGTGGACAATTGGCAGCAGCTCGGCGGCGCGAATATGCCCGTGCGCGTGGTGCAGCGGGCGTTGGGTTCGGGCACCCGCGAAACCTTCCGCGCCCGCCTGCTCGGTGACGATCAGCCCCCTGCGCCGTCCGCCACCAGCTGCCGCGCCGTCAAACCCGCCGGACTCTCCTTCTGCGAGGTCCCGGTCACCAAGGACATGCTGCGCGGTGTCGCCGACCTCCCCGGGGCCGTCGGGTACGCCGAATACGCCGATGCCGCACAGGCTTCCGATGTCCGGACGATCACCATCGCGGGCAGCTCACCCACGCGCGAACACGTCCTGAACCGCACCTACCCGTTCTGGAATGTCGAATACGCCTACAGCTACGGCGAAGTCCCCGCCGATTCGCTCACCGCGGCGTTCCTGCGCTACCTCACCGACCTCCAGGGCAAGGACGTGCTGCGCTCCTTCGGCAACACCCCGTGCACGGAGCTGGCCAATCCGACCAGCTGCACGCCCAGTCCGTAAACCAGGCCCGCCCAGCATCCCGGCGTGCTCGTCGGCCGGGATCCACTTCAGCACAGTGGATCCCGGCCGAACGCGTACCGAGATGACGGGGAGGCCGGACTACCCGCCCGCCCCGTCAGCTCTCAGGCGCGGAACGGGTACTTGGCGTCCAGGTCGAGGTTGAGTTCGACGACGTTCACACGGGATTCACCCATGAAGCCGAGGACGCGACCGCCGGTGTGGGCCTCGACCACCTCACGCACCTGATCCGGAGAGATGCCGCGGGCCTTGGCGATACGCGCGATCTGGATATCCGCGTACTCCGGGGAGATATGTGGATCCAGGCCGCTGCCGCTGGCGGTGACGGCGTCGGCGGGCACGGCCGACTTCGCCGGGGCGGCACCGCGGATGGGGATGAGGAGACCGTGGGAGTAGTCCTCGCCCTCTGCGGCGCATTCGACCTTCACGCCCTTGTACTCGGGCAGGAACGGGGTGGTGGTCACCGAGCAGAACTCGTTGACGCTCACCACCTTCTCCGGATGGTCGATGGTGCCATTGGTCTCGCGCGGGCCGATGACCGAGAGCACCGCGCCCACCCCGCCGGGGGTGCAGAACGGACGGCCGCCATCCACGCCCTCGAGCTCGCCGATGGTCTTGCTGCGGGTGCACACGGTGGTCAGCAGGCCGGTCTTGTCCGGTGCGCTGTCCACGATGTTCTCCGGGCCGAGATTGCTCGCGCCCGACGAGGTGGGGTCGTACCCGCTGCTGCCCGCGGCGGAGGGACGGCTCTGGAAGTACTGCACCAGGGCATTGCCCTTGCCATCGGTGAAGGACTGTCCGAGGAGGCTGGAGCCCACCGTGACGCCGTTGCGCTCGATGAGCGAGCCCTCGGCATTGTCCTTCAGGCCGGGCAGCTGGGCGACGGCGAAAACCGCCAGCGGATAGACGATTCCGGTGATCGCGGTCAGCACCAAGAGCGCGCGCAGGGCCGCCACATGCTGCCGAATCCAAGTTGACATGCGCATTTCAGGACATCCCGGGGAGGAATTGGACGACGAGGTCGATCAGCTTGATGCCGATGAAGGGGGCGATGATGCCACCCACGCCGTAGACGGCCAGGTTGCGGCTCAACAGCTTCGAGGCTGCCGCGGGCTTGTAGGCCACGCCGCGCAGCGCCAGCGGAATCAACACCACGATGATGATCGCGTTGAAGATGACCGCGGACAGGATCGCCGACTGCGGACTCGCCAGTCGCATCACATTGAGCATGTCCAGGCCGGGGTACAGCGCCACGAACAACGCCGGAATGATCGCGAAGTACTTGGCGATGTCATTGGCGATGGAGAATGTGGTCAGCGCACCGCGGGTGATGAGCAGCTGTTTGCCGATCTCCACGATCTCGATGAGCTTGGTCGGATCCGAATCGAGGTCGACCATATTCCCGGCCTCTTTCGCGGCCGAGGTGCCGGTGTTCATCGCCACGCCGACATCGGCCTGGGCGAGCGCGGGCGCGTCATTGGTGCCGTCACCGGTCATGGCGACCAGGCGGCCACCGGCCTGCTCCTTCTTGATCAGCGCCAGCTTGTCCTCGGGAGTGGCCTCGGCGAGGAAGTCGTCGACACCCGCCTCATCGGCAATCGCCTTGGCGGTCAAGGGATTATCGCCGGTGATCATGACGGTGCGGATGCCCATTTTGCGCATCTCGTCGAAGCGCTCGCGCATGCCCTGCTTCACCACATCCTTGAGATGGACGACCCCGAGCAGTCGAGCCGTACCGTCCCTGACCTCCGCGACCACCAGCGGCGTGCCACCGGAGGCGGAGATGCCGTCCACGGTCTGGCCGACCTGGTCCGGAATCGCACCGCCCTGCGAGCGCACCCATTCGGTGACGGCGCTGGCCGCGCCTTTACGCAGCTGATGTCCGTCGGACAGGTCCACCCCCGACATGCGGGTCTGAGCGGTGAATTCCACCCAGGTCGCACCGGTGAGCTCACCCGGGGTACGTTCGCGCTTGTTGTACGCGGTCTTGGCGTACACCACGATGGAGCGGCCCTCCGGGGTCTCGTCCGCGAGGCTGGAAAGCTGTGCGGCATCGGCCATTTCGTCCGCCGAGACGCCCGGCATCGGTACGAAGTCCGAGGCCTGACGGTTGCCGAGGGTGATGGTGCCGGTCTTGTCCAGCAGCAGGGTGTTGACGTCACCGGCGGCCTCGACCGCACGACCCGACATGGCCAGCACATTGCGCTGCACCAGCCGGTCCATACCGGCGATGCCGATGGCCGAGAGCAGTGCGCCGATGGTGGTGGGAATCAGGCAGACCAGCAGTGACACCATGACGATGCCGGTGATGCCATTGCCGTTGAGCGCCAAGCTGTCCGGCACGCCCGGCAGGTTCGCCTTGGAGTAGATCGCGAGCGGCTGCAGCGTCGCCACCGCGAAGACGAATATGATCGTCAGCGCGGCGAGCAGGATGTTCAGCGCGATCTCGTTCGGGGTCTTCTGCCGCGACGCGCCCTCCACCAGCGCGATCATCTTGTCGATGAAGCTGCCGCCCGGTTCCTGGGTGATCTTGACGACCACCCGGTCGGACAGCACGGTGGTGCCGCCGGTGACCGCGGAACGGTCGCCGCCGGATTCGCGGATGACGGGCGCTGATTCGCCGGTGATGGCCGATTCGTCCACCGAGGCAATGCCTTCCACGACATCGCCGTCACCGGGAATGACCTGGCCCGCCTCGACGATGACGAAGTCGCCGCGGCGCAGCTCGGTCGCCGCGACCTGCTCCTCGACCACCCGTGCGCCGGGCGACCAGTCGACCAGGCGGCGAGCGATGGTGTCGGTCTTGGCTTTGCGCAGGGTATCGGCCTGCGCCTTACCGCGGCCTTCGGCGACGGCTTCGGCCAGGTTTGCGAAAATCACTGTCGCCCACAGCCATACGACGATGGCCCAGCCGAAGAAGGAGGAGTCGACGACGGCGAGGATGGTGGACCAGACCGCGCCGATCTCGACGATCAGCATGACCGGGTTGTGCCACAGGGTGCGCGGGTCCAGCTTCTTGAAGGCGTCCGGCAACGACTTCAGCAGCATCTGCGGATCGAACAGTCCGCTGGTGACCCGTCCCTTGGGCGCTGACGCGTCCGGCGTCACCGCGGGTTCAATGGTGGGAGCAGACATTTCAGTGGATTCCTTCGGCGAGCGGCCCGAGCGCCAGCGCGGGCAGGAAGGTCAGGGCCACCAGGACGATGGTCACGCCGACGACCATGCCGACGAACTGCGGCCGATGGGTCGGGAGCGTGCCGATCGATTCCGGCGTCGTGCCCTGCTGAGCCAGCGAACCGGCCAGTGCGAGAGCGAAAATCATCGGCAGGAAGCGGCCGAAGGCCATGGCCAGACCGAGTGCGGTGTTGTACCACACGGTATTACCGCTCAGACCGGCGAACGCCGAGCCGTTGTTGTTGGCGGCGGAGGTGAAGGCGTACAACACTTCCGATAATCCGTGTGGTCCACCGTTCGCCATACTGGCGCGCTGTCCCGGCATCGCCATGGCGACGGCCGTGCCGATGAGCACGATGAGCGGGGTCACCAGGAAATACGAAGCGGCGAGCTTGATCTCCCGCGGGGTGATCTTCTTGCCCAGGTACTCCGGGGTGCGGCCGACCATGAGGCCCGCGACGAATACCGTGATGACCGCCAGGATCAGCATGCCGTAGAGACCGGATCCGGTACCGCCGGGCGCGACCTCGCCGAGTTGCATATTGAACATGGTCATCATGCCGCCGAGGCTGGTGTACGAATCGTGGAAAGAGTCCACCGCACCGGTCGAGGTCAGCGTGGTCGCGGTGGCGAAGGTCGCCGAATTCGAAGTGCCGAAACGGGTTTCGACCCCTTCCAGCGATGCGCCGAGCGCGGTCGGCACCGTGCCATGATGCTGGAGCTGGAACAGGTTGGTCAGCGCCAGGCTGGCCATCGCGATAATGGACATGACCGCCGCGATGGCGTAGCCCTGCTTCTTGGAGCCCACCATGCGCCCGAAGGTGCGCGGCAGCGAGAAGCTGATCACCAGCAGCAGGAAGATCTCCACCCAATTGGTCCAGGCGGTCGGGTTCTCGAACGGATGCGCGGAGTTGGCGTTGTAGAAGCCGCCGCCATTGGTGCCGAGTTCCTTGATCACTTCCTGGCTGGCGACCGGTCCGCCGGTGATCGTCTGCGACGCACCGCCGATGGTCTGCGCCACCTGATCGTGCAGGTGGAAGTTCTGGATCGCGCCGCCCGCAACGAGCACGATGGCGAAGAGGAATGCGATGGGCAGCAGAATCCGGATGGTTCCCCTCACCAGATCCACCCAGAAATTGCCCAGATCGTTGGTGTGCCGACGCGCGAAACCGCGCACCAGCGCCACCGCCACCGCCATGCCGACCGCCGCGGAGACGAAGTTCTGCACGGCGAGTCCGGCCATCTGCACCAGGTGGCCCTGGGTCGATTCACCGGAGTAGTTCTGCCAGTTCGTATTGGTCACGAAGCTGACGGCGGTGTTCCAGGCCAGCTGCGGGGTCATCTCGGTGCCCGGATCATTCAGGTGCAGCGGCAGTTTGCCCTGAATGAGCTGGAAGAAGAACAGGAACAGAATGCTCACGGCCGAGAAGGCCAGTGCGCTGCGGGCGTAGACGCCCCAGCTCTGTTCGACACCGGGCTGTACGCCGATGGCTCGGTAGATACCGCGCTCGGCGCGGGAGTGCTTCTCGCTGCTGTAGACCCGATACATGTAATCGCCGAGCGGTACGTGCACCAGGGCCAGCGCGAGGATCAGGGTCGCCGCGAAGACGATCCCCGCCGTAGTCGTGCTCACTTAGAACCTTTCCGGGTACAGCAGCGCCGCGATGAGATAGACGGCGACGCCGATGGCCAGAACCAGACCGATAATGTTCTGAGTCACAGCCGCTCCACCCCGCGCTGGATCAAGCCGAGCAGGGCAAAGATCGCCACGGTCAGCACGGTGAACACCACGACGGACATGTATCGAAACCTCTCTCTGACAATGCCGCACCTCAGGGGCGACGGAGCGAGTCAAGCGTTCGATTTGCCCTGATTCGAGGGCCTTTACGCCTTCTTAGCGTTGCGCATCGCCGCCTTGACGCTCCGCTTACGCGCTCGGTTCGGTGTGTCGAAACACCGGCGTGGCCCGGGTCGTCCGTACCCTCGATCACGCCGGACGAAAGGGAGGCCCAATGTTCGAACGCGCACTACAGAAGTCCGTGGAGTTGGTGCTCCGCGGGAGTACGGGAGTGCAGGCCCCGCTCGCGGCGAAGTATGTCGACCGCCTGCGCCGTAAACATCCGGACCGCTCGCCCACCGGAATCGAGCAGGGCCTGGAATTGCGTTATCTGACCATCGTGACGGTCAGCGGCACCCTGGCCGGACTCTCGGCGGCGGTGCCCGGGGTGGGCACATTGATCGGGTTGGCCGTCAGCGGTGTGGAATCGGTCTTCTTCCTGGAGACCTCCGCGCTCTACGCCGCCTCGGTCGGCGCGGTGCACGGGATGGGCGATCTGCCCGGCAAGGAACGCCGGGCCTTGATTGCCGGAGTTGTACTGGGCGAGAGCGGCGAAGAACTACTCGGCAAGCGCGCCGGTCAATCCGCGCGCGATTGGGCCACCACGGTCGCCGAGCATCTGCCGGTGGTCCGCAATATCGACAACGCCATGGCCAAACGCTTCATCGTGCAGTTCATCGTCAAACGCGGTGTACTCATGTTCGGCAAAACCCTGCCCGTCGGAATCGGCGCGGTCATCGGGGCCATCGGCAATCGCGCCCTCGCCAAATCCGTGATCGCCAACGGGCAGCGTACCTTCGGGCAGGCGCCGGCCGACTGGGAGAAAACATTCGCCGCGAAATAGCTTTGGCACGATAGGTCACCTCACAAATCCCCTCGTGTCATAACCCGCCCCCTACAGTGGGCGACGGTTCTGGGAATCGTGTGGGTGACCAGACCGCTTCGAGGGGTGGAGGTCTCGCCTCGCAACTCCCGGTGGCTTCTTTCCGCGGGGCGAGCCCTCCACCGAAGCGCCCGCACGTCGGGTCCACCGGTGTCGCCGGAATCATGACGCGCGGGCGTTAAGAAAGCGTCAGTACCAGCCACTTCGGCGAAATCGGCGGTAGAACAGGGAAGTCCGGTCGGATCGACCGGCAATACCGTCGATGAACGAGGAGCGATCGTGCCGGACATCATTCCGATGCTGGTGGTATTCGGATTTCTGGCTGCCGCGCTGTTGCTGCGCGTGCTCGCCGGTGCGCAACCCACCCGCCAGCGCGTCCGCGCGGGCCGACCGGGTTTCTCCACTCCGCACGCGATGATGGACGAGTGAAACGCGGCCAACTACGGATCTACCTGGGCGCTGCCCCGGGCGTGGGCAAAACCTTCTCGATGCTGTCGGAGGCACATCGGCGGCTCGAACGAGGTCGCGATGTGGTGGCGGCCGTCGTCGAGACCCATGGGCGATCCAAGACGGCCGAGATGCTCGCCGGTATCGAACGGATTCCACCCCGGATGATCGAGTACCGCGGCACCACACTGCCCGAACTCGATGTGGAAGCGGTGCTGCGGCGCGCACCCGCGGTGGTGCTGGTCGACGAACTGGCGCATACCAATGTGCCGGGCAGCAAGCACGAAAAGCGTTGGCAGGACGTACAGGAACTCCTGGACGCCGGGATCGATGTGGTCTCCACGGTCAATGTGCAGCATCTGGAGAGCCTCAACGATGTGGTCGAACAGATCACCGGCGTGGTGCAGCGGGAAACCGTGCCGGACTGGGTGGTTCGCTCCGCGGACCAGGTCGAACTGGTGGACATCACCCCGGAAGCGTTGCGGCGCAGGCTCTCCCACGGCAATGTGTACGCCGCGACCAAGGTCGACGCCGCACTGCGCAATTACTTCCGTCCCGGCAATCTGACCGCGCTGCGCGAACTAGCGCTGCTGTGGCTGGCCGATCAGGTGGACGCTGCCTTGGCGAAATACCGTGCGGACCACAAGATCACCGACACCTGGGAGGCGCGCGAACGCCTGGTGGTGGCCGTCACCGGCGGCGGCGAATCCGAGACCCTCGTGCGCCGCGCCAGCCGGATCGCCGCCAAATCCAGTGCCGAACTCATCGTGGTGCACGTGGTCCGCGGTGACGGGCTGGCCGGGGTCTCCACCCAGCGACTGGCCCGGCTGCGCGATCTCGCCACCGGACTGGGCGCGAGTCTGCACACCGTCACCGGGGACGATGTCCCCACGGCGCTACTGGATTTCGCGCGCCAGGTGAACGCCACCCAGCTGGTGCTCGGCACCTCGCGGCGCTCGCGCTGGGCGCGCATGGTCGACGAGGGCATCGGCGCGACCGTGGTCCAGGAGTCCGGCAAGATCGACGTGCACATGGTCACCCACGAGGAGTCCAATCGCGGCTTCCGCTGGTCCTCACTCACCCCGCGCGAGCGCATGCTCGGATCCTGGTCCGCCGCACTGCTGGTGCCCTCGCTCATCTGCCTCGTCACCGGCCTGTGGCTGGATCGCTGGCTGGATCTGGGCGGGGAGAGCGCGCTGTTCTTCATCGGCGTCATCGTGGTGTCGCTGTTCGGCGGCGTCGCCCCCGCGGCGCTGTCGGCGCTGCTGTCGGGCATCCTGCTGAACTGGTTCTTCACCGCGCCGCGGTACAGCCTCACCATTGCCGAGCTCGACAATTTCCTCACCATCGCGGTGCTGCTGATCGTGGCGGTCGCCGTCGCCGCGCTGGTCGATGTGGCGGCCAAGCGAACCCGGGAGGCGCGCAAGGCATCTCGGCAGGCCGAACTGCTGACGCTGTTCGCGGGCGCGGTACTGCACGGCGCCGATCTGCCGGATCTGCTCGAGCGGGCCCGCGAGACCTTCAGCCAGGAGGCGGTCAGCCTCATCACCGATACGGAGATGGTGGCCTCGGTCGGTGACGATCCGCCGACCGAGGTGATCGATGCCTTCACCGCCATCGAGGCCGGAGACGATATGCACTGGCTGCTGCTGCGCGGGCGCGCGCTCAGCTCCGGTGACCGGCTGGTGCTCGGCGCGGTGGCGAATCAGGCCGCGGGACTGGTGCGTCAGAAGCAATTGCAGGCCGAGGCCGGGGCCGCGCAGGCGGTGATGGAGGCGGACAAACTGCGCCGCGCCCTGCTGTCCGCGGTGAGCCACGATCTGCGCACGCCCCTGGCCGGCGCCAAGGCCGCGGTGTCGAGCCTGCGCAGTGTGGATGTGGAGTTCTCCCCCGAGGACACCGCCGAACTGCTGGAGACCATCGAGGAATCGGTGGATCAGCTGACCGCGCTGGTCGGCAATCTGCTGGACTCCTCGCGGCTCGCGGTCGGGGTGATCAAACCGCAGATGCGACGCACCTACCTCGATGAGGTCGTGCATCACGCGCTCATGGGCATGGGCACCCGCGGTCTGGGGCGCGTGGCCCTGGCACGGGTGCGGGTGGAGGTCGATACGCTCTGCGTGCGCGCGGACGGCGGTCTACTCGAGCGTGTGCTGGCCAATCTCATCGACAATGCCGTGCGCTACTCCCCCGGCGACTCGCCGGTGCGGGTGACCGCTGAGCACACCGGCAAGCGCGTGGCCATTACGGTGGTAGACACAGGTCCAGGAGTACCGACCGGTATGGAGGATCAGCTCTTCGAACCGTTCCAGCGTCTCGGCGATCGCGACAACTCCACCGGTGTGGGCCTGGGCCTGTCGGTGGTACGCGGTTTCGTGGACGCCATGGGCGGCACGGTGCACGCCGAGCCCACCCCCGGCGGCGGTTTGACCATGGTGATCGATATGCAGGCATGCGATGAACAGGAGAACGAGTGACGAACGCGGCGCCCGCGCCGACGAAAGTCCTGGTGGTCGACGACGAACCGCAGATCCTGCGGGCGTTGCGCATCAACCTGTCGGTGCGCGGCTACGAGGTGACCACGGCGTCCACCGGGGCGGCGGCGCTGCGCGCGGCCGCCGAGAAACATCCCGACGTGGTGGTGCTGGATCTGGGCCTGCCCGATATGGACGGCATCGAAGTTCTTGCCGGACTGCGCGGTTGGACCAGCACCCCGGTGATCGTGCTGTCCGCGCGCACCGATTCCTCGGACAAGGTCGAGGCGCTGGACGCGGGCGCGGACGACTACGTCACCAAACCCTTCGGCATGGACGAACTCCTGGCGCGGCTGCGCGCGGCCGTGCGCCGCTCCGCCGGCGCCGCCGACACCGCCGAACCCGTGGTCGAAACCTCTTCCTTCACAGTCGATCTCGCCGCCAAGAAGGTCACCCGGCACGGCCGCGACGTGCACCTGACCCCGACCGAATGGGGCATGCTCGAGATGCTCGTGCGCAACAAGGGCAAACTCGTCGGCCGCCGCGAGATCCTGCGCGAGGTGTGGGGACCGTCCTACGCCACCGAAACCCATTATCTGCGTGTGTATCTCGCGCAGTTGCGGCGCAAACTCGAGGACGATCCGTCACAGCCCAAACACCTGCTCACCGAGGCGGGGATGGGATACCGCTTCCAGGTGTGAGGCTCAGCGCGTCAGGCGCAGGGGCAGCGATTTCAGGCCGTTGTTGAGGTTGGAGCGGATGCGGCGCGAGCCGCCGGTCTGCTCGATCCCGGGGAAGCGGGCGAGCAGCTCCTCGAAGAAGATCCGGCCCTCCATGCGCGCGAGGTGGACGCCCAGGCAGAAGTGCTGGGCCAGACCGAAGGACAGGTGCGGGTTGGGGTTTCGGCGAATGTCGAAGCGCTGCGGTTCGATGAAGACGTCCTCGTCGCGGTTGGCGGAGGTGTACCACATGGCCACCTTGTCGCCCGCCTTGATCGGTACGCCGCGGATCTCGGTGTCCGCGGTGGCGGTGCGGCGGAAGTAGTGCAGCGGATTGGCGTAGCGCAGGATCTCCTCCACCGCACCGGGAATCAGCGCGGCATCCGCGCGCAGGGCCGCAAGCTGGTCCGGATGCCGCAGCAGCAGCTCCAATCCCGAGGAGAGCATGGTCTTGGTGGTGTCATTGCCCGCGATCACCAACTGGGTGAAGAAGCTGCCGAACTCGAGGTCGGACATGGCTTTTCCGCCGAACTCACCCGCGAGGATGAGCGAGGTCAGATCGGCCTGCGGTTCCTGGGCGCGCCGCGCCATGGCGAACTGGATGGCGTAGACGGCCATCTTGGTCATCTCGGCGGTGACATCGAAATCACCGATCAGCTCCGGATCCTGTTGGCTGGTGGACTGTTCGGCCCACTGCCGGATATCGGACCAGTCGGCCGCCGGAATCCCGAAGAGGCCGCCGACCACCTGACTGGGCAGCACCCCCGCGATATCGTGTACGAATTCCACGTCACCATCGACGTTTTCGAGCAGCTGCCGCGTCAGTTCGCGGACCCGGTCCTCCATCTCGCCGATCACCCGGGCCTTGAAATGCTCGGCGAGCGGGCGGCGGTATTCGGTATGCCGGGGCGGGTCCATCATGAGCAGCATGTTCCGGGTCTGCTCCAGCCGTTCGGGCGGCTGATTTTCCAGGATCACACCCTCGCGCTCGGCGGAGAAGAGCAGCGGATTGCGGGCCACATGGGCCACGTCGGCATGTGTGAGAATCGCCCAGTATCCGGGCTCACCGGGCATGTCCTGCCAATACACGGGCTGCGTCCGGCGCAGTTCGGCGAACATCTCGTGGATCGGCCCGTCCACATAGAGTTCGGGATCGTAGATATCCATGACCGTGCCCACGGCCCACCTCGGTATTCGCTTGCGGGTGTCTGATTTCCAGGTCGGACGCTAACCGCGCGGAGGCGGGCGCGGTGAGCGTTTTGGACCGAAATCTCATTCAGTGGACACCGTGTCAGTGAGCCGCGCCGGGCACCACCACTTCACCACCCGGGGTGGCCGCCGGGGCGGCCGAGGTGGTCGCGACGGTGGTGGGAGCGACCGTGGTGGTCGCCACCGTCGTGGTCACCGCGGGACTGGTCGTGACCGTCGTCGCCGGGGTCGGCGAGGTGGTCACCGCGCCGCAGTTGTCGTTGCAGTGGTCGATCCCGCCCGGCGGCAGTCCACAGTTGTCATTGCAGTGATCGATGCCCCCGGGTGCACCGCAGTTGTCGTTGCAGTGGTCGATCCCGCCCGGCGGCAGCCCGCAGTGGTCATTGCAGTTGTCGGTGCCACCGGGCTGCGGCGCCGGATTGTTCGGCTGCCCGGCACCCGGTTTACCGCCTCCCCCACCGGGATTCCCCGCGCCCGCACCCGGATTCTGCTGCGGCGCAGTCGAACTCGTCGGCACGCTGGTCTTCGGGGTCGAGGTCTTGGTCACCGAACTCGTTGTCGCCCCACCGGATCCGGACTCCTTGGTACTACACGCGCCCAGCACCAGAATCAGCGCCAGCATTCCGAGCAAGGCTCCGAACACCGCACGCCGACGGCCACCCATACGCATCGCCCTACTCCTCCCGCCGCCGCAGCGGCTACCCACCCGACCCGCTCAGACAGTAGAGGCGCAGGGCCGCAGCGGGTATCGGGCAGATGCCCTATCGGGCTCAGGAGTACGGGTCGGTGATCTCACGCAACCGGGTGAGTGCCTCGCGCAACTGCCCCATCCGCCGCTCCCCCAACCGGTCGGCCCACTCCCGCTCGATACGGGCGGAGACATCGTTGGCGAACTCGGCCATCGCCAGCCCGCGATCGGAGAGCCGCACCAGTCGCGCCCGGCCGTCGCTCGGATCCGGGATCCGCTCCACATATCCGGCCTTCTCCAGCTGATCGACCAGAAATCCGGCGGTCTGCTTGGTCACCTGCGCCCGCTCGGCCAATTCGGTGAGCCGGGTCCCCCGCGGATCGATCTGCGCGGCCAGCCGCCCCTGCGCGATGGTGATATCGCCGTGCCCCGCCTCGACCAGCGCCTGGAAGGTGCGCTGTTCCATGGACCGATGGGCGATGAACATGAGCAGTCCCACATTCATCTCGTCGTCCGCCATAACACTCCTTGACCCGTTTAGTCAGATCCTCTTACTATATTAGACAGAGAGGCTGACCAATCTTATCGGAGGCAGGCAATCGTCATGGACCGCGAAACCAGTTGGCAGATCATCGAACAGCAGCGCCTCGCCATTGCCGACCTACTGGCCGACCTCACCCCGGAGCAATGGCAGACCCCCTCGCTCTGCGCGGGCTGGAGCGTGCGGCAGGTGGCGGCGCATATCGCCTGCGTACCGCAGCCGAGTTCGCTCACCACCCTGCTGGGCACCGCGATTCGCGCGCGCGGCGACTACAACCGGCTCATCGACCGGATCACCCGGGACTACGCCGCCGACCCCGGTCGGGACCTGGTCGCCGAACTCCGCGCGCACGCCGCCTCACGGAAAATGCCCAGGCTCACCAACTATCGCAATATCCACTTCGACACCATCGTGCACGGACAGGACATCGCGATTCCGCTGCGGCGCACGCTGACCGTGACACCGGCCGCCGCGGCGGCCGGGGCCGATCGCGCCGTCTCGGTCGGCTGGCCGGTCTGGGATCGGCACCGCCTGGACGGCATCCGGCTCAGCGCCACCGACACCAGGTGGAGTTTCGGTACCGGCAGCGCCGTGCACGGACCGATCCTGTCGCTCCTGCTGCTGATCACCGGCCGCCCCGCCGGACTCGCGAAAGTCTCCGGACCCGGCGTCGAACTGCTGGCCACCCGACTCGAAACCACCACCGGCGCACCCGCCGAACTGGACTGACCGCCCCGTCCGGTCACCCCCGGCGCGCGGGGTCCGGGGGTGACCGGGACGATGAGCACATGCCTGTAGCAGCCATCGTCTTCGATATGGACGGCGTACTGATCGACACCGAACCCATCTGGGAGGAGGTGCGCCGCGACTACATCGCCGAATTGAACGGGCGCTGGCTGGCCGACACCCAGGACCGGTTCATGGGGATGAGCACGGCCGAATGGTCCGAGTACACCAGCAAGGACCTCCTGGACGGCCGCCGCACACCCGATGAGGTGGCCGAGGACGTCATCTCGCGCATGGCCGCCCGCTATGCCGAGCATCTGCCGCTCATGCCCGATGCGGTGCAGACCGTGCACCGATTCGCCGAACGCTTCACCCTCGGGCTCGCCAGTTCGTCGCCGCGCCGGCTCATCGATGTGGTCCTGGACCACATGGGTGTGACCGAACTGTTCCACACCACCGTCTCGACCGAGGAGGTCGCGCGCGGCAAGCCCGCGCCGGACGGTTATCTCGCGGCCGCGGCCGGACTCGGCATCGCGCCCGAAAGGTGCGCGGCGATCGAGGATTCCAGCAATGGGCTGCGCGCCGCGTACGCCGCGGGCATGACGGTCATCGCCATCCCGCATCCGCGCTACCCGCCCGCACCCGATGCCCTGGCCCTGACCTCGCTGGTCGCCGAGAGTCTCGGCGTGCTCACCCCCGAGCGGATCGCGGAATTCCGCTGACCACCGCACTGTTTCGAACCGAACGGTAGTGAATTCCGCACGAATGCGAGGATCTTGGTATGTCCGAACAGACCGCCGCACCGCAGTCCGCCGCACCCGCACCCGCCGACGCACCGGTCGAGCTGTGGGCCGAGCGCACCGGCATCCGGGCCTACACCGGCCGCAATAATCGCGGCGGCGAGGTGCTCATCGCCTCCGCGGGCGTTCCGGGCGCGTTCACCCCGGGCGAGCTGCTCAAGATCGCGCTCGCGGGCTGCACCGGGCTCAGCGCCGACTTCACCCTGGCGCGCAAACTCGGCGACGATTTCGACGCCACCGTGCGCGTCCGCGGTGACGCCGACCGTGAGAACGAGACCTATCCCGAACTCACCGAATCCTTCGAACTCGATCTCAGCGAGCTCGACGACGCCACCCGCGAACGCCTGCTGGTGGCCGCGCAGCGCTCCATCGACCGGGTCTGCACCGTGGGCCGCACGCTGAAGGCGGGCACCACCGTCAATCTGACCTTCCGCGTCGAGGAATGACCGAAAACCCAGCCCGGCTCAGCGCCTGGGTGCACGGGCAGGTCCAGGGCGTCGGCTTCCGCTGGTGGACCCGGTCCCGCGCCCTGGAGCTGGGCCTGACCGGGTACGCCCGCAATCACCGGGACGGCCGCGTGCACGTGGTCGCCGAAGGCCCGCGGGCCGCATGCGAAACCCTGCTGACCCTGCTACGTTCCGGCGACACGCCTGGTCGTGTTGACCTGGTCGTTGACGACTGGGGAGACGGCCGGGCAGGCATAATCGGATTCGAGGAGCGCTGATGCGCGCGCAGGTCGAGCAGCCACAGGAGTCGATCGTTGGCCATTGAACGTCTCGGCGGCAATCCGGACGATCCGAACCGGCAGCCCGATCCCGATAGCTCGGCGAATACTCCCGCCCAACCCGCCGGTGACCAATCGCGCATCAGCGCAAGCGATTCCGGACCCGAACCGACCGGCGACCCCGAGGTGAACCCGGTCATCGGTCGCGCCTGGGGCACCGGTGGCCGCCCGATCCCCAAGCGCGATGGCGGGTCCGAATCCCCCGACCCGCAGCACGAATCGGCGACGGACCCGGGCTCCGAACCCGTCGAACCCGTCGAATCCACCGGGCACGCCGAATCCCCCGTGCCTGCCGAATCTCCCGAGCACACAGCGCCTTCCGGTGCACCCGCCACCGAGGTGACTTCGCCGACCACCGAATTCGCGATGCCGCCGACCTTCGAGCTTCCGGTGCCGCCGGTCTACCCGCCCGCGCCCGCGGTGCCGATGCCCGCTCCGGAGCCGCGGCGCGGCAGTGTGCAGCGGCAGGAAGCCGGGGTCACCGCACGCCGGCCGCCGACGGTCG
>NZ_BDAW01000107.1 GCF_001625085.1 Nocardia acidivorans NBRC 108247
GCCCCCTCCGGCCCAGGCTCCCGCACCGCAGACCTACAGCGCTCCGGAGCCGCTTCCCGCGCCCGCCCCCGAGCCACCGGCTCCGGCACCGCCCCCGCCCGCACCGGTGATACCGGATATTCTCGCGCCGATCCTCCCGTTCCTGGTGCCACCGCCGCCGCCCCCACCACCGGCCCCCTGACCGGCGGCCGCCGGAATCCGAAGGAGGACAACCATGCTCGGTAGCCCGCAGGAATCTCATCCGGCGCACGAGGGCGATATCGATCCGCGCGGTCTGGCCGTGGTCGTCGCGGTCTCCGGACTCATGGTGCTCGCCATCGGGGCGGGCATGCTGCTCACCCGTTCGGGCGATATCGGGGCGGCCGATCCCGCGCCCGCCCGCGGTGTGCCCACCCAGCAGCGACCGCATCTCCCGGCCGCCCCCGCGGCGGCGGTTCCGCCGGTCAAGACCGCGCCGACGAATCGGCCGGGCACTCCCGCGCCCTCGGCGGTATCGAATATCTCTCCGGCGCAGGTGTATCCGCCCGCACTCCCGCATCAGGTGGAGCTTCCGGTCCTGCTGCCGACGGGGTAGGCGGCGCGGTCAGATTCCGGAAACCCCTGCGAGCTGGCCGATTCCGTAGGTGACGGCCATGGCCAGCGCACCGCCGATCACCACGCGCAGCACCGCCCGCCGGGAGTCGCCGCCGCCGAGTCGCGCGCTCACCGTGCCCGTAATCGCCAGTGCCACAAGTACTGCCGCGAAGGTCACCGGAATGCGCCAGGACACCGGCGGCAACAGGATCGCCAGCAGCGGCAGCAGCGCCCCGAGGGTGAACGAGACGGCCGAGGAGATGGCGGCCGCCCACGGATTGGTGAGTTCGGTGGGGTCCAAACCCAATTCGGCCTCGGCGTGCGCCCGGAAGGCATCGTGTTCGGTGAGTTCGAGGGCGACCTGCCGCGCGGTGGCGGCGGATAGCCCCTTGCCCCGGTAGATCTGCGCGAGTTCGGCCAGCTCGAATTCCGGCTCCTCGGCGAGTTCCCGTTTTTCCTTCGACAGCAGCGCCTTCTCACTGTCGCGCTGGGTGCTCACCGAGACGTACTCGCCCGCCGCCATGGAGATGGCGCCCGCGGTCAACCCCGCGATCCCCGCGGTGAGAATCGCCGAACTCTCGGTGGTCGCGGCCGCCACGCCGACCACCAGTCCCGCCGTGGACACGATCCCGTCATTGGCCCCCAGCACCCCGGCCCGCAACCAGTTCAGCCGCGAGGCCAGCCCCTCGGTATGCGGTTCATGCGGATGTGGTTCCCCGGCCGCGGACCCGTCGACGCTCATGGGGGCAGCCTATCGCCGATATCGGCCACGTCAGTGCGCGGCCGGGCGGGTGGCGGGCTGGAATTTGAAGGAGATGGTTCCATGACCGGCTTGCGCTGGGTCTTCTGGACGGCCGCGATGCGCCAGTCGCCGGCGGTATCGCGAATGCCGGTGTGGTGGCGAGCTTTCCGAGCTTCTCGGCCTCGCTCCTACCGGATTCGCCGCGGGTCACCACGATGGCGGTATCCGCGCCGTAGCGGCGGCGCCAGGGCACCGGGGGAGTTGGGCGCCGGGACCGGGTTGACTACGGGGCCGACCACCCGGCTCATCGATCGGCTGGAGGCGGCCGGTTATGTGCGCCGCGCACCGGATCCGGGCGATCGGCGCAAGGCGATCGCGGAGCCCGTCGGCGGCCCCGGCCGATCTCGATACGGTGCTGGCTCCGGCCCGCCGGGCGATCGGGGAGATTATCGGCGATTACCCCGCTGACCAGCGCGCCATCCTCTTCGACTGCTTCGATCGCGCGGCCGCGGCCTACCAGCGGGCGGCCGAGGAAATCGGCGGAGGAACCGTCATAGGTCCGGCTCGCCGAGCGAGGTCTGGCTCTCGTTTTGCGGTGAATGCGAACAATTTGCTGGAACGATGAAGGTCATGGCCCGTCTCGTCGTTCGCTATTGGTCCGTAGTCATTCCGCTGCTCGCCGCCCTGGTGCTGGCGGTGTCCTGGGGGCGCGATCTCGGTCCGGCGGTGGTGGTGCTGGTCTCCGCCGCGCTGGTCGGCGCGGTGCTCTCGGCGGTGAGTCACGCCGAGGTGGTGGCGCATCGGGTGGGGGAGCCGTTCGGCTCGCTCATCCTGGCGGTGGCGGTGACCATTATCGAGGTCGGCCTGATCGTCACGCTCATGCTCTCGAGTGGAGACAAGGCGGCATCGCTGGCGCGCGATACCGTCTTCGCCGCGGTCATGATCACCTGCAACGGCATTCTCGGCCTATCACTCCTGGTGGCCGCGGCGCGGCGGCGACTGGCGGTCTTCAATGCCGAGGGCACCGGCGGCGCACTGGCCACGGTCGCCACCCTGGCCACCCTGAGCCTGGTGCTGCCGACCTTCACCACGAGTGAGCCGGGCCCGGTCTTCTCGGCCTCGCAATTGATCTTCGCGGCGACCGCTTCGCTGGTGCTGTACGGCGTCTTCGTCATGGTGCAGACCGTCCGCCATCCGGGCGACTTCCTCCCGGTCGAGGATGGTGAGCAGAACGATGACGACCACGACGAAATGCCCACCGGCAAGCAGGCTTTCGCGAGCCTGGCGCTGCTGCTGGTAGCGCTGGTCGGGGTGGTCGGCCTGGCCAAGCTGGTCTCGCCGTCCATCGAAAGCGGTATCGCCGCAGCGGGTTTGCCCGCCTCGGCGGTGGGTGTGGTGATCGCACTGCTGGTGCTGCTGCCGGAAACCATTGCGGCGGTGCGGGCCGCGCGCCGCGAGCGGGTGCAGATCAGTCTGAATCTGGCGCTGGGTTCGGCCATGGCGAGTATCGGACTGACCATTCCGGCCATCGCGCTGGCCTCGATCTGGATCGAGGGTCCGCTCATGCTGGGGCTGGGCGCGACGCAAATGGTATTGCTGGCCCTGACCGTTGTGGTCGGTGCGCTCACCGTGGTGCCCGGGCGCGCGACGCTCCTACAGGGCTGCGTGCACCTGGTGTTGTTCTCCGCCTTCGTCTTTCTGGCGGTCAGCCCCTAGCCGGGGGCGTCACGAGATCCAGCGGTAGACCTGTCCGTCGCGCAATTCGTAGGAGCTGGCGGGTTTGACGCCGTCGTGGCCGGAGAGCAGGGCCATGACCCGGGTGCGGCCGCGCGTGGTGATGCCGTCCTCGGTCCAGTGGACGTAGGGGTGTACCAGTTTGGCGAACGCCGTCCAGTCGTCGGAGGCGACGGCCGAAAGCACTGCCGACACGGTGGGATCCACAGGGTAAGTGAACACGCCGGTCGGTTCGAATGCGCGTGTACGGCGGAAATCCGCCATTTCGGGTGGGTGCCATAATCGCCCGCGCGCGGGTAGCTGACAGTTCACTCAATTCCGGTTTCGGTATGGCCGAAGCTGTTTTCGGCCCTGCGCCAGAGGTTCGCCGCACCCGTGTCCGACATCACCCCGATAGATGTTACGACTGATAACACGTTCTAGAATCGCAGGTCACATGGCAAATTCTGCGCTGAGCAGTATTGGCCACGCATGTACCCGTAGGTAACTTAGAGGCTTGGGTCACACTTCGAACGGATTTGTTGTAACTCGGCGTAACCATTAGCTTTGATGGCAGGCAGTGTTGCCGATCACGGAGAAGAAGATTTGAAGCTCGTCACCCGGCGTCGGATTCGGCGTCTCGCAGAAGTAGTCCCGCAGTGACCCGGACCGTCGCGCGCAGCTCCGCCGTACGCAGCAATGTCCGCATCGTTCGCGAGAACTTCTCCGGCACCGTGGTGGCCTCCTTGCGCACCTTCGGCCGGGCGGCCGGTATCGCCCGGGAATCGGTCGGCGGCACCTTCGGCGATATCGCGCGCGGACAGTTCCAGTGGAAAGAGGCCATCCTCCAGGCCTGGCGACTGGTCACCGTCACCGCGATTCCGGCCATCCTGATGGCGATTCCCTTCGGCGTCATCGTCTCGGTGCAGGTCGGCAATCTCATTCACACGCTCGGCGCGGATTCCCTGCTCGGCGCGACCGGCGGGCTCGGCGTCATCAAACAGGGCGCACCCATGGCCACCGGCTTCCTGCTGGGCGGCGCGGGCGCGGCCGCCCTGGCGGCGGACCTGGGCGCGCGCACCATCCGCGAGGAGATCGACGCGCTGAACACCATGGGCATCAGCCCGATTCACCGGCTGGTGATCCCGCGCATGGTGGCCATGCTGGTGGTCGCGCCGCTGTTGAACGTGCTCATCATCTTCGTCGGCGTCCTGGCCGGATACATGGTCGCCATCGGCGGCCAGAACGTGACCCCGGGTAGCTACTGGGCCACCTTCGGCTCCTTCACCACCACCGCCGATGTGTGGATCTCGCTGCTCAAGGCGGTCATCTTCGGCTTCATCGTGGTGATCATCGCCTGCCAGCGCGGGCTAGAGGCCAAGGGCGGACCGCGCGGTGTGGCCGATGCGGTGAACGCGGCCGTTGTGCTCTCGGTGGTGTCGATCGTGGTGGTCAATCTGATCGCCACCCAGATCACGGCGATGTTCCTGCCGACGAGGCTGGCCTGATGTCGGCCACGTACGTCCCGAAAGGGCTGGGCTGGGCCGCGCGCTTCTATCACCGGCGCGGGTTGCTGCTGCGCCGCGTCGAGGGCGTGGGTTTCGTACTCGCCTTCGTCTGGCAGGTGCTGTCGTCTATTCCGTTGACGCTCAAGCGGTATCGGGACGAGACCATGCGCGCCATCACCAATATGACCTGGGGTCGCGGGTCCATCATCGTGGGCGGCGGGACCGTGCCGATGATGATCGTGCTCGGCCTGGTGATGGGCGCGTCGGTGGCGGTCGAGTCCTTCGCGACGCTGGACATGCTGGGCATGGGCCCGGTGACGGGTCTGGTGTCCGCGTACGCCACCACCCGTGAGCTCGCGCCGATCGCCGCGGCCATCGGTTTCGCCGCGCAGGCGGGCTGCCGCATGACCGCCGAGATCGGGTCGATGCGCATCTCCGAGGAGATCGACGCCATCGAATCCCTGGGCCTGCGTTCGGTTCCCTTCGTGGTGACCACCCGCGTGCTGGCCGGTGTGGTGGCCATCGTCCCGACCTTCCTGATCGCGCTGATCATGTCGTATCTGGCCTGCCGCGGCCTGATCACACTGGTGCACGGTTCCTCGGCGGGCGTCTACGACCACTACTTCTTCCAGTTCGTCTCCGGCTTCGATGTGATCGCGGCGGTGGTGAAGGTGGCCATTTTCGCGGTGGTGGTGATTCTCATCCACTGCTACTACGGCTTCTTCGCGACCGGTGGTCCCGAGGGTGTCGGCATTGCCTCGGGTAAGGCCGTGCGAGCCAGTTCGGTGGCGATCATCGCCCTGGACATGGTGCTGTCGCTCGCGCTGTGGGGCTTCAATTCGGCGATCACGTTCACGGGGTAGGGGATGCCGAACTACGGAATGCCGGGTGTTGCCGTGGACCGGAAGCGGTCCATGGCGGTGGGCGCGATCGCGCTCGCGCTGATTGTCGCGGTGGCGATCGGCTGGACGGTGTACTCGTCCGCGAAAAGCGAAGACGGACTGTCGATTTCGCTGCGCACCGAACAGATCGGCGATGGCGTGCTGGTCGGCACCGATGTGCGGGTGAACGGGGTGATCGTCGGCAAGGTCACCGACATCGCGCCGGACGCGCACGGTACCCAGCGCATCGATCTGCGATTGGACGATTCCCGGCTCTTCGGGATCGACGACAGCATGCTGGTGGATTACGCGCCCGCGAACCTGTTCGGTATCAGCGAGATCGACCTGCGCGGCGGGCCCGGCGGATCCCCGCTGCGCCCGGGCGCGGTCATCGATCTGACCGGAGCCAAGGCGAGCGCGGTCTACGACGCCACCATGGGGTCGCTTCTGCGCAGTGCCTCGCAGGTCGGCGGTTCGGTGCTGACACCGCAGATGGCCTCGGTCATCGCGCAGGCGGCCGCCGATACCGAGGCGTTCACCCCGCTGGCGCAGGCGCTCATCACCGCGGTGCGCACGGTGGCCGACAACCAGAAGATGCCGATGTCCGAGCTGATGGGTCAGCTCGGCCCGGCCTTCGACGGCGGCGGCAGATTCGCCGGAGCGACCGTGCAGGTGGTCGACATGATCCGCAGTATTCAACGGCTGCAAGGCAATCGGGCCGACTACGACTCGAATCTGGCGCTGGTGACCGGGCAGCTGCTGCCCGAACTGGCGAAAACCCTCGGCACGGCCGGTAATCAGCTCTCCGGGCTGACCGACATGCTGGCGCCGGTGCTGGCCATGCTGGCGCAGATGGTGCCGCAGCCGCAGCAGTCCAGCGCCGAATTGCGCACGCTGCTGGCGCGTTTGACCGCCGCCCTGCCCGATAACGGGCAGGGGCCGGTACTCAATGTCGAGGTCGATCTGCGCGGGGTGCCCGCGCTCGCGGTACCGCTGCTGGGAGGTGCGCGATGACCGTCAAGGGTGCGGCCTTGCGACTGGGTCTGTTCACCACGGTGATCGTGGTGGTGCTCATGCTGGTGATCGCCGCGATCGAGCGGCCGGTCTCGGGCGATACCGAGACCCACGACGCCCTCTTCACCGATGCCAATGGCCTCAAGGTCGGCGATGACGTGCGCATGTACGGCGTGCAGGTCGGCAAGATCAAGCACATCGAACTCGAGGGCACGAAGGCGCGAGTTCAGCTGTCGGTCAAGACCGATGCGCCGATCTACGACAACAGCAAGCTGGCCATCCGCTATCAGAACCTGACCGGTCAGCGGTATATCGATCTGCAGCAGCAGCCGCGGCCCGGACAGCGCCTGGCGGCCGGAAAGCGCATCGAAATCGACCACACCGTGCCGTCTTTCGATGTGACGAGCCTGTTCAATGGTTTGAAGCCGGTGCTGGCCACCATTTCTCCCGAGGCCATCAATCAATTCAGCGCCAGCATGGTCGCTTTGATCGAGGGCGACGGCAGCGGTGTCGGTCCGGCCATGGACGCCATCGGGAAACTCGCGTCGTACGTGGACAATCGGCAGCAGGTGATCGGCACGCTCATTCGGAATATGTCCGATCTCGATGATCGGCTCAGCGGGCGGGTGCATTATCTGGTGCCGCTGCTGGCCCGGCTCAGTGACATTTTCCAAGCGCTGCAATCGAATATCGGCGGACTGGCGCAGTTCGCCATGACCGCGCCGTCGGTGCTCGGGCCGATCGACAGTCTGATGCGCACGCTCGGCATCGATAGCGGCAGCGATGTGGACGCGCTGATCCGGCGCATCTTCCCCGACGCGCAGGAGGCCGTGGAGGTCTTCGGCCGCTTGCCCGCGGTGCTGGCCGCCGCGGATGCGTCGGCCCCCGCCAACGCCGGCGGCTGGAAGCCGGTGTGCAGTAGGGGTAATGCCGAGGTGCCCCCGGTGCTCGGGGTGCTCATCGCGGGACAGCGGGTGGCGGTATGCAACCGATGAGACTGCCCGGCTTCATGGTTCGTGACGACCGCGTCGTCGACGACGGCACGAAGAGGAAACGTGAACTGCGCCTGGGCATTATCGGCGCGGTCCTGGTCGCGCTGGGTCTGCTCGCGGCCGGTGTGCTGTTCGTGGTCCCGTTCGGCAAGCACACCTACACCGCCGAACTCTCCGAGGCGCAATCGGTGAAATCCGGTGACGATGTGCGCATCGCGGGCATCTCCGTCGGTGAGGTCGAATCCCTGGAGTTGAAGCCGGACAAGGTCGTCATGCGCTTCACGGTGGATTCCGATGTCTTCCTGGGCGATCAGACCTCGCTGGATATCCGCATGCTCACCATTGTCGGCGGGCACTATGTCGCGGTCTTCCCGGCGGGCGATAAAGCCCTGGGGGACAAGGCGATTCCCGCCGACCGGGTACGCCTGCCGTACAGCCTGTCGCAGACCTTCCAGGATGCGGCGACCCCGCTGTCCAAGATCGACGGCCGGACGCTCAATCGCAATCTCGCCGCGCTCGGCAACTCCATCGAAGGTGCGCCGGACAGTCTGCGCACCACCTTGCAGACGGTGAACACCTATGTGGACGCCCTGGACCGGCAGCGGTCCCAGGTCTCCAATGCCATTTCGGTCGCGGACGAGTACGTGCGCATGTACGACAGCGCGAAGTCCGATCTGGGCCGGCTGATGGACAATGCCAACCTGCTGGTGACGGTCCTCGAGGACAAGCATTCGGAGATGGCCGAGGCGATTCGACTGCTCAGCGATGTGGTGGGCCGCCTGGGCGGCGCGCAGCCGCAGTGGGATGCCTCGCTGAAGACCAAACTGACCGATGCGGTCAGCCAATTGGAGCAGCTGGGAACGCGTTTCGAGCCGACGCTCACCGCGGCGCAGGGGTTGCAGCGCAAGCTGTCCTCGCTGGTGATTCCCGACGGCGGCGTGACCATCGACCAGTCCGCCCAGACCGTGCCCGTCTGCGTACCCGTGCCCGGAAGGGACTGCTGATGCTCAAGCGATTGCTCGCCTCGCAGGCGTTCATGTCGGTCGCCGGTGCGGTGGTCGTGGTGGTGCTGGCGGTGGTCGGCTACTTCATCTGGTTCGATCCGATGAAGAAGACCGAATCCTATTGCGCGGTCATGCCGGACGCGGTCGGACTGTATGTCGGCAACAAGGTGACCATGCGGGGTATCCCGGTGGGCACGGTGACCTCCATCGACTCCGACGGCGCGAAGGTCAAGGTCGGGTTCTCGGTGGACGCGAAGTATCCGGTGTACGCCGATGCCGCGGCCACCACGGTCTCGGATTCCATTGTGGCGGACCGCAATCTGGCGGTGCTGTCGACCGGGAAGAATCTCGTGCACTGGGATTCCTCGCAGTGCATCAGCAAAACCCTCACCCCCAAGAGCATTACCGAGACGCTGACCGCGCTCGCGGATCTGTCCGCGCAGTTGCAGCAGGCGCAGGCCCCGGATGCGCTGGCGCACGGGCTCTCCGGGCTCGATGCCGCCACCGTCGGCACCGGACCGCAGATCAACGAGATCGTCAAGAAGCTCGGCTCGGCGTTGTCGCAGCCCGATGCCGATATCGGCCATCTCGCGGGCATCTTCGACGCCTTCGCCTCGGTGGGTGAGAAGGTGCAGGCGCACTGGGGTGATCTGCGCTCCATGCTGCTGCGCCTGGCCCCGGCGCTGAACAATGCCAGCGCCGAATTGCTCGGTCCCGGTGCCGAACTCATCGACCGGTTGGGTCAGGCGCTGCCCATGCTCAATGATCTGGTCACCATTGTCGGCGATCCGATCATGCGGGCGCTGGATGACACCCTGCCGCTGGTCCGGCTGCTGCGCGCCAATGTCGGCTCGCTCTCGGAGATCATGCTCAAGCTCCCGGTGCTCACCGGGGCGGCCACATCGGTCATGGGCTCGGGGATCACCTACGGTTCGCCGCGCGCCGCGCTGTCCACGCCCGACGCCGCCCAGGTCTGCGCGGCGGTGAATGCCCTCACCCCCGGCTCCTGCACCGATCCGGGCAACGGCATGGTCGATGTCCCGCTGGTGCCCCTGGTGCTCGCAATGGCAGGTGCGCGATGAGAATCGGACCCTGGAAAATCACCCTCGATGCCGGATTGATCCGTTTTTCCCACCAAGTAGTAACACTGGAGCAACCTGCGCCGACACACTCCTCGCAAGCAGGGACTGCGCTGGCCGCAGCCGCTGCCGGGGCTGCGGAATCTGCGATGAGGGCAGGTTCCGCACGCCGGTCAGCCATCCCCGGGCGTGCGGGCTCCGTGCCGAGGGCAGTCGGCCGGAGCCACCCCCCGCAAGCTTCCCCCCGAAACTCCGCCCGTCATCCCGGCGTGCTTGTGGCCGGGATCCACACCGGCCCGAAGCAAAAGCGTGCTGTCCAGGCACTGGCGGCGGCCTTCCTCTCCGCGGGACTGATCGCCGGTGTCGGCGGCTGCGCCTTCGATCCGTCGTCCGTTCCAGTCCCCGGCACCTCCATCTCCGGTCCGACGTACCGCATCCACATCGAATTCGGCAATGTGCTGAACCTGCCGGCGCGCGCGAAGGTCATCGCCAACGGTGCCCAGGTGGGCACGGTTTCCGGTGTGCGCGTGGTGGATTCGGCCCACGCGGGTGGCCGCGGCGGATACGTGGTGGTGGACGCCGATATCTCGACCAAGGTGCAGTTGCCCGCGACCACCGTCGCCGAACTGCGGCAGAACACGGTACTCGGTGACATCCACCTGGCCCTGACCACGCCGACCGATGGTTTCGGCACGCTGCTGCGCGCGGACGGCACCATTCCGCGGGAACGCACCCATCCGCCGGTGCAGCTCGAGGACACCATGGCCGCGCTGGCCGCCTTCACCCAGGGCGGTGCGGTGAATCAGTTGCAGGACATCATCAATCGTTTCAATGCCGTTCTCCCGGCCGATCCGAACGAGACCAAGCGGATCGCCCGGAACGCGGCGGGCAATGCGGTGGATCTGGCCGCGAATCTGGATCAGGTCGACTCACTCCTGAACGGCCTGGGCGTCAATGCCCAGGTGCTGCACGATCGCGCGGATTTCCTGGACCATCAGCTGAGCCAGGAGTCGGTGGACGCCATGAACGGCATCACCGATTCGATTCGCGGCGTCACCCAGATCTTCGCCGCGCTCGGCCAACTCGGCTCCTCGCTGGCCTGGCTGGCCCCGGTGGTCGATTCCGCCGATGGCGCGGCCAAAGCATTTGTGCCCCTGGCCTTCTCGGGTGCGCCCCTGGATCTGTCGGTGCCCTCGAACCTGTCCCTGCTGGTATCGCTGCTGCGCGACAAGCTGATTCCCTTCGTAGAGCACGGACCGAAGGTGAATATCACCGGCGTACAGGTGAATTCGGTCTCCAAGGACGACCAGGTGGGGAATATCCTCTCCACCCTGCGCATGATCGGAGCGGTGCGATGAAGTGGGGATCGCTGGCCTCGCTCGGCGGTATCGCCGCGGTCACGGTGGTGGGTGCGAGCTATCTGACCTTCGGGGTGGTACGCGCGGATCCGTTCGCCGAATACACGCGGGCCTCCATGGTGCTGGCGAATTCCGGCGGTTTGAGCGTGGGGTCGCCGATCCTGTTGACGGGCATGAAGATCGGCAAGATCACCTCGGTGGACAGCACCGCCGCGGGGGTGGAGGTGAGCTTCCGCGTGGACGCCGATCGCCGGGTGCCGACCGACAGCGTGATCAGCATCGAACAGCTCTCCGCGCTGGGTGAACCGTACGTGGAGATCCGCCCCAGAACCGGTGGTGCGCCGTATCTGAAGAACGGGCAGCGCTTGGACACCGCGGCGGTCAAATCCCCGCTCTCCATTCCGGCGGTCTCGCGCCTGGTCAATCAGGTGATGAATCAGCTCGATCCGGCGGTGGCGGCCTCGCTGGCCAGTACGCTCGGCGCGGCCTTCCACGACACCGATTCGGCCATGCCCGCGCTCACCCGTGCCGGTGATCTGCTGGCGTCGGCGATTATGAGCCGCGAACCCAAAATTGCGCAGCTACTGAACAGTTTCCAAGCCGCTGCCTCGAATATGGATGGCATCGGCGCGGCGACCGCCGCCGCTGCACCGGCATTCGTACAGTTCGCGCAGTCTCTGAATGATCTGGCCGAGGCGGTCGGTAGACTGGTCGATCGAGTGCCCGGACCGCAGTCCTATGTGGACAGCAATGGGCTGGCACCCTTCCTGGCCAAGCTGACCGACTGGTTGCGGCAGGCCGGACCCGAACTGAAAACCCTCGCGCCCCAATTGCAGCCGCTGGCCGATGCCGCGCGCGGCACCGGGCCGCAACTCGATATCAGCGCCCTGATCGCGCAGGCCCTCGCCAGTACCGGCGATAACGCCGTGCGCGTCCAGGTCAACCTCAAGTAGTTCCACCGAAGAAGGAGAAGCGGATGTCGCAGGACACCGAGCCGAAGCGGGCAGTCGACGCGGAGGCCGCTGCCGCCTCCGCTCCGGAGCGGTCCGAGACCCCCGTCGCTGTCACCCCCGAGGCCCCGAAGACGGTCTCGCTGAAGCTGTCCAGCCTGGTCACCGCCGCGGCGGCGGTGCTGCTGATCGGCGCGCTCATCACCGTGAGCGTGCTGTGGGTGAACAGCCGCGGCCAGCTCAGCGATCGTGACGCCGCCGAGGCGGCGGCCCAGCGCGCCGAGCAGGTGGCCACCGACTACTCGGTCGGCGCGTCGAATATCAACTTCTCCGATCTGAATTCGTGGACCGGGCGGCTCAAGGCCAACACCACCCCGCGCCTGGCGGACAAGTTCGACGCCACCGCGGCCAAGCTCCAGGAGATTCTGGTCCCGCTGAAGTGGACCTCCAGCGCCACCCCGGTGACCGCCAAGGTGATGTCTCATGAGAACGGCGTCTACCAGGTGAACGTCTTCCTGAACGTCACCTCCACCAATGCCCAGAACCCGCAGGGCGTGCAGACCACCGTCACCTACAACGTGGCGGTCGACCCGGCCAATGGCTGGAAGGTCGCCGATGTGGGCGGAATGAATCTGGCGCTGCCCAAGCAGTAGTCGCCAACTTGCCGGCCTGATTGCGATCCAGATCACTTTCATGTCATAGTTCCGAGTGTGTGAGACGAAGCGGTCTCACATTGGCTCGGAGGGTGGAGAATTGAGCAAGCCGAAGATTGCGCGCCGGATGGCCGTCGCGCTGGCGGGCATTGTCGCGGCGGCCATGGCCACCGGAGTGGCGGGAGCCGAACCGGTACCGGTGCAGCCCGCACCCGCGATCGCCGTTCCGCCGGAACTGGATTCGGCCTTCTACCGTCCGGCCCCGGAACTGGTGGCCAACACGGCGCCGGGCGAGATCATTGCCGCGCGCCAGGTGAATGTCGCCAACTTCGGGCTGATTCCGCTGAATGTGGACGCCTGGCAGCTGTCCTACCGCTCCAATAACAGTCGCGACGAACCGATTCCGGCCGTCGCCACCGTCTTGAAGCCGCGCGGCTCCGCCCCGGACAAGCTCATCTCCATGCAGATCGCCGAGGACTCCCTCGCGGGCTACTGCACACCCTCCTACGCCGTACAGCAGTGGTCGCTGAGCGCGCTCGGCGGTCAGATCGTGGTCCCCGCCGAATTCGCCATCACCCAGGGCGCGCTCTCGCAGGGCTGGGGCGTGGTGATTCCCGATCATCAGGGCCCGAATGAGGCTTATGCCGCAGGACCTTTGGGTGCGCGCATCACCCTCGACGGCATTCGCGCGGCGAAGAACTTCGAACCCATGCGGCTGGCCGCGCAGACCCGCGTCGGCATGTACGGCTACTCCGGCGGTGCGATCGTCACCGGTCACGCCGCGGAACTGAAGCAGTCCTACGCACCCGAGCTGAATATCGTCGGCGCGGCCGAGGGCGGTGTGCCCGCGGATCTGGGGATGACGCTGAATGTGGCGAACGGGCAGGCCACCTCGGGCCTGATCTTCGCCGCCGTGCTCGGATTGACCAGGGAGTATCCGGATTTCGCGCGTTTCGTGAACGAGCGGATGGATCCGCTGGGGCAGGCGCTGGCCGCGGTGAAGAACAATCTGTGCGTGCAGTACACCTCCTCGCTGCTGCCCTTCCTGAATTTGAAGGGCATGCTGCATACCGCCGGTGATCCGCTCCAGGATCCGGTCGTCGCCGATGTCCTGGACAAGACCCGCATGGGCAAGACCGTCCCGGATATGCCCATGTACATCTGGCAGGCGAATCCGGACGAGATCATTCCGGTCGGCCAGGTCAACACCCTGGTGGACACCTACTGCCGGAATCCCGCGGCCACGGTGGAATACACCCGCGAGCATCTCGGTGAACACGTCGCCACCGAGATCTCCGGCGGCGGCCCGGCCATGCTGTGGATGAAGGATCGCCTGGAAGGTATTGCGGCCCAACGGGGTTGCTCCACCGCCGATGCCGGTTCCCTGCTGCTGGACGCGGACGGCCGGGCCCTGCTCCTGGGAACCTTCGGTGAGGTGTTCGCGTCGTTCTTCGGAAAGCGGCTCGGCGTCGGATAATAAGGCGTATGGAACTGGGCGATGTGGCCCGCAAGCTGGATGTGCTGCGCGCGCACTGCGATTCGGAGGGCCGCGACTACGACAGCATTCAGAAGAGGGCCTGCTACGTACGCCCGGTGCTCGAGGATTCGGACCAGTTCGTGCGCGATACCGAACAGCTCGGGGCATGGGCTTCACCCTGCTGAATCTCATGCCCAACGGTGATCCCATCGCCTACACCGAACAGGTCGCCGAACAGGTGCTGCCCCGGGTGGCGGGGCTGTAACCGGACGGCGTAGCCGTGACGGGCGCCGGGGTGGCCGGTATCATCGCGCGCGCTACTGATCACCTGGAGGAACCGTGTCCGCGCATCCCACCGCCGCCGAACTGCTGGCGACCGTCGAAGCCTCCCCGCGGGCGGTGGCGGCGCACGACCGCGCCGCCTGGGTCGGCCTCTTCGCCGACTCCGCCAGCGTGGAGGATCCGGTCGGTTCGCGTCCGCATGTCGGCCGCGCCGCCATCGAACGGTTCTACGACACCTTCATCGCGCCCAATGACATCGCCTTCGACGTCGAGCACGATGTGGTCTCCGGTATGACGGTGTTCCGCGATCTCACCATTGCCACCACCATGTCCACCGGTGTCACCCTGCACGTGCCCATGCATCTGCGCTACGACCTGGCCGAGGTCGACGGTGAGCTGAAAGTGCGAGCGCTGCGCGCACATTGGGAGCTGCCCGGGATGATCGCGCAGCTCATGGGCTCGGGTGCGCAGGGCCTGCTGGCGGGCGTGAAACTCGGCCCGCAGCTGCTCGGCAATCAGGGCATCGGCGGCGCGATGGGCTTCATGAAGGGGATGAGCAGCGTCGGCGCCGCCGGTAAGGCGGCGGCCGGACGCCTGCTGGACGCGGCGGGCCGCGGTGAATCGGCGGGCGCGCACGCGGCGCTGGCCCCGGTGCCGCGCCTGTCCTGGGCCGAGGATGAGCGAATGTCCCTGGAGGACTTCATCGTTCGCGCGAAGGGCCTGCGCTGGAACAAGCCCATCGCGGCGGGCCGCACCGTCACCGTCTCGGTGGAGACCCGCGACGGCCGTGGTATCGCGCAGCTCGACTTCACCGACCGCGGTGCGCGCATCGAGGCCGTGCGCGTCTTCGTTCCCTCGCGCAGCTGAGAGTCCGCGCGCAACTGGCAGTCCGCGTTCTCCCGGCCGGGTGCGGAACCCGTCCCGGCTGGTCAATCCCGCAGGCCGACAATCCCGGTCAGCGGATCGGTCTTGCTGAAGTTGCTGCCACCGGCCGAACCGACCACCTTGCCGTGCACGGCGATCATCCACTGTCCGCAGACGCACCGCAGGTATTGCACCGAGCGGTGCGAGGAGACGGGCGTGGGGGAGGGCCAAGCGCAGGAAGGGCATTCGGCTATCACCGCTTCATCCTGCGCGCGGTAGCACTGGCGCGCCCGCAGGACACGCGGCAAGATCGCAAACTGAATGCGAGAATTGCCTGGTTCACAATGCGTGACTTTCCGCTGCGCGCAGGCGAACTGGGTTCGCTTCACACCGGCTTTCCGCGCCGCACGGCGGATGGCGTTGTGCCCCACCAGCGCTGGCAGCAGCGGGTGAAGGTGGATTGTTCGGAGAGTCCGACCAGTGAGGCCACCTGGCTCATCGGCATATCGGTGGTGGTGAGATAGCGGTGCGCCTCGGTGCGCCGGACCTCGTCCAGCAGGGCGGCGAAGCTGGTGCCCTCGGCCGCCAGGCGCCGCTGCAAGGTGCGCGGGTGAATGGTGAGCAACCGTGCGACAGCACCGATTTCGGGCGCGGCGGTGCCGAGCAGTTTCTGCAAGGTGATGCGCACCTGCGGTGTCAGCGCCGTCGACGCGCCGCCGGATTGTTGTGCCAGAAATGCCATGGCGAGCCGATGCAGATTCTCGTCCCCGCCCGACAGGGATCGATTGGCCAGTGCACTGGGCACCCGGAGCAGGGCAACCGGTCGCTCGATTCGTACTGGGGCGCCGAAGAATTCCTCGTACACCTGGATCGGCGCGGCCGGTCGATAGGGCAGCTCCACCGAGCGCAGGCCGTACTTCTCCTCGGCGAGCCGCTGAATCGCGCGGTGCACGAATGCCAATCCGACATCGGTGCCCTGTACGGGGGTCGGCAGTCCGGGCGCGGTGACCCCGTAGCGTAGTGCGATCACCCCGCGGTCGCCGTACGGATCCGGTCCCATGGTCAGGCTCAGCGAGCGCGCGTGCACGAACAGATACCGCGACGTGCACTCCAGTACGTGCGCGAGCGTCGGCGAATTGCGAATGGCCAGTGCCAGCGGCCCGAGCATGTCCAGATCCTGCCGCCGGGACATGCGCAGACCCAGATCCGGGCAGTTCAATCGATGCGCCGCGAGTTCGAGGGCCGCGCCCACTGCGGCGTCGGGGACGAGCAGATCATCGGTGTCGAGCGCCTCCGGGGGCAATCCGCAGAGCGCGGCGAGCTCCTCGGCATCACCGCCGAGTTCGGCCACGGTGGCCCGGAACCCGCGTAATCCGGCGGATCGAATGACCGACATGTCGTTCAGAATCAAATACTTGTCGCGCAGAGTCAAGAAGGCCGCGCCCACCCGACGCACACTGGAGGTCATGAGCGCCGCGACCTCCAGCCCTGTCGAGCATCTCGACGTCGTGATCGTCGGAGCCGGACTCTCCGGCGTCGGCGCGGCCTACCGATTGCAGGCCGAACATCCCGGCCGCAGCTACGCCATTCTCGAATCCCGCGCGGCGCTGGGCGGCACCTGGGATCTGTTCCGCTATCCCGGCGTGCGCTCGGACAGCGATATGTTCACCCTCGGGTACCCGTTCAAGCCCTGGCGCGATGCCAAGTCCATTGCCGACGGACCGTCAATCCTGCGGTACATCGAGGAGACGGCCGCCGAGAACGGGATCGACAAGCATATTCGCTTCGGCACCAAAGTCGTTGCGGCGGAATGGGACAGCGCGGCCTCGCACTGGCGGCTGACCCTCGAGTCGCGCACCGGGGACGCCGTGGCACAGCGCGTGCTCACCTGCGGCTTCCTCTACTCGTGTGCGGGCTACTACAACTACGACCACGGTTATGAACCCGAATTCCCGGGCATCGGCGACTTCGCCGGAACCGTGGTGCATCCCCAATTCTGGCCCGAGGGACTGGATTACGCGGGGAAGAAGGTCGTGGTCATCGGCAGCGGCGCGACCGCGGTCACGCTGGTGCCCGCCATGGCCGAGCAGGCCGAGCGGGTCACCATGCTGCAGCGCAGCCCCACCTGGATCTCCGCGGTCCCGGGCCGGGACAAGATCGCCGATCGGCTGCGCGAACTACTGCCGCCGGAATTGGCGCACCGGGTCATCCGCACCAAGAACATTCTGTTCAATGTCGGCTTCTATCAGTACTGCCGCCGTCGCCCCGAATCCGCGCGCAAGATGCTGACCGGGCTCACCACCCGCATCCTGAAGGATGAGAAGCTGGTGGCCGAGCACTTCACGCCCGAATACAACCCGTGGGATCAGCGGCTGTGCGCGGTGCCGGACGCCGACTTCTTCAAGGCCATGCGCAAGGGTAAGGCCGAGGTGGTCACCGACCATATCGAAACCTTTGTGCCCGAAGGGATTCGGTTGAAGTCCGGCCGGGTGCTGGAGGCCGATGTGGTGATCACCGCGACCGGATTGCAACTGCTGGCCTTCGGCGGCATCGGGTTGACCGTCGACGGCGTGCCGGTGAATCTCTCCGAGCAGTTCGTCTGGCAGGGCACCATGATGACCGGTGTGCCGAACTTCGCGGTCTGCATCGGCTACACCAACGCCTCCTGGACCCTGCGCGCCGATCTCACCTCCCGGCTGGTGTGCAAGGTGCTCGGTTATATGGACCGCAACGGCTATTCGGCAGTCGTCCCGCAACCCGAGCGCACCCTGGGCGAGCGACCGCTGCTGGATCTGGCCTCGGGCTATGTGCAGCGCTCGATCGCGGAGTTCCCGCGCCAGGGCGATCGGCAGCCGTGGCAGGTGCGGCAGAACTATCTGCTGGACTCGGCGACCACGCTGCGCACGGATCTGCGCAAGACGCTGCGCCCGGTGCCGATGACCAAGGCGCTCGAAACGGTCTGATCGGTGTCCCCCGACCGCTACCGCCTCGCCCCGCGGCGGTAGCGGGTCGACACACCGGGTGTCGGTGCGCGAGGTTCCCGGCAGCCCTACCCGGACGCGGCCTCCCCTGTCAGGCTGGCGGTAATGCCCCGGCAACCGGTGGCTACGGCGAGGGGAGGGTGATGGTATTCGAGCCCGGATTCGTCCTGCCCGCACCGGATTCGGAGCCGCCGATCGCCCCATGCCGCCGCTCCCGTTTTCGCTGGGTACGCCCGCCCGCACCCGTTCCGGCGCAATCAACGGCGCACTCGAGACCACCGTCCTGTCGCAATCACGTCATGCGTAATGCGGCCGAGCGGCGCACCGGAACCGTTGCGCTACAACGAGTATTACGAGCTTCGCACGCTGCGAAATCGCCGGTGTGTGACGAAGTCGGTACGCCGCCGCTGCAATTCGCCGGGGTGGCACTGCGGTTGGCGCTGGAGGTGCTCGACGGGCGCCGCCCACCGGTACAACTGCGCCCGCTCGCCGAGCCCGGCGTGATCGCCGCGCTGCGCACATTGGCCGAGCACCGACAGGCTCCGGGCTGTGAGTTCGGGGCCGCCACGCTCACCAGGATCGATGTGATCATGACCGATTCCAAGGCCGCGGAAGTGTGTGCCGGATACGACCGGGGAACGCGACATTTCGCACTTGCCGCCCGCATTGTCCGCGGTCGTTCCGGCTGGCGCTTGACCGTTTTCCGGGTGTGCTGAAGACCGGATGGTCTCCGCGGTAATAGCAGAATAGTCTGAGCTCACCGAATACCATTCGCGCCTGGTTTGAAACTACCTCGCCGCGGCATTAGCATTTCGGCGAATAGCGGCACCTCTACGTGGAAGGGCAGTCCATGGCGAAGAAAGTCACCGTAACTCTGGTTGACGACTACGACGGCGAATCGAAGGCCGACGAGACAGTCTTTTTCTCGATCGACGGCATGGACTACGAGATCGATCTGTCGATCAAGAATGCCGGCAAGCTGCGGGAGTCTCTCGAGCCCTGGACCGAGAAGGCCCGCAAGGTCGGTCGTTCCAAGCAGCGCAAGGTTACGGCCGCCAACGGCCGTACCCGACCGGCCGTGGACCGGGAGGAGAGCACCGCGATCCGCGAATGGGCGCGCGCTCAGGGCCATCAGGTCTCCTCGCGCGGCCGTATTCCGGCCGAGATCGTCGAGGCGTACCAGCGCTCGAAGTAAAACGGGCGATCAACACCTGCCCGTAGGGGAAATTCGATGGCAGCTGGTGACCGTGAGGTTGCCGGCTGTTGTCTTTTATCAGGCGGCGCGCAGCAGCGAATTTCCGGCTATCGGTAGTTCGGTCCGGATTCGTTCCAGTTGCCGCCGGGCGCTGTCACGATGCGCGGATGCCTGCTCGGTATCGCCGAGTGCGTCCGCGAGCGCGGCGAGCACGGTATCGAGCGGACCGAAAGCGGTCATACCGGTTTCGCTGCCGATGATGCTGCCCGAATGCGGCAAAAGGAATTCATAGAGCATGCGAACATCGTCCGATTCGCCGAGGGCGATGGCGGTGCGCGCCCGCAGTGCGGACATGAGCACCGGATACATCTCCTCCCGCACCCCGGCGGTCTCGGCATAGATCTCCCGCGCCCGCGCGTGCTCCCCGGCATCCACCAGCGCCAGCGCGTACGCCTGCCCGAAGGTGCCCGGCAGCAGGGTGTAGATCTCACCGAGCCGATTTGCCAGTGTGGCCAGATCCCCACGCGCCCAACCAGTTCCGAGCGCGCAGAAGAGTTTGGCCTCCGCGGCGTTGGCGATTCCGGAGCGCGTCATCCGCCTGCCGAATTGCTCGTACAGGCGCTCGGCGGACTCGACCTCCCCGCGCAGCAGTTCCATGGTGGCGGCGAAACAGCTGACCAGATCCAGCAGCGGCTGTAACTGCCCCTCGTCGGCGTACTCCACCGCCTGCGCCACCAGCCGCGCCGCCTCGCGCAGATCCCCGTGCGCCACCGCCGCCCGATAGCCCATGAAATGCGCCAGCGCCTGATACTCGGCCAGCCCCGCCTGCGCGGCCACCCGCTCCAACTCCGCGGTCAGCGCCACGAATTCGGGCCCGAAATCGAAGGTCAAATACGTCACCGCATTGATTGCCGCACACAGTGATTCGGCATCCCCCAGCCCCCGTGCCAATTCCAGCGCCTGCCGCGCCATGGCCTGCTCGTCGTCGTACTCCTCCAGCCCCGCCTCGAAGCTCGCCGCGATCAGCAGTCGAATACGCGCCGCGGCGTCCGGCTCTTCGGCCATTTCGCCTCGCGGGGAGGCACTTTCGACGGCGGCCACCTCGAACGGGCCGGGTAGCGCTGATCGGTCGGCTGCCGTGGGGGAGTCGGGTAGCGCGGGTGGGTCGGCCGGGGTGGCGGAGTTCGGTAGTGCGGGAGGGTCGTACGCGGCGATGGCTCGGGAGAGAGCGCGTCGGATGCGGTGGTCGGGGGTCCGCCATTCGCGGATCGCCCAGATGACCGGAGCACGCCAGCAGGTGAGCGCCCGGGTGCGGAATCGGAAGTCGTCGACTGTGGCCGGGGCGGTGCGGGATCGGGCGCGCAGGCGCTCGTTGTCGAGCTCTTCGGCCAGGGCCAGCGCGCGCAGGCGCTCGGCCCGGGCCTCGCGATGCTGATTGTCGTAGCCCAGCGCGGTGACCAGTGCGCAGCGGGTGTCCAGCAGGGCGGTGCGGTCGTCCAGGTCGGCGTGATCGGCGGTGTCCCCGGCGAGATCGTGCAGCTCCACGGCGGCGCGCAGCAGGCGGACCGAGGCGTTGCGATCGCGGCGGGCCGTCCGGCGGTCGGCGGCGGCGCGGACGTAACCGATGGCGGCCCTCGCGGTTTCCACACTCGCACCGCGAATGGCGTGCCGGGCCAGGATATCCGGATCACGACCCAGTGCCGGATAGGAGTCGGCGTGTTCGCGCAGCAGTTCCAGTGCGGCCCAGTGCATTCGGCCGCGGCGCAGCGGCGGTATGCCGAGCTGGACGGCATCGCGCACGAGAGCGTGTTCGAAGCAGATCCGGCCGCCGGTCGCACTGCGAACCAGTCCGGCGGCCTCCGCGGCGGCGATGAGATCGATGAGCCGCTCCACCGGCAGTCCGGTGGACAGGCTCAGGATTCCGAGCTCGATACCGCTGTCCCAGATCGAAATATGTTGCAGCACTTCGACAACCCCGCCGGGCAGCCGCGCCGTGCGATTGTCGATGACCGCCCGGATGGAATCGGGCACCTGCTCCAGGCTGCCGTGCGCGGCCAGCAGTTTGGCCAGCTCCCGGACGAAGAGCGGATTCCCGCCGGTGCGCTCGTGCAACTCGGTGAGCAGTTCCGCGCCGATCGGCGCGAGCCCCGCGGTCTCGGCCGCCTGCCGGGTTCCGGCGGCGTCCAATCCGGTCAGCTCGAGGTGTGTGGCCGCGTACTGCGCCAGTGCGGCAGCGGTATCGAGCACCTCCTGCCCGGCCTCGGACCGGCGCGCGGTCGCCAGGATCAGCACGGGTTCGTCCCGCAACCAGTTGATCAACTGCCGCAGCACCTGCAGGGTGGCGGTATCGCCGCGGTGCACATCCTCCAGCAGAACGGCCACCGGCGCGGAAACCGCCGCGCGCCGACACGATTGGGCCAGCTTCCGGGACAGCGTGAACGGATCCTCCGCGCCCCCGGCCGGGAAGGCCACCGCCGCAGCCGGTTCCAGCACACCGTGGATCTCGGTCCAGGGCCAGGCAGGCGGCGCACCGTCGATATCGAGGCAGTGCCCGGTGACCACGGTCCAGCCGGTGGCGGTCAGGGCGGCCAGCACCGTTTCGGTGAGCGTCGTCTTGCCCATCCCGGCCTCCCCCGATATCCAGGCCAGGCGCAAGCGTCCGGTGCGGGCGACTTCGGCGAGGGTGAGGAGATCGGAGAGTTCGGCGGAATATCCGGTGCCGGACGGGGTTTCGGTGAAATGCGGGACGGGTGCGGGGGATTCGGCGGCGGGCAGTCCGCCCGGTACCGCCAATTCGGTGGAGTGCGTGAGAATGGCGTTCTCCAGATGCCGCAATCCCGGTCCAGGATCGACGCCGAATTCCGCACTGAGGAATTCACGCGAGCGCCGAATTGTGGTGAGCGCCTCCAATTGCTGACCGAGTTGATATTGCGCGGTGGCGAGCATCCGAACCAGTTCCTCGCGCCCCGGATGTTCGTCGAAGAGTGCGCGCAGCTCGATGACCACCTCCCCGGCACGGCCCACTTCCAGTTTCGCCTGTGCGTTGAGTTCGACTGCGGTGAGCCATAAGTCGGTGAGCCGAGCCGCCTCCGCGGCGGCCCATTCGGTATCGGCGAAGGCCTCCAACGCGGGGCCGTGCCAATGGCCGAGGACGGTCTCGAGCAGGGCGCTGCGCTCACCGGGTTGCGGCCGAGTTTCGGGATTGCCGACGAGTTCCTGGAAGGTGCGCAGCTGCTCTTCGAATTGCCATGCGTCCACGGCATTCTCGGCGATACGCAGGGCGTAACCGGACGATTCGGACACGAGATATCGGGACGGCGCCCGTCGCGGCCGATCCGGTTCCAGCAGCCGCCGCAGATTGTGCACGTGGACCTGCAGCACCGAGGCGGCCTTGGGTGGCGGCGCACCCGCCCACAGGTCGTCCATCAGCCGTTCCGTGGTGACGGCCTGACCCCGCGCCACGATCAACCGCCCCAGCACGGCGCGCTGCATGGGTGTTCCGAGTGGGGTTTCGCGTCCGTCCAGGGTGAGGCGCAGTGGGCCGAGCACCCTGATCTCCGGCCCTCCCATCCGACCCTCCTCGTCCCGAAAGCAAACTGGACGTTCGCCGCAAGAAGTGCACTATCCCGCAAAAGTCCAGAGATGCCAAAAGTTTGCACAATAGTTGTCGAATAGTTACGACCGCACCCTTCCCCATCGCACTGGAAGTGAATCGGAAGTGAGCTCCCGGATACTTTCGAGTGGAAGCAAACCTGACCGAAGAGGGGTTCGTCATGTCGCAGCAATCGCATTTTCCAAGTGGATTCGGAGAGAGTGGAATCGAACCCGCCGTCGACGGTTTCTATGTCGATCGCGACGGCGATATCTGGGAGAAGCAGGACAATGGCTGGCGGCTCATCCTGCAGCGCGGTGTCGCCGTCGATCCGGTATCCCTCTGGGATTGGACCGAGGGCTGCGTCCGCGATTACGCACCGTTCGCCCCGGTGGGCGCGGGACTCAACTAACACAAAGGCATTACGGCCCCTTGCCCTTTCGGACCCGGTAGCTAGTGTGGAGGCGAGTTCGCCCCATCAGTCCCCGAATCCACGAGGTGACCATGACACAGGGTTGGCCAAGCTCCAGGGACTCCTTCGATTCGATCGACGATATATTTCAGCGCTTCTTCGGCTCCGGTATGGCGGCCCAGCCGCCGGTCCAGCGCATTGATCTGACCCGATTGCTGAGCGACAGCGCCAAATCCGTCGTGGACGGCGCGCGCGCCGCCGCGCATGAGTGGGGCAGTGCCGAGATCACCCCGGAACACCTGCTCTACGCCGCCGCCGAGACCGAGCCCGCGCGCGGCATCATCGCCGAGATCGGCCGGGATCCGAAGCAATTGCGCGAGCAGATGCGCACCGCCGCGGGCAGCGGTATCGGCGCGCACGGCGGCGGCCACGCCCTGGCGCTGAGCCCGGACGCCAAGGCCGCCCTGCGCAATGCCCAGCGCAGCGCCGCCGAGGCGGGCAGCAGTTATATCGGCCCCGAACACATCCTGCTCGGCATCGCCGCCATTCCGGAGAGTCCGGCCGCGCGGGCGCTGGCCGGGGCGGGCAAACTCCCCACCTCGAACGCGCCCAGCGTGCCCAGCGATACCCCCACCCTGGACGAATACGGCCGCGATCTCACCGCCGAGGCCCGCGCGGGCAAGGTCGATCCGGTGGTCGGGCGCGCCCAGGAGATCGAACAGACCGTGGAGATACTGTCCCGCCGGCGCAAGAACAATCCGGTGCTCATCGGCGATCCCGGCGTCGGCAAGACGGCCATCGTGGAGGGACTGGCCCAGCGCATCGTGAACGGCGATGTGCCCGAGACCCTCGCGGACCGCCGCGTCATCGCGCTGGATGTGGGGGCGCTGGTGGCGGGCAGCAAATACCGCGGCGAATTCGAGGAACGGCTCACCAAGATCCTCGACGAGGTGCGCGCGCACTCCGAGGAATTGGTGATCTTCATCGACGAACTGCACACCATCGTGGGCGCGGGCAGCGGCGGCGAGGGCTCGATGGACGCGGGCAATCTGCTCAAACCCGCACTGGCCCGCGGGGAACTGCATTGCATCGGCGCGACCACCATCGATGAGTACCGCAAGTACATCGAGAAGGACGCCGCGCTGGAGCGCCGCTTCCAACCGGTCATGGTCTCCGAACCGTCGGTGGTGGACACCATCGAAATCCTGCGCGGCCTGGTCGATGTGTACGAGGAGCACCATCGGGTGCACTACGAGGACGAGGCGCTGATCGCGGCGGCCGAGCTGTCGGATCGGTATCTCACCGATCGGTTCATGCCGGACAAGGCGATCGATCTGGTCGATCAGGCGGGCGCGCGGGTGCGATTGCGCACCCGCACCCTCGATCCGAAGGCGCGCGAGAATCAGGAGCGGCTCGCGGGTCTGCGCCGGGAGAAGGATGCCGCCGTCGCCGCCGAGGACTATGAGAAGGCGAACAAGCTCAAGGCCGAAATAGCCAAGGCGGGGAAGGGATCCGACGCCGACGGCGCCACCTCGCCGCAGCAGCAGGTGACCGTCACCGATATCGCCGAGGTGGTCTCGCGCCAGACCGGCATTCCGGTCACCGATCTCACCGCCGAGGAGCGGCAGAAACTGCTGAAACTCGAAGAGGTGCTGCACAAACGGGTGGTGGGCCAGGAGGAGGCGATTGTCGCGGTGGCCGAGGCGGTGCGCCGGGCGCGCGCCGGACTCAAGGATCCGAATCGGCCGATCGGCTCGTTCCTGTTCCTGGGCCCGACCGGCGTCGGTAAGACCGAACTCGCGAAAGCGTTGGCGCAGGCGGTATTCGGCGATGAGGATCGGTTGATCCGCTTCGATATGAGCGAATTCCAGGAGAAGCACACGGTCTCCCGGCTGGTCGGCGCGCCGCCCGGATATGTGGGCTACGACGATGCCGCGCAGCTCACCGACAAGGTGCGCCGCCAACCGTATTCGGTGATCCTGTTCGACGAGGTGGAGAAGGCGCACCCGGATGTGTTCAATGTGCTGCTGCAACTCCTGGACGACGGCCGGGTCACCGATTCCAAGGGGCGCACGGTCGATTTCAAGAACACCATCGTCATTCTGACCAGCAATATCGGCTCGGATATCATTCTGTCCGCGAAAGACGGTGACCTGGAATCGATTACACCGCAGCTGGAGGATCGGCTGCGCAAGCAGTTCCGGCCCGAGTTCCTCAACCGGCTCGACGAGCAGATCGTCTTCCATCGCCTGGACCGCGATCAATTGCGCGAAATCGTGGACCTGGTGCTGGACGGCACCCGCCGCCGCCTGCGCGCACAGGACATCACCCTCGACGTCTCGGATAAGGCCATGGACTGGCTCGCCGACACCGGGTATCAACCCGAGTTCGGCGCCCGCCCACTGCGCCGGACCGTGCAGAAGCAACTGGACAATGCCCTGTCGAAGAAGATCCTGGACGGCGCGCTGGCCCCGGGCGATACCGTGCGCATCGACGCCGATGGGAACGGGCTGTTGATAGAGGCGTTGCACCGCAAGACTTCCGGTAAGAAGGGCGCCGACGCCACCATCAATATTCCGACCGGCTCCGCGGCGTCCAAGAACGGTCACGGCAAGTCCGCCGCGAGCAAGTCCAAGCGCTAGGG
>NZ_BDAW01000108.1 GCF_001625085.1 Nocardia acidivorans NBRC 108247
CCCGAATAATCGGCCACAGGCGCTCTTCGAAAAGTAGGCCACCCATCCACCATCGGAAGGGTGATCTCAGTGCAAGATTGGGCGCAGATCAGGTATCTCCACACGAGCGAGGGCCTGTCGAGGCGGGCGATCGCGGCCCGGCTCGGCCTCTCGCGAGACACGGTCGCGAGAGCGATCGCCTCGAAATCGCCACCGAAGTACGAACGGGTGGCCGGGCCCTCGGCGTTCGACGAGTTCGAACCGCACGTGCGGGCGCTGCTGGCGGAGTTTGCGTCGATGCCGGCGTCGGTGATCGCCGAGCGCCTGGGCTGGTCGGGGTCGCCGTCGTGGTTCCGCAAGAAGGTCGCCGAGCTGCGGCCCGAGTACGCGCCGAAAGATCCGGCCGATCGGCTCGAGTATCGCCCTGGCGATCAAGCGCAGTGCGATCTGTGGTTCCCGCCGACCCGAATACCGTTGGGCGCCGGGCAGATCGGGACTCCACCGGTGCTGGTGATGGTGGCGTCGTTCTCGCGGTTCATCACCGCGATGATGATCCCGACCCGCACCACCTCGGATCTACTGGCCGGAATGTGGGCGTTGATCTCCGGGCAACTCGGTTGCGTTCCACGAAGACTGTTGTGGGACAACGAGTCCGGAATCGGCAAGGGCGGACATTTAGCGACCGGGGTGAATGCGTTCACCGGGATCCTGGGCACCCGGATCGTTCAGTGCAAACCGTTCGACCCCGAATCGAAAGGCATCGTCGAACGTGTCAACGGCTATCTGGAAACTTCGTTCCTGCCCGGCCGAGACTTCAGCTCGCCGGCGGATTTCAATAGCCAACTGGCTCAATGGATTCCGATGGCGAATACGCGGCAGGTCCGGCGCATCGCTGCCGCACCGGTCGAGCTGATCGGCACCGACCGCGCCTGCATGACAGCGTTGCCGCCGATCGCTCCGACGGTCGGGTTCGCCCATCAAGCTCGGCTCCCGCGCGACTACTACCTGCGTGTTCTGGGTAACGACTACTCGATCGACCCGACCGTGATCGGCCGGATGATCGATATCCGTGCCGATCTGGACACCGTCACCGCCCGCTGCGACGGACAACTGGTCGGCTCGCACGTCAGGGCCTGGTCGAAACGGCGAACCATCACCGACCCCATCCACGTCGATATTGCCGCACGACTCAGAGAAGCATTCGGGCACAAAGCATCTCACCCAGAAACGGGTGACGGATTTCTGCGTGATCTCGCCGACTACGACGCCGCCTTCGGTATCGATTTCGACGACAGCGGGGTCGCGTGATGCCCGCACCGACCGAGACCGCCAAGCAGATCGAGTACTACGCCAACGCCTTGAAAGCACCCCGAATCCGTGGCTGCGCCGCCCGCCTCGCCGAGCAAGCCCGTGATGCCGGTTGGACCCATGAGGAATATCTCGCTGCGGTCTTGTCTCGGGAGGTGTCTTCTCGCGAGTCCTCCGGAGCCGAAATCCGGATCCGCGCAGCGGGATTCACCGCCCGCAAAGCGATCGAGGAGTTCAACTTCGACCACCAACCCGCCCTCAAACGCGACACCATCGCTCATCTGGGCACCGCCCAATTCATCGCCAAAGCCCAGAATGTGGTGCTGCTCGGCCCGCCCGGCACCGGCAAAACCCACCTCGCGATCGGACTCGGCATCGCCGCCGCGCACCACGGGCACCGCGTGTTGTTCGCGACCGCGGTCGAATGGGTCACCCGCCTACAAACCGCCCACCAGCAGGGCCGATTGGCCGCGGAGTTGGTCAAGTTGCGGCGCTACGGTCTGTTGATCGTCGATGAGGTCGGCTACATCCCGTTCGAGCAGGACGCGGCGAACCTGTTCTTCCAATTGGTCTCCAGCCGTTACGAACACGCCTCGCTGATCTTGACCTCAAACCTGCCGTTCTCGCGCTGGGGAGACGTGTTCAGCGACCACGTCGTCGCGGCCGCGATGATCGACCGGATCGTCCATCACGCCGACGTGTTGACCTTGAAAGGCAACAGCTACCGACTCCGCAACACCGAAATCGACACACTCCCGTCCATGCGAACCGACAACACGGCAGACTAGACAACCATCAAGTGGCCGATTTTCGAGGAGCGCCACCGGCCGGAATTCGAAGAGCGTCGACAGCGGATACAGCTCTCTGAGCCTGCTCAGGTTTCCATCGCTGATGGCGCCCTGGACAGACTTGCCCTTCCGGAATTCCTTGACTACCACGGCAAACAGCATCGACACGGGCACAGCGGTACACCTACCCAGACGAGCCGGACGCCGTCGGCAAGAAGACCCGCCATAGCTGCCGCAACGGCACCCATCTCAAAGGCTGGCGGCCAAAGAGACGCCGTACCAGATTCAGTGCGGCGACCAGCACCCAGGTGATGCCCAGAATTAGCGTAAGCGGCAGATACAGTGCGGCTTCCATCATGAAGGGTCTCGCCTTGTACAGGCTCACTCCCGCAGCTTGCCCGTACACGACCATACCGCCCAATGCGACCAGCGTCATTGCCAGCAGCGCCCACATACCAACAGTAATCAGGTAGTAAGGCCAGTGGCTGCGCACTCGAACAACCCCGAGAGCTGTCAGCCCTCCAAAGGCAATCAAGAAGAACGTAATCGCCGCTCGGGCCCGTCGACGCGCCGGCTCGAGTTCGATCAAGTCTCTTTCACGTTTCCCAATGTGGGCCGCGAGCATGGCTCGTTCCGGGAGATCCTCAGGCATCGCGTTGTACCGTTCCAGATCCCGCTTGAGATCCTCACGATCATCGCGACGCGAGACCCGATACACCAGCAGCGGACCTAATGCGGTGGCCAGTGGTCCGGCCAAAGCCGCCACCAATGAAATGCTCGTCTGCTTGTCCATCGCCCCCACTCGACTATCACTACCGAATCGACACCGCGGCTCCCGTTCAGCCTCGCTGGACACAGCGAGGCTAACGGAAAACTGTTCCTACGCAACCGATTCACGGTCGCGCTTTACCCGAAGCGCAACAGGATCTCAAACAAGACCCTCAGCTCATTCCTTCCGAGCTGCGGAACTCCTGCACCCTCACCACAGCGTTTGCTGGGACGAATAGTCGGGCCTCTGTATCGGCTTTCTGGCCGCGAATCTTCTTCTGCGCTGCCGCGGTTTAACCAGCGTCACCTCCACGGGGGAGAATGGCAATACGTCCTTGGAGCCGGTGGGCTGCACTCTCAGGCACTCGTCCTCGGCTGGATCGCCGATCGCGATCACCCTTCCCGACCGGCCTGCTTCCATACCAACGGCTGCGCTGGTGAACCACACCACCCGTGGTCGGCCTTTCGCCAAGTCCAAGGCGATCTGCTGAATTTCACTGTCGGACAAGCGTTGAGGATCACCAACAGCTGACATGGCGTGCCTCCGAGGCAAAGTCGGCGTGCATTTACCGACGAGTATGCCGTAGAGCACCGACAGTGGTGCCCGGCGATGAGTTTGTATGTCCGCCATTTGTCCTCGCGGCTTCAGAGAACGCTCTTGGTCCCTGGTCTTCTGGGATCATGCGGCGACGCGGTGATCGGCGATGAGTTTGGCCATCACGACTTGGTTGGCCTCCCAGCCGTCGGGGAACTTCGCGGGCACCGACAGGTGGACCGGGTCGGTCGAGGGATGGCTGTCGAGGAGGTCTGTGATTCCTTCGCGGGCGACGAGGATACAGGCCTGCCGATGGCGGGACGTGAGCACGCACAGTCGCCCGGCCTCAAGATGGAACGAGGTGGCGTCGCGGCGGCCGGACAAGGGGTGTACCACGATCACGACCTCGAACTCGCGGCCCTGCAACCGATTCGCGGTGTTGACCACTACCCGTGCCGCGTCCGGGTTGCCTGTGCGGGAGAGTGCGGCCCGGACCAGGTCGGCCTGGTCGCGGTGTGCGACGCCGATGGCGATGTCGGTGGCGTCCAGCAGGCGGCCGTCGCGGTGCCGCTCGCAGGTGGCGACGGCACCACGGTCGAGCAGTCGTCCGGCCAAGTTCGCGGCAGTCTGGATGGTTTGAGCGTCGGTGCGGGGAACGTGGCGGCGGGGCAGTTCGTGCAACGCCCATCCGGTGGTGAGGGCCATGGCAAGGGTTTCGTCGAGATCGGCGTTGCCGAAGGCTGCGGTGCGGAACTCCAAGGAACGTGTGCCGCTGTCGGTTCCGGCGGTAAAGCCGCCGGTGAATGGGTAGAACGCCTCGGCGATGGTGGGGGCGGCAGTGGGTGGCAGGCGCCAGGACACAGGCAGTCGGTGCTCGGGGGTATCCGGGTTGTGCTGCAGCATCACGGTGACGCCGTTCTGGGTCGGGTCGTGGGGCAGTCCGATCCAGCGTTCGGTTCCCACGATGGTGAACGGGTCCAGCTGTCCGGGATCGCCTACGAACAGGCCCCGATCGAATCGTTCCGCAATCTGAAGCAGTGCGTCCGAGCGCATTTGGTAGGACTCGTCCAGGATCGCCCACCCGAAGCTGCCGTCGCGGACAGTAGCCCATTTGGCCGCGGTGCCGACGATGATCTGGCACGCGTTCAGGTCGGCGACACCGGTGGCGACGGTCGAATTCGCCCGCACAGCTTGTGGCGCGGTGTAGGTGCTGGCGCTGAGTCGGCCGATCGCGACGTCGGGGTGTTGTGCGGCCAGGCGGGTGATGAGGTCGTCGACCTGGTTGTTGGTCTGGGCCACGATGATTGGCCGCTCGTCGCCCTCGACGAGGTGCCCGGCAACTCGGACCACCAGCGTGCTCTTGCCGGCGCCGGGTGGGGAGTCCACGACCACGGCTTTGTGGTCGCGCGTCGCGAGGTCGGCCAGGATCGCCGTGGTAGTTTGCTCGGCCGCCACGGCAGCATCGATGCCGTTGTCGTCAGTTGTCATCGCCCCACTCCTCTGCGGTGGCCTCGCTGGGTATCGAACTGTCGGGGTCCGGCCTCTCGTCGGTGCTGCTGTGTGTCCAAACCGTCTGGTCTTGTTCGGGGAACACCGGTGCCGGCCGCCAGCCTGGGTCGGGTAAGTACGCAATCACTTGGCCGAGTTCGGGGACTGTTCCGGGTTTTGGGATCAGTGCGCGGCCCATACCGCCGTTGATTTCGACCGTGACCAGGCTCGCTTCGCCGTCGGGTTCGGTGCGGGTGATCATCGCCTTGTGCCCCGCGGGCATGGATGGGCTGATCAGGCGGGTGTCGTCGGCCAGCCGGGTGGGGTCGAGCGTGCGAATGGTGATGAGGGGACGCGGCACTCGCTTGTTCTTGTCGGTGGTGACAACTCGGTCGGGTTCGGCGTCCACGACGACTCCGGCGAATGCTTCTCCGTTGCTGCGTCGGTCGGCCAGGACGTAGGGATCGTCGAAGGCCATGTCGGCTTCGAGGTTTTCCAGGGCACGTTCGAGTCTGCTCAGTCGTTTCGCCGCGCCGATTGCGCTGTCGCGGGTGCGTTGGGGCAGGGCGGATCCGGAGTCCTGGTAGTCGGAGTAGCCGGTGAAGGACGTGCAGTCGTTTTCGAAGCGCTTGGCCACTCGCGGTGCCTCGGGGACACCGCGCAGCAGGGAGATGGCGGTCCACATCAGCCGCCAGGTCGGCTTGATCTGCTCGTTGATCAGTTCCCGCAGCTCGGCCTGCGCCGCCGCAACCGCATCGTGGTTGCCCGCTGCTCGTGCAGTGTCGGATTGCTTGAGGGCGTGGGCGAGGTAGATGTTGTCGAAGTCCGGTGAGGTCGCCGGACCGGCGGGTGGGCACACGCTGGGGTTCTCGGCGTCGAGCAGGGCTTGTTCGACGGTGAGGCCGTCGGGGGGTGCGATCCAGGCCATCAGCGCGGCGAGGTTCTGGTCTTCGAGTGTGCTCTGTCCGGTCGCCCAGTGTTCGCTGAGCATGTCGGTGACGGGCATCAGCATCGAGGTCCCGGCCTCCTCGGCCGTGTTGGTCAGGAAGGTCAGCCACATCCCCAATTCGGGTACACCGGCGGGTACCGGGTAATCGCCTGTGGTGCTGCGGAATCGGCAGGCGCGACCCAGATCGGCCAGGAATTTGATGCCACCGGGGTTGGGGACCAGGATCTGCGGGGCATCGGTGTACCGGGAACGCGATTCCTTACCGCGAGAACTGATCTCCCGACGATCCACGCGGCAGGAATCGATGTAGTCCAGCACGATCCGGCCCAGGTCGGCGGCGAAGGCGAACCGTTGCACCCGGTCTCGCGGCTGGCCGACGACCAGCAGCGTCGGCGATCTCTTGGACACTCCGACGATCGCCGCCAAGGGCGACCCGGCTTCGCCAGCCATGGCCAGTGGCACTACCACAAGGGGCCGGGCCGAGAGGTGCCGATGGCGGAACTTGGTCAGCGGCATCGCCGACATGGCCTCCATTGCTTCCAGGCGCGCCAGCGCCGACACTCTCGTCATCGCATACTCCCTGCTGAAGGACCGCCAGCCGATCCGACAAGCTCGGCGCGCAGTCGAGCCGCGTGCCGCAGTGCCAGCGCCATCTCGGTTTGGTCGTCGTCCGGTGTCAATTGACCGCGCGCTAGACCCAGTGCCATTGTCGCGGTGTCGATCCCGCCGAGATGCTCGCGTACCGCAGGTCCGAGAACATCCAGTGATGCGCAGGCCCGCGCGCGCGAGCGACAGAAGAACGCCATCTCGCAATGGTTCAGGCAATCCGGGCGGTAGGTGGCGGGCACCTGGTCCAGCGCCGCGGCCAGCTCGTGGGCGGGGCGTTGCGGTTTTCCGGTGTCGTCAGCGGCGAGGTCGAAAGTTAGGTCGGGGGGCAGCAATTCGATCAGGTCGCCGATGCGTTCGATGCGCGCTAGCTGCCGGGCCAGATTGCGGACCTGCTTGCGCGCGTCGACGAACGCGCCGGTGGGACGGTTCGTGAAGTTCTTCGGCGATACCAAAACGACTGTGTCGGATACGTATTTGGGTTCGATACCGGCATCGGCGAGCATCGCTCGCAACGCGATGATGTAGGCACACGCCTGGGTCGTGGCCGACCGTACCAGCGCCGGATCAGCCTGCCCGTCGATGATCGGGAAGCTCTTGATCTCCACGACGTGGAAGCAGTCGCGGATGCGGAACGCAACCAGGTCCGGTTCGAGATACACCGGGTGCCCGCCAACAACGAGCTTCAGCATCGGGTGGTCGTAGAGGGTGCTGTCGCCCGCGCCGCGTGCCGCGGCCACCAGCAGCTGCTTGGTCCGGGCGTGGCGAGCCGCGGGACTGCCGTCGCCACCGACGTCCTCAAGGCCTCGGTATCCGGCCTCGCTCGGTGTGAGTTCCAGGGTTTCCCGCAGAACGCGCAGCAGTTCCGCGCAACCGTCGGCCTTGACCATTTTCTCGAAGGTGTTGCCGCGGGTGATGGCGAAGATGGATTGGCCGAATTGGCTCGGGTATCCGGCGTGGGCGGCGATGGCGGCCTTGTCGGAGCCGGAAGCGTCCAGGACGGCTCGGAGGGCGCAGCGCGGGTTGTTCTCCAATGCGGCCAGGGATCTGGCGTTGTAGGTCAGACGCGGCGCGGACCCGCGCAGCGCGTCCAGCCGTTCGTCGGGGACTACCTTCACGGAAGTTGGTTCCTTGAGGTGATGGGTGGGGATTCGGATGGGGGCGATGGCGTCAGGCGTCGGCCTGTGCACGCCTGATCTGCTGCAGCGACGCACCGAACAACTGCTGGTCGGCGGTGAGCTGCTTGCGGGCCCGGCGTGCGGATCCGGTGCGTGTCGCGAGATCGGAGGCGGCGTGCACCTCCAGCTCGGCCTGGGCCGCGGCGATGACCAGGTGGGGGTCCTGTCGACTGCCCTGCAGTGCCGGGTCCGTGGGCATCGCGCCGGGTATGTTGGCGGCGAATCGCCAGAGTAGGCGTAGTGCCGCCGGCGTGGGTCCGGCGTCGGTGGCCTGGGCGGCCTGTACCGCCTCGGCGATATGGATCGCGCCGGTGAGGAAATCCACGCGTGGAGACAGTGGACCGATGATCCTCTGTTCCAGGGGCCAAGTGCTGATCGTGATCAGCGCCCGCGCGGGCGAGAGCAGGTCGTGTGTTAGCGCCGGGCACAGATAGAAGGGGCGGGTGCCGGGGGCGGCGCGATAGGAGCGTTCCTCGTCGCGGCGCAGGCTTGAGAGTTTGGCGGTGGACAGATCGCCGGGGAAGAACGCCTCGTGCACGCTGACGATCAGCTTCGGTGCCGCGGGTGTGTGCAGGAGCATCAGCGCCCGGTGGACGTGCTCGCGCGCGGGCAGCATCATCGCATGGGGCACAGGCGTTTCCGGCCGTTCGATCGCCGCCTGTTCCACGGGGGGCTCGTCGGTTTCGAGGAGGGCATCCCAGGCGCGTTCGGCGCGACGAAGCTGGGCGCGCAGCTCGGCGACCCGTTCGGCATCACCGGCCGCGGCTGCGTCGCGGATTGCGCGGCGCAACTCGGTGATGCTCTTCTCCAACACATCCATCGGGTTGCTCATGAGCCGACCGTACCAGAGTTCCAGAAATTCTCCAGACATATTCCCGAGATTGCGGTATGGTCGGTGTCGCTCGACTCCACCAGACCGCGGCGGCGACCCACAGTCTCGCCCGCCACTTCCTTCGGAGAATCCCGTGATTGGACGCGTGTTCCACACATCCGACTGGCATCTCGGCCGTCAGATCAACCGTCATCGGCGCGACACCGAATTCGACGCTGTACTGGACGAAATCATCGACATCGCTGAGGATTTCACCCCCGACCTGATCGTGCACAGCGGCGATCTTTTCGACGGCCCCCGCCCAAGTTTGGACGACATGCGGCGTGCGGCACATGCGCTGCGCCGTCTCGGGCAGATCGCACCGGTCGTCGTCGTCGCTGGCAACCATGACACCCGATACGTCCTGATGTTCCTGGAGTACATCCTCAACGACATGGGTAACCGCCGCGGCGCCGACGCACGAGTGCGTTTCGCGACCGACGCTCGCCCCGAAGGACTCCTGATCGCCGAATACCCCGCTGCCGCAGGAGATCTGACCGTCCGTATCGGCGCTCTGCCGTACCTGCACCCCAATCGGTTCACCTATGATTTCGCAGATCCCGCGACGGCGACAAGTTCCTACGCCAAGCAGATGCGCGCGGTGCAAGCCGATGTCCATCACCGACTGGCTGCCGGACGCGGCCCGCGCGACATCCTGGTGTTCGCCGCGCACCTGTTCGTCGAGGGGGCCACGCCATCCTATTCGGAGCGGTCGATCTCCCTCGAGACCGACTACGCAGTCGCCGCCGCTGGACTGCCCCCGGTTGACTACGGCGCACTTGGACACATTCATAAGCCCCAGCGCCTCGACAACATCGGCTTCCCCGCCCACTACGCCGGAAGCCCCTTACAGATGGATTTCGGCGAGACCCACGACACCAAGAGTGTCGTGCTGGCCGAGATCGCTCCTGGACACGATCCCCGCATCGAGGTCGTGCCACTGACTGCCGGTCGCCGCCTCGTCAAGCTCGTCGGAACATTGCAGGAGATCACGCAGCGCGCCGGACGCATCGGCGACGCCTGGGTGAAGGCCGTGGTCGACGTCGCCGAACCCACCCCGTCACTGCCGGAAACCCTTGCGGCCCTGCTGCCCGGGGCGACGATCATCGATATAGAGGAGCACCGCCCGGGCGCGGTGAGCCGCGTGCTGGACCGCACGACCTCGACCGACGAACTGCCCAGCGTCGAGTACCTGCTGCACGACTACCTGGCTGACCACAAAGTGACCGGACGCACGCTCGATCGCGTCATGGCTACCCTCGCTCACCTGCAGGCCGAACCGGATCCCACCGACCCGACACCCTGCTGCGAGGAAACGCTACTGACCGCCGCCATCGCGGGGCACGGCCTCGACGAGGTCGATCGCGCCGGCCTGCTGATCAACGCCGAGACCATCGGATCGGAGACACAGCGATGAAACCGATTACGCTGTCGCTGACCGGATTCCGCAGCTACCCCAAACCGGTCACCATCGACTTCACCGGTAAAGGTCTGGCCGCCGCGCTCGGCGACACCGGCGCCGGCAAGAGCAGCCTGCTCGACGCCATCACCTTCGCGCTGTTCCGCAAGAGCGCCTGGGACGCCAGCGAACCGCGCCAACTCATCGCCGACAACGCCGATGCCATGAGCGTCGAACTCGTATTCCTGCACGACGGGCACCGCTGGCAGGTGCACCGAACCATCCACGCCACCAACAGCAATGGTGGACGGAATCATCTGATCAACCTGGATACCGGTGAGGAGCTCGATGGCGTCGGCCCCATCGGCACGCGCCTGAAAGCCGTGCTGCAGATGGGTTATGACACCTTCCTGCGCGTCGGGCTACTGCCCCAAGGCAAATTCGACAAGCTGCTCGTCGCCCCGACCAAGGAGCGTACGACCCGGCTTCGTGAACTGTTCGGCACCGATTCCCTGGCCGACGTCCGCCAGATCGCCGTCGACCACTCCACGCGGCTCACCGGGCTGATCGGACAGGCTGAAATCAAACGCCAAGCGATGCATGGTGACCCGGCTCGAACCGCCGCCGATGCCGGCACTGCGGCCGACGCCGCCGAAGCGAGCGCCGCCCGCCTGAGCACCGCGCTCGACGCCATCACGAAACTGCGCGACGAGATCTCCTCGGCGCGCTCCCGCGCGGATTCGGCAACCGCCGCGGCCGATAGGCTCGCCGAGCGGACAGTGCGGGAAGCGACGGAGTCCCTCGACGCCCTCGAACCAGTCGCCGCTCGCCTCGCCACACAACGAGCGGACCTGAAACTACGTGCTACGACGGCCGCGACAATGGAGAAGAACCTGGCCGCGCAACTCGCGGCCATCGAGGCCGGTGGTGAAAGCCAGGACACTCTCAACAAGGCCGCCGCGATTCTCGACAACCTCGCGACACGCACGGCGGAGCACCGCGGCGAACGCCAGCGGATCGCCGACCGCACCGCACAGCTCGAGGCCGACGCCGAACAGATCACAGCCGCCCATACCGAGCTGGCTCATCGTGCCGTGCAGGCGCAGCCTCTCATCGACGCCACGCGTGCCGCCGAGAGCCTGGCCGCCGATCTCCGCGCACACGCCTCCGCTACCCGCACCCGCGTGACCGCCGCAATGACGGCCGCACGCCGCATCGCCGAAACCACTCGCGCCCACCGCACCGCCGTCGACGCGCACACCGTCCACATTCAGACGGTCGCCGACCTCGAGCGGAAGAACGACTCCGCCGCCGAGGATGTCGCGACCGTCGAGGCGAAACTGGACGCGCTGAAACTACGCGACCAGGCCGCTGCGATCGCCGCCGATCTGAGCCCCGGAGACGACTGCCCGGTTTGTCACCAACACCTGCCCGCCACCTTCGAACCAGCATCCGAGGCAACCGCCGCCGAAACACGTGGCGTGAAAACGGCGCTGCGCCAAGCGAAGACCGTACACGAGAAAGCCGCGGCCGAACTCGCCCAAGCCCGAGCCTCGGTCACGCTATCCGAAACCTCCGTGCCCGAACACGCGGACACCGTTCGAACGGCACACCTGGAGGCAGAGAAGGTCAGCAACGCGGTACAACAGGATTTCGCGAAGCTCGCCACCTTGGCCACGCGGGTAGGCGGATCCTTCGACACCGAAGTCGCCTGGGCAGCACTGACCGCCGCCATGACCGCCTCGACCGAACACGCCGATGAGCCCGGTGTCGAACGCGAAGCGATCACCAGCCCATTGCTGTCGGCGATAACCACCTGCGAACAAGCCGCTGCCGACTACGTCGGACGACGGCACGCCGAAGCCCTCGGCCATACCGCCAGGATCGATACCGATCGCCAGACGCTGGGCGCACGCGAGGACAACAACCAGAAGGAGATGCGAGCCACCCGGGACGCGTCGCGGCGACTGGCAAAAGCCGTGGCCGTCACCGAAACCCAGGTCTGCGCTCTACCCGACAGGATCCGGGCGCTACTGCCCGACGAGGTGATCGAGATCGGGCCCGACGATGTGACCACGGCGGCTGCGGCAGTCGCCGACCGGCTCTCGGAGATTCGAAGAATTTCCGAAGCCCGAGAGGACGCGCGAGCGGAGAACACTGCGGTCCTCACCGCCCGGAATGCTCTCGACCGCGAGACGCACACGCAGTTGCAGACACCGCTGACCAAGCTGCGCGAAGCTCTCGAAGGATGGGCGCACGCCGCCGAAAACGCCATCGCCTACCTCGACGCTGGCATGCGCCACCGCGTACCCGAACCGCCCAGGCGGTCGGGAATCACCGAGATCCGGGAATTCGCAGCCGAGTTGGCGAAGGTCACCTCCGCTCTCGACACCGAGCTCACCGACGCTCATCTCGCCCACAAGTTCAACGCGGATACCGCAGTCGCCTGTCTCACCGAACAGGCGTCCGCGCTCGCTGATGTCGACGGTTTCGACGATCGCGCCGACCTGATGGCACCGAATGCGTTGCACCCGTTGGTGGAGGCGAAAACGAAGGCGGACAAAGAGGCCGAGCACTGGTGCCGCGAACAGCGCACAGCGCAACAGCAAGTGCGGCCCGCCGCCGATCTCGACTTCGCCATCACCGCCGGACGCGCCCGCCTCGAAGCACTGGAGGTGCTGCGCCGCGAACTCGTCGAGGCCAGATTCCTCGGCCACCTCACCGCCCGGAACACCCGTGTGCTCCTGGGGATCGCTAGCGAACTGCTGGGCCAGTTGACCGACGAGACACTGGGCTTCGCCGACAATTTCGAAATCGTCAGCCGCGGCTCCGGCGTCGTCCACAGCGCAAACCGGCTCTCCGGCGGCGAGAAGTTCCTCGCCTCGCTCGCGCTCGCGCTGGCACTGGCCGAACTGCACTCCTACAGCGGTCCGCGCCTCGGCTCACTATTCCTCGACGAAGGATTCGCGACCCTGGACCGGGCCGCGCTGGAGGCGGCACTGGATGTGCTACGCGCCAGGGCCGGCAGCGACCGCCTCGTCATGGTGATCAGCCACCTGCACGCTGTCGCCGAAGCCGTCGACGACGTCTTGTGGGTCGAACGTGAGCCCACCGGGTCGACAGCACGCTGGTTGACGGCGACCGAACGCGACGAGCTCATCCACGCCGACCTCGCCAGCGGTCTGCAGGATCTGGCGTAACGATGGCGGCGAGTCGAGCGCTTGACACCGTATTGGTAACTGCCGGTGTTGAATTGGGGCGGGGAGGAACCCGGATGACTGAAAAAGGTGGCCGCGGTCGCGGCGAACTGAGCGAATCGCCGGAGTGGTGGCGCAATGTGGTTCCTGGCGACTGGGCGGCGTTCGCGATACCCGAGGAGCCGTATCGCGAGCGCTACTCGGCACTGTTGGCAGCCCTGGAGGAACTGAGCACTCGCGGACCCAGATCGACCCTCGCCGAGATCACAGAGCGGCTGCGGGCCGTCGGTTTTCACGATCCGATCTCCGAGGCCGATCTCAGAGCATTGCTGGACCAGCTCGCCAAATGGGCTCTGGCCGAGCCATTCCGAGATTTTGCGGCTCCTGTTCGCAATTACCACGGCGTCCTCGGGAGGCAGGAGGCGTGGGCGCTGACCCGTAGAGGACGTGCTGTCGTCGCGGCGGTACGAAATGCGGTCTCCTCAGCGGACCGGGCGTTGCAGTTGCCAAGCCGACTCCTCGACAGCGTCGAGCAAACCTTGCGAACACTGTTAGAGCACGTCCAGAATCCGGCTTCGCATGGTCTCCTCGATGCAGACCTGAGCGATGTCGGAACGCGAATCGCCGAGTTGCAAAGGGTGACAGCCGATTTCTACGATGCGCTCGGTCAGTTGGTGCAGTCCGATGTCACCAAGGACGAGGTCTTCGACGGCAACCGAGACCGGGTCGTCGAGGCGCTGAGGCAGTTCGCGCGAGAATACGACCGCGGCTTGGTGAGAGTCGACGCGGCGCTCACCGAACTACGGCTGGCCGGTCACCAGCATGTCGTGCAGTGCGCAGTCGCGTATGCGGGACTGCTTGAGCCGCACACACAGCAACGTTGGGTCACCGATCGGGTGTCGCTGTTGTCGGCGTTGGAAGCCTGGTTCGTGCCGGAGGGCAGCGTGCCCAGGCTCATCGAGTCGGCTTACGGTGCGGTGAACACGCTGCTCAATGCGGTCGATCGCCGCTACAACGCGCGGCTACGCGGGTCGGACCTGTCGGTCGATTTCCGGACCATCGCTCAATCGCTACATCAGCAGATCGATGACGAGAGCGCTCGGCAGGTATACGCGGCCGCGTTCGGCGACTGGCCCGCGTGGCATGTCGTGGCGGGCCCGGCGCAGGAGAACGTCGACCATGCCACGACGGCGGCAGCCGGCCAGGTGCCGTTCACGGTGGAGTTGACGCTGCGTGAGCATGAGCGGCACGGTTCCGTCAGTGGCCGACCGAGGAAGGTCGCCGACGCCACGGCAGAGCGTAAGCGAGCGCTCATGCAGGCGCGGGCCCAAGCCCGGCACCGACGCGACTGCGCGGCGGCGTTGCTGACCCCGGGCGAGGTCGGACTCGACCACTTCGCGGGGCTCGACGGGGAGACCGCCGCTGTGTTGTTCGACGCGCTGCAACTGGCGCTGGACATGATCGATCCCGCCACCGGAATCGGACAAGTCGAAGCCTACGAAGCAGGCGTACTCATCGGCGTCCGGATCGTCGACCGTCATGAGCGAGTGGTAGTGCCACTGGACGAAGGCGAGCTGAGCGGGCCCCACCTTCGGGTGACCGTAGTGTCCGCAGAGGCGGAGCTTCCTCCGGCAGTGCAGGCCGACTCGACATCGACCGCGAATGCAGGTGTCGCATGAGACAGGACGCGCTGCTCGATCCCGACCTCGCCGAGCCAGCGCGCCGACTGATCGCTCAGGCCCGATTGCTGGCTGAACGGGAACCCGAGCTGTATCGGGCCGCGGTTCGTGGACGGGGCGAGCTGACGAGGTTCTTCGCCGCCGAACTCGGGTGGACTCTGGACGTCTACGAACCGGCCGACATGGTCCGGTTACACAAACGCAGGCACGACGTGCCCGGCGAGCGTGGGCCGCGACTGCGCCGATCGGGCCGGGATCAGACCGTGGCGCCCCGCCTCGTGTTGATCGTGGCAGCCCTGGTCTGCGAACAGCTGTGGCGCCGACCGCGGATGACGTTGAACGACCTGTTGCAGGCGGTGGCGCAGGTGTGCGCGGCCGACAGCGAGCAGGGTCTGCTACCGCAGTTCGCCGTGGTGCCGGGCGATGGCGTGTCCAAACGGGAAGCGCACGCCAATCGGCATAGCCTGGTCGACGCCCTTCGGCTGCTCGAGGCCGATGGAACGGTCACCGTCGAAGGAGATTTGGATCAGACCGCCGCGGACGGCACTGGTGACGGAGTCGTCGCGGCGTCGAGGGACCGGCTGGCGGCGAAGTTCTCCTCGCTCTCGCCCTCGTTGCTCAAACTGTCGCAGCTACCGCCGCATCAGCACGCCATGGCCCTGAGCGCTGACACCGCTGACGTCGACTCCGAGTCTCCGTCGATAGACCCCTCCCTTCCGACACCGGACAGTCGGGGTGGACGCGACGACACGACCCGCAGACGTCAGCAGGCGATCCGGCGACTGGTCGACGACCCGGGAGCAGACCCGCGCTGCGACGATTACCTGCAAACCTCGCCCGGCCGCAATCGCGCACTCAACGTGCTGCACGCGCTCGGGTTGGTGGGTGTTGTCCGGCGCGACTGGTGGCAAGTCGCCGATCCCTCCGGGCTCGGCAGCGCGCTGGACTTTCCCGCCGGGCGGCGCAATGAACGGCAGGCCGCTCTGGCATTGCTCGAGCACCTTTCGCGGCGTCCGCTGACCGATGACGGGTACGAGCGACCCATTGAGATCGGCGAGGCGGTGCGTCTGTTCGAGCAAGTGCGGGCTCGGATACCACGATGGGCAGCGGCATATGCCCAGCTGTCCCTGCTGGCGGAGGCCGCTGCGGGCGAGCTGGCCGATGCGGGATTCCTGATTCGAGTCGCACCGATCGACGGCACGGTCGAGGGTGACAACGACAGCGAAAGCCGTTGGCTGCCCACCCCCGCGGTGCGGATGTGGCGAATCAAGCTCAACGCCCATGCCCCGGACTCGAGCGAGGAGCCGACCGGCAAGACCGGCGACCCGGCCCCGCTGCTGCTATTCGATAATTCCGAAGGAGCGCACTGAATGTCCACGGATATGTTTCGCGCCGAAACCGCCACGGACTCAACCGTTTACGGCATTCCCGGGGTCACCGGCCGCTGGCAGCCCACCCGTGCCGGGGTGCTCAACAGCTGGAAGTGGACCGACGAGGAGTTCCAGTTCGCCGACGGCTGGCTCGCGTTCATCGGTCGCAATGGCTCGGGCAAATCCTTGACCGCCTCCCAGCTGGTTACCGTCCTGCTCGATGGCGACACCTCGCAAACCGCACTCAGTGTCTCCGGCCGTGCGGCGGGGACCCTGATGAGTCGGCACACCGACAATCGCGACAAGGACGACAAGACGGGGGCGTGGTGGCTCGAATACGGCCGAACAGATCCCGTCACCGGCGCGACCGAGTATGTGACGACGGGCCTGTGGCTCCGATCGTCCGGACAATCGTTGCTGCGCGCGTTCTTCCTGGTCCCGGCCAGAGTCGGCGATGAACTCACCCTCCAGATCGACCGCAACGCGGTGTCCATCGACCGCCTCGCAAAGCAACTCGCCGACTGCGGTGGCGAACTCTTCACCGACGCACAGCGTCTCAGGCCGAAAGCGGCCGCGCACCTGAGTTCGATCAGTGCCGAGTCGGGATACCGCACGGCGGTTCGCACGCGACTGTTCACACCGCTCGACGAACTCCAATACGACGCGCTGCTCAGCGTCCTCCGCACGTTACGCAGCGTCCGGACCGCGGAGAAGATCTCCGCACGCGAGATGCTCGATGTGCTCACGAGCGCCTTGCCCGCACTCGACCAGGGAAAGATGCGCGAAATCGCCACGGCAATGCAACGAATCGCCACCCTGGAGAGTCAACTGGCCGACACTACGGAACAAACGAAGAAGCTAGCCACAACCGACCGGGTGTACGAGCTATACCGGAGGGCGGTCGCGTTGACCGTCGCCGCGGCATTACGGTCGGCGAACACCGATTTCGACAACCTCACCCGTTCCGAGCGAACCGCAAAAAAGGAACTCGGTGACGCCCTATCGATCATCGAGCAACAACAAGAGGCCTTGAAGCAGGCCAAATTCGAGGTTTCCCGGCTCGAAGGTGAGGTTCGTGCCGCCGAGACGGCCTTGCGTGACCACGCCGGCGCCGAACTCCCCCACCTCGAACAGCGCGCAAAGGACCTGGACACCTCGGCGGCGTCCGCCGAGGAGCGAGCAGAGCAAGGACGAATCGACGCGGTCGCCGCGAGTACGACTGCGGCGCAGGCCGATCGGGACGCCATCGCAGCGCAACAGAGTCTGACAAAGGCGGTGCAGGAATTGTCCCGGACCGGCGGCGCAATCGCTGCTGAGAGCGTTTTGACAAGACTCGTATCGACCGCCGAGGAGCTGGCCCGTCCTGACCAACTCGATCCGGATGCCGTGGCATCGAGCGACATTTCGGTCGACGAAATCGCCACCACCCCTTTGGAATGGGTTCGTATGCGTCGAGGCCAGGTCGAGGAGGTCAGCGGCGCGCTCGGCGCGCTGGGTGCGGCGAATCGGACTGCGACCGACGCCGCCGACGAGCACCGCGCCGCGCAGGATGAGGCCGATCGACGCGACGCCGCGCTGTCCGAATGCGTCATGGCGCGCAGCACGATCGAGCAGCAACTCGACACCGCGATCACCACATGGCAGCAAACCACCGAATTCTTTCCACCGGTACCCGACGCTTTGCTCGACCCTGACCCGATCGAGGGCCGGGTCGATCCGGCGCGGCTCACGGCGTGGCTCGACCAGCAGGCTGGTGCAATTCGGGATCGGCTCGACGTCACCGGTCACCGCGTTCGCAAAACCGCTGCCGATGAAGCCGCGAACCGAGCCGCAGCATTCGCCTCGGACCAGAGGAGGGCTGCCGACAAAGCTGCCGACGCTGTCGTCGAGGTGAAGACTCGTTACGACGAGCACTGCCAGCAGAACCTCATCGCCGACGAAGCCGAGGCCCGCACCGAACGCCAGGCCCAGCTGGAACACGACCGTCTGGTCGACGCCGCCCGAGAGCACCGGCACATGGCGATCGTCGAGCAACTCGACCGTACAGAGGACGCATTGCGAGCGCTCGTCGACTGGTCAGACGGTGTCCGGAATTGGCGATCCGGCCTGCAGCACCTGGGTGGTGAATGGACGATCAGGTCGCAACTGCCCACTACCGATCCGCGAGAGATGCTCACCGAGCTGAGCGCAGTCAGAACCCAGGCAAGCGAGGATCGGCTCGATCGCACCACGCCCCCGGTAGCTGTCGCCAATCGATCGCTGTCGGTGCTCGCAGACTACGACGACGGACCCCTACACGCGGCGGTGGCCGAGGCGGCCCAAACTGCGATCGCCCGATTGAACCGTCGGCTCGCCGAAGCCGATCACGACGTGGACCAGCGCCGAGAACGCGTCGACGAGACGAGCGCGGAGCTCCTCGACGCCAGACGAGCGCCGCTCCCCCCGACGGCCCCGAACTGGCGGACCCGTGCGGACGGCAGTCCGCTGTGGTCGCTGATCAACTTCCACGACGGCATTCCCGCTAACCTCCGAAACCGTTGCGAAGGTGCACTTCTGGTTTCCGGGATCCTGGACGCCGTCGTCACCGCAGACGGCCGGGCACGGGTCGGCGACACCGTTCTGACAGGCATCCCACCCGTTCACGGACCCAACCTCGCCGATCTGCTCACGGTCGAACCCGACAGCCCAATCGACCCGGCAGTGACAGTGTCGGTACTACGCAGCATCTCCTTCGTCGATTCTGCGGAAGGCACCACTGTTCAGTCCGGCGTGCTGACCGCCGCCGCACCGACCAACTACACCTGTCGCTACATCGGGACGACGGCTCGAGAACTAGCTCGTGCGGAACGGATCGCCGATCTCGAAAGCCGGCTCGAAGTATTCACCGCCGAACTCGAATCCGCCCTACGCGAACGGCAGCGATGCCAGGACGCGATAGCCGAGGCGAATGCCGAGCAGGAATCGTTACCTTCGTCAGCACCCTGGAAGGCCGCCCGCTCGAACGCGCGCACGGCGCAGGGCGCCACGCACACCGCTGATCACGAAGCCGCCGAACGTCATTCACGTGCAGATGCCGATTTGCGTTCCGTCCGCGACACTTTGGCCGCGGCGCGACGCGCCCGGACCGACTCCCTCGCCGCCGTTGGCAACGAAGTCGACACCGCGCGCGCACTGGCACAGCAAGCCGAAGACTCGGCGGCCCACGCAGCCGAGAAGGCCGAGGAAGTAACCGAATTCGCGGTCCTGACCGCAGCACGGCTCGAGAATGCGGTAGCGGGACAAAACCGCACCGACGACGATCAGCGCAGGTTCCCATCGCTGGAAGCCCTGTTCGACGCCCTTGCCGAAGAGGACGACGCCACCCAGCAGTTGACAAACGCTCGAACCCAGGTCGTCACCACCGGAGAACGGCTTCGTAGAGCACAAGCCAAGTCCAGGCAGTCGCTGCTGGCTTTGAACCGGGCGGTGGACCTAGGCGAGGGCCGGATGCTGCCGACGGACCGCGCCGCGTTGAAGAACTTCTCGAGCTCGCTCACGCAGCTTTTCGAGCAGGTGCACACCTGGCAGCGCTGCATCGACCGAGCGCTGAACCTGTGTGCCCGAGCACGCGCATCGACCGCCGCGTCGCTCGAGCTGCACAAACGCGCCGACCGGCAATCAGAGGAAGCGACCAATGCGCGAGCGGAGGCGCTGTCCGAGGCCGCAACCGTCGCCCAGATGCGCGAACTTCACGGTGCCGAGTACGAGCAGCTGCGCCACGCACTTACAGAGTCGACGACAGCTTATGAGAACGCGCAAACGCATGTCGAAGAAGTCCGCGACGAGATCCATCGAGCCGAAGTGGCGGAGGCAGGTGCGCGCAGCACCCTCGAAAACATTGCGCCGCAACGTGAACAGGCCGAACTGGGGCGCGAACTATGCCTGCAGCAGATGAATCGGCTCGTCGACGAGCGCATCGCGACCGTCGACGACGACATTCCCGTCGACGCGGCCGGGCGACCGACCAATCTCACCGCGGCCCTGGCGTGGGGCACGAGCATGCTGGCGGCCGAGCCGCGCGCCTACCCCCGTGACGAACTCGCCAAGCTGCTCGAGAATCGGCGCGTCCGATTGGAGGCCGAAGCCAAGAAGACCAGCACCGAGCTGGTCCGATTCGACCGGCAGGTGACGCTGCAAACCATCCAGGGAACCGATTGGCGCAGGGCGGTCGTCGCTGCCCCGGACGCCTTGATCGGCGAAGACCTGCACGAGACGGTCATGACGCTGCAGCAGACCGCCGAGCAGCTGCAGCGCGACCTGCGAGACGACGTGAAGAACACGCTCAAGACGAGTATGTTCACGGCGCTGCGCCGAGAGATCGCCACCCGTCGGGCCGCCGCGCAAGAACTAGTCCGGCATATCCGCGCCACGCTCGCCGGCGTGCGCACCGGTGTCGCTCGAGTAGGTGTCGAAGTCGACTGGAAAGTCAAGTCCGATCCCGACGCTCAGAAGATGATCGAGCTGGTCAGCGCTTTGCCGTCGGATGAAACTTTCCAGCAGATGTACGACGTGCTGCGCCAGCGGCTCGAAGACGCGACCGGAGACACCTGGGAGGCCCGCGTCGCGCACACCTTCGACTACCGCGTCTGGCACGAGTGGGACATCAAGGTCACCCATGCCTCGTTCGGCGACGGTGCGACCGAGGTATTCCGACCGCTCACGGCCCGCACGAACCCGCTCGCCTCGTTCAGCACCGGTGAAATGCGGTTGGCGACAATGCTTCCGTTGTTGGCGGCCGCCTGGTCGATGTACGGAACACCGGACTATCAAGGCCCGCGGCTGTTGTTCGTCGACGAGATGAACGCCGCATTCGACCCGCAGAACGTCCGAAAATTGCTGGCGCTGCTTCGGAAATGGAACTTCGATGTTCTCTCGACCGCGCCGGAGATGAGCGCGATGCTCAAGGCCGAGGCTGAACGGGTCATGATCGCTCAGGTGACTCACTCGGGTGATGTGCGGGTCGTGATGCCCTGGCTCTGGACCGGTTCGGGTCAGCCGGTGCTGATTGCCGAAGGCATCGGGAACACGGCGGAGTTGTCGTGACGGAACCACAACTGCCACACACCGTCCGAGAGCTCGCGGATGACGCGGATCTGCTCCCGCTGTGGGAGGCGGTTCACGAACGACTTTGTGCAGGAACCAAACCAGCACGGATCGCGACGATCACCGTTTCCAACATGCCGGCCGGTGGTGTGGCTGTACTGAGGAACTGGCTCGACACAAGCACCCGTCGGCGACGTGGGAACTCGGCGGTCTCGACCGCGGGCAACCAAACGCAGGTGCCCTTGCGAGAACTACTCGACCTTTTTGGTCTGGATCCCGAGCACTTACCGGTGATTGCGACCCTGGCGGTAGGTCGGCCACTGGTCAACCGAGCGCTGGCCCGCGCAGCCAGCGCCACTGTGCGAGAACAGCTCTGGGCTCAGGTCGAATCCGACCTGGGGGCGGTTCCACGATTGGCTCGCCGGATCTGTGCCAGCGGAGTCGCCGAGTCGGACATCGAGGCGATCGCTCTGCAATGTCAACGGCTCAAGGCAGCTCTGATCACGATCGACATCCTACGAGGATCGGTGGCCGCACCGTTGACCTTGGCGAAGCTAGCGCACGACTGCGCAGGTGATCCCCACGCCTTCGACCTGGATACCCTCACCGGACGGCGCCTGGTGGAGGCAGTTGCGGAACTACTCGACGAGCCGGAACCCACCCGGCCCGACGCGGTGCGTGCTCTATTGGCCCGAGTCGGTATTCTTGCCGACCGCCTCTCTTCGTCCGTACTGGTGCTCAACCTTCAGGCCTCGGGAAACGGGATCGTGGACCAGCGCCTTCGGCTCGGCGGGGGGCCATTGCCGCTGACCCTGTACGACCTCACTGTCCACCCGCCGGACCTTGAGACAACTCCGCTGCTTGTGGTTGAAAATCCATCGGTCCTCGAAGCAGCCCTTGCAATCGGATTTACCGAGCCACTGGCCTGCACCAGCGGGCATCTACGAGCCGTGGATCATGCTTTTCTGCAACGAGCCCTCGACTGCGACGTGCCCTTGTCCTATTCAGGCGACCTCGACCGGGACGGACTGATCATCGCTGGTCAGATCCGAGATCTCTACGGAGCGCGAATCGTTGGGATGAACGAAGAGGTTGTCCGACAAGCCAGGTCCCAGCCGTCCACGGTGCCGCTGAGCGCTCTGCCGCCCACACTCCCGGCCGAACTGGCAGGAGCACTTATGGAAAGCGGCAGGGCGATCTTTCAAGAGAACAACGTTGTGTTGAAAACCCTATTCGCTTGACGGAGACGGTGTATCCAGGAGTCGACACAACAGCCAAATCGAGAGGGCTCATCCCTAGATGGACAGTCAGCCAGAGCCAACCGCAGACCAAGTCAAATCTGTTGCTACTGAGGTGAGCTATTGTCGCCCTGGACCAGTAGACTTGTGGCTCAACGGTTCAGTATCCCCGGAAACCGTGATCGGCTTCGACAATCCCGATCTGCTGGAAGCGATGGAGGACAACGGTCTCTTCGACGTCGAAATCGTCCCCGAAACTGGCAAACTGCTTGGGTCACCCGCCGTGGCTCTCATGCTGGTTGATAACCGTATCGGCCATCTCGATCCTGATGTTGCCGTAGACATGCATCCGATGATTGTGCGGGCGAACTCGATGGGCTTCGCGGTAAAGATGCGAGCAAGAATGCATCCAGCGGGTCCGGCGGGCAGGCACCTCGAACTGCGCGGAACTTGGCCGAGCCATCTGGACACGTGGTTGTCCCTGCCCGCGGAATTGCATCGCTCGGAATTCTTCGAAACCGAGTGGGCCAGAGCGCTGTGGGGCGCCGAGTTCCAGCCTCAACGACAAGGCGTCTTACAAGATGCGGACCAGCTGTACACCGAATGCCGCGTCGAACTGTGCAACGGCGAATCAGCATTCGACGTGTATGTGTCATCGACACATGTAGGAACCGTGAGCGCGGGCTACTCACAGGACTGCGAGAACGCCGTCAGACGCGTCGAATCCGGTCAGAACGGCGGATATGCGAGACTGCGTCGGCTGGACTCAGGACACATCGTTGTCGGCGTCAGCATCCCGGAGCCTGGCAGCACCCACATTGTGCAAATCAGTTCCGAGCCCTTCCTGTGGCCGGACGAACGCGACGCGGTCGAGCGGGCTCAGCGTGAGCGCGTCGCACGTGCGCGAGCCGCCGGCCTGGTCGACGGAAAGGACGTTCGCCATTGGTTCGAGGAAGTGAAATCACTCAAGCGCTCCGGCAGGCTCGAAGATGCAGCCCGACTCCTCACGCGGATGCTGGACGCCGAGGACGCAGCGGCCACGATCATCGAGACCCCACGAACTCAATGGATCACCGAGCAGGCCGCGATTGTCTTTCGTAAGTTGGGCAACTACCAGGCCGAAGTCGCTGTCCTCCGACGCTATTTGACCCACTACCCGCCAGATCGCGGACCTGAGAAGATCATCGCTCGGTTAGCAACAGCCCGAGCACTGCTCGCGAGTCCCCGAACAGCAAATCGGTCTTCGCGGTCGCAAGCGACCTGAAACTTGAGCTAATTCAGCGCCCAATTCTCGCAAGGTATTGACTGCGCAAACGCTCCGAACTCAGCGCCAGCGAACCATCAAGCCAAGCCCGATCGCCCCGAACTAGGGCATCCTCGCTGAGAGCCCTCGCAAGGGGCCGTACCGCAGTGCCAGCAGGATCGCTGTCATACGGGTACGCACCCCACACAGTCGCCTCGACGAACGTGGGGTAACACCAGAAAGCCTCCATGAGACGGTGAATCAACGGACGCAAATCCTCGCTCGGAAAGTCGGTCAGCGCATCGGAGAAGGCGTACACCGTTGTTCGGTAGACGGGCAGGCCCCAGGATTCGGCGGCAGTGTTGCGGGATGCTTGGAGTAATGGCTCGACCTGCCCAGACTGAGCGTGGTGGTAGCCGGAGACGATCCCGTGGTCGCCCATGCAAAATGTTTCCACGATGAAGGGAGCATCGTGGACTCGCCATTCGAGCCCTTGGCCGGTGGATGTGTTGTACATGTACGCGGCCACCTTGTTTGGATCAGTCCTGCCAGTCGGGCGCGGTTCGTGCCCCCACAGCAGGGCTTGGGGACGACTCCTGCCCGTTGGTTCGCAGACATCCACCAACGACCCGATCATGCGACCTGTCCACCCCGCGTCGACGAGTCCCGTCGCGGAGTCAGCGAGAAGATTCTG
>NZ_BDAW01000109.1 GCF_001625085.1 Nocardia acidivorans NBRC 108247
TCACGTAGCGCAGCGCGAGCGGCTGTTCGCCCGCGGCGGCCCGCTCGGCGTCGATCAGCTGGTAGAACGCCGACGGGGTCTGGTTCAGCACCGTGACCCGTTCACGCCGCAGCAATTCCAGGAACTGCTCGGGCGAACGCGAAACGTAATAGTCGACCACCACGAGAGTGCCGCCGTAGAGCAGCGGACCCCACAGTTCCCAGACCGAGAAGTCGAACGCGTACGAGTGGAACAACGTCCACACATCATCGGCATTGAAACCGAAATCGCGATCGGTATTAGCCATGAGCCGCACCACATTCCGATGCGTTACCGCCACGCCCTTCGGGCGGCCGGTCGAACCGGAGGTGTAGATGACATACGCGACGTGATCCGGGCGCAGCACCGCCAGGCGATCGGCGTCGGTGAGGGCGGAGTCGTCGTCGACCGCGTCGTCGGCGTCCAGCATCACCACCGGCAGTCCGGCAGGCAGTTCCGTCGTCAGGGTGGAATCCACGATCACGCTGGTGGGCTCGGCATCGGACAGCACATAGGCGATGCGATCGGCGGGGTTGGTCGGATCCACCGGAACATATCCGGCACCGGTCTTGACCACGGCCAGGAGCGCCACCACCAGGTCGAGCGAGCGCGGCAGCAGTACGGCCACCAGCGTCTCGGGTCCGGCTCCATTGCGGATCAGCCTGCGCGCCAGCCGATTCGCGCGCCGATCCAGCTCACCATAGGTCAGCTCGTCGGCGCCGAACCGCAGCGCCGTCTGCTCGGTGTTCGCCGTCACGGTCTGCTCGAACAGGGCCGCGAGCGTAGCGTCCGCGGCCGTGAACGGGTTCGCGGTCGCCACGGAGGTTTCCGCGATGTCGCGGCCACCGGACACCCACCGCTCGGACACCCGAAGACGCTCATCCGCGTCCAGCAGGTCGATATCGCCGACCGGCACGGTGGCATCGGCGGCGACGGCCGCGAGGATGCGCTCGAAGCGACGGGACAGCGCCGCCGCCGCAGCGGCGTCGAACAGGTCTGTGGCATAGAGCAATTCGCCGCACAGCTCACCGGTTTCGGCGTGCACGCCGAGCGTCAGCTGCAGATCCACCTTGACGGTCTGCTGATCGACGGTCAGGCCGCCGACCTCGAGACCTGACAGCGCCACCTCGACCTGATCCAGGTTCTGCAGGGTCAGCAGCACCTGAACCAGCGGATGCCGGGCCTGCGAGCGGGCCGGGTTGAGCACCTCGACCAGGCGCTCGAACGGCACATCGGCGTGGGCGAAGGCACGCAGGTCTCGCTCGCGCACCTGGCGCAGCAGGTCACCGAAGCCGTCCCGTGAGCGGACGGTCGTCCGCAGCACCAGCGTATTGACGAACATGCCGACCAGATCGTCCAGCCTCTGCTCACCGCGTCCGGCGACGGCGGTGCCGATGGCGATATCCGCGGTGCCGCTGGAACGAGCGAGCAGAGTGGCGAAAGCGCTGTGCAGCACCATGAATCGAGTTGCGCCGTACCGACGCGCGACCTCGTCCAGCGCGGCGACCACCGCGCCGGGAACCTGGAAACGGTGGGTACCGGCCCGATACGAGGCCACGGCCGGGCGCGGGCGCACCGACAGCTCCAGCTCATCGGGGAGTCCCGCGAGCGTCTCGGTCCAGTAATCGAGCTGACGGCTCAACACCGAGGCCGAATCCTGTTCGGAGCCGAGGGTTTCGCGCTGCCAGAGCGCGAAATCCGCGTACTGCACCGGTAGCGGCTCCCAGACTGGGGCAACGCCGGTCGCACGCGCGGCATACGCGGTCATCACATCCTGCGCGAGGGGCTGGATGGACCAGCCGTCACCGGCGATGTGATGCAGGACGACGACGAGTACGTGGGCCGGACGCCCGGCATCGATCACCCGGAACAGCCGCCACCGCACCGGCGGATCGGCCGTCACATCGAACCCGGTCGTCACCAGTGCGCCGACCCGATCGACGAGCTCGGCCTCCACGATATCGGCCACCGGCGCGGTCGAGACCCGGTAGCCGATCGGGTGGATCAGCTGAACAGGTTCGCCCGCAGCGGTTTCCGGATAGTAGGTGCGGAGCACCTCGTGACGGTCGAAGACATCGCCCACCGCCGCGACGAGCGCACCGACATTCAGATCCCCGGTCAGGCGAACCGCCAGCGGGATATTGTCGGCCGCCGAATCCGCGTCGAAGCGGTTGAGGAACCACATGCGCTGCTGCGCCAGCGAAAGCGGCAGCACGTCCGGACGGGCCTGCGCCACCAGCGGAGCGCGCCCGCCGGATCCCGCCACCGCGGCCACCGCGGCCGCGAGCGCACCGACGGTCGGCGTCTCGAAGAGTGCGCGCACGCCGACCTCGGCCCGCACCGCGGCGGACAGTCGAGCCACGACGCGCGTGGCGATCAGCGAATTGCCGCCGAGTTCGAAGAAATCATCGTCCAGGCCGACCCGATCGAGGCCGAGTACCTCGGTGAATACACCGGCCACGAGCTCTTCGATGGGGGTGGCCGGAGCCCGGAACACCTTGGCCTCGAAGACCGGTGCGGGCAGCGCCCGGCGATCCAGCTTTCCGGAGGCATTGAGCGGCAGCGCGTTCAGCACCATGAAGACGGCGGGCACCATATAGCCCGGCAACACGGCGGCCAGGGCGGTGCGCACGATATCGGTCCGCACCTGGTCGGCGGCGGGGACCAGGTACGCCACCAGCGCCCCGCCTCCCCGCGCCCGATCACCGAGCGGATCGGCGACCACCACCACCGCCTGGGCGATGGAATCCATTGCCGTGAGCGCGGATTCGATCTCGCCGAGTTCGATGCGCAGGCCACGCAGCTTCACCTGGAAATCGGTGCGGCCCAGGTACTCGATCTCCCCGTCCGCATTCCATTTCACCAGGTCGCCGGTGCGGTACATCCGGCTGCCGACCGGACCGAAGGGGTTGGCGACAAAGCGATCAGAGGACAGATCCGGGCGTCCCAGGTAACCCCGGGCGAGTTGTTCGCCCGCGAGATAGAGCTCACCCGCGACGCCCGCGGCGACCGGATGCAGGCGGGCGTCGAGCACATAGACCTGCGTGTTCCAGACCGGCCGGCCGATCGGCACCGCGACGGTGTCGGCATCGGTCACCTCGTGATAGGTGACGTCGACCGCGGCCTCGGTCGGGCCGTACAGGTTGTGCAGCACCGCGCCGGTCAGCTCGCGCAGGCGCTGTGCGGTGGCGGCAGGCAGCGCCTCACCGGAGGCGAACACCTGACGCAAACGCACACCATCGGTCCGCGGGCCGGAGTCGGCGAGCGCACTGACGAAAGCCGAGAGCATCGAGGGCACGAAATGCGCTGTGGTGACGCCCTCCTCGGCGATGACCCGGGCCAGATAGGCCGGATCGCGGTGGCCGTCGGGCCTGGCCACGACCAGACGCGCACCGGTGAGCAGCGGCCAGAAGAACTCCCAGACCGAGACGTCGAAGGTGGCCGGGGTCTTCTGCAGCACCGCGTCCGAGGCGTCGAGCTGGTACTCCGATTGCATCCACACCAGGCGATTCACAATCGCGGAGTGGGTCACCGCCACGCCCTTGGGGCGTCCGGTGGAGCCGGAGGTGAAGATGACGTACGCGGTGTTCGCACCGCGGATCGGGCCCAGGCGCTCCGCATCGGTGAGCGGCTCCTCGGCGTAGCCGGAGAGCTCCAGGTGGTCCAGGCGCACCTGCGCGGTATCGACTTCCAGATCGAAACCGGAGGTCAGCACGGCCACCGGGTCCGCGGTGGCGAGGATGTACTCGATGCGATCGGCGGGCTGATCCGGATCCAGCGGCACGTACGCACCGCCGGCGGAGAGTACCGCGTACATGCCGACGACCAGGTCGGTCGAGCGCCGCATACCCAGGGCCACCAGCGAATCCGGGCCGACACCGTGCGCGACCAGATGCCGGGCCAGGCGATTCACCCGCTCGTGCAGTTCGGCGTAGGTCAGCGTGACGCCCTCGAAGGTGAGCGCCGGTGCGTGCGCGGAGCGGATGGCCTGCGCCTCGAAGAGCGAAACCAGCGACGGCACACCGTCGTCCAGCCTGAGGTCGGCGACGGTGTCGTTCCACTCGTGCAACAGCACTGCGCGCTCATCCGCGCCGAGCAGTTCGATATCACCGATGGGGGCGCTCGGATCGGCGATGGCGGCCGCGAGGACCCGTTCGAAACGAGCGGCGAAGCCCGCGACGGTGGCCGGGTCGAAGAGGTCGGTGGCGTAGCGCAGGACGCCGCGCAGGGTGGTGTCCCCCGCGTCGTCGGCGATCTCGGTGAAGGCCAGCGAGAGGTCGAACTGCGCGGTGGTGTTCTCCAGCGGGTAGGCCGAAACCTCGAGGCCCGGCAGGCGCAGCACGGTGTCGTCGCGATGCTCGAAGGTCAGCAGCGCCTGCACCAGGGGCGAATGAGCCTGGGAACGAACGGGATTCAGCTCGTCGACCAGGCGCTCGAAGGGCAGATCGGCGTGTGCGAAGGCACGCACGTCGGTCTCCCGGACGGTGCCGAGCAGCTGGGTGAAACCGGCGTCCGCGGGCACCGGGGTGCGCAGCACCAGGGTGTTCACGAACATGCCGACGAGTTCGTCGAGAGCCTGTTCGGAGCGGCCCGCGATGGGTGTGCCGATGGCGATGTCCTCGGTGCCGGTCAGCCGGGCCAGCAGCACGGCGTAGGCGGCGTGCACCACCATGAAGGTCGAGACACCGTGCCGCCGTGCCAGTTCCGCGAGCGCGGCGGTGGCGCCGGCGGGGATCTCGAACAGGTGCGCCGCACCGCGACCGGTGGCCACCGCGGGGCGGGGACGATCGGTGGGCAACTCCAGTACCGGTGCGAGACCGTCGAGTTCGGCGCGCCAGTGCGCGATCTGACCGGCGAGCACCGACTCCGGATCGTCGGCGCTGCCCAGCACCTCGCGCTGCCAGAGCGTGAAGTCGGGGTACTGCACCGGCAGCGGCTCCCACTGCGGGGCAGCGCCTTCGATGCGCGCCGCGTAGGCGACCACCAGATCACGAGCCAGCGGAACGGTCGAAACACCGTCCGCCGCGATGTGATGCGTGACCACCACGAGCACATGCTCGGCGACCGCGGTCCGGTCGGCGGTCGCGGTGCGGAAAAGGTATGCGCGAATGGGGAGTTCGGTGCGCAGGTCGAAGCCGCGCCCGGCCACCTCGGCGACGGCCGCGACCGGATCCCCGGTCTCCACCGGGGTGAGTTCGGGCAGTCGCGCCTGCTCGGGCGACAGCACCACCTGCATCGGTCCGGCGGCATCCTCGGGGAAGAGAGTGCGCAGCGCCTCGTGGCGATCGAGTACATCGGCGAGAGCGGCGTTCAGGGCCGTCACGTCGAGAGCCCCGGAAAGCCGGATGGCGGCGGGGATGTTGTAGACCGCGGACTCCGGCTCCAGCCGGTTCAGCAGCCACATGCGAGTCTGCGCCAGCGACAGCGGAATTCGATCCGAGCGGCGCATCGGCACGAGCGGCGGGACGCGGCGGTCACCGCGCAGCACCCGGGCGGCGAGTTCGGCGACGGTGGGCGCCTCGAAGATCTCGCGCACACTCAGTTCACAACCCAGCGCGGCATTGGCGCGGGCCACCAGGCGCATGGCGAGCAGCGAATTGCCACCCCGGGTGAAGAAGTCGTCATCCGCGCCGATGGCCGCGCCACCGAGCAGATCCGCGACAAGGGTGGCGAGCACCGATTCCACGCCCTCCTTGGGCGCACGGAATGCCGTGGCGGCGGCGGCGAATTCGACCGCGGGCAGTGCTTTGCGATCGAGTTTGCCGACACCGGTGAGCGGCATCTCCGCCAGCAGCACCACGTGCGCGGGGACCATATAGGCGGGCAATTGGGCGCGCGCCTGGGTCAGCACCCGGTCCGCGGACAACCCCGTCCCGGCGACATAGGCGACCAGGCAGTCCGTCCCGGCGGTGTCCTGGGCCAGCAGCACCGCGGCATTGGCGACACCGTCGGCGGCCAGCAGCGCGGCCTCGATCTCACCGAGTTCGATGCGCTGTCCGCGCAGCTTGACCTGGAAATCATTGCGGCCCAGATAGACCAGCGCGCCCGCCCGATTCCAGCGCACCAGATCACCGGTGCGGTACATGCGCGAACCGGGAACGCCGAACGGATCGGCGATGAAACGCTCACCGGTCAGCCCGCCCCGGCCCTGATAGCCGCGGGCCAGCTGATCCCCGGCCAGATACAACTCACCGGTGACGCCCGTCGGCACCGGACGCAGCCGGGCGTCCAGGACATAGGCGCGGGTGTTCCAGTTGGGCCGGCCGATGGCCACCTCGAATTCCGGATCGGCATCGGAGAATTCGTGGTAGATGGTGGAGATGGCGGCCTCGGTGGGGCCGTAGGCATTGTGCACGGCGCCGGAGACCTCGGCGCGCAGCTGGGTGAGCAGTTCGGCCGAAAGCGCCTCACCGCCGGTGTGCAGATGCCGGAAGGAGCGCAGCGCGTCCCCGTGTCCCTCGGCGACCAGGGCGGCCAGCACCGAGGGCACATGCTCGGCGATGGTGACACCGTGCTCACGCATGAGTCCGGCCAGATAGTCCAGATCCTGATGGCCGCCGGGGCGCGGAATCACCAGGGGCGCACCGACGAGCGCGGGCAGGAAGCACTCCCACACCGAGACGTCGAAGGTGAGCGGTGCGCGCTGCATGATGCGGTCGGCCGCGGTGACGCCGTAGCGATCCTGGAGCCAGCGCAGCTGATTCATGATGGCGCGATGGTCGGTGGCCACGCCCTTGGGCAGACCGGTCGAGCCGGAGGTGAACAGCACGTAGGCGAGATTCTCCGGGCGCAGCTCACCCAGCCGATCGGCATTGGTGAGCGGCGCGGGCGAGTACTCCGAAAGCTCCAGTGCCGCAAAGTCGATGCCGCGTACGCCCGCGATTTCAGGTAGTGCGGCGCCGCCGACGATCAGGACCAGCGAGGTGTTCGAGGTGCCCAGCACGTGGGCGATCCGGTCCGCCGGATGCGCGGGGTCCACGGGCACGTACGCCGCACCCGCCTGCACGATGGCATACAGCGCGATCACCATGTCCGGGCAGCGCTCCGCGGTGACGCCGACAATCGCGTCGGGTCCGACGCCCTGTGAAACAAGGTGGCGGGCAAGGCGATTGGCGCGGTCGGCCAGCTCGGCGTAGCTGAGGGTCGCGCCCTCGAAGATCAGCGCCACGGTCTCCGGATCCCGTGCGGCCCGATCGTCCAGCAGATCGGCGAGGGTTTCGCGGGGCAGTGCGCGCGCGGTCGCATTTCGATCGGAGAGCAGCAGGCCGCGTTCGGCGAAGGACATGATCTCGACATCACCGGCGATGACGCGCGGATCGGTGATCATGGCGCGCAGCAGCCGCTCGAACGCGGCCAGGAACTCGGTGACGGTGGATCCGTCGAAAAGGTCCGCCGCGTAGTTCACATGCACATCCAGACCCGCGGGGGCTCCGGTGGCGTCGGTGGTCTCCCACAGCGTCCAGTCCAGATCGAACTGGACGGTGGAGACCTCCACTTCGAGGGCCTCGATGGCCAAGCGGTTCAGCCGGATATCGGGCTGGGCGTGATTCTGCAGGGTGAGCGTCACCTGGCACAGCGGCGCGTGCGCCTGTGAGCGCACCGGGTTCAGGGCGTCGACCAGGGTCTCGAAGGGGACGGCGGCATGGTCGAACGCGGCGAGATCGAAACCGCGCACCTCGCCGAGCAGCTCACCGAGGGTGGCTTCGGGCCGTACCTCGGTGCGCAGCACCAGGGTGTTCACGAACATGCCGACCAGCTCGTCCAGGGACTCGTCACCGCGTCCGGCGACGGGCGTACCGATCACGATGTCACCGGTGCCGGACAGCCGGGCCAGCAGCACCGCGAGCGCGGTGTGCAGCACCATGAAGGTGGTCACCCGCTGCTCGGCGGCGAATTCCAGCAGCGCCGAGTGCAATTGGGCGTCGAGTCGGCCGGTGACGGTCCCACCGCGGCCGCTGGCGACGGGCGGGCGGGGGCGATCCGCCGGGAGCGTCAGGACATCGGGCAGACCGTCGAGGCGGCGGGTCCAGAAGCCCAGCTGTCGGCTCAACGCCGAGTCCGGGTCCTCGACGCTGCCGAGCGCGGTGCGCTGCCAGAGCGCGAAGTCCGCGTACTGCACCGGCAACGGCGCCGGATTCGGAACGATACCGGCACAGCGCGAGACGTAGGCGTTCGCCAGATCCCGGGTGAGCGGTGCGAAGGACCAGCCGTCGGCGGCGATGTGATGCACCACGAACAACAGCACATGCGCGTTCGGCTTATCGGCCAGGTGCAGCAGGCGCGCCCGGACGGGAACCTCGGCGGTGACATCGAAGACGGTGCGCGCCAGCGAATCCACCAGCATGGGCAGTTCGGCGGTGGTGACCGTCTCGGGCACCAGCTCGACCAGGTGGGTGCCCGCGGGCAGGATGAGCTGGGTGGCCTCGCCGTCCCGCTCCGGGTAGAGCGTGCGCAGGGTCTCGTGCCTGGCCATCACATCAATGACGGCGTGCCGGAGTGCGGCCACATTCAGCGCACCGGTCAGGCGCAGCGCGAACGGAATGTTGTAACCGCCGCCCCGCGCGTCGAAGCGATTGAGGAACCACATGCGCTGCTGGGCGATGGAGAGCGGGATGACATCGCCGCGCGGCAGGGCGACCAGCGGCGGCAACGGCACGGCGATATCGCTGTCCGACAGCTCGATTCGCGCGGCCAGCGCACGCACGGTGGAGGCGTCGAAGATGACGCGCAGCGGCACCTGGACCCCGGTGGCCCTGGTGAGGCGGGCGGCCAGCTGGGTGGCGACCAGGGAATTACCGCCGAGGGCGAAGAAGTCGTCCTCCGCGCCGATCCGATCGACACCGAGCAGCGCACCGAAGATCTCGGCGACCAGCGCCTCGGCGGAACCGCTGGTGGCCTGGAACTCCCGGTGCGCGGGACGGGGCGCGGGCAGGGCGCGACGGTCCAGCTTGCCGGAGGCATTGAGCGGCAACGCGTCCAGCACGAGGTAGACCGAGGGCACCATATAGGCCGGAAGCGCCAGGGCCAGTTCGGCTTCCACCTCCGCGGTGACGATCTCCGCCCCCGGGTCGGCGACCAGATAAGCCACCAGCGTGCCGCCGAGGCGCTGATCCTCGTGCACCAGCACGACGGCCTGGGCGACGGCGCCCAGTGCGGTGAGCGCGGTCTCGATCTCGCCGAGTTCGATGCGCAGACCGCGCAGCTTGACCTGGAAGTCGGTGCGGCCCAGGTATTCCAGCTCACCGTCGGCGGTCCACTCGACCAGATCGCCGGTGCGGTACATGCGCTCGGCATCGCCGAAGGGGTTGGCCACGAAGCGATCCGCGGTCAGATCCGACCGTGCCACATAGCCGGTGGCCAGCTGGGCACCGGCCAGGTAGAGCTCACCCGGCACGCCGGCCGGAACCGGGCGCAGCCGCGAATCCAGCACGTACAGCCGGGTATTGAAAACAGGACGGCCGATCGGGACGGTGACGGTGTCGGCGTCGGTGGTGCGGTGATAGGTGACATCGACCGCGGCCTCGGTGGGCCCGTAGAGATTGTGCAGTTCGGCCCCGGTGCGGGCGCGCAGCCGCTGTGCGGTGATGGCGGGCAGGGCTTCTCCGGAAGCGAAGACCTGTCGCAGCGAGCTGCATTGCGCGGCCTCGGGTTCGGCAAGGAAGACCGCGAGCATGGACGGTACGAAGTGCACGGTGGTGACGCCGCGGTCAGCGATGAGCTCGGCCAGATACGCCGGATCGCGATGCCCGTCCGGCCTGGCCACGATCAGCCGGGCGCCGATCTGCAGGGGCCAGAAGAACTCCCACACCGAGACGTCGAAGGTGGCCGGGGTCTTCTGCAGCACCACATCGGCGGGGGTGAGCCGGTATTCGGCCTGCATCCACACCAGGCGATTCACAATGGCGGCGTGCGAGACTGCGACGCCCTTGGGGCGGCCGGTCGAACCGGAGGTGAAGATGACGTAGGCGGTATTGCCCGGGTGCAGCGGGGTGCGGCGATCGGCGTCGGTCAGCGGGGCATCGGAGTAACCCGACAACCGCAGCCGATCGAATCGGATCTGCTGTCCCGCAATACCTTCCAGGTCCGCGCCGGAGGTGAGCACGCAGACCGGGCGGGCGGTCTCCACGATGTACCGGGTGCGCTCGACCGGATGATCCGGGTCCAGCGGCACATACGCGCCACCCGCCGCGAGGACGGCGTACATGGCGATCACCAGATCGAGCGAGCGGCGCATGCCCAGTGCCGCCGAGGTCTCCGCGCCGACGCCCTGCTCGACCAGGTAGCGGGCGAGGCGGTGCACGCTCGCGGCGAATTCGGCGTAGGACAGAGTTGTCCCCTCGAATTCGACGGCGGGGGCGTCGGGGCTGGTCAGTGCCCGCTCCTCGAAGAGGGAGACCAGTGTCGCGGTCGCGTCGACGGGCGCGGCGGTGTCATTCCAGCGGCGTAGAACCAACTCCTGCTCGGCGGGTTCGAGCAGGTCGATATCGCCGACGCGGACCTCGGGGTCGGCGGCGACGGCCGCCAGCACGCGGCACAGGCGGGTGGTGAAGGCGGTCGCGGTGGCCGGATCGAAGAGTTCGGCGGCGTAGCGCAGGCCGGCGGTCAGACGGTTGTCCGCCGTCGCGTTCACGACCAGTTGCAGATCGAACTTCGCGACCGTATCCGGCAGTTCGATGGGTGTCACGGTGAGCGCGGGAAGTGTGAATTCCGTTGCCTCGCCGCGGTCTTCACCGAAGCTGAGCATGACCTGGAACAGCGGATGCGCACCCGTGGAGCGGTCCACCACCAGATCGTCGACCAGACGCTCGAAGGGGAGGTCGGCGTGGGCGTAGGCGGCCAGGTCGGTATCGCGGGTACGGGCGAGCAGATCGGTGAAGGACTCGGCGGGATCGACCTCGGTGCGCAGCACCAGGGTGTTGACGAACATGCCGATGAGCGCGTCCAGCTCACGTTCACCGCGGCCGCCGACGGGGGTGCCGATGGCGATATCGCCGGTGCCCGAGAGGCGGGCCAGGGTGACGGCGAAGGCGGCGTGCACCACCATGAAGAGCGTGGCCTGCTCGCGGCGGGCCACCTCGCGCAGTCCGGCCGAGATATCCCCGTCAATGATGAAATCGACTGTGCCGCCGGTGTTCTCCGGCTGCGCGGGGCGCGGGCGATCGGTGGGCAGGGCCAGTTGCGCCGGAAGTCCGGCCAGGGTGTTCCGCCAGAACTCCAGCTGCTGGTGGGCCAGGTCGCCCGGGGTGGTCTCCGAGCCGAGCACCGCGCGCTGCCAGAGGCTGTAGTCGGCATACTGGACGGCCAGCGGCTCCCAGTCGGGGGCCGCACCCGCGAGGCGCGCGGTGTACGCGGTCACCAGATCGCTGACCAGCGGTCCCATCGAGAGGGCGTCGCCGGTGATGTGGTGCAGCACCATGACCAGCACGTACTCATCGGCGTCGAAGGGCGCGTCCGGACCGCGGTCGACCACGAGCAGTGCGATGCGCGAGGGCAATTCGCGCACCACGTCGAACGGAGCCTGAGCGATGGCGGTGACGGCCGCGACGATCTCGGACTCCTGGACCGGGACCGGATTCAGGGTGAGGCCGACGTCGACGGGGTCCAGGGTCTTCTGGTACGGCCCGAATTCGGTGTCCGGATAGTAGGTGCGCAGCGATTCGTGGCGGGCCAGCACATCCAGTACGGCCTGCTCCATGGCCATTACATCGAGGCGGCCGCTCAGGCGCAGCACGATCGGCAGGTTGTAGCTGCTCGGGCGCTCCTGTTCGCTCTCCAGGCGGTTGAGGAACCACAGGCGCTGCTGGGCCGAGGAGAGCGGTACGCGATCGGTGCGGGGCTGCGGGACCAGGGCCGGGCGCGCGGTGGCGCCGGCCAACGCGCCGACGGCGGCGGCGAAGCCCTCGACGGTGCCCGCGTCGAACAGGGTGCGGACCGGAATGCGCACGCCCAGTTCGGCTCCGGTGCGGGCGGTGACCTGGGTGGCGTAGAGGGAGCTGCCGCCGAGGGCGAAGAAATCGTCGTCCAGGCCGATGGTCTCCAGGCCCAGCACCTCGGCGAAGACGCGGACGACCAGGCGTTGCACGGCATCGACGGGGGCGCGGAAACGCTTGACGGCCAAAGTCGGAACGGGCAGGGCGCCGCGGTCCAGCTTGCCGCTGGTGCCGAGCGGGAATTCGGCGAGTTCCACGATCACGGTGGGCACCATGTAGGCGGGGACCAGTGTGGTGAGCCGATCGCGCAGCGTATCGGTATCGAGATCGGTTCCGGGGGTGCGGATCACGTATCCGGCGAGGAAGTCGCCCGTCTCGCCGGGGATGACCCGGACGGCGGCCTGGGCCACCTCGGGGCCGGTGAGCAGGGCGGTCTCGATCTCGGCGAGTTCGATGCGCTGGCCGCGGAATTTGACCTGGAAATCGATGCGGCCCAGGTAGACCAGCTCGCCCTCCGGGGTCCACTTCACCAGATCGCCGGTGCGGTACATGCGCTCGCCGCCGAGGCCGAAGGGGTTGGCCACGAAGCGATCCGAGGTGAGATCGACCCGGCCGTGGTAGCCGCGCGCCAACTGCACGCCCGCCAGGTAGAGCTCACCCGGTACGCCGATGGGGGCGGGACGCAGGCGCGAATCCAGCACGTAGACCTGGGTATTCCACTCCGGCTCGCCCATCGGCACGGCCTGGGTCTCCTCGCCGACCTCGCGGAAGGTGACGGTGACCGCGGCCTCGGTGGGGCCGTACAGATTGTGCAGACCGGCATCGCAGACCGCGCGGAAGGCCGTGACCGTCTCCGGTGGGAAAGCCTCACCGGCGACGAAAACCTCACGCAGCGAATCGAGTTCGCCGGGCTCGGCGTGAGTGGCGAAGACCGCCAGCATGGAGGGGACGAAATCGGTGAGCGTCACCCCGTGCTCGGCAACGGTTTCCGCGAGGTAGCGGGCATCGCGGTGACCGTCGGGGGCGGCCAGCACCATGGTGGCGCCGGCGCGCAGCGGCAGGAAGTAGCCCCATAGCGAGACGTCGAAGGTGGAGACGGTCTTCTGCAGGTAGACGTCCTTGCGGCCGATGCGGTACTCGGCCTGCATCCACGCCATCTGATTGGCGATGGCGCGGTGGCTGACGGCCACGCCCTTGGGCTTACCGGTGGAGCCGGAGGTGAACAGGACGTAGGCCGGATGCTCCGGGTGCAGGGCTGCACGGCGATCACGGTCGGTGACGCGTCCGGGCCGGTAGCCGTCCAGGTCCAGCTCGTCGACGCGGTGCAGCGGGAGGTCGACGCCGGCGGGCAGGGCGAAACCGTCACCGGCGGTAGTCAATACGAGCTGCGGCCGGGCCGTGTCGAGAATATGGCCGATACGCTCGATCGGATGCGAGGGGTCGACGGGCACGTACGCACCACCGGCGCGCAGCACGGCGTACATGGCGATGATGAGCTCCACCGAGCGCGCCATGGCGAGTACCACAAGTGATTCGGGGCCGACGCCGGCCTCGATGAGCAGGCGGGCCAGTCGATTGGCGCGCTCGTCGAGTTCGGCGTAGCTGAGTTCGGTCTCACCGAACACCAGGGCGCGCGCCGCGGGGGTGCGCTGCGCCTGGGCGTCGAAACCGGCGTGCAGGAACAGATCCGGGACCTTGTGACCGGTGGCGTTCCAGGAGTCCACCACATAGTCGCGCTCACCCGCATCGAGGAGTTCGATATCGCCGACGGGGCGGTCGGGAGCGGCGGTGGCGGCGGTGAGCAGGCGGAGGAATTTGGCGGCGAACTCGCCGACCGTGGGCTCATCGAAGAGTGCGGTGGCGTAATTGAATTCGGCACGATAGCCGTCGCCCTGCTCGGCGACGGTCAGTTGGAGATCGAATTTGGCGAAGCCGGAATCGAATTCGACCAGCTCGGCCCGGACACCGGGGAGTTCGGGGGTGTCCGCACCGAGGTTCTGCATGACCAGCGCCACCTGGAAGAGCGGGTGGCGATTGCGGGCGCGGACCGGGTTCAGCACCTCGACCAGGCGCTCGAACGGTACATCCCGGTGCGCGAAGGCGCGCAGATCGCGTTCGCGCGCCACCGAGACCAGCTCGGCGAAGGACAGTCCACCGCGCACCTCGGTGCGCAGCACCAGGGTGTTGACGAACATGCCGACCAGCTCGTCCAGCGCGCGTTCACCGCGACCCGCGACGGCGGTGCCGATGGCGATATCGGCGGTACCGGACAGGCGCGCCAGCAGGGCGGCCAGCGCGGCGTGCAGCACCATGAACGGGGTCGCCCGGCTCTGTGCGGCGAGGGTGTCGACGGCCGTGCGCAGCTCGGCGTCGATATCGAAACCGACCGTCGCGCCGCGGTATTCGCTCACCGCCGGGCGGGGGCGGTCGGCGGGCAGGTCCAATTGCGCCGGGAGCTCGGCCAGTTCCCGGGTCCAGAACGAAAGCTGGCGGGCGGCAAGCGATTCCGAATCGGTGTCATCTCCCAGTAGACGCTGCTGCCAGAGCGCGTAATCGGCGTACTGCACGTCCAGCGGAGCCCAGTCGGGTCGCTCCCCCGCACGGCGCGCGGTGTACGCCTCGACCAGATCGCGGACCAGCGGGGCCATGGAGACGCCGTCGGCCGCGATATGGTGCACCACCAGCACCAGGGTGTGATCGGCGGGATCGACCCGGAAAAGGCGCAGCTGCAACGGAATCTGCGCGGCGACGTCGAATCCGCGCCGGGCCTGCGCCTCAACGGCCGAGCGCAGCAGGGCGTCGGTGGTGTCGATCGGGGCCAGCTGGTCGGCGATCGGATGGCCCGCGGTGAGCGGTCCGAGCGGGGCGGTGTGCACCAGCTGGATCGGGCCCGCGGGCGTCTGCGGGTAGGAGGTGCGCAGCACCTCGTGCCGGGCGATCAGATCGGTGACCGCCGCGGCGAGGGCGGTCCGGTCCAGATCGCCCCGCAGGCGCAGCGCGACGATCACATTGTCGACCGCGGCGGCGTCGAATCCGTCGGCGGCCGTCTCGGATTCGGTGTGCGCCAAGCGGTTCAGGAACCACATGCGCTGCTGTGCGGGCGAGAGCGGCACCAGCGCGGGCCGCTCCCCCGCCGCCAGTACCGGTCGATCGGCGTCGAATTCGGCGGGTCCGATCAGCGCCACGTCCGAATCCGCCTGTGCGGCCGGATCATCGGCGAGCAGCGCCAGCGCCGCGACGGTGGGGCGGTCGAAGAAGTCGCGCACATCGAAGGTGATGCGCAGCGCCTCGGAGACCCGGGCGATGGCGCGGGTGGCGATGAGCGAGTTACCGCCGAGGGCGAAGAAGTCGTCGTCCGCGCCGATCCGGTCGGTACCGAGCAGATCAGCGAAGATGGCCGCGACGGCCAGTTCGGCGGTGGTCTCCGGGGCACGGAATACCACCGCGCTGTCGGTGAATTCGGGCTCGGGCAGCGCCCGGCGATCCAGCTTGCCGTTCGGGTTGAGCGGGAATTCCGGCAGCACCATAAGCAGGGCGGGCACCATGTACTCCGGCAGGCGCTCCCGCGCCGCCGCCAGCACCTCGGCCGTATCCAGGTTGTGGGCCGCGGCCGATGCGCCGACGGGCGCGACCGTGTCATCCGGCGCGGTCGTCGCGGGCACCACGTAGCCGACCAGATGATCGCCGGTGGCATTGCGATGCAGTACGACCGCCGCCTGCGCGACCCGGTCGTGGTTGAGCAGGGCGGCCTCGACCTCACCGAGTTCGATGCGCAGACCGCGCAGCTTCACCTGGAAATCGCTGCGGCCCAGGTACTCCAGTTCGTTCGGGCCGCCGTCCACCTGCTGCCAGCGCACCAGATCACCGGTGCGGTACATGCGATCACCGGGCGCGCCCTCGGGATTGGCGACGAAGCGCTCGCAGGTGAGTCCGGCGCGCGCCACGTAGCCGCGCGCCAATTGCACTCCGGCCAGGTACAACTCGCCGACCACCCCGGTCGGGACCGGGCGCAGATTGTCGTCCAGGACCAGCAGATCGGTATCGTCGGCGGCCGCGCCGATCGGCACCTGGACGATATCGGCGGCGGTCACCTCGTGGGCGGTGACGTCCACGGCCGCTTCGGTGGGGCCGTAGAGGTTGTGCAGCGTGGCTCCGCTGACATCGCGGAAATCGGCGGCGGTGGCGGCGGGCAGCGCCTCACCGGAGGCGAAAACCGCGCGCAGCGAATCGGATACGCCGTCGCGCGCCGCCTCGGCCACGAAGACCGAGAGCATGGAGGGCACGAAATGCGCGATGCTGATGCCGTAGTCGGCGATGGTGCGCAGCAGGTACGCGGGATCGCGGTGACCGTCCGGTTCGGCGATCACCAGGCGCGCGCCGACCTGCAGCGGCCAGAAGAACTCCCACACCGAGACATCGAAGGTGAAGGGCGTCTTCTGCAACACCGCGTCCGCGCCGTGCATCCGGTACATGCGCTGGCGCCAGCGCAGATTCGCCACGATCGCGCGATGCGAGACCGCGACGCCCTTGGGCCGTCCGGTCGAACCGGAGGTGAAGATGACGTAGGCGATATTGTCCGCCATCGGCTGCGGCACATCGAGATCGGCGACCGGGGCGTGGTCGGCGGCCGCGGCGGTGCGCTCGAACTCGTCGATGCGCAGCACCGGCACGGCGGTCTCGAACCGCGGCTCATCGGCCGAAGTCGTCAGTACGACAGCGGGATTCGCGATGGACAGCACATACGACAGGCGCTCGGCCGGATGATCCGGATCCAACGGCACGTACGCGCCACCGGCCTTCACAATGGCGTACATGCCGACCAGCAGTTCGAACGAACGCCGAACGGCCAAGCCCACCAGCACATCCGGGCCGACACCCAGGTCGAGCAGATGCCGGGCCAGGACATTGGCGCGGGCATCGAATTCGGCGTAGGTCAGGCTCTCCCCGCCGAACTGCAACGCCACCGCGTCGGGGGTGCGGCGCACCTGATCCTCGAACAGCGTGGCCAGGGTCTCGACCGGGGCCAGGTGCGGGGTGAGCACGGCCGCCGCGGCCTCGACCGCATCGTTCAGGAGGTCGTCCAGGACGGCGGCGAGCGCACCCTCCTCTCCCTCCATGAGCGCGGGCAATTGACCGGAGATGACCACCTGGACCAGGGCTTCGGGCTCCAGCGCGCCGCCCATGGCCTCGGCCAGCGCACCCAGCTCGGCGGCGAGCGCGCCGTAGCCGACGGTGACATCCCCGTACCGGACCGCAATGCGCTCCGGCTCCAGGGCCGCCACCGTTTCGATCAGATTGGGCAGGTCCGCGGCCCCATAGGCGCTGCGCAGCGCCGCATGGTTACCGAACCGGTTGAGGGCGACCGACTCCACACGAGACATCAGAGGTCTCCTTCTGACTGAACCAGCGCCTGCGCCGCGCCCGAAAGCGTGTGCAGGACTTGGGACAGGCCACCCGCACCGAGGGCAGCCAGGATGCCGGGCACCAGGCCGGCGAGCGCGACATTCACCAGGGCCTCCGGCTTCGCCGCGGCGCCCATGGCCCGGGCGACGGTGGCGATCTTGGTGGCGAGGTCGCGGTAGGTGACGCTGTGCGCGCCGTGCGTGACGGCGACAGCGTCGGGGGCCAGCTCGGCGGCGGCGGCGATCAGCGCCGGGAGCTCGGCCGCGGGCACCTCGGCGGGTGTCCGCTCCACCCCTGCCGGACGCGCGGACGCGCCCGGGGCCGAGGTGGACGCCGGACCGGAGTTGCCGCTGCGGGGCCGCTCCGATTCGGTACGAATATCGATGGCGCGCACCGCGACCGCCGGATCGGCGGCAATGGCCTCGAGCACGCGGCGCAGCCGCTCCGCCAGCAGGCGAATCGTGGCGGCGTCGAAAATGTCTGTCGCGTAGGCGAATTGCATGCGCAATCCGGTGACGCGACCGTGCGGGTCGTACTGCTCCAGCGCGGTCAGCTGGAGATCGAACTTGGCCTCGGTCAGGCGCGGTTCGAGTACCCGCACCTCGAGACCCGGCAGGGCCACCGCACCGGTATTCATATTCTGGAAGGCGAACATGACCTGGAACAGCGGGGTGTACGCGGAGGAACGGGCACGGCCGGAGGCCGAGAGCACCGCCTCCACCACCCGTTCGAACGGGATATCGGCTTGGGCCAGCGCGGCCAGATCACGATCGCGGACCTGGCGCAGCAGCTCGTGGAACGGGGCCCGGGCGTCCACCTCGGCGCGCAGCACCACGGTATTGACGAACATGCCGATCAGGTCGTCCAGCGCCCGCTCACCGCGTCCGGCGACGGGTGCGCCGATGGCGATATCGCTCAGACCCGAGAGCTTGGACAGCAGCACCGCGAACGCGCTGTGCAGCACACCGAAGAGCGTGGCGTTGTGCTCGCGGGCGACCGCGGTCAGGCGCTCGGTGAGCGCCGCCTCGATGTCGAAATCGACGGTGGCGCCGCGCATATCGCGCCGGGCCGGGCGTGGACGGTCGGTGGGCAGCGGGAGCTGCTCCGGGAGTCCGGCCAATTCACTCCGCCAGAAGCCGAGCTGGGTGTTGAGCAGGCTGTCCGGATCGGCCTCAGCGCCGAGCACGGTGCGCTGCCAGGCGCTGTAGTCGCCGTACTGGATGGCCAGCGGGGTCCACGCGGGAGCCGAACCGGAGAGCCGACTCGTGTACGCCCGCACCAGATCCCGTGCCATGGGCGCGACCGAATAGCCATCCGTGCTGATGTGGTGCATGACCACGACCAGCACATGCTCGGTCGCGGAGACCGCCAGCAGGGCCACGCGCACGGGCGGCGCGACGGTGACATCGAAACCGGCGGAGACGATTTCGGCGATACGGTCGTCGAGGACGTTGGCGGGCACGGTCATCGGGGTGAGGTCGAAACGCACCTCGTCCGCGGTGAGCACCTGCTGCACCGCCTCGCCGTCCACCTCCGGGTAGCGGGTGCGCAGAATCTCGTGACGCCGCACCAGATCCCGCAGTGCGGCGGCCAGCGCCTCCCGATCCAGGGTGCCGGTGAGCCGGATGGCGGCGGGCACGTTGTACGCGCCCGACTCCGGCGTCAGACGGTTGAGCACCCACATGCGCTGCTGCGAAAGCGACAGTGGTGCGGGCGATTCCGCGATCCGGCGCACCGGGGCGGGCCGGGTATCGGACGGATCGATCGCGGCCAGCCGCTCGGCCAGGGCCAGTACGGTCGGGGCCTCGAAGACCGCCGCCACCGGAACGCGCACGCCCAGGTCCGCGCCGAGACGGGCCGCGAGCCGGGTCGCCATGAGCGAATTACCGCCCAGGGCGAAGAAATCCGTGTCCAGGCCGACCGCGGTGGCCTCGCGTTCGGCGGGCGCACCCGCTGCCGGCAGACCGATCACCTCGGCGAAGGCCGCGGCGACCAGACACTCGATCCGCGACACCGGGGCCCGGTACGCGGCGACCGCGAAGGTCGGTTCGGGCAGGCGCGCCCGATCGACCTTGCCATTGGCATTGAGCGGCAGGGCATCCAGCACCACCAGGGCGGCCGGAACCATGTACTGCGGCAGGTCCGCGGTGAGCGCGGTGCGCAATTCGGCGGCCATCTCGTCGCGGCGGGCCGGGTCGATACCGGGCACGGCCGCGTAGGCGACCAACCGCGCGCCATGGCCGTCGGCACGGGCCACCGCCACCGCGGCGGTCACCCCATCCCGGCGGCGCAGGGCCGTCTCGACCTCACCGAGTTCGATGCGGAAGCCGCCGATCTTCACCTGGAAATCGGCGCGGGCGACGTACTCCAGGCTACCGTCCGCACGGCGGCGCACGATATCGCCGGTGCGGTACAGGCGACCCGCGCCGAACGGGTTGGCGATGAAGCGATCCGCGGTGAGCGCCGGGCGGCCGTGGTAGCCGCGGGCCAGCTGCGCCCCGGAGAGGTAGAGCTCACCGGGGACGCCGATCAGCACCGGTTGCAGGCGTGCGTCGAGTACATACGCACCGCTGTTCCAAGCCGGGGCGCCGATGGAGACCGCCTGCTCGGGACGCTCGGTCACCTCGCACGCGGTGATCGATACCGCGGCCTCGGTCGGGCCGTACAGGTTGAACAGTCGAGCCTTGCCCGGATTGTCCAGGAACTCCGCGGCCGTGGCGGCGGGCAGGGCTTCGCCGATGGCAAGCACCGCGCGCACCGAGGCGGGCAGTGCACCGGCGGTGAGCAGCATGCCGAGCAGGGACGGGACCGGGTGCAGGACGGTGACGGCGTGCGTCTCCATGAGCGCGCGCAGGCGGTCCGGATCACGTTCGTCACCGGGGGCGGTGACGACCAGGCTGCCGCCGGTGGTCAGGGGGGACCAGAATTCCCAGACCGAGAGGTCGAAGGTGGCGGGGGTCTTCAGCAGGGAGCGGTCGTTCGCGTCCAGGTCGAAAGTGGCACGCAGCCAATGCAGTTGGTTGGCAATGGCCGAGTGCGGGACCGCTACGCCCTTGGGCTTGCCGGTCGAGCCGGAGGTGAAGATCAGGTAGGCGGGGTTGTGCGGGCGCAGCGGGCGTACGCGGTCGGCGTCTTGGATCGGGGCGGATGAGTAAGCGGACAGATCAAGCTCGTCAATCCGCAGTACGTCGATGTCGCTGCCGTGCATCCCGGCCAAAAGCGCGCCGGGATGACGGGGGGAAGCGTCACCGGCGGCGCTGCGGGGGGAAGCATCGCCATCGGAGGTGGTGAGGATGGCTGCCGGGGCGGCGGTTTCGATGATGTGGGTGATGCGGTCGGCGGGGTGGTCCGGGTCGATCGGGACGTAGGCGGCACCGGACTTGACCACCGCGTACATGGCGATCACGAGGTCGAGGGAGCGGCGCAGCGCCAGCACGACCGTGTTCTCCGGGCCCACACCGGTGGCGATGAGGTGGCGGGCCAGGCGGTTCACCCGGGCGTCGAATTCGGCGTAGGTGAGCGTGGTTTCGCCCTCGGCGGTCAGGAGGGCGACCGCGTGCGGGGTGGCCGCGACCTGGGTGTCGACCAGATCCACCAGGGTGACCGGGGCGAGGGGGTGGTCGGTGGCATTCCACTCGGTGAGCACCTGCTCGCGCAGGTCCGCGCCGAGCAGATCGATCGCGCCGACGGTCGTATCCGGTGCGGCGGCAACGGCTTCCAGCATGCGGCGCAGGGCGGCGGCGAAGCGGGCGGCGGTGGCCTCGGTGAAGAGATCGGTGGCGTAGCCCAGGGTCAGGGCCATTCCGGCGGGTGCACCGGTCGGTCCGTAGTGATCGACCGCGAACAGGTGCAGGTCGAACTGGGCGATCTCATTGTCGAAGTCGACCTCCGCGACCGTCAGGCCGGGCAGTTCCAGGGTGGCCCGCTCATGGTTCTGGAAGGAGAAGCCGACCTGGAAGAGCGGATGCCGGGCGGTGGAGCGTGCCGGATTGAGCACCTCGACCAGGCGCTCGAACGGCACGTCGGCGTGTGCGAAGGCCGCGATATCGGCGGTGCGCACCCGGTCCAGCAGGGTCGAGAACGGTTCCGCCGCATCGATTTCGGTGCGCAGCACCAGGGTGTTCACGAACATGCCGATGATGTCGTCCAGGGCCTGCTCACCACGACCGGCGATCGGGGTGCCGACGGTGATGTCGGCGGTGCCGGACAGGCGGGCCAGCAGTGCCGAGAACGCCGCGTGCACCACCATGAACAGGGTCGCACCGTGGCCGCGGCCCACCCGGATGAGGCGGGTATGCAGTTCGGCGTCCACCGCGAGCTCGATCCGCTTGCCGCGCAGGCTCTGCCGGGCCGGACGCGGGAAATCGGTAGGCAGGTCCAGCTGATCCGGCAGCCCGGCGAGCGTGCTGCGCCAGAACGCGAGCTGCTGTGCCGCAACGGATTCGGTATCGTCCTCGGCACCGAGCAAGGCGCGCTGCCACAGGGCGTAGTCGGCGTACTGCACGGTCAGCGGGGACCATTCGGGAGCGCCACCGGCGAGATGCGCGCCATAGGCGAGCATGAGATCGCGGACGAACGGGACCAGCGAGGAGCCGTCGGCCGAAATATGATGCAGCGCACCGACGAACACGTACTCGCCGGGCCCGGCATCGGTGATGCGGAACAGTCGCAGTCGAACCGGAACCTCGGTGGTGACATCGAAACCGGCACCGGTGAACGCCCGAATACGCTGCGGCAGTTCGGCTTCGGTGCAGTCGATCGGAAGCAGCGGCTGTGCGGCCCGATCGGTGGGCAGAATCACCTGCACCGGACCGGCGGCGGTCTCGGGATAGATGGTGCGCAGCGTCTCGTGCCGCTCCACGACCTCGCCCACCGCCGCGCGCAATGCGGCCACATCCAGTTCACCGGAGAGCCGCAACGCCAACGGAATCGTGTACGCGGTGGAAGCGCCGTCGAAGCGGTTCAGGAACCACATGCGCTGCTGTGCGGGCGACAGCGGGAGCTGTTCGGGGCGAGCGCCCGCGACCAGGGCGGGGCGCGCACCCGACGGCGCGACCTCGACCCGCGCGGCCAGCCGACCGACCGCGGGAGCCTCGAACAGCGTCCGCACACCCAGATTCGTACCCAGCGCGGTGCCGATCCGGGCGACCGCCTTGGCGGCCAGCAGCGAACTGCCGCCCAGCTCGAAGAAGTCGTCATCCACACCGATGCGCTCGGCGCCGAGCAGATCGGCGAAGACACCGGCGACGATCTCCTCCGCCGGGGTGGCCGGAGCCAGGAACACCTTGGCCTCGAACACCGGTGCGGGCAGCGCCTTGCGATCCAGTTTCCCGGAAGCATTGAGCGGGAGGGCATCCAGCACCACGAACGCGGCGGGCACCATATAGCTCGGCAACGCGGCAGCCAGTGCGGTGCGCACCAGGTCCACCGGCACACCGTCGGCGGCCAGGACAGCACCGGACGATGCGGTCGCGGGCACCAGGTACGCCACCAACTGATCGCCGAGACGCTCATCCGCGCGCACCACGACCACGGCCTGGGCGACCGAATCCAGTGCGGTGAGCGCGGATTCGATCTCGCCGAGTTCGATGCGCAGACCGCGCAGCTTCACCTGGAAGTCGGTGCGGCCCAGGTACTCGAGCTCGCCCTCGGCATTCCACTTCACCAGATCGCCGGTGCGGTACAGCCGTTCACCGCTCGTACCGAAGGGGTTGGCAACGAAGCGATCCGCGGACAGATCCGGACGGCCGAGGTACCCGCGCGCCAGCTGATCACCGGCCAGGTACAGCTCACCCGTCACACCCGGCGCGACCGGGTTCAGCCGGGCATCGAGCACATAGGCGCGGGTATTCCACACCGGTCGGCCGATCGGCACCGAGAGGGTATCGGCGGCGGTGACCTCGTGATAGGTCACGTCGACCGCGGCTTCGGTCGGGCCGTACAGGTTGTGCAGCCGCGCACCGGTCAGCTCACGCAGCTGCTGCGCGATCGGGGCGGGCAGCGCCTCACCGGAGGCGAACACCTGCCGCAGCGCCGTGCATTCGGCAGCCTTCGACTCCGCT
>NZ_BDAW01000110.1 GCF_001625085.1 Nocardia acidivorans NBRC 108247
CACGCCCTCGATGTGCCAGGAGCCGTCCTCCTGCTTGACGGCCTTGGTGCGGCCCGCGCCGACGTCCGAACCGGCATCCGGCTCGGTGAGGACCATGGTGGCGCCCCAGTTGCGGTCGGCGATGATCTGAGCCCACTTCTTCTGCTCATCGGTGCCGTTGTTGTAGAAGACCTGCGCGAAACCCGCACCGGCGGCGTACATCTGGGCCGGCGGGTTGGCGCCGAGGATCATTTCGCCGAGCGCCCAGGTGAGGGCGGACGGGGCGCCCAGGCCACCGAGCTCCTCGCGCACGCCGACCTTGGCCCAGCCGCCGTCCTCGAGGGCGCGGTAGGACTTCTTGAAGGATTCGGGGAGAGTGACGGTGTGGGTGGCCGGATCGAAGGTCGGCGGGTTGCGGTCGCCGTCCTCGAAGGAGTCGGCGAGCGGACCCTCGGCCAGGCGGCGGACCTCGTTCAGCATCTCCTTGGCGGTCTCGGTGTCGAGGTCGCCGTAGGCGCCGCCGTCCAGGAGCGAACCGAGGCCGAGCACCTCGAAGAGGTTGAACTCGAGGTCGCGGACATTGCTCTTGTAGTGACCCATGGTCGTACTCACTCTCCATTGAGATGGGTGCGGTTCGGTTGGTGCCCGTTCCCGCCCGTTGGTCCACCGAGTAGACACTGTAAAACTGCGCTACTGACGGGTAACTTAAGTGCCATGTTACCCACCGGTAAGGGGCTCGCCAAGATGATCGCGCCCAATGTGATGAACGGCACCCGCGCCGCTCAGCGGGTGGATACCCGCGGCACCGGAGGTGGTCCCGCAACCGCGGCTCCCTCACGGTTTCGCTGTCCCGGACGGTGAGGTCGACGGCCTGCGGCGCGGTGCGATGAAGGTCGGAAATACAAACGGTCGCCGCCCGTGGTCTGAGACGGATTCGGGCCGGTGTGCCGCGCGGTTTCGGGGCGATCGAATGGTTAGCGTGTGGTGTGCGCATCGAAACCAGTGCCGGGCCCGCCGAGATCGAGATCGCGCGGCCCAAGCGCAAGCCGCCCGCCTTCCTGCTGGTGCTGACGCACGGTTCCGGTGGTGGCGTCGACGCGAAAGATTTGCTCGCCGTACGCGATTCGGCCCTGGAACTGGGCGGGGTCGTGGTGCTGGTGACCCAGCCCTATCGGGTGGCGGGCCGCCGTGCGCCCGGTAAGGCCGAGCTACAGGACACGGCGTGGCTGGAAATCATTGCGGCCCTGCGCAAGAAGTTCCGGGGTGTGCCGCTCATCCAGGGCGGCCGCAGCAACGGTGCGCGGGTCGCCTGCCGCACCGCGTTCGAGGCGAAGGCGAGGGGCGTGGTCGCACTGTCGTTTCCACTGCACCCGCCCGGCAAACCGGAGAAGTCGCGCCGCGAGGAACTGCTCGCGGTCGGCGATATCCCGGTCGTGGTGGTCAATGGCGCCCGCGACCCCTTCGGCATTCCCGACCCCGCCGACGCCACCGAGGTGAAAGTTATTCCCGGCCAGGCGCATTCCTACCGAGCGGGCTTCGAAGAAATAGCCGCCACCATCGCCGCCTGGCTCCCCCGCTGGTCAGCCAACTAACCCCATAATCCGGGCTGACTGCCCCCGCCATTCGGGCTGACTGCCCCGCTATTCGGGCTGACTGCCCCGCTATTCGGGCTGACTGTCCCTGCCGTCCGGGCTGACTGCCGCCGCTCGGACTGGCTGCCGCTGCTATTCGGGCTGGCTGCCGCCGCTATTCGGGCTGACTGTCCCTGCGGTCCGGGCTGACTGCCGCCGCTCGGACTGGCTGCCGCTGCTATTTGGGCTGGCCGCGCCCGCTATTCGGGCTGACTGCCCCCGCCGTCCGGGCCGATCGGATCCCGCCGTCCGGGCCGAGGGCCCCGTCATCCCGGCGTGCTTTCGGCCGGGATCCACACCCTCCGCCTAACTATTCGAGGATTCGGTGCTCTCCAGCGCCGGAAGCTCCGGACCCTCCTCCAGCGGAACGGGTTTGGTCGCCACGATCAGGGCGTCGATGGCATCGCGCTCCTCGGTGGGCCGGGCAATGCGGTCGGCCACCCGAATGCGCAGTTCCTCGCCCGCCGGTGCGAGGTCGGCCACCACATCGTCCGGGGTGAACAGCAGCTCCGGATTCCGTTCGCCGCCATAGCCTTCGGTCAGATTGAGGCTGTCATTGCCCAGTACCAGCAGGGTGCCGCCGGGGGAGAGCATCTCGGCCGCGCGCAACAGCAGGGCGCGGCGCTGATCGGCGGGCAGGTGGACGAAGGCCAGCAGGATCAACTCGTACGGTCCGGTGAGTCCGGCCGCGTCCAGGGCGTTCACATCGGCCCAATGCCAGTGGATGCGCCCGCGCACCGAACGGGACAGCCGCGAGGCCACCGTGCGCCCCTTGTCTATCCCCACCTGTGAGTAATCCACCGCGTCGACCTGCCACCCGTGTGTGGCCAGCCACAGCGCGTTGCGCCCCTCACCGCAGCCCAGGTCCAAGGCCCGGGGCAGTTCCGGTCGCGGTTCGCCGCCCGCCAGCGGCAGTCGCCGCTCCAATCCGAACACCTGCTCGACCACGGTGTCGTTCGGCGGTGCACCCCACACCAACTCCGTATGGGCGTAATGCTCGTCCCATGCCTCCGCGTCCATGCGTCCGAGTCTAGAAGCCGCCCGAACATCCGCCCCGGCCGCGAACCCGCGCCAACCCGTGAGCCTGCTCCCACTCGGCCGCGAGCCGCGCCGACCGCAGGGCCGAGCTCGAGCTCTTCCTTCACACGACGGTCGCGGACCGCGCCAGCCCCGGAGCCGAGTTGGAGCC
>NZ_BDAW01000111.1 GCF_001625085.1 Nocardia acidivorans NBRC 108247
AGCCGAGTTCGAACCCTCCTCTTATACGACGGCCGCGAACACGCTTGCGTGTTCGCGGCCGGGTTTTCGAGTGGACCCTCCCTAGAGGGTGGTGTGCATGAGAATCACGTTGTACTGGCTGTGCACAGTGGTGAGGAAGTACAGGTCGCGACCGGTTTGGTACGGGAAGATCGACGGCGCGTACGCGGTGGGCAGTTCGCGGGTGTCGATCAGCACCTCGGGCCCGCTCCACGGCCCCTCGGGATTCGGCGAGCGGTACATGACCACCGAATTCCACGGATCCGTGGTGAGCATGATGTATTGCCCGAGATAGTCGTTCCACTGCACCGACATCTCGGAGATACCGCCGCCGATGACCGGGGTGGCCCCGTCCACATCGTCGCGCTTCCATTTGTCGCCGCACCAGTATTCGTAGGCGCCGAGGTCGCCGATCGCGGCCTCGGGGACGCGCGCCACGAAGGCGGGATTATTGCGCCCGGACGCGGTGCCGTATTCGTAGACGAAGCCGCCGTTCTTGACGAAGGCGTTCATCTGGAAATTGCCGTTGCCGTTCTCGTCGGGACGGCGGGTGGCGGGCAGTTCGACCCAGTTCTCGCCATTGTCGCCGGAGGCGGCGAGCCCGGAGAAATTGGTGGTCCACTGACCCACGTCATCCCAGCTCTTGACCGACATGAGGCTCATGAACTGGGTGCCGCCGACCGAGATGGCGGCGGTGGGGATGCGGCTGATCTCCAGGAACGGGATCTTCGGGCTCGGGATGAGATCGCGCGCCTGGCCGAAGATATCGCGCACGACGCTGTCGAAGTAGATGCCGTTGGCGGGGTTACGGGTGTGTGAGCGGACCAGGATATTGGAGCGCCAGGCCCACGTGCTGCCGACCAGCAGATTGGGGAATCCGAGTCCGGCGGTGTCACCGAAGGTGGTGAGCATTTCGCCGTTGCCGTTGTCCCACATGATGCCGAGGTCGGTGCCGAGGACGTTATAGGCCTGGGTGTTGTTGGGGCTCTGCATACCGGTGACCTGAAAGACCGCTTTGGTGCGGCCGGGAAGCTGGGGCAGCCCATTGGTGCCGTTGAGCACCGGAATCGGATTGATGGCATTGGGGTTGGCTGCTGCGGGGCCGGTCACGGTAAGGAGCAAGGCCGTGGCACCTGCTACGGCGGACAGCAGCAGGGGGGCGGACTTGTTCAATGCGTGGTCCTCCGGTTCTCGCCGAAAATCATGCGCGACCACACGGTATGTGACCAGCCACACAGGATGTCCGACTCGCTGGCAAAGTGTGAAAATGCTAACAGCGGAACTGGGGCTTGCGGGATAGCAGATGAAATTGCTCGCGGTGAATTGCCCTACGTCCCTTATTCCTAGCACCGATTGGGCGCTGAGCTGGACAGATGCGTCCGCATGGCGAGTCGCGGCACCGCTATCGCCGGGTGAATGACACGCGGTACGCGCTCGGGCTCAGCCCATTGCGGCGCAGCAGATGCTGGCGCAGCGATTCGGCGGAGCCGAGTCCGGAGCGCCGCGCCACCTCCTCGATGGACAGGGTGGTCGCCTCCAGCAACTCTCTGGCACGGTCGACGCGCTGATGGAGCAGCCATTGCAGCGGACTGGCTCCGGTCTCCTCCCGGAAGCGGCGGGTGAGGGTGCGTGTGCTGATATTCGCGTGTGCGGCCAGATCTCGGAGCGCGAGTCGCTGATCGAGTCGGGCCAGTGCCCAATCCCGGGTCGCGGCAAGGGAAGTGCCGGTCTCGGGCGGGAGCGGAGTCTCGATGAATTGCGCCTGCCCGCCCGGCCGGATGGGCGCGACGACGGCGAGGCGTGCGACCGCGTTGGCGGTGATCGCGCCGTAGTCGGTGCGAATCATGTGCAGGCACAGGTCGATTCCCGCGGCCAGTCCGGCGGAGGTGAGGATGTCGCCGTCGTCGACGAAGAGGACGTCGGGTTGCAGGTTCACCGCCGGAAAGCGTTCGCGCAGCTCGTCGGAGAACAGCCAGTACGTGGTGGCCGGGCGGCCGTCGAGCAGTCCGGCCTGGGCGAGCACGAAGGCGCCGGTGCAGATCGAGGCGATGCGTTTGCCCTGCGCCACAGCGGTTTCGAGCACCGCGAGGACGCGGGGATCGGCCGCCTCGCGCGCACCGGTTCCGGTGACCATGATCGTGTCGGCATCCGCCGCCGCGTCCAGACCGTGCTCGATGAGCACGGCGGTGCCGTTGTAGCCGGGCACGATTCCGGGATCGGGGGTGCACAGCACCACCTCGTATCCGGGTGCGCCGTCGATCACCGCGGCGGGGAAGACCGTCTCCGGAATCGAGAGGTCGAAATTGGTCACCGGCGGTACCGCGAGAACTGCGATCCTGTGCATGGCTCGATCCTTGGGATATCTGGCATTCCAGCCACTACCGTACCGGGATCCGGCTGGGCAGAGTGGATTCCGGGCCGCCGCACGGTGGCCGTCGAGAGAGGAAATCCCATGTCACTGCATGTTGTGGCGGGCGCCGGGGGCACCGGGAGCCGGACCGCGCTGGAACTGGCCGAGGCCGGGGAGCGGGTGCGGCTGGTGAGCCGGCGCGGGCTCGGCCCCGAGCATCCGCGCATCGAATTGGCGGTGGGCGACACCACCGACGCCGACCGCATGAGCGAATTGGCCACCGGCGCGGTCAGTTTGATCAATACCACCTGGCCCGCCTACGATCGCTGGCCCGCCGAATTCCCGCCGATCGGCGCGGCATTGCTGACCGCGGCCGAGCGGACCGGTGCGGGCTATGTCTCGCTGAGCAATACCTACGGGTACGGGCGGGTGGACGGCGCCTTCACCGAGGATCTGCCGATGGCGCCGATCGCGGTGAAAGGCGCTGTGCGAGCGAAGATGTGGCTGGACGCGCTGACCGCGCACCAGGCGGGTCGAGCCCGGGTCGCCGAGGTGCGGGCCGCGGCTTTCCTGGGCCGGGACGCGGCGACCTCGGTGTACAACATGTTCGTCGTGCCGAAACTGCTTGCCGGGGAGCCGGTTTCCTATCCGGGCGATCTGGATGTCGCGAAATCCTGGTCGTACGTGGGCGATGTGGCGCGGACGCTGGCCGCGGTCGCTCGTTCGGAGGTCGGCTGGGGTCGGGCTTGGCATGTGCCGTCCCATCGGATCTCGGTGCGCGAGCTCACCGTCGAACTGGCCGCGGCCGCGGCCATGCCCGCCCCGGAGTTCGTGCCGATGACGCGCACGGAGCTGGCCTGGGCGGGGTCGGAGAATTCGGTGATCGCCGAGATGATCGAAATGTATTACGCCTTCGAACATCCCGATGTGCTGGACGCCACCGCGACCGAGCGCGCCTTCGGATTGGCGGCTACCCCGTTGGACGCGATCATCGCCGAAACGGTCACCCTGGTCGCCGCGGCGTGAACGGCCTATTCGGACTTGGAGCCCCTGCCGAGCGCCTGCCGGATGATCAGCGGCAGTTGGGTGGCGCGTTCGACGGCCAGGGTGCGGCGCACCGAGGACTGCCAGCTGCGGTCGAAGAGCCGCTTGGCACTTGCCACGGCGTGCGGGGACCGGGTGGCGATGCGGTCGGCGAGCTTCTCGGCGGCGGCGAGCGGGTCGGCGCTGACCTCGGTGACCAGGCCGATGCGCTCGGCGTAGGCGGCGTCCACCGGGTCGGCGGTCATGGTGAGCAGCAGCGCCTTGTCGATGCCGATCAGCCGGGACAGGGTGGCCGCGCCGGTCATATCCGGGATGAGGCCGTGCTTGGCCTCCATTACCGAGAACTCGGAATCCGGTGTGACGAAACGGAAGTCGGCCGCCAGCGCGATCTGCAGGCCGCCGCCGTAGCAGCGCCCGTGCACGACCGCGATCACCGGCTGCGGTAGTCGCCGCCACGCCCAGCACGCCTCCTGGAAGGCATTGGTGCCGGTCCAGGGCAGCGGGATGAACGCACGCGCCACCTCCAGGGGATTGCCCATGGCCTTGGCGACATCGAGACCGGAGGAGAAGCTGGGACCGTTGCCGGAGAGAATGACCGCGCGAATATCCTTGCGCTGCTCGATCTTCCGGGCCACTCGCGCCAGTTCGCGGAGCATCTCGACGGTGAGGCCGTTGTGCTTGTCGGGCCGGTCCAGGGCGACATAGGCGCGGTCGCCTTCGATCCGCAGGATGACGTTGTTACTCACGGTCTTTCCTCTTCGGCTGCTCGTATCAGTCCAGCTGGTCCAGCAGCAGCCGGGCGCAGCCGATCGGGTCGTCGTAGAACGGCGTATGCCCGCTGCCGTGCAGCGTGACATGCCGCGCGCCCGGCAGCGCCGCGCGGGCGCGCCGAGCCTGGGTGGCGTACGTCAGCAGAATGTCACGACTACCCCAGGCGATGGTGATCGGGATGCTCTCCAGCCGGGTGCGGTCGGGCAGCCGGAAATCGGTGAACGACGCCAGCGCGGCATCGAAGCCGCCCGCGCCGAGCAGCCCCTCGACGGTGTCGACGGCAATGCGCGGATCCAATGCCCAGGGCTTGCCGAACACCAGGCTCAGGAAGGTGGTGCGGCCCGCGACATTGCCGAGCAGGGCAGGGACCGCCGGACGCAGCGCCCGGGTGAGTTGTTCGGCGCGGCCGAGCGCCTGCTGGCACCACACGCGCCCGGGCGTATCCCAGAATCCGATGGGGGAGTAGGCGGTGACCGAGCGGGCCAGGCCGCGCGCGGCGAGGTCCAGAATGATGCCGCCGCCCATGGAATTGCCCGCCAGGTGCGGGTTTTCGATGCCCTCGGCGGCGAGGAAGCCGACCAGCGCGTCGGCGAGGGTGGAGACCGTGGTGTGCGGGAGCGCCGCGCTGTCGCCGAAGCCGGGCAGGTCCACCGCGATCACCTCGAACGATTCGGCCAGGGTGGGGATGACCGGTTCCCAGACCTGCCACCGGCTGCCGACACCGTGCACGAGCACCAGCGGTGCGCCGCTGCCCGCGCGGTGATGGTTCAACTTCGTCATAGGAGCTCCCGCCGAGTGCTGGCTGTGCGTCGACCCTAACAGTCGTTGACCGATGGCCAATTGAGCTTTTCGGCCCCCTCGACCGGCCGTGTTCGCGGCTGGTCGGCGGTACGATAAATGGTATGGCAACCCGTAAGGTGACTCTCTCGCTCGATGAGGCGTCCTGGGCGTATGCCGAGCAGGCCGCGGCCCGCGCCGGTATGTCGCCCTCGGCCTGGATATCGCGGGCCGCGCGGCGCGAGGCGGTGCGCACCGGCTGTGGACCCGGCGTCGATCCGGTCCGGCAGGCACTGGACGACGAGGCGGAGCTGGCCGTCGCGGAGCAGGAGTTGCGTGCGCAGGGGTGAACTCTGGGTCTATCACCCGCACGGCTCCGCCCGCATTCGCAATATCCTGCTGATCAGCAGCGACGGCATCAATGAGTCGCCGCGGCCCTGGTTGATCGCCGCCGAGGTGATGGATGAGGATCCGCGCGACATTCTCGCGGTGCCGATTCCCGGGCACGGTTGGGTGCACGCGGGCAATCTCGGTCGTATCTACCGGGATTGGCTGGCCGAACGCATCGACGAGGTCGACACCGAGACCGCCGAGCGAATCGACACAGCGCTGCGCGCCGCCATGGATCTGTGAGATCGTTCCTCCCGGCCCAACCCATTCATTCTCCAGAAGTGAGGAACCCGTGCGGATTTCCCTGATCGCCGCCGCGCTCGTTGCGCTGCCGCTGTTGGCCGGTTGTGGCGGTGGCGGTGACGATAAGCCCGCGGTCTCGCAGGCCGAGATCTCCAAGTCGCTGCAGGACGGTGGTCTCAAGGACGAGAAGCTCGCCAACTGTGCGGCGAAACTTTTTGTGGACGAAGGGATCTCGCAGGACGGGCTGCGCCTGATGATCAAGAACGACACCAAGAACGCCACCGCCACCGATCCGGAGTCGATGGGTCTGAGCGGTGCGGACGCCGATAAGGCGCGCTCGGCCACCAATAAGATCGTGAGCGAGTGCCTGAAGTAGTTCCACACCGGCGCTTTTGGCGTTTCCCTAGCCGATCGCAAGCGGCGGCGCGCACTCTCGGGTGACGGCGAACGAACCCCCCGTCGCCCGGGAGATCGAGGAATGCCATGAGGAAAACCGCCCTGGCCGTGGCGCTGCTGGCGTTGCCCCTGCTCGCCGCCTGTAGCAGCCAGGACAAGTCCGGCGCACCCGCCACTGTGGTCTCGGTGACCTCCACCCCCGCGGCCGCGGTGACCACCACCGCCCCGGCGGTCACCGGGACCACCTCCGCGACCACCTCCTCGGGCGTGGTCTCCGCCACGACGAGCGGCGCCCCCGCGAGCGGCGCCCTCACCGCCCCGCAGATCTCGAAGTCCTTGCAGGACAAGGCCGGACTCGACTCGAAGACCGCCGACTGCGTCGCCGGAATCTATGTCGACGCGGGCCTGTCGCAGAGCGGTATCCAGAAGCTCATCGACCACGGCTACAACAATCCGGTCGGCGTCGGCCTCACCGGCGATGATCTGCGCAAGGCCGGGACGGCCACCAAACGCATAGTCACCGAATGCATTCGGTGAACCCCGACCGGCTCCGCCGGGCATGAAAAAACCCGCTCGGGGGAGCGGGTTTTTTCATTGTGAGCCGATGACGGGAATCGAACCCGCGCTACCTGCTTGGGAAGCAGGAGTTCTACCATTGAACTACATCGGCAGTACGCCTTGACGCGTTCGCGACTCTATCAGACCGGGTCCGGCGGGACGCAACTCTTTCCCCATTCGCCCAGCTCCACGCGTGTTCGACGGGTCCGGGGCGGGGCTGTGCCCGGGAATTCCGGTGCGCGTTTCGCCGTGTCCCGGGCGGCGCGCCGAAGATCGGAACGCAATTCCGCGAACCGCGGGGTTTTGTACGGCAGCGGTCGTAGACTATGCCCCAGGGTCGAAAGCCCGTCCACCACAGGAACTTTGGGATGCGCTGAACGTTTGCGGGTGCGCGTGCGGCCGGTGCTGCCCTGCTCGGGGGTGACGTATGACCGCGGTGCCATCGCGGGATATCCCGCAACTAGAGGCCGTGCGGCCTTCCACTCGCCGGCGAGAGCCGAAGGGTTCGTTCCTCTGGAAGGCGATCACGACCACCGATCCCAAGGTGCTCGGGATCATGTACCTGTTCACGGCCATGACCTTCTTCCTCATCGGCGGCCTGCTGGCGCTGCTGATGCGGGTGGAGCTGGCCCGGCCCGGCCTGCAATTCCTCTCACCGGAGCAGTTCAACCAGCTGTTCACCATGCACGGCACCATCATGCTGCTGTTCTACGCGACCCCGATTCTGTTCGGCTTCGCGAACGCGGTGCTGCCGCTGCAGATCGGCGCGCCCGATGTGGCGTTTCCGCGACTGAACGCGTTCAGCTACTGGCTGTACCTGTTCGGCGCGACCATGGCGACGGCGGGATTCGTCACCCCCGGCGGCGCGGCGGACTTCGGCTGGACCGCGTACACCCCGCTCTCGGACATCGTGCACGCGCCCGGCGTCGGGGCGGACCTGTGGATCATGGGCCTGGCGGTCTCGGGCGTCGGCACCATCCTGGGCGGCGTCAATATGATCACCACGGTCATCTGCCTGCGCTGCCCGGGGATGACCATGTTCCGCATGCCCATCTTCACCTGGAATATCCTGGTGACGAGTGTGCTTGTGCTGCTTGCCTTTCCGATTCTCACCGCGGCGCTGATGGCGCTGGCGGTGGATCGGCACCTGGGCGCGCACATCTACGATCCGGCCAATGGCGGGGCGATTCTCTGGCAGCACCTGTTCTGGTTCTTCGGTCATCCCGAGGTGTACATCGTGGCGCTGCCGTTCTTCGGCATCGTCACCGAGATCTTCCCGGTGTTCAGTCGCAAGCCGCTGTTCGGTTACAGCACACTGGTTTACGCGACGCTGTCGATCGGGGCGCTGTCGGTGGCGGTGTGGGCGCATCACATGTACGCCACGGGATCGGTACTGCTGCCCTTCTTCTCGCTGATGACCTTCCTGATCGCGGTGCCGACCGGTGTGAAGTTCTTCAACTGGATCGGCACCATGTGGCGGGGTCAGCTGACCTTCGAAACGCCCATGCTGTGGTCCATCGGCTTCCTGGTGACCTTCCTCTTCGGTGGTCTGTCCGGGGTGGTGCTGGCGAGCCCGCCGCTCGACTTCCATGTCTCGGACAGCTATTTCGTGGTCGCGCACTTCCACTACGTGCTCTTCGGCACCATCGTGTTCGCGACCTTCGCGGGCATCTACTTCTGGTTCCCGAAGATGACCGGCAGGCTGATGGACGAGCGGCTGGGCAAACTGCACTTCTGGACCACGTTCTTCGGCTTCCACCTCACCTTCCTGGTGCAGCACTGGCTGGGGAACGAGGGCATGCCGCGCCGGTACGCGGACTACCTGCCGAGCGACGGCTTCACCACGCTGAACACCATCTCGACCGTCGGTTCCTTCGTGCTCGGGCTGTCGATGATCACGTTCGTCTGGAATGTCTTCAAGAGCTACCGCTTCGGTGAAGTCGTCACCGTCGACGATCCGTGGGGTTACGGCAACTCCCTGGAGTGGGCCACCACCTGCCCGCCGCCCCGGCACAATTTCTACGAGCTGCCGCGCATCCGCTCCGAGCGACCCGCGTTCGAGCTGCACTATCCGCATATGGTCGACCGCATGCGGGACGAGGCGCATTCGAGCTGGCCGCTGCGTACCCAGCAGGCGGTCGAGCCCGCGCAGACCCCGACGGCCGAGGTGCGGGACGACCCCAACTAGTCTCTTGGCGTGCTGCTTTCCGATCGCGACATCCGTAAGGAGATCGCCGAAGGGCGTCTCGGGCTGGACCCGTTCGACGACAAGCTGGTGCAGCCGTCGAGTATCGATGTGCGGCTGGACAGTATGTTCCGGGTGTTCAACAACACCCGCTACACCCATATCGATCCCGCGCAACGGCAGGACGAGCTGACCACGCTGGTCGAACCCGGCGTGAACGAGCCGTTCGTGCTGCACCCGGGTGAGTTCGTGCTGGGCTCCACCCTCGAGGTGTGCACGCTGCCGGATGATCTCGCGGGCCGGCTCGAGGGCAAGTCGAGCCTGGGCCGCCTGGGCCTGCTCACGCACTCCACCGCCGGCTTCATCGATCCGGGTTTCAGCGGGCACATCACCCTGGAACTCTCGAATGTGGCGAATCTGCCCATCACCCTGTGGCCCGGTATGAAGATCGGACAGCTGTGCCTGTTCCGGTTGAGCAGCCCGGCCGAGAACCCGTACGGCAGCGCCGCGGCGGGCTCGAAATATCAGGGTCAGCGCGGCCCCACACCGTCGCGTGCGTACCTCAACTTCCAGACGCCCGAAGGCAACTGAGCTCTGCGGGTGTACGTAAGGCTCCACGCGTCGTAAGGTGGCGGCGACAGGTACGGTGACCTCACCGTAATATGCTCCGCTCGCACGTCGTTCGGTGTGCAAGCGCGGTCAGTGTGGCAATGAATGGGCAGCGAATGAGTTCGGTACTGGGAGTTTCCGTGGGGGCGGGCGCGGTTCGCGTGGCACGCCCGCATGCCGGGAACTCCGCCGGGCGGGGCACGGTCCAGCCGCAGGCGGCCGACGCCTTCGACGTACAGGCCGTTCCGGTCGGCGAACGCCGGGTCGAGGAGCTGGCCGCCGATGCCATCGGCGCGGTGCTGACCGCGGATCCGCGGATCGCGGCCACCGCCATCGCCTACCGCGACGAACAGCACGCGCGGGCCGTCCGGGCCGAGCTGGCGCGCCGCCAGTTCACCAATTACGAACTCGTGCCGGATGTGATCGCGGCCCTGGAGTACCTCGAATTCTCCGGTGAGCTGCAGGGATTCGGTACCGTCGCGCTGTACGACCTGGGTGCGTCCGGTCTTTCGGTGACCGTGGTCGACACCGCGTCGCGCCAGGTGAATTACACCGAGCGCACCAGCGATATCAGCGGCGACTACCTGGACTCGCTGATTCGGGAGCAGCAGATAGCCTCCGGGCGGATCGCGCATCCGCCGGACGCGGCCGGTCTGGCCGCACTGGACGCGCTGTGCCGCACCGCGAAAGAGCAACTCTCCGAGAGCAGTGCGGTGGCGCTGCCCTCCACCGAGGGCCTGGTGCTGCTGTCCCAGGAGAACTTCGAAGCGCTGATCATGCTGGCCGTGGAGTCCTCGGCGCGCATGGCCCGCGATGTCATCCTGCGCTCCGAGCAGCCGGTGCAGGCGGTCGCGCTGATCGGCGGCTGCGCCCAGATTCCGCTGGTGGCACGGGTTTTGCGGCGTTGGCTGGGCGTTCCGGTGCTGGTGCCGGCGAATCCGGGCACGGTCGCCGCGCGCGGCGCCACGCTACTGGCGCGCCCGATGCGGCAGCGGCCCGCGGCCGCGCCCTTCCCGGCGGCCTTCGAGAATTCGATTCCGGCACAGCACGACTCGAATCCGCCGTTGCTATCCAGCGCCGGCGCGGTGGAGAAGTTCTCCCGGCGCCGGGAGATCAGCATTGCCGGGGTGGCGGTGGGCGCGCTGGTCGTGGTCGCCGCCATCGGCGTCTCGCTGGGCTGGGGTCCGCAAGTGCTGGAGCATGATTCACAGAGTTCGGGTGCGGCGACCAGCTCCGCGGTGGTCACCACCACGCGCCCGTCTCCCGAGACCACCACGGTCGCGCCCAGCACCACCGATGCCACCAACGAATCGCTGGCCGCACCGCCGCCGCGCCGTGAGACGACCACCACCACCGAGGCACCGCCCCCGCCGGGACCCAACACCATCACCATCATTCCGGGTCTGCCGCCGGTGATCGTGCCGACGCTGCCGCCGCTGTTCCCGGCTCCCGCCGGGCCCGCGGGCTGATTCCGCCGTCGCGAACCCGCCTGCGGGCCGCCGTAATTCGGCCTGAAATGCCGGAAATGTACGACCTAGCACGGCCATTACGCTGCCATTCGGCATGGAGATTCACCCGCCGAGTCCGCCCCGTCGACTGCCAGGAAAAGGGGCGGACTCGGTGGGTCCGGCACCTGCGGCGCCGGTGCGAGGACCGGCTGCGTTCAGTCCTCGCCTCCGTTTCCCACCGCCAGAGCTGTCGTAATGAGCATCGACAGGGGTGGGAGTGGAAGATCGCGGGCGGGCGGCACCACCCAGTGGCAGCCCTCGCGGGTCCAGCGACCCAGCCCGGTGGGCAGCATGACCGCGCTGCCGATCGCGGGTATTCCGATATCGAGGCGATTGAGCACCTCCATGATCTGCGCGCCCGGATCGGCGTCGGGCTCGGTGAGGAAACTCCAGCGAATCTGCCTGGCCAGCATCGGACCGCTGCGCCGATGCTGACGCAGTGTGCTGCGGACCATTTCGGCCCGCGGGACCGGCAGGTGCAGCACCCCGACCTCGCCGGTCACGGGAAGCATGACGAAGCCGCCGCGTTCGGCCACCGGAAGCCCGAATTCGTGCCGGTAGAAGGACACCCAGTCCTGCACCGTTCTCAGCTTGTCCGCGTTCACCACCCGACTCCTTGCCTCCCGATTCCAGGGTGGGGCCCTGACGGGCGGTGCGGGAACGCCCGCACGCCCTCCTTGCGCTGCCCAATCACTGCCACTACTACCGGCACGTAAGCGACTGATACCAGCTACATCTCGGCTGTGGCAGCGGTCACCATCCACTCGTACCCTGGACATCGGAGTTCGTTCGGAAGGATGACATCGTGGTCCGGCAGTGGTCAGGTAAAGAGGCCCGTGCCCTCCGCGATGCCAAACGGATGAGTATCCGGGAGTTCGCGGCCCATTTGGGCGTCCACGAACGCCTGGTTTCGAAGTGGGAGGCCGGTGGCGATCGGGTCCATCCCCGCCCCGTCAACCAGGCCGCTCTCGATACCTCCCTGGCCCGGTCCGACGATATCGTCCGGGCACGGTTCGCGGCTTTGATCGACCAGCCCTTGATCGACCGCCCCGTACCCGGTTTCGATGTGCGCCAGGGCGTTCCGGCGCAGGCCAGTTATTCCAGCGACGCGGAACTGCTGGCACTCGTCGATACGGGTGCGATGAGGGGCGATGCGTTAGCGGCTATTTCGGAGAGGGATCTGATCATGGCGGCTGCCCATGAAGCAAGTGAGCATGCGGGCCGGGCGGAGGGTTCCAATGTGGGTGCCACCACATTGGAGCAGCTCGATGCCGATGTCACGCGTATCGCCAACGACTATGTGCACGTACCCCCCGTGCCCATGATGGTGGAGATGCTGCGGGTGCGCCGGCGCGTCTATCGCCTGCTCGAGGGGCATCAGCGCCCGGCCGACACCGGCCATCTGTACCTGCTGGCGGGCACGCTCTCCGGTCTGCTGGCCAATGCCAGCACCGATCTCGGCTATGTCGACGCCGCCGGCGAACAGGCCAGGGCCGCTTGGGCTTACGCGGAATTGTGCGAGCACAACGGTTTACGGGCCTGGACCCGCGGTATGCAGGCGCTCATCGAGTACTGGTCGGAGCGGCCGCGGCGCGCGGTGCTGCTGGCGCAGAGCGGACAGCAGTACGCGGAATCGGCCACCTCCCAGGTGCGACTCCACAATATCGAGGCGCGCATCTGGTCCCGGCTGGGTTCGCCCGCCGATACCGAGCGCTGTATTCGCGCCGCGGACGATGCGCGGGACGGCAACTCCAGTGACACGCTGCACGACGAGGTCGGCGGCGTGTTCGGTTTCAATCAGCCCAAGGCGCAGTACTACGCGGGTGCGACCTATATCCATCTCGGTCAGGCCCAACCCGCGCTGGAGGCGACCCGGCGCGCCATCGAGCTGTACGCCAACGGGCCCACCGAACAGCGCTCGTACGGCGCGGAATCCCTCGCCCGGGTGGACAGCGCCGCGGCGCACCTGATCAACGGCAGTCTGGACGGCGCCGCCGAGGCGCTGCAACCGGTGCTGCAACTCGACGAGGACAAGCGCATCGCGCAGTTGGAGGAGCGGCTCACCGGCCTGCGCCAGCGCCTCACCCGCCCGGAATTCCGGGAGGCCATCGAGGCCAGGCAACTGGACGAGCGTATCGAGGAGTTCTGCGGCACCACCGCCGCCAAGGGCATGCTGCCGCCCGATTCGCCGCGTTGAAAAAAGCTGGTTGCGGACGGATGGCACCATTGGACGGGTGAGTCCTTCCAGTCACCTACCGCATAAGTCCCCGCGCGTCCTGGAGCAGTCGACCAAACTCCAGAATGTGGTCTACGAGATTCGGGGGCCGGTACACGCACACGCGGCGCGACTGGAATCCGAGGGCCACCGCATCCTCAAGCTCAATATCGGCAATCCCGCGCCGTTCGGCTTCGACGCGCCCGATGTGATCATGCGCGACATCATCGCCGCGCTGCCTTACGCGCAGGGCTATTCCGAATCCAAGGGCATCCTGTCCGCGCGCCGGGCCATCGTGACCCGCTACGAAGTGGTGCCGGGCTTCCCGAAGTTCGATGTGGACGACGTCTACCTGGGCAACGGCGTTTCCGAGCTGATCACCATCACCATGCAGGCGCTGCTGGACAATGGCGACGAGGTGCTGCTGCCCGCACCGGACTATCCGTTGTGGACGGCCATGACCAGCCTCGCGGGCGGCACCCCGGTGCACTACCTGTGCGATGAGTCCAATGGCTGGCAGCCCGATATCGCCGATATGGAATCCAAGATCACCGACAAGACCAAGGCGATTGTGGTGATCAACCCGAACAATCCGACGGGCGCGGTGTATTCGGCTGAGGTGTTGCAGCAGATCGTCGATCTGGCGCGCAAGCATCAGCTGCTGCTGCTCGCGGACGAGATCTACGACAAGATCCTGTACGACGACGCCAAGCATATTTCGCTGGCCTCGCTCGCCCCGGACCTGCTGTGCCTGACCTTCAACGGGCTGTCCAAGGCGTACCGGGTGGCGGGTTATCGCTCCGGTTGGCTGGTGATCACCGGGCCGACCGATCATGCCGAGGGGTTCCTGGAGGGCATCTCACTGCTGGCCTCGTCACGACTGTGCCCGAATGTGCCCGCACAGCATGCCATTCAGGTGGCGCTCGGCGGGCATCAGAGCATCGAGGATCTGATTCTGCCGGGCGGGCGACTACTCGAGCAGCGCGATGTGGCGTGGGAGAAGCTCAATACGATTCCGGGCGTCTCGTGTGTGAAGCCGGAGGGCGCGCTGTACGCGTTCCCGCGGCTGGATCCGGAAGTCCATGAGATCCACGATGATTCGAAGCTGGTGCTGGATCTGCTGTTGCAGGAGAAGATCCTGATGGTGCAGGGGACCGGGTTCAACTGGCCGCACCATGACCACCTGCGCATCGTGACGCTGCCGTGGGCGCGGGACCTGTCGGTGGCGATCGAGCGCTTCGGCAATTTCCTCGCGGGTTATCGTCAGTAGCAAAACAAACCGCTAGTACGAAAAAGGTGGGTTTTTAGAGACTTAGCTAGCGCAAAGAAGCGGCTTTTGTGTACAGTAGGACTCGGCACTCAGGTGCCCGGCCAGACCTCCTACCCCCCCTGGGACGTCTGGCCCTGGATCGGTCGGCCTACCCCCCTGGGCCGCCATCCCGGGCGGCGGAGACATCCCCCTGCTCTCCGCCGCCCCCTCCAGGATCTTTCAAGGCTCGACCTCCGCGTCGGGCCTTTTCTTCATGCCCGGTTGGGGGCCGTACCATCCGCGCTTCGGGAACCGTTTTCGTTTAGGGTTGCCCGGTGAGCGATCACCATCATCACCATCATGACCACTCCGGGCCCATTGCCATCGGGGCCACCGCCAAGTGGGTCGTCATCGGGCTGCTCACCTTCGTCGGCGTGCTGGTTCTCGGCGGGACCGTATGGCTTTGGCCGAGCAGTCACCACGTGGACATTCCGCTGCCCATGCAGAACGGGGGCGGTGGGGCGCTGGTGACCGAGGCCGGATCGGTGATCAGTCAGGACATCGGGCCGTGCGGGAGCCCCTCGCTGGGCAAACCGTTCGACGAGAAGCCGCAGGCGCCGCGCAGTAACGCGTACAGCTGCCAGCGCAGCATCATCAGCATCGATTCGGGGGCGGACAAGGGCAAGAAGACGCTCTTCGAGATCGCGCCCGGTCCGGGACAACCCGATCTGCGGGTCGGGGACAGCCTGCGCATCGTGCGGCAGAGCGATACCAACGGGGCCACCGTGTACTCGTTCGACGACTATGCGCGCGGACTGCCGCTCGGGATCATTGTCGGCGTCTTCGCGCTGGTCATCGTCGCGGTGGCGCGCTGGCGCGGTGTGCGGGCGCTGATCGGGCTCGGCTTCGCCTTCGGCGTGCTGGTGATCTTCATGCTGCCCGCGCTACTGGACGGGAAACCGGCCATTCCGGTGGCGCTGGTGGCGGGATCGCTCATCCTCTACTCGGTGCTGTATCTGGCGCACGGGGTGAATCTGCGCACCAGTTCCGCGCTGCTGGGGACGCTCACCTCGATGGTGCTGGCGGCCGTATTGTCCTGGGTCGCACTGAAGATGACGCATCTGACCGGGTTGTCCGAGGAACAGAACACCAATGTGGCGACCTACCTCCAGCATGTGAGCATTACCGGATTGTTGTTGGCGGGCTTCATCATCGGCTCGCTCGGCGTGCTCAACGATGTGACCATCACGCAGGCGTCGGCGGCCTTCGAGCTCGCGGCCCTGGACGAGAAGGCTTCGCGCCGCGGCATTTTCGCCGCCGCCATGCGGGTCGGGCGGGACCATATCGCCAGTACCGTCTACACCCTGGTACTCGCCTACGCCGGTGGCGCGCTGCCGCTGCTGCTGCTGTTCAGCGTGGCGGGACGCTCCATTCGCGATGTGCTGACCGGTGACGCGGTCGGCATCGAGATCGCGCGTTCGGCCGTCGGCGGTATCGCCCTGGCCCTCTCGGTCCCGCTGACCACCGCCATCGCGGTCATCCTGGCCCGCCCCTTCGGCCATAGGCCGCCCGCCCGCGCCACCGGACCGGACCGCCCGCGCCCGGCCAAGCGGGCCGCACGCCCCGCCGGCGCGCGGCCCGCTTCGAAAACCGGTGCCGCGCAATCTGCTCCGTCCGGGCGTGTGCCACGTCAGACCCCCGAGCCCAGGCAGGACGCGTGGCAGGAGCCACCGCAGCAGTCCTGGCCCGGTACCGGACCGCAGCATACGGTGCAGGAGACGCCGCCACCCTGGTCGCTGAGAGCCGCTGCGGAGCAACAGAATCCGGCCTACGACGATACGGATCCCTCGCTCCCGCGCCCGCCCGCGAAGCCGCAGCAGCCGCCTCGCGGTGGGGGTCGGCACTCCAAACCCTGACCGGCACCGTCATTCGGCGTGACCTGTCTCGTCATCCCGGCGCGCTCTTGGCCGGGATCCACCCGGTTCCGTGCCGTACGGCCGGTGTGGATCCCGGCCGAAAGCATGCCGGAATGACGGGGGTCAGGTCAGATGCGTTGCCAGAGTGCGGGTGTCGCGGCGGGCATCCAGTTCGGGTCGTAGACGGTGTGCGCCTGCAAGCAGCGGTAGCGGCCGCCCTGATAGGTGACAACATCGCCGACGGAGTAGCGCGCGCCCACCTTCCACTCGGTGCCTGCGGGCTGATCGGTGGTGGTCGGGTGATGGTGGGTGGTGGTCGGCGGCGTCGTGGTGGGCGGCGCGCTGGTGGTGACCGGGGGCTTGGTCGTGGTCGGCGGGGGCGTGGTGACCTGAGGTGTGGTGGTCGTGGGTGCGGTGGTGGGAGGCGTTGTGGTGCCGGGTGATCCGCCACCGATCTGTAGGTCCAGGCAGGAGTAGAAGGCATTGGCGGTATCGCCGATGTTCCAGATGGCGAGGAGTTTCTGCCTGCCGGTGAACCCGCTGAGATCGATGGTGTGGGTGACGCCGCCGTCGGGCGGGGGCTGGTTGTTGCCGTCGACCACCCCGACGCGGGTGCCGCCGATGTAGTACTCCCAGTTCAGGGTTCGGTGCAGGGCGGTGAAGGTCCAGCTGAAAGTCGCTGTACTGCCGACCGATTGGACTTTCCAGCCTTTGCTGTCATCGTCGAGGTCGGCGAATCTGGCGATATTCGCACTGCAATTGCGCAGGCCCTTGGGGCCTTCCACGCTCTGCGGCTCGTATTGGATATCCCCGCAGGACACCAGGCGCTGGGCGCATTGCGCCTGTCTGCCGAGCGGGGATGAGATATAACCGTGTGCGTTCGCCACCGCGGGGGGCAGGATCGTGATGAGAAATGGCGTCAGACCGATCGAGGCCATGGCAATGGACAGTCTTGTGCTGCTAACCACCTGAAACTCCTTGCGAGACAAGGGGGCAGCGGTGACCGGTGTGCTGTCCCGTGATGGATCCGTGACATGATCCGAATCACTTTGAAGCAAAATCGTGCTCTAAAAGATATGCGGCAGCAACGTTTTGGTCAAGCGCCCTAGCTCGAGAAATTCAGAATTATTGGCGCACAGCAAACTTGATATGCGCTACAGCAAACATTTCCCCCGCAGCGGATTACCACGTCATCCAGATCGGATATTTCCTCATACCGACAGTCGTGCCGCCTCGCAGAGCGCACCCACGCCGTCGGCGTCGGTGACGAAATGATCGAATCCGCGCGGCACCCCGATCTCGGCGAAATCGACATCGGTGGTCTCCGGCGCGGGCAGTGCGGGCACCGGAATGCGCACGGCCGCATGCAGATCCCGCACACCCGTCAGTTCGATCACCCGGCGCGCGTTGTCGGCGCGCAGACCACCGCAGGCCATCACCTGAATTCGCCCGTCCGCCAGGGTGACCAGGCGCGTGATGAGCGCGGCCCCGTCCAGCACCGACACCTGCCGCCCCGAGGTGAGCAGCCGGGTGAACCCCAACTCGAGCAGCTGATCGAATCCGCCGTAGGGATCGGCGCACACATCGAAGGCTCGATGGCAGGTGACCTCCATCCCCTCGGCCGCCGCGAGCAGCTCCCGATTGGCCGCGGCGGCGATATTGCCCTGTTCGTCCAGGACCCCGATCACCACACCGTGTGCCCCGGCCGCGCGCGCCTGTTCGATATCGGCGCGCATGAGCGCCACCTCATCGGCGGAGTAGCGAAAATCCCCCGGGCGCGGCCGAATCAGTACATGGATCTGTACCCGGGCGGCCGCCTCGACCGCGGCCCGCACCAGGGCCGTACTCGGCGTGAGACCGCCGACCGACAATCCGGTGCACAATTCGACCCGCGTGGCGCCCGCCGCATCCGCGATTCGCACCCCCGCGAGCGACTCCACCCCGATCTCGACCCGAACCGCTCCCGCATCCGTCATACCTCGAGTATGGGCGAAGATCAGGTTTCGCGTTTGCCCGGCATTAGCAGAATCGATCATGCGGATCCGAATCGAGACGGCGAGGGCGCGCCACCCGGGTGGGTGGCGCGCCCGCATCGGTGCTGTTCCGGCGTCAGTTCTTCTTGCCGGGAGCCTTCATACCGGACTTGAAGCCCAGACCGCCGGGCTTGGCCGCCGGGGGCTTGGCCGCGCCGTTTCCTTCGGCGGTGCCATTGCCCTCGGCAGCGCTGCCATTGCCCTCGGCGGTGCCGTTGGACTCGGTGGTGCCGTTGGACTCGGTGGCGACCGGTTCGGCGGCAGCCGGGGCCGGAGCCTCGGGAGCCGGAGTCGAATCGGCCGGTGCCGCAGGTGCTTCGGCGGCCGGAGTCGCGGCCGCCGCCTTCGCGCCGGGAGCCTTCGGGCCGGGGCGCTTGAGACCGGACTTCATGGCCAGACCCTTGGGGGCGATGGACGGCTTGGCCTCGGTGGCCTCGACCGGAGCCGCCGGAGCCGCCGGAGCCGAATCGGCCGGAGCCGCGGTCGCTTCCGCCGGAGCCTCGGTCGCCGGAGCCGCGGCGGGTTCGGCCGGGGCCGCCGCCTTCGCGCCGGGAGCCTTGGCCGCTCCCTTCATGGCCAGACCCTTACCGGGAGCCTTCGCCGGACCCTTCATGGCCAGTCCCTTGACGGGCTTGGCCGGAGCCGACGACGCCTCGGCGGCGGCCTCCGGAGCGGAAGCCTCGGCGGGAGCGGGCGTTTCAGCGGCCGGAGCCGCCTTCGCACCGGGAGCCTTGGCCGCTCCCTTCATGGCGAGACCCTTGCCGCCGGGAGCCTTGGCCGGACCCTTCATGGCCAGCCCTTTGGCGGGGGCGGCCGGAGCCGACGACGCCTCGGTGGTCTCGGCGGGAGCGGCTGCCCCGGCGGGCTCGGCAGGCGCGGCGGCCTTGGCTCCGGGTGCCTTGGCGGCGCCCTTCATACCCAGACCCTTGCCGCCGGGTGCCTTCGCCGGACCCTTCATACCCAAGCCCTTGCCCGCCGGAGCGGCCTTGGGCTCGGCGGGAGCGGTGGCCTCGGCCACCGCGACCTCGGCCTTGACGGGCTCGGGCTCGGAAACCGGTTCGGGCTCTTCGACCTTCGGGGTCTGAA
>NZ_BDAW01000112.1 GCF_001625085.1 Nocardia acidivorans NBRC 108247
TTACGGTCCCGAATTCTGCAGCTCGCGGGATCGGTCATGGTTCAGTCTCGGCAGCTACGAACCGCCCGGACAGCGCTGCAACAGTCACTCGCGGAGGCCGAGGCGACCGGCAATGTGCTCGACGCCGCGTCGGCGGTGATCACGCTGTGCTCGTTGCTGTCGGTGGAGCGACAGTTCGATCAGGTGCGGACCCTTGCTACCCGGTGGGCCGATCGGGTCGAACCGCGACTGTCGGTCGCGACCGAACAGGAGATCTCCACCTGGGGATGGCTGCTGTTGCGTGGATCGGCCGCGGCGATTCGAGACAACCGGCCCGAGTAGGCCGACGACATGATGCGGTTGGCGCAGGCCGGAGCGGTCGCCATTCGCCGCGAAAGCACCGGCTACCACCAGTATTGGACGACTTCCGGCATGGTCGCGGTGGCGGACGAGATCAGGATTTCGCCGGAGGAGACTTATGCACGGCGGATTATTCCGCCGGATGCGTTGGCGGAGAAGGGGTTTCGGTGAGGGCGCGTTCGACCTCGGTCAGGGACTCGGTGAGGAGGGCGGCGTAGTGGTCTAGGTCGGGGATTACCTCTGGGTCGGCGTGGAGGGAAAGGGTTATGGTGTCGCCCAGGCCGTTCAGGCCGTGGGTCAGGTGCATGACCGAGCCCAGGCCGGGGAAGCCCGCGGTGAAGTGGACCTGGCCGCCGCCGAAAGTGAGGTCGGCGGGGCCGCGGTGGACGCTGGAGATCACGGTGTGGCCGGAAACCTGGTGGGGGAGAATATCTATCGGGTAGGTGGAGACGTCTCTGCGCAGGATGGGGGCGGGGAGGGTTTCGGTTGCCGCTGAGCGCGCGTCTTGGAGGGGGTGTAGGGCGCGGGCACGGCGAGCGGTCAGGTCGGCGGCTATCGCGGCGGCTCGGCGGGCGGGGTTCGGCTCTGTCGCATGCAGGTTTATCGAGAGGTCTCGGTAGCTGTTGCGGGGGCCGGAGTCGGTGGCTACCGACATGGGGACTTGGGCCAGGAGGGTTTCGGGCGGGGCGCCGTGGGCGGCCAGGTAGCGCTCCAGTGCCAGGGAGATGGCGGTGGCCGCCACCACCGTGACCGTGTGACCTGGGACCTTCAGGTCTCGGGCGGGGCGCAGGATTATGCGGGTGGCGTGCGCCTTCGGAGCGGAACCGGCACCGTTCAGGAGATTGGGGCGGGCGCCCGCCGAGGGCGGCGCGATCGCACCGGCGGCCGTCAGCTCGGCCAGGCGCTTTTCCGCGCGGTGGGCGGACAGGCCCCGGATTATGGTGCGCGCCATCGATATCGGGAACCCGGGCAGTGCGCGGGCCGAGTGCAGCCAACCGGCCGCGGTGGCACGGTCGACGGGCAGTCGACCGGTGGGGACGGCGCGGTCCAGCAGATTCGACAGCGACCGGTTGCTTTCGGCCACGGCCGGAGTGCCGGGCGAATCCGTGAAGAGCGCCCGGGCGAGCGCGGCGGCGCGGCGGCCATCGGCGAGGGCATGGGAGATTTGCAGGACCGCGACCAGGGCCGGTGCACCGATTGCGAAGCCGGGTGCGCCCGCGATATCGCGGAAGATGTGCAGCCGCCACGGACGGTGGGCGGCGTCGAGTCCCGTGGCCAGCAGATCGCCCAGCGCGGCGGTCAGATGCGCCCAGTCCGGCCCAAGTAGGTCATGTTCGGCGAACTGCTCATCAATGAATTCGCAATCAACCCAAATCGGATACGCAATGTTTGCAGGGGTGTCCAGCACGCGCACCAGCAAATCTGGAATGTCGGCGACCCGGTTCGCCACGGTTGCGCGGAGTTCGGGGGTGGGGCGGCCGGTATCGGCGAAGGCGTAGAGCAGGAACAGGTCGTTGGGGGTGCGGGCGGCGAGCCAGTACATGGTGGCGTCGCGCGGCGTCAGCGCGGTGCCGGACCGCAGGGGCGACGGGGGGCCGGGCACGCGATTCACCGTAGGAGCCTATCGAAAGGCCATACAGCCCAGCCGGTCTGGGTGCTACCGTGTGTAGTAGAAGCCGTACATTCTCTTCGGGGGCGGGTGACCGCAATGGCAACTCGTAATCGTCTGGCCGAACAGGCCGATGCGGCGGATGAGCGGTATCAGGCCGCGGCATTCGTCAAAAGATCAATCAACAAGGTGTTTCCGACCCATTGGTCGTTCCTGCTGGGTGAAATAGCGCTCTACAGCTTCATAATCCTGCTGCTCTCCGGCGTCTATTTGACCTTGTTCTTCGACCCCTCCATGCAAGAGGTGGTCTACAACGGAGCATTTCAACCATTACGTGGGGTAACCATGTCCCGCGCCTACGAATCCGCGCTCGATATCTCCTTCGATGTGCGCGGCGGACTCTTCGTGCGCCAGGTGCACCACTGGTCCGCACTGCTGTTCTCCGCCTCCATGATCGTGCACCTGTGCCGCGTCTTCTTCACCGGCGCGTTCCGCAAGCCTCGCGAGGCCAACTGGGTGATCGGCGCGATCCTGTTGATCCTGGCCATGTTCGAGGGTTTCTTCGGCTACTCGCTGCCCGACGACCTGCTGTCCGGCACCGGACTGCGCGCCGCCTTCGCGGGCATCACCATGAGCGCCCCCGTCATCGGCACCTGGCTGCAATGGCTCATGTTCGGCGGCGACTTCCCCGGTGACATCATCATTCCGCGGCTCTACATCGCGCATGTGCTGCTCATCCCCGGAATCATGCTGGCGCTCATAGCCGCTCACATCGCACTGGTCTGGTATCAGAAGCACACCCAGTACCCGGGCCCCGGCCGCACCGAGCGCAATGTGATCGGCACCCGCATCGTGCCCGTCTTCTCGCTCGACCAGGGCGCGTTCTTCGCCTTCACCCTCGGCGTCCTGGCCATTATGGGCGGTGTGCTGCAGATCAATCCGATCTGGAATCTGGGGCCCTACAACCCATCCCAAGTCTCCGCGGGCACCCAGCCGGATTTCTACATGATGTGGACCGACGGTTTCCTGCGCCTGTTCCCCGCCTGGGAACTGCATATCTTCGGCCATATGGTGCCGGGCGCGTTCTCGGTGGCACTGGTGATGCCCTTGATCTTCGGCGTCCTCATCGGCTATCCGTGGATCGAGAAACGGCTGACCGGGGACACCGCCCGGCACAATCTGCTGCAGAGACCGCGAGATGTGCCGGTGCGCACGGCAATCGGGGCCATGTCCCTGGCGTTCTATCTGATCCTCACCCTGGCCTGCGTCAACGACATCATCGCGCTGCAATTCCACATCTCGCTGAACGCGACGACCTGGGGCTTCCGCATAGCGCTGCTGTTCGGGCCGCCACTGGCCTATCTCGCCGCCTATCGACTCTGCCTGGGCCTACAGCGTGGTGACCGCGCGGTGCTCGAGCACGGCATCGAAACCGGTGTGGTGCGCCGACTTCCGCACGGCGAGTACATCGAACTGCATCAACCGCTCGGACCCGTGGACGCGCACGGGCATCCGATACCGCTGGCGTATCAGGGCGCGAAGGTGCCGCGCAAGATGAACGAGCTCGGTTTTGCGGGCAGGCCCGGCACCGGCAGCTTCTTCCGCGCCGACACACCCGCCGAACGCGAGCAGAACGCGGAGATCGAGCGGGACGTCGAGCATAAACAGCTGGCCGTGCTGCGCCGCGCGCAGAGCGAGGGGAATGGGCACTGAACACGCTGTAGCACAGCCGGTTCCGGTACCGAAGCAGCGAAAAAGCCCCGAGTCCGAAACGACTCGGGGCCCTGTTTTCTCGGTCCAGCCGGCCTTAATCAGGCTCGCTTGAACTCCCCGTCGGATACGCCCGACAGGAACGCATCCCACTCGCCAGGGGTGAAAGCCAAGACAGGGCCGTTGCCGTGCTGCTTACTGTCACGCACGCCGACATTCCCGTCCCCGAGGAAAGCGACCTCTACGCAGTTGCCGTTGGGGCCGCTATGTTTGCTCTTGCGCCATACGGCGCCTGTGAAATCCACATTCACTGTACTAGCTCCTTTGCTGCGTCAAGCACGAGATCTTGCTGGCATCGATCTTGGTGACGCCGGCATCCAACGAGATTCGCGGATCCTGCGTACGCCGCGAGTTGCACGCAACCTCTCCGTACAACCTGCTCTCTGCACTTCACGATGGGAATGCACCCCCAATGACCCTTCCCGCGCTAAACACTAGCAGGGTTCGTCATAAGGAGATCGCATTCTTTCGTTTTCAATCAGCAAATTTACGGCAAGGTTAGCCAGCAAATTATTAGCTTGAAAATAGCCGAAGAATTAAACACATAAATAATGAAGGCCGCAATTAGGTTGTCGATGGATTAGCGGATCTCCTGGCTATCCTCGCCCGCACCGGCGGGCGGCGACGCGGTGCTGGATCATGGGACACATGGGCGAACAGCCGCAGGACGAGACCGGACGCGACCGCGACGAGGACGGGCGGGCCCGAAATGCCCGGCCGCGCGACAGATTCGGCCGACCGCTGCCCTTCGGCAGCCCCGGGGTCGAGCGCATTCCCGATGATCTCCAGCTCACCCCCGAGGAGACACTCGACTACGCACAGCGCCTGCTCGACGTTGGCCTAGCCTTCAACGCACACGAGGTACTCGAGGCCGCCTGGAAGAACGGTCCGTTCGCCGAACGGATGCTGTGGCAGGGGCTCGCGCAGTACGCCGTTGGCCTGACCCACATTCAGCGCGGAAATTCGAAGGGCGCGCGCACTCTCCTCGAACGCGCGGCGCATCGCCTCGCGGCCTTCGGACCACCGCCGTACGGTATCGACAGCACCGGACTCATCGCCCGCGCGCACACTCTGCTCGCCGCGCTCGAGCAGCGGAAACCGCTGTCGGAAGCCGATCTGAGCCCGCAGCTGCGGATTCACTGAGGCCGCAATCGCACTGCCACTTCGCACTTCGCGTGTGCGCCCGCAGGACTGCGAAGGACCGGCGGGCCGGCGAAGACTGCGAAGCCGGGGCCTCGCGTCCACGCGCGGGCAACCCACCTAGCATTGGGCCTCGTGCCGGGATTCGGACGATTCGCCCCCAGTCCCTCAGGTGATCTGCACCTGGGGAATCTGCGCACCGCACTGCTCGCCTGGCTCTTCGCCCGTTCGACCGGACGCGGATTCCTGATCCGGCTGGAAGATCTGGATCGGGTGAAAGCCGGTGCGGCCGAACGCCAACTGGCCGATCTCGCCGCCATCGGACTCGACTGGGAGGAACCGGTCGTGCGGCAGTCCGACCGCCTGCCGCTGTACGAGGACGCCATCGCGCGCCTGACCGCCGCCGGGCGCACCTACGAATGTTTCTGCACGCGTAGGGAGATCCAGCAGGCCGTCACCGCGCCGCACGGACCGATGGGCGCGTATCCGGGCACCTGCCGCGATCTCACCGAAAACGAACGCGCACAACGGCGTGCGCAGGGCAGACCAGCGGCCTTACGCCTGCGCGCGGAGATCACCGAGCTGGAGATCACCGATGAGCTGCTCGGCAGCTACCTCGGCGCGGTCGACGATCTGGTGCTGCGGCGCGGCGACGGCAGCCCCGCCTACAACCTCGCGGTGGTGGTCGACGATGCGGCGCAGGGCATCGATCAGGTGGTGCGCGGTGACGACCTGCTGCCCTCCACCCCACGTCAGGTGTACCTGGCCGGACTGCTCGGACTGCCGATACCCCGGTACGCGCATGTCCCCTTGGTGCTCAACACCTCCGGGGCGCGCCTGGCCAAACGCGACGGCGCGGTCACCCTGCACGATCGAATGGCCTTCGGCGAGACCCCGGCACAGGTTTTCCACGCCCTCGCCGCCTCGCTGGGCTACCCCGACGCAACCACAATCTCCCAGTTACCGGCCAGATTCCGGCCGGACACCTTGCCGAGAGAACCGTGGAGACTCGACCCAGACGGCTTGTTGCAACCCTGGTCAGGTCCGTAACGTACGCACTCGACCCAGATTCCGAACGAATTCGACGAGGACGGCGAACACAATGACGAGCGGTGGGTACGACCCCAACCAGTATCCGCAGGGCGGCCAGCCGTACGGGCAGCAGCCGTACCCGCAGGACCAGCCTTACGGTGGAGCGCCGCAGCAGCCGTACGGGCAGCAGCCCCAGCAGCCCTATGGACAGCAGCCCCAGCAGCCGTACGGACAGCCCGATCCCTACAACCAGCAGCAGCCGCCGGCCTACGGCCAGCAGCCCGGCTATGGCCAGCAGCCGTCCGACCCGTACAACCAGCAGCCGCAGTTCGGTCAGCAGCCGGGCTACGGGCAGCAGCCGTACCAGCCGTACGGCGGCCAGCCGGGTTACAACGCACCGGGTTTCGGTGGCGGCGCGCAGCCGGGTGACCTGTGGCTGCGCCTCGCGGCGCGCATCATCGACAGCCTGATCGTCGGCATCCCGGCCGGCATCATCTACGCCATTCTCCCGGGCAAGCTCGGCTGGGCATGGGAGGTGCTGGTCCCGGTGCTGCTCTTCGGCTACTTCGTACTGCTGGAGAGCTCGCAGGGCGCCACCTTCGGCAAGAAGATCCTGGGCCTGAAGGTGCTCGCCCCCGGCGGCGGCAATGTGGACCCGGCCACCTCGGCCAAGCGCAACCTGTTCGTGCTCGTGCAGCTGATCCCGTGCCTGGGCTGGCTGGTCAGCATCGGTGCACAGATCTACATCGCGGTCACCATCGAGCAGGACCCGAACAAGCAGGGCTGGCACGACAAGTTCGCCGGCGGCACCCAGGTCGTCAAGGGCTGACGACAGTAAACCCGAAGCGGGGCGCATCCATTCGAATGGATGCGCCCCGCTGTCGTTTTCGGTCCGAGTCTAGGAACTGCCCGCGCCGATGAACGCGGCCCCGATGATCAGCCACAGCACAATGCCCAGCGCCAGACCGGCCGCACCCACCCAGATTCCGCCCTGGGCCAGACCCCGGCCGTCCTGACCGGACTGCTTCACCTGATTCAGCGCCACCACGCCGAGCACCAGGCCCACCAGCGAGCCGATCGGCAGAAAGCAGAAGAACAGGGTGGACAGACCCAGCACCGAGACGATCAGCGAGGCGATGGCCAGGCCGCTGGTCCCCAGCCCCTGCGCCTGATAGCCGTAGGGCTGATACCCGGGCGGCTGATATACGGGCATCGGCTGGCCGTACGCGCCGGGCTGTGCGAACCCGCCCGCGCCGGGCTGTGCGAACCCGCCCGAGTTGGGCTGCGCGAACCCGCCGGGATTGGGCTGTGGATAACCGCCGGACGAATTCGCTTGCGGCGGAGGATAAGTCGGATACTGCGGCTGCGAAGCCGGATTCACCGGGGGATATTGGAGCGGCTGCTGCCCGGGTGTCCCCGGCTTATGGAGATTCGGCGCGGAAGAGTGTCCGGCCGGTGGCGGAGTCGGCGGCCCGGCGTCGCCGGGCGCGCTGTCACCCCCGTACTGCTTCCACCACTCGTCGGAATCGCCGGGTTGCGTCATTGTGCAAGCCTAAGGCACCCCACCAGCCCATAACCATCGATCGCACCGGGGATACTGCTCGGGTGAGCGATACGAAAACGGTCGAATCAGACCGATCTGGACACCCCGCGCCCGAGCACGCAGCATTCGCCTCGGCCGCGGGGGGCTACTACACGCAGGTGGTCGTGGTCTTCACCGCGGTCCTGCTGATCTCCAATATCTGTGCCACCAAGGGCGTGCAATTCTTCGCCGACAAACACGCCGCGCTCGGCCCGATCCAACTGCTGCCGATCAATACCGACGGCGCCTTCTTCCTCTTCCCGATCGCCTACGTCATCGGCGATATCCTCAGCGAGGTCTACGGCTTCAAGGCCACCCGCCGCGCCGTCTACTACGGCTTCGGCATGCTGCTGCTCATGGTCGGCACCTTCTGGATCGCCATCGGGCTGCCCGCCGCCGACTTCTACGAGAACCAGGATTCGTTCCGCAATGTCCTGGGCACCACACCGCAATTGGTGCTCGCCGGACTCGCCGGATACTTCGTCGGTCAGTTCCTGAACTCGGTCACCCTGGTGCTGATCAAGGAGCGCACCAAGGAGAAGCACCTGTGGGCCCGATTGCTCGGCTCCACCGTCGCCGGGGAATTCGGCGACACCCTGGTGTTCTGCTCCATCGCCGCCACCGCCATCGGCATCCACACCTGGCCCGACTTCATCAACTACGTGCTGGTCGGCTTCATCTGGAAGACCTTGGTGGAGGCCATGATCCTGCCCATCAGCTACCGCTGCATCGCCTTCCTCAAGAAGCGTGAGCCCAGCTACCGCCCGCGCGAGCGCTCGGCGCTCTACGAGTAGACGGTCACGGCGCGGTCGCCGCCCCTACCGCGGCGGCCGCGCGTGCGCGCGTAATCCCGGGCCAGATCGATGATCTCGTCATCGGACAGGCCACAGACACGGGCGAATTCGAGATGCCCGTCGGTGACCGCTCCCCCGGTCCGCGCCAGGGCCGCGGTGAATCCGAAGACCGCGCTCACCCGCAGCACGGCGCGCGCCGCCGTCCGCCCCTCGGCCTCGATCAATGTCGGTCCCGGCATCTGCGGTCCTCCTCGTGCGGGTCACTGCGTTCCCTAGATCGTTGCCGGGTGGACCCTCCCGAACAATGACGAGTTACCCACGGATCCTTTAGCCAGACTCACCGATCCCGCGCGAACTACGCCTCCGGAGCCTTGATCCGGCCCCGCCACTGACCCATGAACTCGGTCTTGTACGCGTCGAAGTCACCGCTCTCGATGCTCTCGCGAATCCGGTCCACCAGGCGAATGGTAAAGCGCTCGTTGTGGATCGTGCACAGCGTGGAGGCCAGAATCTCCTTGGCCTTGAACAGATGATGCAGGTAGGCGCGGGTGTAGTTGGCGCAGGTGTAGCAGTCGCAGGTCTCGTCGATGGGAGTGAAGTCGCGGCGGAAGCGGGCGGTGTCGATATTGAACCGACCCTTGTCCACATAGATGGCGGCATTGCGCGCCACCCGCGAGGGATTCACGCAGTCGAAGGTGTCCGCACCGTTCTCGACCGCGACGAAGACATCCTCGGGCTCGCTGATGCCGAGCATATGCCGGGGCTTGCTCTCGGGAAGCTCGTCACAGCACCAGCCGACGATGGTGCCGAGATTGTGCTTCTCCAGCGCACCGCCGATCCCGTAGCCGTCGAATCCCGTTCCGGCAGCGCCACGTAAGGCCTCGAGATCGCGACATGCCTTGCGGCGCAGGTCTTCATACTGCGCGCCCTGGATGACGCCGAACAGCGCCTGATACGGGCGATGCGACCGCGCCTGCGTGAGCCGCTCGTGCTCGTCCAGGCAGCGCTGCGCCCACAGCCGGGTGCGCTCCAGCGAATCCTCTTGGTAGCCGCGGGTATTCATCAGCGTGGTGAGCTCGTCGAAAGCGAACATGACATCCGCGCCGAGCTGATGCTGGATGCCCATGGACACCTCGGGGGTGAACCGATGCTTGGAACCGTCCAGATGCGAACGGAAGGTGACGCCGTCATCGTCGACATGGGCCAGGCGCTCCTTGCCCTTGGCGATCACATCGTCGTTCTGCACGCCGACGGACTCCATCGCCAGCACCTTCTTGAAACCCACGCCCAGCGACATGACCTGGAAACCGCCGCTGTCGGTGAAGGTCGGGCCGGGCCAGTTCATGAACTTCGACAGCCCACCGGCCTCGTCCACGATGTCCGAACCGGGTTGCAGATACAGGTGATAGGCGTTGGACAGCAGCGCCTGCGCGCCGATCTCCTTCATGGTCTCCGGCAGCACCGCTTTGACGGTCGCCTTGGTACCCACCGGAATGAACGCGGGGGTGGCGATCTCCCCGTGCGGGGTACTGATCAGCCCCGATCGGCCGTGACGGCCTTCCAGTCGGGTACCAACTTTGAAAGAGAACTCGGGTGCGGACACCCGAGCATTCTCCCAGCCCCGGGGCCCGAGCTAGCCTCCGGCCTTGGTCAGCTCGATCGCCTCGGGCTCGTCGTCCTCTTCGATCGCCGCGGCGAACTGCGCCTGGTAGAGGCGGAAGTACGCGCCGCGGGCGGCGAGCAGCGCATCGTGCGTCCCGGTCTCCACGATCTTGCCCTTCTCCATGACGACGATCAGATCGGCGTCACGAATGGTGGAAAGGCGGTGCGCGATAACGAAACTGGTGCGATCGCGGCGCAGCGCCGCCATGGCGTGCTGCACCAGCAGTTCGGTGCGGGTGTCCACCGAGCTGGTGGCCTCGTCCAGAATCAGAATGGACGGCTTGGCCAGGAACGCACGCGCGATGGTGATGAGCTGCTTCTCACCGGCGCTGACGCCGGAGCCCTCCTCATCGATCATGGTGTCGTAGCCGTGCGGCAGCGCGTGCACGAAACGATCCACATACGCGGCGCGGGCGGCGGCCAGAATCTCCTCTTCGGAGGCATTCGGATTGCCGTACGCGATGTTCTCGTGAATGGTGCCGCCGAACAGCCAGGTGTCCTGCAACACCATGCCGATGCGAGAACGCAGGTGGTCACGCGTGATTCGGGTGATATTCACATCGTCGATGGTGATGGCGCCCGAATCCACCTCGTAGAACCGCATGAGCAGATTCACCAGCGTGGTCTTGCCCGCACCGGTCGGCCCGACGATGGCCACCACATGTCCGGGCTCGGCGACCAGCGACAGCTCCTCGATAACCGGGGTCTCCGGCTCGTACCGGAAGGACACCTTCTCGAAGGCGACGCGACCGCGATCCACCGGGCGTGAATCCTCCACCTCGGGATCGGGCACCTGCTCGTCCGAGTCCAGGATCTCGAAGATGCGCTCGGCCGAGGCGACGCCCGACTGCAGCATGTTGATCATCGAGCCGATCTGGGTGAGCGGCTGGGTGAAGCCGCGCGAGTACTGGATGAACGCCTGCACCTCGCCCAGGGACAGCTGACCCGAGGCCACCCGCAGACCGCCGACGACCGCGATCAGCACGTAGTTCAGATTTCCCAGGAACATGATGGCGGGCATGATCAGCCCGGAGATGAACTGCGATTGGAACGAGGCGTCGTAGAGCTTGTCATTGGTCTCGTCGAAACGTTCGCCGACCTCACGCACGCGACCGAAGGCGCTCACCACCTCGTGCCCGGTGAAGGCCTCCTCGACCTGGGCGTTGGCCGCGCCGGTCAGTTTCCACTGATCCACGAAATGCGGTTTGGAGCGCTTGGCGATCTGCGCGGTGACGATCACCGCGAGCGGCACGGTCAGCAGGGCGATCAGCGCCAGCAGCCAGGAGATCCAGAACATCATGCCGAGAATGCCGATGACCGACAGCACCGAGATGAGCAGCTGGCTCATGGTCTGATTCAGCGTCTGCGCCACATTGTCGACGTCATTGGTGACGCGGGAGAGCACATCACCGCGCGGCATGGAGTCGAAGTAGCTCAGCGGCAGGCGGTGGATCTTCTCCTCGATCTCACCGCGCAGGCGCTTGACCGTCCGGTTGATCACCACATTGAGCAGGAACGCCTGCAACCAGCCGAAGACCGAGGAGCCGACGTACAGCGCCAGCACCAGGGCCAGCACATGCCCGACGGCCGTGAAGTCGACGCCCACACCGGGAATCACGTCCATGCTGGCGAGCATGTCGGCGAAGGTCTTGTCCCCGCCCTGGCGCAGCGCCTCGACGGCCTGATCCTTGCTGGTGCCCGGCGGCAGACCCTGTCCGAGCTGTTTGCCGACCACACCGTCGAAGATGAGGTTGGTGGCCCGGCCGAGAATCTGCGGGCCCAGTGTATTGAGCACCACCGAGCCGACGGCCAGCGCCAAAACTATTGAGAGATAGAAGCGTTCGGGCGCGAGCCGGCGCATCAACCGCTTCAGCGACGGACCGAAGGATTTGGCCTTGGTATCGGGCGCACCGGGATTCGGCTGTCCGGGCCTCATCGCACCTCCTCCGCACTGAACTGGGATTCCACGATCTCCCGGTACTCCTTGCAATCACGCAGCAGTTGCTCGTGCGTACCGATGCCCGCCATGGCGCCGTCCTCCAGCACCACGATCTGATCGGCCTCACGGATGGTCGAAATACGCTGCGCCACAATGATCACCGAGGATTCGGAGGTCTCCGGCCGGAGCGCGTCCCGCACCCGCACATCGGTGGAGACATCGAGTGCGGAGAAGCAGTCGTCGAACAGGTAGATGCGCGGCCTGCGCACCAGCGCGCGGGCAATCGCCAGCCGCTGGCGCTGGCCACCCGAGACGGTCGTACCGCCCTGTGCGACAGGGGTTTCCAGCCCCTGCGGCATATCCCGCACGAAGTCCGCGGCCTGCGCGATCTCCAGCGCGTGCCACAGCTCCTGCTCGGTGGCGTCGGGCTTGCCGTAGCGCAGATTCGAGGCGATGGTGCCGGAGAACAGATACGCTTTCTGCGGTACCAGCCCGATCTGATTGCGCAGGGTCTCGAGCTCGATATGCCGGACGTCGGTGCCGCCCACATAGACCGCGCCGTCGGTGACATCGATGAGCCGCGGAATCAGATTGACCAGCGTGGTCTTGCCCGAACCGGTCGCGCCCACGATGGCGGTGGTGGTGCCGGGCTCGACGCGGAACCGGATCGCCCGCAGCACCGGCTTTTCCGCGCCCGGGAACTTGAACTCGGCGAAGGCCAGATCCACGATCGCGGGATCCTCCTTGAACGCCTGCGGCAGCGGCGGCTCGGTCACCGAGGAGGCGGTGTCCAGCACGCCGCCGATGCGCTCGGCCGAGACCGCCGCGCGCGGGGCCATCATGGCCAGGAACGAGGCCATCATGACCGCGGTCAGGATCTGCATGATGTACGACAGCATCGCGGTGAGCGAGCCGATCTGCATGGTGCCGCTGTCGATATTGTGGCCGCCGAACCAGATCACGCCCACGGCGGTCACATTCGAGATCAGCATGACCAGCGGGAACATCAGCGCCATATAGCGGCCCACGTACAGCGACTGCTCGGTCAGCTCCTTGTTGGCGACGCCGAAACGCCAGGTCTCCTGCCGCTCGCGCACGAAGGCGCGCACCACGCGGATACCCGTGATCTGTTCGCGCAGAACGCGGTTCACGCTATCGATGCGATCCTGCATCCGCCGGAAGCCGGGCACCATGCGGGCGATGATGAGCGACATCGCCAAACCCAGCGCGGGCACCGCGATGAGCAGCAGCCAGGACAGTCCGAGACTTTCGCGCAGCGCCATGATGACACCGCCCACGCACATGATCGGGGCCATCACCAGGATGGTCGCGCTCATGAGCACGAGCAGCTGCACCTGCTGCACGTCATTGGTATTGCGGGTGATGAGCGAGGGCGCTCCGAAGACGCCGACCTCGCGTGCGGAGAAGGTGCCGACCCGGTGCAACAGGGCCGCGCGCATATCGCGTCCCGCGCCCATGGCTGCCTGAGCACCCAGATACACCGAGATGCCCTGCGCGATGATCTGCACACCGGTGACTGCGAGCATCATCAGGCCGGTGCTCCAGATATAGCCGATATCGCCCTTGGTGACGCCGTTGTCGATGATGTCGGCGTTCAGGCTCGGTAGATAGAGCATGGCGATGACCGAGATCAGCTGAAGCACCACGACCCCCGCCAACTGCTTGCGGTAGGGCGCCAAGAAGGTGCGGAGTAGTCGAATCAACATGATGGTGGCAGGCTACCGCCATAATGCGTGGCGCGGCGCGACGTTTTCCGGGACGGTCGCTGGTCCGCCGGAGAACCAGCGCTCACCCACCTCCCGTCATCCCGGCGCGTTTTCGGCCGGGATGACGCTGGGTTCAAATGGGGTGGGGAGATCGGGGTCAGATATTCGGCCGGTCCAAGTCCTGCCACTGCGTCGCGGTCGAGCCCTCGACCGCGCGATTGCGGCGGGTCCAGGCGTCCGGATCGTGCAGCAGCTCGTCCAGGAAGGACGGCAGCAGGTCGTGCGCGATATCGGCGATGGTCACGCGTTCGAGGACGGCGCGGATATTCACCCGCAGGCCGATCCACACCCGTTGCAGCGGTTCGGCCGCCCCGGCGTAGCTCACATCCTCCGGGCGCTGTCCGCGCACCGAGGCGAGCGGTCCCTCCACCGCGCGAATGACATCGGCGATGCTGATGTCACCGGCGGAGCGGGCGAGCCGATATCCGCCGTCCGGACCGCGCCGACTGGTCACCAATTTGCCGCGCCGCAGATCCGCGACAACCGATTCCAGCACCTTCGGCGGAATGTCCTGCGCCGCGGAGATGGCATCGGCCTTCACCGAATCCGATTGCGCCTTCGCGATTTCCACGAGGGTGCGCACCGCGTAATCGACCTTCGCGGTGATGTGCACTTCGCTCTCCTGATTCGTCGGCGGCGATCGAAACCTTATCGCGGCGAATTCAATACGCCGAGCGCGGCTTCCAGTAGTACGCCGCCGATCAACTCCTCGGACGCATTCGGGACGCTTTCCCGCGACATGAGCGCGGCGCTGAGCACCTGCATGGCGGCGGCCGCGCGCAGCGTGGTCTCGTCATCGGCGCCGGGTCCGGCCAGCCAGCGGCACATGCGGCGGCTGAGTTCGATCATGTCCGGATAGCGGTCGCCGAGGGCATTGAGGATGGCGACCGTATCGCGCATGCACAGGGTGCCGGCGGTACGATGCCCGAGAATGGATCGCAGGTGTGATTCCAGTACCTCGCGCACGGTCTGCGGCGAATGCGGAATTTCGTCGAGGCTCTCCACCAACTCACGTAGGTCGTCGACCATCGGCTGGATTATCGCTATGAGCAAATCCACTTTGGAGGCGTAGTGATAGTAGAGCGATGCCTTTGTGATTCCCACCGCATCGGCTACCTCGCGCAGGCTGCTCTGCTCGAATCCTTTGCTGGTAAATAGCTCGATCGCGGCGTCACGAATCGCATCTTTCGTGCTTCTACCTGCGATAACAGTTCCCGCGATACTTCGACCCACCATGCGCCCCATCCTCTCACCAGGCGTCGCGGCGCGAGTGACGCCGGGAAAGTTGAGGTTGTTCCTCCGCTTAGTTCCTAGGTAGTCTACCTACCGCACGGTAGGCAGAAAATCATCGCCCCGAACCCATTGCAGGAGAACCTCTCGTGTCCGTTTACCTCTATCGGTGGGGAAAGTTCGCCTTCCGCCGAAAATGGCTCGTCATCGGAGTGTGGCTGCTAGCGCTGATCGTCATCGGCGGCGTCGGCGGCTCCCTCGCCAAACCCTTCCAGGACAGTTTCAATATGCCCGGCCTCCCCTCGGAACGGGCCACCGAAATCCTGGACAAACACTTCCCCGGCGCCTCCGCCGACTTCGACCCCGACGCGGTCACCGGCACCTATGTGATCGGCGCACCCGCGGGCGAGAAGCTCACCGAACCCAAGAACGCCGCGGCACTGCAGGCCTTCGTGAACAAGCTGAACGGACTCGACATCGTCGACAAGTCCGTCCCCGCGGTGAATCCCATCGACATCACCAAGAAGATCGGCGAACCCGCCAAGATCGACTGCCTCAGCAGTGGCGATCGCGGTTCCTCGGACTTCGCGGGCATCTGCTCCAGCGCACCGCTCAATGTGCTGAACAAGGAGAACCCCGACTCGGTCGCCACCGTCAAGGCGAAGTACGCCATCGCCAAGTTCTCGGACATCACCAAGGATGACCAGACCAAGGCGTACGACATCGGCGACGAGGCACGCGCCGCCGGGCTCACCGTGGAACTGACCGGCTCCATCGCACAGGAGCAGGGCGGCTCGCAGGGCACCTCGGAGATGATCGGCATCGCCGTCGCGCTCGTGGTGATGATGGTCGGCTTCGGCGCGGTCGTCGCGGCCTTCGTGCCCATCCTCACCGCGCTCGTCGGCGTCGGCACCGCCATCTCCATCATCATGTTCGGCACGCACTGGCTGACCGTGCCGACCTTCACCCCAATTCTGGCGTCCATGATCGGCCTGGCGCTGTCCATCGACTACGCCATGTTCATCGTCTCCCGATACAAACATGAACTGGCCGTGTCGAATTCGCCGGAAGAGGCGGCGGGCACCGCGGTCGGCACCGCCGGATCCGCGGTCATCTTCGCAGGTCTGACGGTCATCATCGCGCTGGCGGGCCTGGCCTTCGTCGGCGTCAGCTTCCTGACCTACATGGGTATCTTCGGCGCGGTCTCGGCCTTCATGGCGGTCCTGGTCGCGGTCACCCTGATGCCCGCGCTCATGGGCGCGTTCGGCCGCTTCCTGTTCAAGCCGAAGCTGCCGCTGGTGGCCAAGCACGATCCCGAGGACGAGAACTCGACCACCAACGGTCAGCGTTTCGCCCGGCTCATCGGCAAGGCACCGGCGCTGACGCTGGCCATCTCGGTGGTACTGCTCGGACTGCTGGCCGCGCCCGCGCTGAATATGCAGCTCGGCCTGCCCGGCGGCGATTCCATGCCCAAGGATTCGACGCTGCGCAAAGCGTACGACCTGCAGACCGCCGGATTCGGTGAGGGCTCCAACGGCACCCTCATGGTCGCCGTCGATCTGAGCAGGACGCCGTCCGATCAGCGCACCGAGGCGCTCAACGCGCTGCGCTCGAAGCTGGACTCCTACAAGGGCGAGGGCGGTCTGGACTATCTGACCTTCGCGCAGACCAGTAAGGACGGCGAGGGCGCGCTGTTCATGGCGGTGCCCAAGGCCGGACCGAACGACAAGGTCACCAAGGATCTGGTCAAGCACGCCCGTGACGCCGAGTCGGAGTTCAACGACCGGTACGGCATGGAGTACGGAATCACCGGCACCACAGCGATTTACGCGGATGTGTCGGCGGGTCTGCTGAGCAAGATCGTGCCCTATCTGGCCATCGTGGCGGGTGCGGCGTTCCTGCTGCTGATCCTGGTGTTCCGCTCGATCCTGGTACCGCTCACCGCGGCGCTCGGCTTCCTGCTGTCCATGGCGGCCACCTTCGGCGCGACCGTGCTCATCTTCCAGGAGGGCAAGTTCAACCTGGTGGAGGCGCATCCCCTGGTGTCGTTCCTGCCGATCATGTTGATCGGCTTGGTATTCGGCCTCGCCATGGACTACCAGGTGTTCCTGGTGACCCGCATGCGTGAGGAGTACGTGCACGGCAAGTCCGCCAAGGAAGCCATGATCAGCGGCTACCACCACGGCGCGCGCGTGGTGACCTCCGCGGCCATCATCATGATCTCGGTCTTCAGCGCCTTCATGCTGGAACCGAATGTGGTGGCCAAGTCCATGGGCTTCGCCATGGCGGCGGGCGTGCTGCTCGATGCCTTCGTGGTCCGTATGGTGCTCATCCCGTCCCTGTTGGTCCTGATGGGCAAGTGGGCGTGGTGGATTCCGAAGTGGCTCGATCGCGTCCTGCCCGATATCGACGTGGAGGGCGCCAAGCTCGCCGCGCTGAAGGAGTCGTCGGCTCCGGTCGCGCTCGACAAGGAACCGGCGGGCGTCTAGTCACAGCCGGTTCGAAAAGCCCGGCCCCGCATCTGAATTCAGGTGCGGGGCCGGGCTTTTTCCTGTGCCGAAACGCTTTTCGGAAGGCTCACGCGTGTGCCAGCTCCTCGGACATGCGGGCGGTGATGGCGGTCAGCACGCGCGCGGCGATCTGCAACTCCGCTGCCGAGACCACGCCGTAGGCTGCGCCCAGGATCTTGCCGGAGACTGCGCGCACCCGAGCCACCAGTTCGCGACCGGTGTCATCGATCCGCACCTCATCGCCGGGAAGCGTTGCCAGCAGCCCCTTTTCGATCAGGGCCGCGCTCGCCTGCTCGACATCGGCGATCTCCCACCGGGTCATAGCGGCGACCCGGGCGATATGAGCGGTGCGCGGCACCGCGACATCCTCGGCCAGTGCCTGATTCAGGGTGATCCACTGCCGCTCGTCCAGGGTGGTCCCGGCCAGGGCGCGGGTCAGGATCGCGGCATGATGCTTCTCGGCCTGGCCGATGATCGCGGGGTTCAGGGTCGGGGCGGTGATGGTCACGTCGAGCTCCTCGTTCAGGTGTTCCGTTCGGTATGCGTCATATCATGACACTCAGTTCCATAAATGCGCAAGTGTCACTTTAAACTGAGTTTCCAGAGCGACTCAGTTCCATAATCGGTTATGCTTGCATCATGCCCGCCGACGACCGCGAACTCCCCCTGCGCGAACGCAAACGCCTGCGCACCCGCCGCGCCCTCGCCGATATCGCACTGCGCCTGTTCACCGAGCAGGGATTCGACGCCACCAAGGTGGAGCAACTGGTCGAGGAGGCCGAGGTCTCGCGCAGCACCTTCTTCCGCACCTTCCCCACCAAGGAGGCCGCCGCCACCGAGGCGGAAACCGAACTGTGGGCGAATTACCTTGCGGCACTACAGGAGCGGGAACTCACCGGGCCGATCCTGATCGAGCTGCGGGACACCCTCACCGCCGCGACCGAAGCGCTGCCGCACGATTGGGATCAGCGTTACATCGCCACCCGCCGCCTGGTGCTCACCGCGCCCACGCTGATGGGCCAGGTGGACTACCACCGCTCCGGTGTGGAGAAGCAGGTGATCGACTGCCTCACAACCAAACTCGGCCTCGCTCCGGATGATCTGCGCCCGCACATTCTGGCCGAGCTGACCACCACCGCCTGGAGTATCGCCGGGCGCGCCTGGGTCGCCACCGACGGTGACGGCGGTCGAGCCGCGCTCATCGATCGGCTGCACAATGCCTTCGCGGCCATCCCCACCGCCCTGGAACTCACCGCCGGATAGGACCGTGCGCGAACCGATCAGGAATCGAGAAGCGCCGGGGTACCCCACCCCCATAACGTTGTTCTCATGAACATCACCGCAGCTCAGACCGCCATCTCCGCCGTCACCCTGGAGGCCGCCGACGCCGTCGCGACCGAGGCGTTCTACGCCGCGGCATTCGGCCTCGGCGACCAGATCCGGGTGCGCACCACCCAGGCCCCGACCACCGGCTTCCGCGGCTTCGTGCTGTCGCTGGTGGTATCCCAGCCCAGCACCGTGGACAGCCTCATCGGCACCGCCCTCGACGCGGGCGCGACCGTGATCAAGCCCGCCACGAAGAGCCTGTGGGGCTACGGCGGCGTCATCCAGGCCCCGGACGGCGTGCTCTGGAAGATCGCCACCTCCAACAAGAAGGACAGCGGTCCGTTCACCCGCGAGGTCGACGACATCGTGGTCCTGCTCGGCGTCGAGAATGTGAAGGCCACCAAGCAGTTCTACATCGACCGGGGCCTGACCGTCGCCAAGAGCTTCGGCAGCAAGTACGTCGAGTTCGAAGCCCCCGCCGGCGCGATCAAGCTGGCCCTGTACAGCCGTAAATTCGCCGCCAAGGACGCGGGCGTCGATCCGGAGGGCACCGGCTCGCACCGCTTCGCCATCAACTCCGGCACCGCCCCCTTCACCGACCCGGACGGCTTCGACTGGGAGCAGATCTGAATTCCGGTGACCCGCGAAGCAGCGTGTTCGCCGGCGGCCGCACCTACGGCAGGTTCGGCCGGATCCCGCAGGGCTGACCCACACCGAACAAGAAGCCCCCCACCTGAATTCAGGTGGGGGGCTTTTCAGCGGTGGCGGAGGGATTTGAACCCTTTCCGCCACCCCAGGTCAAGGACGGAAACCACCCCTCACCAGCAGATAGTACGTATGCAGAGATCGTTCGAAATCGCCTCAGATCTGCGCGTGTTGTTGGGAAGCCGTTAGGAAAACTCGGGGTTGGATAGCCGCAGTTCTACGGACCTCGCATAGTCCGTCGACCACAGGACGGGCCGGTAGATCTCTGGATTGCCCCGCCGTCCTTCAGGCTCCGGCGCATACTCGGATGGGTCAACACATGTCAACAAATCTTGAAGGGGTTGGGGGCTATGACATTACGGTTCCTAGGCGGCCCGAGCGGCAAGAACGGCTCACCGTGCCTGTACGAACTCGGCGATGACTACATCTGGCAGGGTTACCCGGTCGAGGATCCAGAGCTGTTGGCACAGTTGAAGGTTCCAGACGGCGAGATCGTAGTTCGGGTGCCGAAGGCGGTTGCCCAGTTCCTACCGAAGGGCGAGGCCCATGGAGTTGCTGACTGATACGCAATGGTCGGAGCTATATGCGTCGTGCACCACGTCGGCTCTGCACCTCGAGCTCCGGGACGTGTACGCGGTACCCGACGAAGTAGAGCGCATCAAGGCGTGGCGGTCCAGGGAACTCACCGAGGCCGACGACAGGGAGTGGTGGGCATCGTGGCTCGCCATGACCCGCGAAATGACCGCGCGCGGTGTGGATATGCGCCGAGCTCGAATCGTGTCCGAGCCTGTTTCGGAGTACATCCACTACGAGTGGGAGACCACCAGGAACCCGGAAGGCGGCGAACAGGTCCGCTGGCTTCCCCGCCACCATGCGGTAGCGCTGTCGGTGCCGCCGGTCGATTTCTGGCTGTTCGATGACCACCTGGTCCTGCTCAACCACTTCACGGGCGACGGGCAGTGGTTCGGCAACGAGCAGTCCGAGGACCCCGAGCTGGTTGCCCGATATCACGCTGCGTTCGAATCGGTCTGGAGGTTGGGCACTCCACACAGCGAGTACCGGCCTGCCCTGAAGTGAGCAGTAGCAGCGCCAAACAAGCTCGCGAGGCACTCGGCAACCGGCTTCGCGAGATCAGATTGGATGCCCGAATCTCGGCGCGTGAGTTGGCCTCTCGCGCCGAGTGGCATTTCACCAAGGTGTCGAAGTTCGAGAACGGGCACCGTACGCCGAGCGTCGCTGATCTCGAATCATGGTGTGCCCATTGCGATGCCGTGGATCTGCTCCCGGATCTGATCGCCGCGACTCGCGAGATTGAGCAGATGTATGTGCAGCTCCGACGGCTGCACCGTACGGGTACCGCGCGATACCAGCGCCAAGTACTCGATGAAGAGCAGAAAGCGCAGCGACACCGGGTTTTCTCGGTTTCCCTGATCCCTGGTCCCGCACAAACCGCCGGCTACGCGACCGCGGTACTGACCGATGTCGCGGCGCTGTCCGGCTATCCGGTCGACGACGTCGCCGCCACGGTCGCGGTGCGGATGCAGCGCGCCGAGCTCCTGCGGTCTTCGCGCGTCTTCCACATGATCCTTTGCGAGAACGTCCTTCGGGTCGGCGTCGCGCCGCCCGAGGTTGCCGCTGAGCAGCTCCGACATCTGCTCACGATCATGGAGTACCCGCATGTCCGCCTGGGAGTGCTGCCAACCCATGTGCGGCAGTACATGCCGATCTGCGAGTTCTGGATCACCGATAACGCCGAAGTTGAGATCGAGACCTACTCGGCGATCCTGCGAATCGAACAACCCAGCGAAGTCGCCGTGTACGCGAAGGTATTCGACCACTACGCCCGCCAAGCCATATATGGCCGCCGCGCACGTCAACTCATCGAGCAGGCCATCAGCGATCTGCGCCAACATCGGTCAACAATCTAGGGCTTGGACGTCTCGACTTCTACCGTCCGATTAGGCGATTGGGGCCGCTTCTCGTCGTCCCGGTCCCGAGCAGCCTTCTCCGACGACGAAGGCGACGAGACGACGATGGGCGACGATGATGACAACAGGACCCGTGGCTGAAGCGGCGGTGCTGTGCGCACTCGCACCGGGCGCGCAACTCACCGCCACGCAGATCACCGAGCACGCACAACTCACCGGGTGGTCGGCCCGCCGGGCGATAGGTCAGCTCAAGTCCCGCGGTCTGATCGCGGCCACGCCGCACGCTTCCCGCTGGTCCATCACTCCGCGGGGCCGCGCGGCATGGGCCACCAAGTTCAGGCGCTACGCGGAATGATCACCGGCGCATGGCTCGCGCTCGGATGGATCGCCGTTGTCGGCGTGCCTTTGGCGGTGTTCGTCGCGGTGATCCTGTGGCCCGAGCGCATCCCGAAAGACCGCACAGTGCAAGCGATCCGCCACCGCATCGAGGCCGAGACCGATGAGCCGTGACGCGGCCTGGAATGACGAAATCGCCGAGGAAGAAACCGGACCGGCGAATCCGTACTGCTCCGACCCGGACCTCACCGCAGTCGAGGCCGCAGACCTCTGGGCGCAGGAGATCGCCGAGGACGCCGGGCCGGGCTGGAAGGTCGAGCGCTGTCAACGGCCCCCGTACGGGTGGGATCTGCGCACCCCGGACGGCGACGTTGCGGACAGCGGGCCGCTCGAGCGGCTTGAGGGGTGGGTTCACCGCAGGGCGGCAAGAACTCCGCCCTCCAAGACCTAGGG
>NZ_BDAW01000113.1 GCF_001625085.1 Nocardia acidivorans NBRC 108247
TTCACCCGCGGCGGCGAACTGGTACAGCCGCAGCACGCCGGTGGTGGTCTCCTCGGTGACACCCCGCGCGGAATCAGCGATCTTCGACCACTTCGTCCCATCGGCGGCAATGCTCTCCCGCAACAGGTTCAGGAACACCTTGTACTCGGCCGAGTGGGTCTCGTCCTCCGGCGGAACGACACCGGCCTTCTCGAACTGCGCGCCGCGCAGCACCAGCATGGTGGCGTCACCACCGTCGTCGAGGATCATGTTGGCCGGCTCGCCCGGCCAGGTCAGCATCTGCTCGGCCGCCCACCAGTACTCCTCCAGGGTCTCGCCCTTCCAGGCGAAGACCGGGGTGCCCTTGGGCTCGTCGATGGTGCCGTGCGGGCCGACCACGACCGCGGCGGCCGCGTGGTCCTGGGTGGAGAAGATGTTGCAGGAGGCCCAGCGGACCTGCGCGCCCAACGAGACCAGGGTCTCGATCAGCACGGCGGTCTGCACGGTCATGTGCAGCGAACCCGAGATCCGCGCGCCCTTGAGCGGCTGCACGTCGTGGTACTCGCGACGCAGCGCCATCAGGCCCGGCATCTCGTGCTCGGCCAGGCGAATCTCCTTGCGGCCGAACTCGGCCTGTGACAGGTCCGCCACCTTGAAATCGATCCCATTGCGGACGTCAGCGGTCATCATGCTGGACACAGCGGCCCAGTCGTTAATCACAGTCACTATTGGTTATATCGCTTCAGTATAAAGTGGTCTCGATGTAGCATTCGGCTATTTTCAAGTCGAGCATCGCCGCCAACGTCCCTGAAATCGCATTCATCCGGGATTGTCGGAATGGGAACTCCCTGTGACGCCAACGAAGCTCAGGACAAGCAAATTATGCTGTCAGATGCCAGCGCAGCTTCACGCGGTTCGATTCTGTGTGCCTAGAAACCGGCGACCCCAGCCATGTTGAAATAGCTCCGATAGCCGCGGTGTTCTCCGCGAGGACGTCGGCTTGGATTATATTCCAGCCCCGCATGGTGGCCGAAGCGATCAAGTGCGACATCAGAATATGGCCAACGCCTTTTCGCTGATGCACGTCGACCACAGCCAAGGACAGGTCCGCCTCACCGTCTCCTGTTTCGATCATCTGACCGAAACCGATCGGCTCCACACGATCGGACATATGATGCTCCGCCAGATACGTCACACATTCAAAATCTTTGGGGTTAAGGACATTTCGACATAGCCAGTCGGACACGATTGGCACAGGCGAGTGGAAGCGTAGGTAACGACTCTGCTCCGACATCCCGATTAGAACCCGCCTGACGAATTCGATATCTTCAGGCGAGAGTGAGCGCACGGCCACAATAAACTGCTGTCCCGCATCGACTTTCTGCGGGGATTCGAGTGCGGGTGTATCCGATGTCATACTATTCGACTCTCATTCGAGTATGAGCGCCTATAGGCGGTCTCCTCAGCTTGGGTTAAGTCAAGAATCAGCTCTCTTCCGAGAATTTGAGTATCGGTAGATCGCTGAACGCGGATTCGCTGAATAAGTCCGGAGATTTCAGTGAGATGAGTTTCGAGGCAGAAAGTGGCCGCTATCGAAGGTCTGCAATGTGTATCACCCGGATGCGCGCAAAGCCCATAACTGAGGCAGGAAGCCTCAAAGCGGAGAGCTGCCGTCCGACTTCTACGCAGAGTTGGGCCGGCGCGGCTATAAACCGGCCCAACTCAATGTTCAGATCGCAAGTTATGACTTAAGCCGCGATCTGAAGATCCTGTATTCGCAGGTTCCATCCTTCATCAGTTCATATATCTCGGAACCTGGAAGGCCGAGAATATTCTCGAGCATAGGATGCATTCGACCGTTGCCGCCACGATACCGTCGTACCGCGTCACGCGAGGCAAGTACACTCTCAGTGATCTCACGGTCGGTTTCGAGAACGAAACCATTCTCGTCGAGAAATTTACGAATCTCAACCCACCGATATGCGCTCAACATATCCGTATGCAAAAACCAGCCGCCAGGACGGAGAATCCTCCGCACCTCAGAGAGAAAGGCCGGCATATTCGGGTAAGTATGAGAAGATTCGATATTGGTTACGACATCGACTGATGAATCCGCGACCGGCAATGCCTCAGCATCGCCCACTTCGAACCGAATCGGTAGATCAGCATTTGCCTTACGGCAGTAGGAAACCGCTTCCGGAGAAAGATCTACACCGAGAACATCCGCCCCGAAGCGCTGGCTCAGCAATGCAGCTGGTCCACCACGGCCACACCCCACGTCTACCAAGGCGCGCCCTTCGAGCTCGACCGAACCGACCAACTCATACACCAGCCTGATCGAGTCTCCGCCCGGGATCCCATCGGGCACATTGAAGCGCGCTTCATCCAACCCGCCGATGCACTTGTATCCGAAATTCAGGAAGTTCGAGTAATCAGTACCCCGGATTGAGCTGAAATGCTTCGAAAGTCCGTCGTAGAGTTGACGATACTTCTCTTTAACCTCGGCCCCAGAGCCGTTCTTCACATCGCCACGCGATTCCATATAACTCTCCATGCTTTTACTTGATCGGGAGCACGCAACAACGGCATGATCCGCAAAAGACTCTTCCACCCAGTTAGGCAGCTCTGCAGCTTCCTACAGATCCCTAACTGCCCAACTCAAGATCATTTCGGCTACGTCGACGGCACCGTCGGTCAACAGCGTGAAATGATCCGCGTCTACGGTGCGCAGGTCGTTCTCCTCGTACCATTGGTCGGCCCCTGGCAGCATGAACGTTCCGTTTTCAGACTGCAATGAATACGGATTCGTGCACTGAATGAAATGAACCGGGGTTCGAAGTCTTCCGAAATCCCTGGTTAGGTAGCTACCCCATTTTGCCATGGCCGTCAGTCGGGTACCCGTTTCCTGGCCACCCAGTCGACCCCACTCAGCCAACATCCCCGAGAATAGCGGACCTGCGGATACACCCCAAATTTTCCAATCATCACCCTCGGCTGCTTCAACCGCCGGCGACGGTTTGAAGCTGTCAAGCATGATTAGACCACTGAGGTTTTCGTCTGCTCGCTTTTCCAGTTTTTCAGCAACTGCATATGCAAGAACTCCACCCGATGAGTACCCGAGCAGAATAAAAGGCTGACCTTCAGCAGCACGATCGACGGCCGCAACCACACTGTCAACTGCGAGTTCCGCATCTGCGGGAAGCTTGTCCTCAGGTGAAAAGCCCGGCAGGGACACACCCACCATATTCATCTTATTATCAAGATGCTTGGCAATTCTTCCATACTGATGAACACCACCGGTAAGAATGGGAGCGCTGATTGCGATAATTCGAGGCCCAACCGGCCCGGATGCCAACGACGTCACCGTCGTCGATCTGCAATTATCGACCGATTCAAAAGTAGGCCGAAGGTCTGCTGCCGCCTCCAACAGTGCACGCGCGGCTCCGTACCTTCCCGATTCCAGTATCGATCCGAACAGCTTGCCCACGTCCAGCCACTCTGGGCCAGCAATCTCGGCATCGGAAGCGTGACCGGCTGCGGCCTGGCGGCCGGTCGCAGATGTTTCGCCGGGTTCGGGGGCTGACTCAGTGATATCGCTTAGGAGGGTGCTGGCGAGCGCTTGTGGCGTCGGAAAGTCAAAGACGATCGTGGGAGAAAGTTTCAGGCCTGTAGCCGCGGCGAGGCGATTGCGGAATTCGACAGCGGTCAACGATTCGAAGCCCATCGACCCGAACTCCCGGTTGGGGTCGATCGCATCAGCGGACGAGTGGCCGAGCACAGCAGCGGCCTGTCCGCATACCAGGTCCACGACCGTTCGATACTGCTCGGCGCGATCAAGCGCCGGGAGGCGCTGCTGGAGACTGGAACTGGACGAAACGGTGTCGGAGCCAATCCGTCGGACAGGTACCAGTTCCTGCAGGATGGGTGGCAACCGGTCACCGGCTGTACGCAATGCGGCGGTATCCAAACCTACAGCGACTGTTAGCTGTTCGTCGGCGATCAGAGCCGCGTCGAACAACGCTGTGCCCTGCTCTGTGGTCATGCCGATCATGCCGACCGACTGCATGCGAGCAAGGTCAGTGGCGCTCAGCCGCTCGGTCATCCCACCCGACTGCGCCCAAAGGCCCCAGGCGATCGATACCGCAGGCAAGCCGCGGTCACGCCGATAAGACGCCAGTCCATCCAGGAATGCGTTTGCTGCGGCGTAATTGCCCTGGCCGGCTGCACCCAAGACACCGGCGATTGAGGAAAACAGCACAAACATCGCAAGGTCTGAGCCTGCTGTCAGTTCGTGCAGATGCCAAGCTGCGTCGGCCTTCGGTGCGAACACCGCGTCGACGCGCTGTGGCGTCAGTGACCCGATTACCCCGTCGTCGAGTACACCAGCTGCGTGCACGACCCCGACCAGTGGGTGCTCCGCAGAAATGTCGGCCAACGCTCGCTGCAACGCGACGCGATTGCTGATATCACAGGCGACGACGTCGGCATGGGCGCCCATGTCCGCCAGCTGCGCAACCAACTGCTTGGCCCCTTCAGCCGCCAGTCCTGACCTGCTGACCAATAGCAACCGGCGAACGCCATACGCCGTCACCAGATGCCGTGCGATCACCGCACCCAAACCGCCTGTGCCTCCAGTCACCAGCACGGTGCCACCACCCATGCCGCGGCCGAAAGTCAGCACGTTCATGCCGAAGTCTTCGGATTGACTGAGCTCCCTGAGCACCTCTGGAGCTCGGTGCAAATCCGCGCCTCTAACCGTCGGCAGCGCTAGATCTCCCTTTTCGAACAGATCCACCAATTCCAGAAGAATTTCCTGCGCCCGGTCACGGTCGACGTTAAAGGCATCTACCAGCTTGAATACAATGCCCGGCGATGGATCGCAATCCCGGTGCAGATCTTGCACAAAGGCACTATGCACGTATCGCCCGCCATCGTTCAAGAAGTTCATCGATGGCTTCGAGACATCATGAGGAAGCGAATTGAATACTATGTCAAATCCACGTTCCCCTGCGTCCAAATCGACCGCATGCTCCTCGTCAAATCCGAGGAGCCGCAACGCCTGCGTTTCCGCGTGGTCACCGCAGACAGCAAAAACCTCTGCGCCCCTGTGCCGCGCAAGTTGGACGGCAGCGCTGCCCAGACCACTCGGCGCTCCGTGGACGAGCACCCTCTCGTTCGGCTTGAGTTCAGCGGCGTCAATGAGGCCGATGTACGCGGTTAGGAACGAGAATGGAATCGCTGCCGCCTGCGAGCAAGACAGTCCACTCGGCACACGAACGAGTAGCCGCTGATCTGTGGTTGAGACTGGGCCAATGGAGCCCTCGAACAGCCCCATAACTCGGTCGCCGACGTTCAACCCGGTTACGCCAGTGCCGACCTCGACGACAATCCCGGCCGCCTCGGCTCCCAGCGTTGCTTCAATGTCAGGGTAGGCTCCCCTCGCGATGAGGACGTCGCGAAGGTTCAAGCCCATCGCACGAATTTCTACCCTAACGTCGCCGCTGCCAAGAATCGGGAATTCGCTATCACTCTCAATCAGAGCAAGGGTTTCCAAAATGCCATTCTCGACCATTCCCAGAGTCCATTCGGATTCTCCTTCAGGATTCGGAAGAGGCTCTTCGATAACAGCCTTTGCCATTCGCGGGGCGAATACCTTACCCAATCTGATGACAATCTGAGGCTCACCGCTTGCGGCAGCGGTCGCAATTTCTCCGGCCGGAACTCCCCAATCGTCCACATCGACCAGAACGATACGCCCTGGGTTCTCGGTCTGGGCAGCACGGACCAGCCCCCAAGCCGCAGCAGCAGCCAAGTCGGTCACTCCCCGGCTTCCAAAACCAATCGCTCCGCTGGTTTCCAATATCAACTGGGTGTCGACTAGCTTTTCGTCGTCAAGCCAGAGCTGCAAGAGCGCAAGAATATTGCGAATCGTTGCATGCACCCCTGACAAGTCGGCCTGAGGCGAACTATCCGCCAATGTTGGCACTAGCGTGCGATGTTGCGTTGATCCCGGCGAATGGCACGTAACGATAACAGTTTTGGTACTCTCGCGTTTGATTTCGGCGATCATCGCGGCTATGTCGACGGATTCTTCGATTTCCAGAACCTTGATGCCACGCATGCCATCGGCCGGAATACTCTTCTTCGGCACCGGGATCCAGTCCAGAGCATGTAGTCCTTCCCACTCAAGGAAGGAGACTGGTCCGACATTTTCGAACATCTGGAAGAACGGATCGTCCGCCTCGTTGGCGTACCCACGCTCCGGGGTTTCCATGACCGCGGCGAGCAATGGATGCCGCACAGCATCGGGTTCCAGATCAGGAGCCTTCACGCCCGTCGATGCCCCCAGCCAGAACCGCTGGCGCTGAAAAGGATAAGTCGGCAGTTTCACCAAGCGCTCACACCCACCCACCACTGCCGACCAATCGACTGCGGAGCCCCGAACGAAGAGTCCCGCCAGTGCGGCAAGCACTGAAGCGGTTTCGGGGTGTTTTCCACGCATCATCGGGATAGCCGATACCGCCTCGCCAGTTACCGATTGCGCAACCAGGGCGGCCAACGCCGTGCCAGGGCCCACTTCCACGAATTTGGTAACTTGCAGTGCCTGCATCAGCTGCACACCGTCGAAAAAGCGAACGGCTCGGCGAGCGTGATCCACCCAATACTGCGGTGTACCGAACCGGTCATCGGCGAGCTGACCCGTCAGGTTGGACACAATTGGGATCCGGGGCGCACCGACTGAAATCGTCGTCGCAATGGCGGCGAATTCGTCAATCATTGGCTCCATCAGCGATGAGTGGAAGGCATGCGATACCGTCAAACGGCTAGTCTTATACCCTTGCGCGTCAAGCTCCTCGGTCACCGCACTCATCTTATCCAAGGGACCAGAGAGCACTACTGCTTCCGGTCCGTTGACTGCAGCGATATCGACGCCGCCGGGCAGCAACGAAGCGATTTCATCCTGGTTTATCCGGACGGCAAGCATCGCGCCGCCTTCCGGCAACGCCTGCATTAAACGGCCGCGGGAAGCCACCAACATCGCTGCATCAGGCAGAGACAGCACCCCGCCCACATACGCGGCCGTCAGCTCCCCCAGCGAGTGGCCCATGATGAAGTCCGGCCGGACGCCCCAGCTATCCAGCAACTCGAATAATGCGACCTCGACCGCGAATAGCCCGGCCTGAGCCCACACCGTCTGGTGGACGAGCGCCTCGTCCTGTCCCCAAACCACATCCTTCACAGACCCATTCAGATGCTGATCCAGTTCCGACGCCACCGTGTCGAACGCTGCAGCGAAAACGGGGAACTCCGCATAAAGCTCTCGTCCCATCCCGACGTACTGCGACCCCTGTCCAGGGAACACAAAAACCGTTTTTCCGGCCGCATCCGTACGGCCCTCAACCACGTTCGAGGTGGGAACCTTGTCCGCGAGCGCTGTCAATCCCGCCGACAGGTCAGCCCGGTCGCTGCCCAGCACCACAGCGCGGTGTTCGAACACCGATCGCTTCAGGAGCGAGGCCGCGATATCTCTAATGTCCAGGGTCGAATCAGTCGTCGCGAAATCGCGCAGTCGGGCAGCCTGTGCAGACAGTGCCGATTGCGACTTGGCCGAGAGCACCCATGGCGCCACGGACAACTTGGTGTCCAGCATCGGCTGCGCCTCAAGCACAGATTTCGCTTCGGGAACCTGCTCAAGGATCACATGGGCGTTAGTGCCACTGATGCCGAACGAAGACACCCCTGCACGGCGCGGGCGATCCTCCGTCGCGTCCCATTCCTGCGCTTCGGTCAGCAGTTCCACCGTTCCAGCCGACCAGTCCACATGCGGCGAGGGTTCATCTACATGCAGTGTCTGAGGCAACACTCCGTGTTGCATCGCCATCACCATTTTGATGACGCCAGCAACACCCGCCGCGGCCTGGGTATGTCCCATGTTGGACTTGATCGACCCCAACCACAGTGGCTTGTCTGCGGATCGCTGCTGTCCGTATGCCGCGATGATGGCCTGGGCCTCGATCGGATCGCCTAGTGTGGTCGCCGTTCCGTGCGCCTCGACCACGTCCACATCGGTCGGACTCAGCCTCGCATCAGCCAAGGCCGCTCGAATGACCCGCTGTTGGGAGGGACCGTTCGGTGCGGTCAGCCCGTTGCTGGCTCCGTCCTGGTTCACCGCAGAGCCCCGCACCACCGCCAGTACTCGATGTCCGTTTCGAACCGCATCCGACAAGCGCTCCAGCACCACAACGCCGGCGCCCTCGGCCCATCCCGTTCCGTCGGCTCCCGCAGCAAAAGACCGGCATCGGCCGTCCGCGGACAGCCCCTTCTGCCGACTCATCTCCACGAAAATGCCTGGGGTCGACATCACCGTTACCCCGCCTGCCAAGGCCAGCGAGCACTCTCCCCGCCGCAGCGACTGCGCCGCCTGGTGGAGTGCGACCAGCGACGACGAACACGCTGTGTCGACTGAAACGGCGGGCCCTTCCAGGCCGAGCACATATGACAACCGGCCCGAGACCAAACTGCCTACGCTGCCGAAGCCGACGTACTCCTCAAGCCCGGCCGGTGCCGTGTCGCCCCACCGCAGCCCGTAGTCGTAGTACATGACCCCTACGAATACGCCGGTATCGGTGCCACGCAGCGACACCGGATCGATGCCAGCGTTCTCAAGGCCTTCCCATGTCGTTTCCAGCAGCAATCGCTGTTGGGGATCCATCCCCAAGGCTTCTCGGGGACTAATTCCGAAGAAGTCCGCATCGAAATCCCCCGCGTCATATACAAACCCGCCGTGGCGCGTATACGACTTGCCTGCCGCGGCAGGATCCGGGTCGTACAGAGTCCCGATATCCCACCCTCGATCTGCAGGAAAGTCAGATACTACATCTCGGCCGTTAGTCACCATTTCCCACAGCCCCTCGGCGGATGTTACGCCACCTGGATACCGGCACCCGGTACCCACAATCGCAATAGGTTCACGAAGGGCTGCATCGAGCGTTCTGTTCTCGGCTCGCAGTCGCTCAGTTTCCTTCAGCGAAAAGCGCAATGCCTGAGCAAGCTTCTCAGTATTATCGTTAGTCATTTATTCACAAGTCCTAGAGCTAGTTGTTGTATGCAAAATCGATCAGATCATCGATATCGAGGTCATCAATCGATTCCGTCGTGGCACCCTCGTCGTCACTTTCCGATCCCTGCGCCAGATTCATGAGGGCATCGAAAATTCCGGCCTTGCGGAGACGGTCGAGCGGGATCGTCCGTAGGGCTCGACGGATCTCATTTTCGGATAGACCCGGTGTCTGATCGGGTTGCTGATGACCGATGAACTCATCCGCCAGGTATTCAGCCAATGCCCGCGGGGAGGGGTAATCGAATACCAGCGTCGCCGACAATTGCAGACCAGTAATAGCTTTGAGCTTGTTACGCAGCTCGACGGCCCCGAGTGAATCGAAGCCGAGTTCCTTAAAAGGCCGATCCGCCTCAACTGCATTTACATTCTGATGGCCAAGAATCGTTGCGATCTGACTTTGCACTATCTCAACGAGAACTGCGAGGCGCGCTTCTACAGGAGTGTTGGCCAGGCGCGTACGCAATTCCGTGGATCTGCCTCCGTCAACCTGGCGACGAGCCGGGGCCAAGCCGGAGAACAGCGCGGGAACCGGTCCCATGCGCCGCATACTGTCTAGATCCAAACGGGCGAGGATCAATGTCGCAATGTCGGTGTCAGATGCAGCGTCGAACAGCTCCAGTCCCTGTTCTGCGGTCAGCGGCAGCATGCCGGATCGGGACATCCGGCGCAGTTCGGACTCCCCGAGTTCCGACGCCATGCCTCCGTCCGTGTTCCACAAACCCCACGCAAGCGACTGCCCGCAACGCCCCGACGCCCGGCGATGCGCAGCCAGCGCATCCAGGCAAGCATTTGCGGCGGCATAGTTGCCCTGGCCTGCATTACCGACGACGCCGGCGGCTGAGCTGAACAGAACGAACGCCTTCAATGGCAGATCGATGGTCAATTCGTGCAGATTCAGCGCGGCATCGACCTTGGGTCGCAATACTGTGTCCATCCGGTTCGCGGTGAGCGAGGCGATGGCGCCGTCATCGAGGACACCGGCCGTGTGGAATACGCCGGCGAGTGGGCGGCCACCGGGAATTTCAGCCAGGATCTCGGCGAGAGCATCACGGTCGGTGACGTCACAAGCGGCAAACCCGACTTCAGCACCCAGACTCTCCAGGTCTGCCCGCAGCTCGATACTGCCGGGAGCAGATTCGCCGCGTCGGCTCAGCAATAGCAGTCGGCGTGCACCGCGCCGGGCAACCAGATGCCGGGCAAACAACCCACTGAGGTAGCCGCTGGCGCCAGTGATCAGAACTGTGTCTTCTGGATCGAAAGATGCGTTCGAGGTTGCCCTGAAGACCGATCGAGCTAGTCGCGGCACGTACACCTGCCCACTACGCACCGCCACCTGGGGTTCTCCGGCAGCCAGAATCCCACCCAGCAACCCATCGAGCTCAGAGTCTGAGTCGACCAACAGGATCCGACCAGAATTTTCGGCCTGAGCGGAACGAACCAGACCGCCTATCGCAGCGCCAGCCAAGTTCGGGGTGTCTTCGCCCGCGACGGAAACGGCATTTCTGGTTCTCACCACCAGAACCGAATCAGCGAACCGGTGGTCGGCTATCCACGACTGAACAACCCGCAGCACAGCGTGGGTTGCGGCACGTATCGCACCGGGATCGTTGCCCGCCGGACAGTCCAGCATCACCACTGCCGGGGTGTCGTCGGCGAGATGCTCCCACGACACCGCGCTAATTTCAGGGCCAGACACCGAGATCGGTGTCCAATCGAGTTGAAACGTGGCGGTGCGGGCGATAGGTGTGCCGATGGCGAGCTGAGCGGGATCCATTGGCCGTGAAGCCAAATGCCGCACCGTTGCGACCGCAATGCCCGTCGGAGTCGCGAGATCCAAGGCCACAGAGTGCTCGCCTGTTCGGGTCAACCGGACTCGCACCGAACGTGCCTCCGCGGTGTGCACGGTGATACCAGACCACTCGAACGGCAACGCGATTCCGGGTTCACCCGACCTCGTGTGCCCTGCCAACCGCAAGGCGTGCAGGGAGGCATCCAGTAGCGCTGGATGCAACCCGAAACCCTTGTTGTCCTCCGACTCGGGCAAAACGACCTCAGCAAACAACTCATCGCCACGCTGCCACACCGCCCGCAATCCTTGGAAAGCAGGGCCGTACCAGTATCCTGCGCTGTGTAGCTCGTCGTATGCGCCCTCAAGGTCCACTACCTCCGCACCGATCGGCGGCCACGAAGCCAACTCAAGGCCGACGGTCTCCTCACCCGCAGCGAGTGTTCCTTCGGCATTTAGCGTCCAGGAGGACGCTGCGTCATTACCACTGGTGGGGCAGGAGAAAATCCGCACCGCACGTCGACCGGTCTCATCGACGGCGTCGACCACGATTCGCACCGCAGCACCACCGAACTCAGGCAGTGCCAACGGAGCGTGCAGGATCAGCTCTTCCAGCATGGAGCAGCCGGCCCGTTCACCTGCACACAACGCGAGCTCGACGAACCCGGTGCCTGGGAACAAGGCTGTGCCCATCACCACGTGATCGGCCAGCCATGGGTGGCTCGCCACAGACACGCGGGCGGTCAGCATCATCGCATCGGAATCCGGCCCGGATACCACCGCTGAAACCAACGGATGCCCCGCCGCTTCAAGGCCCATCGCCTGCGCATCACCGGAATCGGTGGACCCGTTGGACTTCCAAAACCGCTGACGCTGGAATGCATACGTGGGCAAGTCAATTCGCTGGGCTCCGGTGTCGGCGTAAATATTGTCCCATTTGACGTGCGCACCGGAAACGAAGAGCTGGGCCACACCACCCAGTACTGACGACGGATCGGCGTGATTTCGACGCGCGAGAGCGACCGTGGTCTCGGTCATGCCCGGCTGCGTGTGCTCGAGGGTCTGCGCGATCATCGGCGTCAACACCGCGCCGGGCCCGACCTCGACGAATCTGGACACACCCGAACTCATCATCGCCACAACGGTGTCGGCAAGCCGCACGGTATCCCGAACCTGTGTAACCCAGTACTGCGGATCGCACATCTCATCGACGACATACGTGCCGGTCACCGTAGACACCAACGGGATACTCGGCCGAGCAAATGTCAAATCTTCTATTGCCGAGGCGAACTCGGCCAACATCGGCTCCATCAATGCCGAGTGGAACGCATGCGATACACGTAGTCGATGCGTCCGCCATCCGCGGTCGGAGCAAAGCTCGATGACATCGGCGAGCACGTTTTCGTCACCGGCCAGCACCACCGACAACGGACTGTTCACGGCGGCGATCGATATCCCGTCGCCACCAGCCAGCAGCGGTAGCACGTCGGCCTCGGAGGCTCCGACTGCAGCCATCGCGCCGCCTGCGGGCAGCGCCTGCATCAGTCGGCCGCGGGCCGCTACCAATCGACATGCATCCGAGAGCGACAACACCCCAGCGACATGTGCGGCGCCTACCTCACCGATTGAATGACCAGCTACTGCGTCGAACTCGAGACCCCACGATTCGAGCAGTCGGAACAATGCCACTTCGAACGCAAATAGGCCGGCCTGCGCGAACACCGTCTGGTCGATCAGGGAATCATCCACCAATGCTGTGCTCAACGAAACCGTCTGGCACAGCATGGGTTCCAGCTCCTCGACGATCGCGTTGAAGTGCTCCGCGAACATCGAGTACGAGCCACACAGCTCCCTAGCCATACCGGCCCACTGAGCGCCTTGGCCTGAGAAGACCGCACCGGTCGAGCCAGCCATCGTTCGACCGGTGACTACCCCGGGTTGACTTACGCCGGCTGCTACCGAATGCATTCCACTAAGTAGGGTTTCGCGGTCCTTGCCCATCACTACTGCGCGATGCTCGAAGACGTTGCGAGCCGACGCCAAGGAATATCCGACGTCAATCGGATCATGGCCTCCCACATCTGATGCCAACCGGTCGGCCTGTGCGGCCAGGGCCTCACTGTTCCGAGCGGACAGCATCCATGGCAAGGACAAGGGAGTGGTCCGCGGCACCCTGGCCGACTCGACCGCCGGCACTGGGGCCTGCTCAAGAAGGAGGTGTGCGTTGGTCCCGCTAATCCCGAAGGAGGACACACCCGCACGCCGTGGACGATCCACCTGCCATGCCAACGGCTCGGTCAACAGCCGGACGTCACCCTTGGACCAATCCACCTTTGTCGATGGTTGACCCACGTGGAGCGTCCGCGGCAAAACCCCGTGACGCATTGCCATGACCATCTTGATCACACCACCCACGCCCGAGGCTGCCTGAGCATGACCGATGTTCGATTTCAATGACCCCAGCCATAGGGGACGATCCGAAGCACGGTCCTGCCCGTAGGTCGCCAAGAGCGCCTTGGCTTCGATCGGGTCACCCAATGTGGTTCCGGTGCCGTGAGCCTCGACCACATCGATATCGGTCGGCGAGAGTCGAGCATTGGCCAAGGCCTGACTAATCACTCGCCGCTGTGCCGGACCGTTCGGTGCAGTCAAACCATTAGACGCACCGTCCTGATTCACCGCCGAGCCAGTAATGATCGCAAGCACTTCGTGATCGTTGCGGTGAGCGTCGGACAGCCTCTCCAACACCAGCATGCCTGCGCCCTCGGACCAGCCGACACCATTGGCGTCATCGGAGAACGATCTGCACCGGCCGTCCGGCGACAATCCTCGCTGCCGACTGAAATCGACGAAGGTCTCCGGAGTCGCCATGACCGTCACACCCCCGGCCAATGCCAAATCGCACTCGCCGGACCGCAGCGACTGCGCGGCCAAATGTATCGAAACAAGCGACGACGAACATGCCGTATCTACAGTGATCGACGGGCCCTGCAGGCCGAATACGTATGAGATTCGTCCTGAGGCGATCGATCCCGTGTTCGCGTTGCCCAAGTAGTCGTGGTACATCATGCCGACCCACACACCGGTTCGGCTTCCCTTTAGAGCTCGGCGTTCGATACCAGCCCGTTCGAGGGCCTCCCACGAGGTCTCCAACAGCAGGAACTGCTGCGGATCCATGCCTGCAGCTTCGTTAGGACTGATGTTGAAGAACGCAGGGTCGAATTCACCGGCGGAGTGCAGGAATCCACCCTCCCGCGTGTACGTGGTGTACGGAGTTTCACCAGTTGGGTCGTACAGCCGCTGGACATCCCACCCACGATTGGTCGGGAACTCCGACGTCGCGTCGATGCCGTCCGCAACCAGCTGCCACAGATCCTGGGGGGAATAGACGTTACCCGGGTATCGGCACCCCATGCCGACGATCGCGATCGGCTCTCCATCGACCGCGTTGGTGAAATACTGTTGCGATACCATCTTATGTAGCCATTTCGCTATCAATTAGGACAGCCATTTCACGAATTGTCGGGTAATCCCAGACAAAAGTCGGCTCAAGAGACAGACCGAATGCGCGTTCGATATCGCCAACCAGTGTCACGGCGTTCACCGAATCCAAACCGTACTCTGCGACGGAGATGTCCACGTCGAGACTTTGCGGCGTTACGTTAACATATGAGGCAATGGCATCGGTCAGCCATTTCGTCACATTAGCGGGAATTATGACGTTCTCGGGCGCGTTAGACATGCGTTCTTCCAATCTCGAGTGCTTGATGTTATTTATGGTCCGGAATTGACCGACGAACGGGCGCCCCATCTAGGCAGTTGCTCCGGCCTTGCCGCGTCCTTTGTCCAATTTCCGAGAAGACCACGTCGACGTCGTCTGGGTCCAGATTCGGACGAACGCCCCTCTCCTGCGCCAGTACCGCAGAGACGGCAATCCTCGCCCATGCAGCGTCAAATTCATGCCGACTTCTTTCGAACACGCCGAGCGCAGATGACAGAACGAGCAGACGGCAGTATTTGGCGGCGGCACCAAAAGCAGAGGCAGGTGCAGCGATTCCTAGTTCATTAGGCATAAGCGCGGTAATGCTTGAGCAGAGCTCTGCATACTCTCTCTCCAGATTGGCAACTGCATGTTGATTGCCCACCTCCGCTGACGCATCCGCCAACGCAGCAGCACGAACGGGAAGCACCGCGAGTGTCAGGTCACCAGCCGATGCTCGCAGTTTCAGTCGGCCAAAGTCCACGAAATCAGCGTGTGTACCAACGCTCCCCGGGGGACCCGCAATAGTGCGCAGCTGCGGAATAATGGTGAGCAAACAAGAAGTTCCGCCTGCATGACCCACACCTACGGGCTGCAGGTCGCGGAAATGTTTGTTGAACAGCGCATATGGCCCACTCCGCAGATAGAAGCGAGCGCCCATGACAACGGCCATGTACTCCATGGCCTGTTCTACCAAGATTGGTGCGATGTACTTGACCGCAGCCGTCTGTACCGAAGCTTGGCCGGGCGAATCATGGATATTGTGGGCAACCTCTAAAACTGCTGCTTCGGCCGCTAGAATAAGAGCGTAGGCCATTGCCAGATTTGTCCGCGCATGAGCATACGAATCAACCGTTCGACCACGTATTACTCGGCTCTGCGCGAATGATGCAGCAAGGTGTAGCGAAATATCAGCCGGCCCTAAGCCAGCACCTGCCATCACCGTTCTGGTTACCTGGAAGGAACGTAGAGCGATATCAACTGCCGTGCCATCAGCACCGATCATTGCGCCCGCAGCCACGTCTGCACCGTCAAATTTCAGACCGCCAAGCTGAGCACCGCGCAACGCCGTTGTCCGATATTTCGACAGCCTCGCGACATTTTGAGTTTCAGCAAGATCCACCAGGAAAAGTGAATGTGAACGCCCCGGACGATTGCCAGTGCGTGCGAAGACAACCGCAGTGTCCGCACGAACTGCGTTGTTTATTATCTCTTTCTTTCCGGTAAGGCGGTAGCCTGTACCGTTGCCGGTGGCGCTAAGCTCATTTGCGGTGAAATCGTTTCCGTGGGCGAGCTCATGATAGGCAACACTGATCTTCTCACCGCCCATTATTCGCTTAGCGACAGATGCCTGTTGGTCGCTATCACCCGCCGCCCACACGTTGACTGCGGCCATCAGAGTCGTTACTCCATAACCAAGCCCGAGCGAACAGTCTCGCGAGAAGACAGGACGAAGATCGCGTACCAGGTCAGGTAGATACCCAAATTGGCCACCGTGTTGAGTTGGTACGTACAGTGCGCTGAAGCCGAGTTGATCGAGCAATTCCTCGGAGCCCGGACACAGACGCTCCTGTTCGTCAGCGGCGATGATTTCTGCGGCACCGAGCGGGTTCGACAAGTCGAAAGGATCTCCGAGCAATTGCTCCAGCTGTGAGAACATTGATTCAGCATTTTGCCATTTCTCGACCACTTAAATTGCCTCCTGTGCGGAGGACCACAATGAGATGCATGCACCTTGGGTTGCGAAATGCTCGAACGTCTTCGTGGCTGTCTCCAGGATGTCCACACCCCATGTCTCCGGATACGTGTCACGCCGATCGAGCAAGCAATCGAGAGCTCTATCAAGTACCAGCTCCAGCCACACGCTGTTCTTCCATAGCGGATTGCCATGAACGGGTGCGGTATGAACGGCCAGGTGAATCGCTGCAGCGGCCGCCAGGCATAGTGAGATCCGCTCGGCGAGGACGTAGGACGAGTTCGGGATGTCGACAGCCGTCCTCGGTTCGCGAGAGATTTCATTGAGCGTATTATCGACAACGTTGAGCAAAATCGTCGCCCTATCCCTGAGCGGTTCCGAAAGAGCATTCACGGCGTCAGGCAGTTCACGCAGCAGAGACGAACCTTTGCGCGAGAATAGCGTTAGCGCACCGAAGTCCATTGGGGCGACTTCAGCTTCCATGTTACAGGTTATGGAAATTGCCGATGTCGAACTCTCCGCGCTTCTGTACAATGTTCCGAATTGTCCGATCAGGGAGGTCAGGTTCACAACTGTGTTTCCATCGAACAGCGACACAATTCGATGATCACGCTCGACTCGACTTAACACGACCGCCGTTGGATCATCAAGGAACGACTTCGCTCCCGAAAAGGAGCGCAATTGGCGAATTATTGCCTCTGTCCTGGTAGGAACCACGAATTTGGCAGCGGCGCAGTGTACCGAGAGTTCGTCGGCCATCTCGTGAGCAGACCGGGCGACGAAGGTTGTGAATGCTTCGTTCAGAAGATGGTCCGCCAACGCTTTGGCCAGCACCGCCTGCGCCTGGGGCAGTTCGATGAGTTTACGGCCGTAGAGGGTGCGCGCTTGCGCGAATCCGTATGCCGCCGCAAGCGCCTGATCAGCAGCGCCCAGCGATAATCCACAGCACAATGTCCGCGTGACCTGCAGTCCGAGCATCACCATTTCGATGCCGCGGCCGGGCGCCGAAATCATGTCGATATCTTCAATTTCGGCGTCGTGGATGCGTATTCCGCTGATGTCTGATCCACGAATCCCGAATGTGAGCTCCTTATCTAGAGTCTCATAGGAGCCTTCTGGATGCTTTGCCTTTTCGAAGAGTACGAGATCGAAGCCTCGAGGCCCACCCGTCTTCGCTGAGCGCGCCAAGAGCGTCAGAGCACTTCCGCGAGTAGCGTTGTTGATAAGCCACTTCTCACCCGATAGATGCTTCGTACCGGCTTCGTCGACCGAAAGTTCTAGTTGTCCTGCCAGCAGGTCACTTCCGTGTTCTCGCTCGGTGAGACCCCACGAAACCGCGCCACCCAGTCGAATTATATATGAAACGCGAGCACCAACCGCATGGTCTCCACCCACCCACACGGTAACCGCGCCGAGAATCGTCTTTGCATGGGCAACCGCAAGCCCTAAGTTATGTCGAGCCATCCCCCTGACGATATTTACGGTATCGTCCAGATCTCGCAGCTTGCCATCGTAGATCTCAGGTATATAATACTCATAGAGTTTTATGCGATTGAGCGCCTCAATAGCTTCCGTCGGAAATTCATCGCGTGAGTCATTTTCATTGACTTTTTGCATGAGATCGCTCAAGCAACAATTGAGTGCGGAAATGCACTCCTGCGTCTCTTTGCGCAAAACGAGCTCCTAAAGAAATGAAAGACCGGTATAGTTATGCGGCATCACACGATCGACGGTCTACGAGCAGAAGAGTTGCATGCCGACTGATCGGCAGACTAGGACTGCACCTTGCCGGCATATGCCGGGGCGTCCACGGCGGTCACTATTCGGGAAGGTTGATCTGCCTCCGAGAGTTCGATCCGATGCGATCCCAGGCGATAGTGGGCCCGTGTACATAAAGCGCGCCCGCCGCGGCCAACAGTGCACGGCGGCCGGAGTTGTTGCGCTGTAACGACGACTCGACGACGGTGTGTCCGTGGCCGGGTTGTGAATGCAACACGTCGCTGATCGACGTCGTCAGCGTCGGATGTGGGCAGTTCTAGGAATGCGGTGGCGTCGCCTGCGACCTCGCTAATGGCGTCGCTGAACAGCACACGCTGGCGCACATTGGACCACCAGTAGTCAGGGTTCAGTTGCGTACCATCGATCGGTTTGCCGGTTACCGTGGACACCATCGGAACTGCAGTTTGTCGGGGCTGGATTCCGTCGAACTCCGCCAGCAGGTATGGCCGGAGTGGTTCGACACATGGGCTGTTCGAAGCCGCGTCCATCTTGATACGCCGACAAGGCACACCGTCGCGTTCCAACTGCGCGACGAGTTCGTTGACCGCTTCAGGGAGACCGGCCAACACGGTCGAGGACGGACCGTTGATCGCGGCTACCGCGACGGTGCCGCCGTCTGCAAAGGCCTTGCAGTCGTCCGAGCTCAAGCCCACCATGGCCATTGCGCCCTTGCCCTCGACCGTCGCCAGCAATCGACTGCGCCCGAGGATGATTTGCGCCGCATCTTCTAATTGCAGCGCATCCGCGGCCCAGGCGGCTGCGACTTCACCCATGCCGTACCCGATGACCATCCCGGGCCGCAGCCCCCAGGTTCGCCACAACATCGTGAGCCCAACTTGCACGGCGAAGAGCGCAGGTTGGATCAGATCGATACCGCCGATCCGCTCAGCGTCGTCGCTGGAGGACAATACATCCAGAATTGATTTGCCTAAGTAGGGGCGAATTACCTTGTCACACGCCTGCACACCATCGCGGAAACTCGTTTCGGCGCTGAGTAGTTCGCGTGCCATGCCTGCCCATTGCCCGCCTTGGTCGGGGTAGATGAATGCCACCGATTCGATGCTCCGACCGGCTGTTCCTTTCCCCTCGAACAAGCCCGGCCGGCTTTCTCCGCGAGTGAACGCCCCCAATTTCTCGGCAAGTTCGTTCACAGAGTCTGCGACTACGGCCAACCTCTGGTTGTGGTGGTTACCTCGCAGGCCCAGGTGCTCTACTACGTTGGAGAGCTCGACTCCGGCGCAGGCTCCTGCGGCAATGTCGTCTATCGACCGTTGTGCCAGCCTCATCAGTGCTGCCTCGTCGAGCGCTGAGTACGGCAGCAGCCAGGGGGTATTCGAATCAGCGGCTGAGCTTGCCGGGATGAGGACTTCTGCGGGTTGCGACACCGGGCCCGAACCTCCGGTCCTGAACGAGCCAGCGTCGGGCTGAACGCTCCTGCCTCCGATGTTGTTTGTCATACGCACCGCTCTTCGGCAACGTTTAGCGCGTTGCGCAAATACGCGTCCCTACAGCGGCTGCGTTGGACCTTGCCGCTGGAGGTCTTGAAGATGGACCCCTTCCGGATCAGCACTACATCACTGACCGATACTCCGTGGCCATCAGCCACAGCGCGGCGAATTGATCGGCGGATCTCGTCGAATTCTGCTGTGTTGTCTGATACTTCGGCTATGACGACTGCCTTCTCTACAGGGACGCCCGGTACCGCGAACGCGGCACAACAGCCGCGCCGGACAGCCTGATGTGCGCTCTCGGCTGTGCGCTCGATATCTGTCGGATAATGATTGCGGCCGGCAATCACGATCAAGTCCTTGATCCGGCCAGTCAGGAAGAAGCCATCAGCGCTGGCCACTCCAAGATCGCCGGTGCGGAGGTAGCGCCGACCATCGTCGACAGCCAACGTCGCGCCGAAGGTGGCTTGCGTTGCTTCCGGGTTGTTCCGGTAGCCGTCGGCAACGCTCGCTCCTGTAACCCAGACCTCACCGATTTCACCGTTCGCACACTGACAAGCGGTGACAGGATCAACGATGAGCAGATCTCGACCGATCTGATCTGTTGTGCCACAGCGAATGAGCGTGGTGGATGGACTCGATTCCCGAGCAGGTTCCAGACGGCCGGCGGCCAAGGCTGCCAAATCAGCGGCATAGACGAATGGCCTGGCATCCACATCCTCTGTTGACACGAAAACCGTTGACTCCGCAAGGCCATAGCACGGAGTAGCGGCTTCGGGGCGGAAGCCGCAGGACGCGTACGCGTTGGCAAACGCCTCCAGGGTTTCCGCCCGCACGGGCTCTGCCCCGTTTGCGGCGACTCGCCAGTTGCTCAGATCCAGGTCCGATACATCTCCAGGATCACGCCGCACGCATAGGTCGTACGCGAAGTTCGGGCCTGCACTGTACTCACACCGGTATCGAGTCATGATCTCTAGCCAAATCCGCGGCCGCTTCAGGAAGGTGAACGGCGTGGCCAGATAGCAGGTTGCGCCGACATACAGCGGTTCTAGCAAACCACCGATGAGGCCCATGTCGTGAAAGAGTGGCATCCAGTTGAAGGAAGTCCAATCCGCTTCCCAACCGAATCCTTGCCGGATCTTTTCGAGGTTATCCGTCAGATTGCCCCGTGAGAGCGCTACACCCTTGGGATTTCCGGTCGAACCCGCCGTGTACTGAAGTAGTGCAAGGACGTCGAGACCGAGCTTGAGATCACTCCATTCATCGGCGCGGCCGACGTCGACGCCGTCGGAGGCTACCCAATTCGCAGTAGAGACATCTGGATGTTGGTCCAGCAATGGGGAAAGCCTCGTCTGGCCGTCAATCGTGGTGAGCACCGCGGCAGGCTCTGCGCTATCCATGATATCGAGAAGTCGCGGCAGACTGCGATCAGCTCGGGACAAATCCGGAAAAGGAACCGGCACGGCCGTCACGCCCGCATACTGACACGCAATGAAGGCGCAGGCGAATTCTGCTCCCGGTGGATAGAGCAGCATCGCTCGCTCGCCAGTCATCCCCATATCACCCAGGGAAACCGCGATGGCCCGTGCGCGGCGGTCAAGTTCTGCGTAAGTCAGCTGCTCTACTTCGCTGCCGTCCTCAGCCAGGAAGACCACGGCACGGCGTTCACCTCGGGTCCGGGCATGCTCACGGACACAGTCTGATAGCGGCGTGAGCACTTCAGTCGGCATCACCATCGGGTTTTCCCTTCCATGAGGAACTGAGCGATTTCGTCCCAAGCAGTTGGCAACGGATTTTCGAGAACAATGGGGTCTGTAACCTCGGCGGCGAAAGGAACGCACACGCTACAGAATCTGCGCGCGGTATTAGACCTTTTCAATCGTTCCTAAATTCAGAGTTGGGTCATCACCGGCCCATGTCGCGGCTTTGAGCTGCGGGCCGGATAAGGCGCCGAGCGTCTAATCGGTCCGATTAATACAAGCCGGAGTGATGGTGCGGACCAAATCCAATCAGAAGGCCGCTTCGTCCAGCTCCATGATGTCGTTGTCCAGGTTGGACAGGACGGTGCGGACCGAGGTCAGCTCCGGCAGCACGTTGCGGGCGAAGAACTGCGCGGTGGCGATCTTGCCGTCGTAGAACTTCTCGGTGGAGCCGTTGTCGAGGGCGTTGATCGCGACCTCGGCCTGCGCCAGCAGCAGCCAGCCGATGACCAGGTCACCGACGGCCATCAGGAAGCGGACCGAACCCAGGCCGACCTTGTAGAGCTCCTTCGGATCCTGCTGGGCGCCCATCAGGTGCCCGGTCAGGGTGGCGGCCATGGCCTGCACATCCTCGAGGGCGGTGGCGAGCAGCTTGCGCTCGGCCTTGAGGCGACCGTTGCCGCCTTCGCGCTCGATGAACTTCTGGATC
>NZ_BDAW01000114.1 GCF_001625085.1 Nocardia acidivorans NBRC 108247
AGCACGCCGCCCGCCGCCAGGCCGCCGCCGTCGCCGCGGCGGTCGCCGAATCGGCGGAGCGGGTCGCCGCCGAATTGGAGAAGGTCGTCACGCAGGCCGCCCTGCGCCGTGACGAATTGGTGCGCCGCCGAACGGAATTCGCCGCGCAGGTGGATCAGACCAAGGAACGGGCCCGCGCGCTGACCACGGCGCTGACCCAGCTCACCGATGCCGTGCACCGCGACGAGGTGGCCCGCGCGCAAGCCGCGCTGCGCATCGAACAGCTGGAGACCACCATCTCCGAACAGTTCGGCGTGGCGCTGGACGATCTCATCAAGGAGTACGGGCCCGACAATCCCATGCCGCCGACGGCGTTGGAGATGATGGAGTACGAACAGGCCAGGGAGCGCGGCGACCAGGTCACCGAACCCCAGCCCATGCCGTTCGACCGCGCCACCCAGGAGCGCCGGGCCAAACGCGCCGAGAAGGATCTCACCACCCTGGGCAAGGTGAATCCCCTTGCGCTGGAGGAGTTCGCGGCCCTGGAGGAACGCTACAACTTCCTCGCTACCCAGCTCGAGGACGTCAAGAAGGCCCGTCAGGATCTGCTGGATGTGGTGGCCGAGGTCGATGCCCGGATCCTGCAGGTCTTCACCGAAGCCTGGGAGGATGTCGAGCGCGAATTCGTCGGCGTCTTCGGCAAACTCTTCCCCGGCGGCGAGGGCCGACTGCTGCTCACCGATCCGACTGACATGCTCACCACCGGCGTCGAGGTCGAGGCCCGACCGCCTGGTAAGAAGGTCAAGCGCCTGTCCCTGCTCTCGGGTGGTGAGAAGTCGCTGACCGCGGTCGCCCTGCTGGTGGCCATCTTCCGTGCCCGCCCCTCCCCGTTCTACGTCATGGACGAGGTCGAGGCGGCGCTGGACGACACCAATCTGCGCCGTCTGATCGGCCTCTTCGAGCAGTTGCGCGAGAAGAGCCAGCTGATCGTCATCACCCACCAGAAGCCGACGATGGAGATCGCGGACGCGCTCTACGGTGTCAGTATGCGCGGGGACGGCATCACCCAGGTGATCTCGCAGCGGCTGCGCGGGGAGAACCTGGTGGGGGCGAACGCGTAGCCGAATCGGTCGGCGGGTCCCGGTGAGTGGGAAGTGAAAAACCCGACAAGCCAACAATTTGAAACATGATCACGTCGAAGTGTGCCGGCGAATACCGTCCGGGGACATGAGAAGTACTTACGCAGGAGTTGCCCTCGGTGTCGCTGTCGCCCTTGCCTTTCCGGCCGCCGCGCTGGCGGACAGCGGGTCCTCCTCGCTGTCCGGCGGCACCGGATCCTCCTCGCTCTCGGGTGGGGGCAGCAAGCCCAGCTACAGCCAGTGGATCGCCGACGTCACCGCCGTCACCACCCAGGCGCAGAGCTATCTCGCCGCGGCGCTGCCCGGGGTGGCCAAGCCCGCCATCGTGCTCGATATCGACAATACGAGCCTGGAGACCAGCTACAACCCCAGCCCGATCGTGCCCGCCATCGCACCGGTGCTGGCACTGACCCGATACGCCGAACAGCACGGCGCCGCAATCATTTTCGTGACCGGTCGGCCCTCGATCATGGGTATCTACACCCGGGCCAACCTGTCCGCGGTGGGGTACAGGGTGGACGGGCTGTACGGCGGCGGGCTCACCACCGGATCCTCGGGTGCGGGCGCGCTGGAGTCCTACAAGACCGGCGCCCGCATCGATATCGAGAGCAAGGGCTACACCATTGTCGCGAATATCGGCAACAGCGCCTCCGATCTCGCGGGCGGGCACGCCCAGGCCACCTTCAAACTGCCCGATTACAACGGTGCGCTGAACTAACCGGCGAGAATCGGTTTCAGCTGCGCCGCACCGGTTTCGGTGAGCCAAGTCTCGAAAGTGCGCAGGGCGGGGTGGATTTCGCGCAGAGCGGTGATGTCGGCATGCCAGTTCCGGCCCGAGCGGGTCAGGCGGAAGACATTGAGCACCTCCGCGCCCATACCGGCGGCGAATTCCTCCGGCAGTTCCTGGTAAGTGACGGTGTGCCCGGTGATTTCGGAGATCACCGCGGCAGCCGCCGCCATGGTTCGCTCATCCCCGGCCAGCTCCAGGATCTGCCCGTGGAACCGGGCGGGATCGGTGAGCGCGAGTTCGGCGAAGGCGGCCACATCGTCGACGGCGATCATCTGGATCGGCACCTCCGCGGGGAAGAGGTGGCGGTGTACGCCCTCGCGGATGCCGTCGACCGGGAAGCCCTGAATCAGATAGTTCTCCATGAAGCGCACCGGGCGCAGGATGGTCCAGCGCAGCCCGCTGCTCCGGACCGCCTCCTCGATGCGGCGCTTGCCGACTGCGCCCCACTCGTCGTCCTCGCGATCGAGCGAGGCGATTCCGGTGAAGACCAGGTGGTCGACCCCGGCGGCCCGCGCCGCTCGCACCAGATCCTCCCCGCGCCGCGCCTCCAGCTCCACATCCCAGCCGTCCGGACCGAACGCCGCGGGCGGCACCAGGAAAACCGCACTCGCACCGGTCATTACGCCGCCGAGCGTCTCCGGGGCATCGAAATCACCTACTGCCAACTCCGCACCCGCTGCCGCAAGTGCTTGCGCCGCAGCCGATTCCGGATTCCGGACCAGCGCGCGCACCGGTCGTCCCGCCGCGAGCAGCCGCCGCGCGGTCGCGCCACCCTGCTTCCCGGTCGCGCCGGTCACCAGCACAAGTTCGCCGTGAGCAGACATATTCACCCTGTCCTTCGGTAGTATTCGGGTCGAACAACCCGAATACCGAAGCTACGACCCGCCGACTCGGCTCCGCCAGCACCGCAGAGAATCGCCGTAACGAAATGTCCGCTCCCGCCGCCGACCCCGTGCCCGCCGTGGCCAATGCGCGCGCCGATGCCCGTCGCAACCGCGCTCTGGTTCTGGCCGCCGCACAACGCGCCTTCGCCGAGGACGGAACGTCGGTGTCCCTGGTCGAGATCGCCAGGCGCGCGGGCGTCGGCGCGGGCACGGTGCACCGTCATTTCCCCACCAAGATCGCTCTCCTGGAAGCGGTTCTGCAACAGCGCATCGATCGGCTCACTGCCCTGGCGCTGGGCTACCGCGACGCACCCGACGCCGGTCTGGCCTTCTTCGCCTTCTGCGCCGAGGTGATCACCTCCAGCAGCGGCAATACCGCCCTCTGCGAAGTCTTCGACAATGACGGCTGGCCCCGGGACCTGCTCCAGGAAGCGGGCACCCGCTTCCACCGGGCGCTCGGACATCTGCTCACCGCCGCCCAGCGCCAAGGCGCCATCCGCCCGGACCTGGCCCTGTCCGATGTTCTCGCCCTCTACACCGGATGCGTTGCCATCCAGCGCGTTTCCCCCGGCCCCGGCCTCGCCCGCCCCGCCCTGCTGGTCCTGGAGGCCATGCGCGCGCCCCGCGTCCCCGCCACCGTTACGAAACCCGAAAAGTCCATCTCACCGCGTAACGAAACCCGCCGAGGTAACGAAACCTGCGCCCGCCCCTGCCCCGTCTGCGCGACCCCGGTACACCCCACCGGCACCGGCCGGCCGGCCCGCTACTGCTCACCCGCCTGCCGTCAGAAAGCCCACCGCCGCCGCCACGCCCTCGAATCGGCCGCACCCCAGGCCACTTCGTGAGGCGACGGCAAGGCGGACCCCAATTCCCTGACCGCAGGGGCTGATACGGGGCGGTGATGGCCAGGCTGGAGCCGTCGCCGAGGTTTGCCGAGATCGGCGTAGTGGCTCAGGGCGCATCGATAACCGCCGCTTCACACCCGTCGCATGATCCGGGCGTCGGTGTCGCGCAGCAGGATTCCGAGGCGACTGCCCGGGACGATGAACATTCCGGCGGCACGGGCGCCATTCCTAGAGCAGATCGCTCACGTCGTCGGGGACATCCACGGCGTATTTGCGCAGCGTGTCCATGGGCACCACCTCGAGCGCGTTCTCATGGGTGGCGGCCAGCACCACGGGTGCGGCCACCCCGTCCTCATGCGCGTGCAACCAGCGCACCGCCACCACGCACCAGCGATCACCGGGTTGCAGGCCGGGGAAGTTGTTCTCCGGCCGCGGGGTCAGTAAGTCATTTCCGATCGACTTCTGGTGCTCCAGGAACTCCGCGGTCACCACGGTGCAGACGGTGTGGCTGCCAAGGTCTTCGGGGCCGGTACTGCAGCAGCCGTCCCGGTAGAAGCCGGTGAGAGGATCGGTGCCACACTCCTCCAGCGGTCCCCCAAGCACATTTCGATCGGTCACGTCGCCGATCCTATTGTCTCGGTGTCGCATTCGCCGCTCCTTCCGCACTGTGGTGCGTTGTCGAGCAGACCGGTCGGTCCGTATATCCCTTCGTAGGGCTCTATTCGGCGTGTCCATAACCGGAATGCACCGATGTGTGCTATGCGACACTGCCCCGCAACCCGCGAGTAGGTATGTGAAACCGGCAATAGTGACGGCTCTGAGAGGATGGCCTCGTGACTGCACAAGCCTGGATCCTCATTGCCGCTATCGCCGCGGTCCTGCTGGTGGCGTTCGTCTCGGGATTCGTCCTGTACAAGCGCCGCCGTATCTCCCTCACCCCGGCCGCCGAGGAGGCGAAGCCGGAGTTGACCGACCGGTCGGGCGGATACACGGCCTCGAGCGGATTCAGCTTCAGTCAAGGCGGCGGGACGGCAACCCTGCCGAAACCGCGCCCCGAACCCGAACCCGTGCCGATCGAGCGCACCGATACCGACGGCCAGCCGCACGTCGGCGATGACGCGGCCATCCCGCGCGATGCCGCCAAGCGCAGCATTCACGACGTCCGGCTGCCCGAACCGGTCCAGGGTCCCGATCGCGCCCCGGAGGCCGACACCGCCGCGGCTGGGGCCCCGGCCGACACCGCCGAGGTCGAGCCCGGCACCGCCGAGGCGGCAACCGGCACCGCCGAAGCGGCGATCGCACCGCCCGTGACCACCGTTCCGGCCGAGGCCGCCGATCTCGCCAGCCCGGACACCGAAGCTCCCGCCGATGAGAAGGCAAGCGCCGCCGCGGCTCCGAGCGCTCCCGCCGAGACCTCGGCGCAGGATCAGGCCGCCGCTGCCGCCGTCGCGCCCGCCGAGGCCGCGCCGTCGGTGACCCCCGAAACCCTCGCGCCCGAAACCCTCGCGCCCGCCGAGGTCCCGGCGGAGCCCGAGATCGATTTCACCGCCGATATCGAACCCACCGCCGGTCGCCTGAACCGCCTGCGCGGCCGCCTGGCCCGTTCGCAGAACGCCGTCGGCAAATCCCTACTCGGCCTGCTCGGCGGCGGCGACCTCGACGAGGACTCCTGGGAGGAGATCGAGGACACCCTCGTCATGGCCGACCTCGGCACCGCGGTGACCGCCGCGATCGTGGAGCGCCTGCGCGAGGAGATGGCCGCGCGCACCGTGCGCACCGCCGCCGATGCCCGCGCGGTGCTGCGCGAGGTGCTCGTCGAGGCGCTGCGCCCGGAGCTGGACCGCTCGATTCGCGCGCTGCCGCACCCGGATCACCCCGCCGTCATGCTGGTGGTCGGTGTGAACGGCACCGGAAAGACCACCACCACGGGCAAACTCGCGCGCGTGCTGGTGGCCGACGGCCGTCGCGTCCTGCTCGGCGCGGCCGACACCTTCCGCGCCGCCGCCGCCGATCAGTTGCAGACCTGGGGTGAGCGCGTGGGCGCGGAGACCGTGCGCGGCAAGGAGGCCGCCGATCCGGCCGCCGTCGCCTTCGACGCGGTGAGCGCCGGTATCGATCGCGGCGTGGATGTGGTGCTCATCGATACCGCGGGCCGCCTGCACACCAAGACCGGTTTGATGGACGAGCTGGGCAAGGTCAAGCGCGTGGTGGAGAAGAAGGCGGAGGTGGACGAGGTCATCCTGGTCCTGGATGCCACGGTCGGACAGAACGGTCTGATGCAGGCCCGGGTCTTCGCCGACGTCGTCGATATCACCGGTGTTGCCCTGACGAAGCTGGACGGAACGGCCAAGGGCGGCATCGTCTTCCAGGTTCAGCACGAGCTCGGCGTTCCCGTAAAACTGGTTGGTTTGGGCGAGGGGCAGGACGATCTGGCGCCCTTCGAGCCCGGCGCTTTCGTGGACGCGCTGCTCGGCTGAGCGACCCGTACCACGGGAAACTCCGACAACCTCACGCCCCGCCCGTAACGGCGGTGCGAACGAGGAAACCTGAACGAAACACTGCAATCTCATCCGTTCACCTACGCGAAACGCCGCAGGATCACGGTGGAAACACCGCTCCCCGAACCTTCATGTCAGGCTCATTCGCCGTTATCGGCGGGGCCCGAGATGAGGAGGAAATTAAGGTGGCGTTCCCCGTATTAGGCGCACCTGACGCCGGAGATACCGCATGGATGCTGGCCAGCTCAGCGCTCGTGCTGTTGATGACCCCCGGACTCGCATTCTTCTACGGCGGCATGGTTCGCTCGAAGAATGTGCTGAACATGATCATGATGAGCATCAGTGCCATGGGCGTTATCACCGTCCTGTGGGTGCTGTACGGCTTCTCCATGGCGTTCGGCGAGGACAAGGGCAATCTCTTCGGAGATCCGGCGCAGTACTTCGGCCTGAAGACCCTGTTCGGTGGCACCTACCTGGCCAGCGCCACCGACGCATCCGTCAAGGTGGGCATACCGCTCGCCGGTACTATTCCGGCCACGGTTTTCGTGGCCTTCCAGCTCATGTTCGCGATCATCACGGTCGCACTCATCTCGGGCGCGGTTGCCGACCGCCTGAAGTTCGGTGCCTGGATGCTCTTCGCGACCGTGTGGGCCACGGTCGTCTACTTCCCGATCGCGCACTGGGTCTTCGCCTTCGACGGCGTGACCGGTGAGCACGGCGGCTGGATTGCCAACAAGCTCAAGGCGATCGACTTCGCGGGTGGTACCGCGGTCCATATCAACGCCGGTATCGCGGGCCTGGTCCTGGCCATCGTGCTCGGTAAGCGCAAGGGCTGGCCGGGCACCCCGATGCGCCCGCACAACCTGCCGTTCGTCATGCTCGGCGCCGGTCTGCTGTGGTTCGGCTGGTACGGCTTCAACGCGGGTTCCGCGGTCGGTTCCAATGGCATCGCGGGCGCCACGTTCGTCACCACCACCGTCGCCACCGGCGCGGCCATGCTCGCCTGGCTGCTGGTGGAGAAGGTGCGCGACGGCAAGCCCACCTCGCTGGGCGCCGCCTCGGGCATTGTGGCCGGTCTGGTCGCCATCACCCCGTCCTGCTCCTCGGTGAACGTGGTCGGCGCGCTGGCTATCGGCGTGGTCGCCGGTATCCTCTGTGCCCTGGCCGTGGGCCTGAAGTTCCGCTTCGGCTTCGACGACTCGCTCGACGTGGTCGGGGTTCACCTGGTCGGCGGTATCGCGGGCACCCTGATGGTCGGCCTGGTCGCGGCCCCCGAGGCCCCGGCCGCGGTCAAGGGCCTGTTCTACGGTGGCGGTTTCGATCAGCTGGTCAAGCAGGCCGTCGGTGCGGGCGCCGTGCTCGCCTGGTCCGGTATCGCGACGCTCATCATCGCGCTGGCCATCAAGTACACCATCGGCCTTCGCGCCGACGAGGAAGCCGAGTTCGCGGGCTTGGACGAGTCGGAGCACGCTGAATCGGCATACGATTTCGCTGCTGTGGGTGGCACGGCACGTACCACCGCCGTCAAGGAGGCATGACGCATGAAACTGGTAACCGCAATCGTCAAACCGTTCACGCTCGAGGATGTCAAGTCCGGGCTGGAGCAGGCGGGCGTGCTCGGCATGACCGTCAGCGAGGTGCAGGGCTACGGCCGCCAGAAGGGTCACACCGAGGTCTACCGCGGTGCCGAGTACTCGGTCGACTTCGTCCCGAAGGTTCGGGTCGAGGTGGTCGTGGACGACACCTCCGTGGAGAAGGTCGTCGAGGCGATCGTCGAGGCCGCCCGCACCGGCAAGATCGGTGACGGCAAGGTCTGGGTGACGCCCGTCGAGGCGGTCATCCGGGTCCGCACCGGCGAACGTGGGTCGGACGCTCTGTAGTCGAGGACCGAACGGCGGCCCCGTTCCCACCGGTGCACGATCGGTTGGGCGCGGGGCCGCACGCATATAACTGGACAGCTGATGCGCCCGAAAGTTCGTGGCCCGTCTCACTTCTGGACTGAGCGGAGCGAGGGAAGAAGTGAGACTCCCAGGGCCGCGAACTCGCCGGAGTGCAGCGGTGGCAAATTAGATACAGGGGTGTGGTGTGGGTTTCCAGCAGGCACGCGACGAGAAGGACTCCACGGAGAAGGTCTCCAACGGCGCTTCGGATCTGGTCCGGGCTCGCAACCAACTACTCGCCGAACACAGTGGGGCCAATGGCCGCGCCTCCCGGCTGGATCCGGAGGCGCTGCGACAGGCGCTGGTCGATCTCTACGAATTGTGGCTGACCACAAAGGGTCACGAGGTCGGCATCACCGAGGGCAGCGGTCTGTCGATCGTCGCGGTGGGCGGATTGGGACGCCGCGAAATGCTGCCCTACTCGGATCTGGATCTGGTGCTGCTCTACGACGACATCGACCCCGCCAAGGTCGCCGAAGTCGCCGATCAGCTCTGGTATCCGCTGTGGGACGCGCACATCAAACTCGACCACAGCGTGCGCACGGTGCCGCAGGCGCTGCGTGTGGCCGCCGATGATCTGACCGCCGCGCTGGGCATGCTGGAGGCCCGCCATATCGTCGGCGACGAGGGTCTGAGCAATCTGCTCGTCAGCGGGGTGCGGCGGGATTGGCGCACCGGGATCCGGTCCCGGTTCGACGGTCTCATCGCACAGGCCGAAACCCGTTGGCGGCGTAGCGGAGAGATCGCGCATCGCGCCGAACCAGATCTCAAGAACGGGCGCGGCGGACTGCGCGATATCCAGCTCCTGGACGCGCTCGCCATCGCACAACTGACCGATGCCATACCGGGGCTCGGTCCGGATGTACCCGGTGGTGGACTGAAACAGGCGCACCGCAGATTGCTGGATGTTCGCACCGAACTGCATCGGGTCGCCGGGCGTGCCCGCGACCAACTGCGCGCCCAGGATGCGGACGAAATCGGCGCGGCCCTGCGCATCGGTGATCGCTTCGATCTCGCCCGCACCCTCAGCGATGCGGCGCGAACCGTCAGCTATTCCACCGATGTCGGGCTGCGCACCGCCGCCAACGCGCTGCCCCGCCGCGGCCTGGCCCGCCTGCGCCGCATGCCGGTGCGCCGACCACTCGATGAGGGGGTGGTCGAGCACTCCGGCGAGGTGGTGCTGGCCAGGGACGCGCGGCCGCAGCGCGATCCCGGATTGATACTGCGCGTGGCCGCCGCCTCCGCGCAGACCGGATTGCCCATGTCCGCGACCACCCTGAACCGGCTTTCCGAGGACGCCCCCGAGCTACGTGAGCCGTGGCCCAAGGAAGCCCTCAACGACCTGCTGGTGTTGTTGGGCGCGGGCCGCGGCGCCATCGACGCCATCGAGGCGCTGGATCGAACGGGCCTGTGGGGCAGGCTCTTTCCGGAGTGGGGTGTGGTCCGCGATCTGCCGCCGCGCGATGCCATGCACACCTGGACCGTCGACCGCCACCTCATGGAGGCGGTCGCGCAGGCCGGTGCGCTCGCCACCCGGGTGGCGCGGCCGGACCTGCTGCTGATCGGCGCGCTGCTGCACGATATCGGCAAGGGGCGCACCGAGGATCACAGTGTGGTCGGCGCGGAGCTGGCCACCTCCATCGGCCGCAGGCTCGGATTGTGGCCCTCGGATGTGCGGACGCTCTCGGCCATGGTGCGGCATCATCTGCTGCTGCCCGATACCGCCACGCGCCGCGATCTGGCCGATCCGGACACCGTGAGAATGGTGGTCGAGGCACTGGAGGGGGATTCGCATCTGCTCGAATTGCTGCACGCGCTGGCCGAGGCCGATTCCCTGGCCACCGGGCCGGGGGTCTGGAACGACTGGAAAGCCTCGCTGATCGGTGATCTGGTGCGGCGCTGCCGGTTGTCCATGGCGGGGGAGGAACTGCCCAAACCCGAGGACATTCCGGAGGATCTGCGCGAAAAGGCGGAAAGCGGTGGCGTGCATGTGGAATTGAAGCCGGGGGAGGGGCGGTATACGCATATCGTGACCGTTGTCGCGCCGGACACCCCGGGCCTGCTCTCGGAGGCGGCGGGCGTGCTGGCGTTGCATTCGCTGCGCGTGCTCTCCGCGGATCTCACCGGTGTCGGAAATTCCGCCATCGATACCTTCGCCGTCGCACCGCGTTTCGGAAATCCGCCGGAACCGGGCCTGCTGCGCCAGGAATTGATCAGGGCCATTAACGGTGATTTGGACCTTGTTTCAGTTCTCGCGCGTAAGGAACGCGAAGCCGGCGGCACCCAGCCCAGCCCCTACGCTCAGGCCGCGCCGCGCGTGCTCTGGAATGAAACGGCCGAGCCGGGACGGGTGCTGCTGGAATTGCGCGCCGAAGATCGAATCGGATTGTTGACCCGTTTGGCCGCGGCCCTGGCCGAATCCGGCGCCAATGTGTCCTGGGCGAAGGTCGCCACCATGGGCGCGGCGGTCGTGGATACGTTCTGCCTGGATCTGGGGGCTGCCGACACGCCGGAGCGCCGCGCGGAAATCGCGGCGGCGGTGCTCGCGGTGGTGCCTCCGCAACAACCGAAGAAAACGCCTGAATCGGACACTGAAAACGGATCAACCTCGGTTTTCTGACCGATCGCCAGGATGCTGGATTAACTGGCAAACCGTACGTTTGCCAGTTAATCCGATCGTTGCACGTAATTTGCTGAAATACTGATCAAGCAATCCCTAATGCCCCCTAATATCGCCTCAACCAATGCGGTCGAACGTGCTATGAGGGGAGCTGGTCGGTGGCAATCGAAGTTGTTTCAGCATCGATGATGACGAGCGATTCGACCCCGCACATGGCCCGCTGCGTCGGCGGCGACCGCTGGGTGGTCTCCTGGCTCCCCGGTCGCACCCTCTCCGGTCGGCAGGCGGTGACCGCCATGACCATCGCCTCCACCCTGGTCGATCACGTGCTCACCGACGCCGAATGGACCGAGCTGGACGGGCTCGCCCTCGAACTGGGGCTCACCGCGCGCGAAGCGGTCGGCATGGTCGCCGCGGAACTGCACGATCTGCGCCGGCCGGCCACCCGCCCGCGCTCGCTGGAGTAGCCCCGCCCGCAAGGAATAGCGCTGCTCACGGTCCCTGGAATAACGGCCCGTCGCCGATCCCACTACCCTGGTATCTCGAGTGACGTCCCTCGAGATCAGGAGCATCGGTGTTCGAATCCCTTTCCGACCGGTTGGCCGGTGCCCTCAAGGATCTGCGCGGAAAGGGGCGCCTGTCACCTGCCGACATCGATGCCACCGCCCGCGAGATCCGTCTCGCCCTGCTCGAGGCCGACGTCGCGCTGCCGGTGGTCCGCACCTTCATCGCCAAGATCAAGGAGCGCGCCAAGGGCGCCGAGGTCTCCGCGGCGCTGAATCCGGCGCAGCAGGTCGTCAAGATCGTCAACGAGGAGCTCATCGCCATTCTCGGCGGCGAGACCCGGCGACTGCGGTACGCCAAGAACCCGCCCACGGTCATCATGCTGGCCGGTCTGCAGGGCGCGGGTAAGACCACCCTCGCGGGCAAGCTCGCGAAATGGCTGAAGGGCCAGGGGCATCAGCCGCTGCTCGTCGCCTGTGACCTCCAGCGCCCGGGCGCGGTCACCCAGCTCCAGGTGGTCGGTGAACGTGCCGGGGTGCCGGTGTTCGCGCCTAATCCGGGGACCTCCATCGGCGGTGGCGAGAACCCGCTCGGTGTTTCGGCCGCCGATCCGGTGGATGTGGCGCGGCGCGGTATCGAAGAGGCCAAGGCCAAGCAGTACGACATCGTGATCGTCGACACCGCCGGCCGCCTCGGTATCGATGCCGAGCTGATGGCGCAGGCCGCGGGCATTCGCGATGCGGTGAATCCGGACGAGACCCTCTTCGTCCTGGACTCCATGATCGGTCAGGACGCGGTCACCACCGCCGAGGCGTTCCGCGACGGCGTCGGCTTCACCGGTGTCGTGCTCACCAAACTCGACGGTGACGCGCGCGGTGGTGCGGCGCTGTCCGTGCGTGAGATCACCGGCCAGCCCATCCTTTTCGCCTCCACGGGCGAGAAGCTGGAGGACTTCGACGTCTTCCACCCCGACCGCATGGCCAGCCGCATCCTCGGGATGGGCGATCTGCTCACCCTGATCGAGCAGGCCGAACAGGTCTACGACGCGCAGCAGGCCGAGGAGGCCGCGCGCAAGATCGGCTCCGGCGAACTGACCCTCGAGGACTTCCTCGAGCAGATGCTCGCCATCCGCAAGATGGGTCCCATCGGCAACCTGCTCGGCATGCTGCCGGGCGCGGGTCAGATGAAAGACGTTCTGGCGCAGGTCGATGACAAGCAGCTCGATCGCGTGCAGGCCATCATCCGTGGTATGACCCCGGCCGAGCGCGACAACCCCAAGATCATCAACGCCTCTCGCCGCCTGCGCATCGCCAATGGCTCGGGCGTCACGGTGTCCGAGGTCAACCAGCTCGTCGACCGCTTCTTCGAGGCCAAGAAGATGATGGGCATGATGAGCCGCCAGTTCGGCCTGCCCGGCTCGCGCGGCGGCAACAAGGGCAAGGGCAAAGGCAAGAAGGGTAAGAAGGGCGGCCGCGGGCCGACCCCGCCGAAGGTGCGCGGGGGCTTCCCCGGCATGCCCGCCCTCCCGGGTGGAATGCCCGGCGGTATGCCGGACCTGTCGAATATGCCCGCGGGCCTCAACGAGCTCCCGCCGGGCCTGGAAGGCTTCGACCTCTCGAAGCTCAACTTCCCGAAGAAGTAACCCGTACAGCGGGATTCGGCCCCGTCGCATTGTGGCGGGGCCGAATCGCGTTGTGGCGCAGGTCTTCGAGACCAACGGGAACCACTGGGGCACCCACTCGGGCGATGTCATGGTCGATTCCGATGATCGCCGGACCACCGCGTGAGGTCGCCCTTCATCCCGGCATGCTTGTGGCCGGGATCCACACTGGTGCGGGCTCAACAGGTTTCGGTGAATCCTGCCCGAAAGCGCGTCGGGCTGGCATACCTCACAGTCCGGTAGGTGTGCGGAGCCGGTTCTCGTTATCCGAAGCTGCCGGAGGCGGGCTTGGGCTCGGTGGTGCTCGGCGGTGCCGTTGTGGTCGAGGGGGTGGTCGTGGTGGCGGGGGGTGTTGTGGTCGGGGGTGTCGTGGCTCCGGCCAGGACGGTGACGGTAACGGGTCCGTCGGTCCATCCCGCGCCGATCACCGGGACGCTGCGGTCGGTGACCACGGCGTGCAGCGTGTACTGGCCCGGTGCGGTGGGGGTCCACTGGATGGCGGCCACGGCATTGGGTGCGTCACCGGCGCCGGACGGGCAGCCGATGATCGTCCACGAATAGCTGGGCATATCCGGGGTGTTGTAGCTGAAGCACGCGGGGTTGCCGGATGCCTTGGTCAGCGCGGTGAGGGTGTAGGTCTGTCCGGTGTAGAAAGCGCCCCCAACATCTCCGGAAATCGTCAGGTCGGCATTGGTCACCGTGGTCGATGCCGTGGGCGCCAATGCGATTGCTGCGCCGGTTGTCACGGCGAGCGCCGCGATCCCCAGTCCCGTCCAGCGCACCTGCTTGCGGATCAAGATGTTCTCCTTGGTTCGAAAACCGCTATTCGACAGCGGTTTTCGCAGAGTACCCGTCGATCCGCAAATATGAAGCGGTTGTATTTCCTTTATGGCTCCGGATCGACTCGGCGATCTTGCGGTGCGGCGGTAGTTTGTAGAGAGCGAGGGTGTGGTCGGGCGCGACGTGGCGAGGAGGCCGGGGATGGGTCTGCATTTTCGTGGAGTGGTGCTGCCGGACGGGGAGCTGCGCGATATCTGGGTGCGGGATGGGGTTGTCTCGGGGGAGCCGATCGCCGGCGCGGAGACCGTGCACGCCTCGGGGTGGATTGTGCCCGGGCTGGTGGACGCGCACTGTCATGTGGGGATCAAATACGGTGGTGGGGATGAGGATTCGGCGGGTGCGGTCGCGCAGGCCGAGGTGGAGCGGGATGCCGGGGCGCTGCTGCTGAGGGATGCCGGATCGCCTATCGACACCCGGTTCATCGATGAGCGGGAGGATCTGCCGGAGATCATTCGGGCGGGGCGGCATATCGCGCGGCCGCGGCGCTATATTCGCGAGCTCGGCATCGAGCTCGATGATGAGCGGGATCTGCCGGACATCGTGGCCGAGCAGGCTCGGCGCGGCGACGGGTGGGTGAAGATCGTCGGGGATTGGATCGACCGGTCGGTGGGGGATCTGGCTCCGCTGTGGTCGGACGCCATTCTGAAAGAGGCCATCGATGCCGCCCATCGCGAGGGCGCTCGGGTCACCTCGCATGTGTTCGGGGAGGACGCGCTGTACGGGCTGCTGGAGGCGGGGATCGACTGCATCGAGCACGGGACCGGGCTCACCGATGAGACCATCGCGATAATGGCCCGGAATGGGACGGCGCTGGTTCCCACCCTGATCAATATCGACACCTTTCCCGAAATCGCCGACAGCGCCGGCAAATTCCCGATCTATGCCGCGCATATGCGGGACCTGCACCGCCGCTCGCGGGAGACCGTCGCCAAGGCGCATGAGGCGGGGGTGCCGATCTATACCGGCACCGACGCGGGTGGGTCGATTCCGCACGGGCGTATCGCGGATGAGATCGCGGCGCTGGCGGGTGCGGGATTCACCGCGCACGACGCGCTGGGGGCCTCGTCCTGGAATGCCCGCTCCTGGCTCGGCCGCTCGGGCATCGAACCGGGTGCCCGCGCCGATTTCGTTGTCTACCAGCAGGATCCACGCCTGGACCTGACCGTCCTGAGCACCCCTTCCTGGGTGGTACTGCGCGGCCGCGTCTACGACCGCCGCGATCCGGTCACGGCATACCGGTAATTCCATGGGCTACTCCGTTGAGCTGACCGCGCGAAATCGGCTCACAGGTTGGTGGATTCGGCCACACGGAACATGTGAATCAGTCATGCTTCACATGTTTTGTCGTTCCACCTTGTTAGGAGAAGACCTTGGGTTCCGTTGAAAGCTTCGCCACGGCCGTGCTGGCCGGACTGGTCGTCAAGCTGCTGACCGGCAGCATCGGCCACTAGCCGCACGCACACCAGCCCATCGAGGTCGCGCGGGCGTCGGTGGGCTGTCGCATGTCCGGCCGATGAATTCCGCGGCGTCGGGGTTTCCCTAGTCGAAGAACGCATTTCACCGACCCGGAGGTTGATCATGCGGGATCTCGTTGTCACACAGAACATCACACTCACGGCGTCATCGACGCGAGCGAAGGCTGGTTCACCGTCGGCGCGGGCGAACACGGCGAAACCGACGATGTCCTGGCCGAACTCATGGAGCACACCGAGAACTGCGATGCCGTGCTCTACGGCCGCGTCACCTTCGAGGACCTGCGCCAGTACTGGCCCAAGCAGACCGATGATCAGACCGGCATCACCGCCGAACTGAACGAGATGCGCAAATACGCGGTCGCACGCACCATGGGCGATCCCGGCTGGCAGAACTCCGAGGTGCTGTGCGATCTCGACGAGATCCGCCTGCTCGAGCAGCAACCCGGCAAGGATATCGTCAGTACCGGCAGCATCACCCTGGTGCACGATCTGACCGCCGCCGGACTCGTCGACGAATACCGGCTGTTCGTCTACCCGGTGGTGCTCGGCCGGGGCGCGCGCCTGTTCCCCGAAGGCTCGAAGGTGCCCGCCCTGCGACTGGTCGAGAGCAAGCGGTTCCGCTCCGGGATCGTGCTGCTGCGTTACCGCACCGACTAGCCCGATTTCCGGGGCGCGCGGCCCGTCTGGCAGAATGGTCGATCGTCCTCGTCGAGGACAGTGCAGCCCGTCTCCGGATACGTTCCGCGCGGCGGTCACACACTCAACGCAAAACCGGGTCCACCCCGTGTGGGCTGCTGAATTGCGCCGTGACCAATCAGGCTTTCCCGTGTGGAAGGCCGCCATCGAAAGGCACAGCTCATGGCTGTTCGTATCAAGCTGACCCGTCTGGGCAAGATCCGCAACCCGCAGTACCGCATCGTCGTCGCCGATGCCCGTACCCGTCGTGACGGCCGCGCGATCGAGTCCATCGGCATCTACCAGCCCAAGGAAGAGCCCTCGCTCATCCAGATCGATTCCGAGCGCGCGCAGTACTGGCTGGGCGTCGGCGCGCAGCCGACCGAGCCCGTGCAGCGTCTGCTGGAGATCACCGGCGACTGGCAGAAGTTCAAGGGCCTGCCGGGCGCCGAGGGCACCCTGAAGACCAAGGCCCCCAAGCCGTCCAAGCTGGACCTGTTCAACGCCGCGCTGGCCGCCGCCGACAGCGAGCCCACCGCCGAGGCCGTCACCCCGAAGAAGAAGGCCGCCAAGAAGGAGGAAGCTGCTGAGGCTTCCGCCGAGGCTGCCGAGACCCCGGCTGCCGAGTAATGACGGCCGTCGTCGCCGATGCCGTCGAACATCTGGTTCGCGGCATCGTCGCCAATCCGGACGACGTCCACGTCGAGCTGATCACCAGCCGTCGTGGCCGGACCGTCGAGGTGCACGTGCACCCCGATGATCTGGGCAAGGTGATCGGTCGCGGTGGCCGTACCGCCACCGCACTGCGCACCCTCGTCGCCGGTATCGGCGGTAAGGGCATTCGCGTCGACGTGGTCGACACGGATCAATAGGTGACTCCGCCGCTCCCCGAACGGGGAGCGGCTTCACATTGGGCCGCTCCCGCACCTTCACGTTGGGCAAGCCCTGCCCGGAGGATATTCTTCGCTGCGTGATGTGAGCGTGCGCAGTGTGACCACACGCCGTGCACGCGAATATCGATTGGGCCCGGGCGGTTCTCGCGCGCGTTGTTCCCGCAGCTGGCACAGGTGCGCGAGGTGGTGGGGGGTCACGGCAATTACCTCGCGCCCGGCGCTTTCAGCCCTGTTCGCAAGGATTGTCAGGACGATTCGCCAACCCGCATCGAGGATCGATCGTACCTGTGTCTCTCAGGAGAATTTGATGGAACTTGTCGTAGGGCGAGTGGCCAAGTCCCATGGCGTGCGGGGCGAGCTCGTAGTGGACGTCCGCACGGACGAACCCGACCTCCGCTTCGCCCCAGGCGCGATACTGCACGGGCGGCTGCCGAAGGCCAAGCAGGTCCAGCAGTACGTGGTGGAGTCGGCCCGGGAGCACTCGGGCCGGCTTCTCGTGCGTCTGGACGGGCTCGTCACGCGTGAGGCCGCGGATGCGTTGCGCGGCATGCTCTTCGTGATCGATACCGCCGATCTGCCGCCCTCGGAGGAATCGGATGAGTACTACGATCACGAACTCGAAGGTCTGACGGTGCGACTCGTGGACGGCACCGTCGTCGGCACCGTGCGCGAAGTGCTGCATTCCGCTGCGGGAGAACTGCTTTCGATCACCGCGGCCGAGGGATTCCCGGGGCCCGCGGGGCGAGAGATCCTGGTGCCCTTCGTCAATGCCATGGTTCCGACCGTCTCGATCGCCGACTCTCTGATCGTCATCGATCCGCCCGAGGGTCTGCTGGATCCGGAGTGAGCGCGATGCGAATCGACGTCGTCACGATTTTCCCCGAATACCTGGAGCCGCTGCGAACGGCCTTGCTGGGCAAGGCAATCGACAAGGGGCTGCTGGAAGTCGGCGTGCACGATCTGCGCGGGTGGACCCATGACGTGCACAAGGCTGTGGACGACACCCCGTACGGCGGTGGGCCGGGCATGGTCATGAAACCCACGGTGTGGGGTCCGGCGCTGGACGATGTGTGCCCGGATGACGCACTGCTGGTGGTGCCCACCCCCGCGGGGGTGCCGTTCACCCAGCGGACCGCCGAAAGATGGTCCGCCGAAAAGCATCTGGTGTTCGCCTGCGGTCGCTACGAGGGCATCGACCAGCGCGTTTTCGATGACGCCGCCCGGCGCGTGCGCGTCGAGGAGGTCAGCATCGGCGACTATGTGCTGATCGGCGGCGAGGCCGCGGTGCTGGTCATGACCGAGGCCGTGGTCCGCCTGATTCCGGGCGTACTCGGCAATCAGCAGTCGCACGAACAGGATTCGTTCTCCGACGGCCTCCTCGAGGGCCCCAGCTACACCCGCCCGGTGTCCTGGCGCGGACTGGACGTCCCGGAGATCCTGCTCTCGGGCAATCACGCCAAGATCGACGCCTGGCGGCATGAGCAGTCGCTCGAGCGCACCCGGGAACGCCGCCCCGATCTACTGCCCCCGACCGGCGAGTAACCTTCGCGCCGTACGCGTTTGCGCGTGTCGCGCGGTGTGTCGAAAATCCCGGCGAGTGCGACTATCCGGTCTTTCGGTGCGGCACTGTTCAGCTGTGTCCCCGCACGACGGTAGTGTCTGCGGGCGTGACGATAGCCTCCGAACCTGTCAACGCAGACACCGTCAGCTCCACCGGAACCGGAACCGTCCGCCTAGCCAGTGTCGGCCGCCGTATCGCCGACGAGCTGGGGGTACGGGAAGAACAGGTGCGCGCCGCCGTCGAACTCCTCGACGCCGGATCCACCGTTCCGTTCGTGGCCCGGTACCGCAAGGAGGTCACCGGCGGCCTGGACGACGCGCAACTGCGCCAGCTCGACGAGCGCCTGCACTACCTGCGCGAACTCGACGAGCGCCGGGGCTCGATCATCGAATCCATTCGTGGCCAGGGCAAATTGGATGACGCGCTGCACGCGCAGATCATGCTCGCCGACACCAAGGCCCGCCTGGAAGACATCTACCTGCCGTACAAGCCCAAGCGGCGCACCAAGGCGCAGATCGCGCGCGAGGCCGGGCACGAGCCCGTCGCCGACGCCCTGATCAGCGACCCCACCAATGATCCCGCGCAGTACACCGCCGAACAGCTCGACGGTGCGCGCTCGATCCTGGTGGAGCGCTTCGCCGAAGACGCCGACCTGGTCGGTGAATTGCGCGAACTCATGTGGAATCGCGGACAGATCAAGTCCACCGTGCGCGCGGGCAAGGAAGAGGCGGGGGCCAAGTTCGCCGACTACTTCGAATTCAGCGAACCGTTCTCGAAGTTGCCGTCGCACCGCATCCTGGCGCTGCTGCGCGGTGAGAAGGAAGAGGTGCTCACCCTGCACCTCGAGCCCGACACCGACGAGCCCGAACCCGGCGAGCGCACCATCTACGAGGGCCGCATCGCGCACAAGTTCGGCATCGCCGCCCAGGGCCGCCCCGCCGACACCTGGCTGCTCGACACCGTGCGCTGGGCCTGGCGCACCAAGCTTCAGGTCAGCATGGGCATCGATATCCGCATGCGGCTGCGCCAGTCCGCCGAACGCGATGCCGTCGAGGTCTTCGCCATGAACCTGCGCGATCTGCTGCTGGCCGCGCCCGCGGGCACCCGCACCACCATGGGCCTGGACCCGGGTTTCCGCACCGGTGTGAAGGTCGCCGTGGTCGATGCCACCGGCAAATGCGTCGCCACCGAGGTCATCTACCCGCACACCGGCCAGACCGAGAAGTCCCTCGCGGTGCTCGGTGCGCTGGTGGCGCGGTTCAAGGTGGAGCTCATCGCCATCGGCAACGGCACCGCCTCGCGCGAAACCGATGCTCTTGCCGCCGAACTCATCTCGCGTATCCCGGAGAACAAGCCCACCAAGATCGTGGTGTCCGAGGCGGGCGCGTCGGTGTACTCCGCCTCCGCGTACGCCTCGGCGGAACTGCCCGATATGGATGTCTCGCTGCGCGGTGCGGTCTCCATCGCCCGCCGCCTGCAGGACCCGCTCGCCGAACTGGTAAAGATCGACCCCAAGTCCATCGGCGTCGGCCAGTACCAGCACGACATCTCCGAGACGCTGCTCGCGCGCTCCCTCGGCGCGGTCGTCGAGGACGCGGTGAACGCGGTCGGCGTGGACGTGAACACCGCCTCGGTACCGCTGCTCTCGCGCGTCTCCGGTATCACCGGCGCGGTCGCGGAAAGCATTGTCGCGCACCGCGACGCCAATGGCCCATTCCGCAGCCGCACCGCCCTGCTGAGCGTTCCGCGCCTGGGCCCCAAGGCTTTCGAACAGTGCGCGGGCTTCCTGCGCATCCGCAATGGCGACGATCCCCTGGACACCTCCTCGGTCCACCCCGAGGCGTATCCGGTGGTGCACCGCATTCTCGAGGCCAGCGGTCGCGGTGTGCACGAACTCATCGGCAATACGACGGCGCTGCGCGCATTGCGCCCCGCCGACTTCACCGATGAGCGCTTCGGCGTCCCCACCGTCACCGACATCATCGCCGAACTCGAGAAGCCCGGCCGTGACCCCCGCCCCGAATTCAAGACCGCCGAATTCGCCGCGGGCATCGAGAAGGTCGCCGATCTGAAGCCCGGCATGGTGCTGGAGGGCGTGGTCACCAATGTCGCGGCCTTCGGCGCCTTCATCGATATCGGCGTCCACCAGGACGGCCTCGTGCACGTCTCGGCCATGTCGCACAACTTCATCAAGGACCCCCGCGAAGTGGTGAAATCCGGTGACGTGGTCAAGGTGAAGGTCATGGAGGTGGATGTCCAGCGCCAGCGCATCGGCCTGTCCCTGCGCCTGGACGATGAGCCCGGCGCACCGAAACCCGAACGCGGCGAAGGCCGTCCGCGCGGTGGTCAGGGGCAGCGCCCGCAGGGCGGCAACCCGCGCCAGGGCGGCAACCCGGGTGGCGGCGGTGCGCGCGGTAACCAGGGCGGCAATGCCCGCGGCGGCCAGG
>NZ_BDAW01000115.1 GCF_001625085.1 Nocardia acidivorans NBRC 108247
GGTCGGCAGCAGCGGGGCGACCCGCTCGGCATCGGTGATCGGTTCCACCGCAACAGATTCCAGCTTCAGCTGATCCAGGCGCACCAGCGGTGCGGCCTCGGTGGTGAAGCGGGCCTCGGCATTGGTGAGCACGCAGACCGGCGCGGCCGTCTCCAGAATGTAATCGGTGCGCTCGGCGGGCTGATCCGGATCCACCGGCACGTACGCGCCACCGGCGACCGAAACCGCGTACATGGCCACCACCAGATCCACCGAACGCCGCAGCGCCAGCGCCACCCGGGACTCCGGACCCACACCCAGCGAGATCAGGTGCCGGGCCAGGCGATTCACCCGGGCGCCGAGTTCGGCGTAGGTGAGGACCGCACCGTCCGGGCCGATCAGCGCGACCGCGGTCGGAATGGCCGCCACGGTGGCGTCGAGCAGCGATACCAGGGTCGCGGCCCGATCGGTCTCGTGCGCGGTGGCATTGCGGTCCAGCACCAGCGCGGCGCGCTCGTCGGCGGCCAGCAGTTCGATATCGCCGACGGCGGTGCGCGGCGCGGCGGTGATCTCGCCGAGCAGTCGCACGAACCGGTCCACGAAGCCCTGCACCGTCGCGGCGTCGAAGAGATCGGTGGCGTAGGTGAACAGGCCGGTGATACCCACCGGCGCACCGGACTCGTCGTACCGATCGGTGGCGATGAGATGCAGGTCGAACTGCGAGATCTGGGTGTCGATATCCAGACCCGAGACGGTCAGACCGGGCAGTTCCAGGCTGGACTGGGCCAGGTTCTGGAAGGACAGGCCCACCTGGAACAGCGGATGCCGGGCGGTGGAGCGCACCGGGTTGAGCACCTCGACCAGGCGCTCGAACGGTACGTCCGCATTGGCGAAGGCCTGGATATCGGTCTCACGCTGGCGGGCCAGCAGTTCGGTGAAGGGCGCGTCGGCGTCGACCCGGGTGCGGAACACCAGGGTGTTGACGAACATGCCGATGAGGTCGTCCAGCGCGGCCTCACCGCGACCGGCCATCGGGGTGCCGATGGCGATGTCGTCGGTTCCGGAGAGGCGGGCCAGCAGCACCGCGAGCGCGGTGTGCACGACCATGAACAGCGTGGCGCCCTCGGCGCGCGCCAATCGCACCAGCGCACCGTGCGTTTCGGCGTCGATGCGCACCTCGACCCGGTCACCGGCGAAGGTCTGCACCGCCGGGCGCGGACGATCGGACGGCAGATCCAGCTGGTCCGGGAGCTCGGCCAGGGCCTGCTTCCAGTAGGCGACCTGTTTGGCCGAGAGCGACTCCGGGTCGTCCTCGCTACCGAGCAGATCGCGCTGCCAGATGGAGTAGTCGGCGTACTGCACCGCGAGCTTGGACCAGCCCGGCGCCTCACCCATGGAGCGGGCGGCGTAGGCCATCATCAGATCGCGGGTCAGCGGTGCGACCGAGGAACCGTCACCGGAGATGTGGTGAATCGCCAGGGCCAGCACGTATTCCGTGGAGTCCTGCGCGCCGATGCGGAACAGCGCCACCTTCAGCGGCACCTCGGTGGTGACGTCGAAGACGGTGGAGGTGAGCGCCACCACCGCGCCGGTGACCTCGTCGGCGCCGACCGTGCGCACCTCGAGCTCCGGAACCGCCTGGGCGGCGGGCAGGATGACCTGAACCGGACCCTGGTCGGTCTGCGGGTAGATGGTGCGCAGAATCTCGTGGCGGGCAACGACATCGGCGATGGCGGCGCGCATGGCCTCGATATCCAGCGCGCCCGAAAGGCGCACCGCGACCGGCACGTTGTAGGCCGCGGACTGGTTGTCGAAGCGGTTGAGGAACCACATGCGCTGCTGGGCGAGCGAAAGCGGAATGTGGTCCGGTCGCGGGCCGGCGGTGAGCGCCTTGCGGCCCGCACCGGCATCGTGTTCCACGCGCGCGGCCAGGGCGGCCACCGTGGACGCCTCGAACATCAGGCGCACCGGCACCCGGGTGTTCAGGGCCTCGCCGAGACGCGCCGCGACCTGGGTCGCGAGCAATGAGTTACCACCCCAGGCGAAGAAGTCGTCATCGAGGCCGATGCGACCGCCCTCGATACGCAGCACGTCCGCGAAGACACCCGCCACGATCTGTTCGATCGGGGTGACCGGTGCGCGGAAGACCGCCTTCTCGAAGGTGGGCTCCGGCAACGCCTTTCGATCGAGCTTGCCATTGGCGTTCAGCGGCAGGGCGTCCAGCGGCATGAAGACCGACGGCACCATGTAGGACGGCAGCTCCGCGGCGAGCGCGGATTGCAGGGCCTGCTTGTCGACCTCGCCGCCGGCGCCGACGACATAGGCGACCAGGCGATCACCGAGCGCCGAATCCTGGTGTGCGACAACGGCGGCCGAGGCCACCGACGGCTGGCGCAGCAGGGCGGATTCGATATCGCCGAGCTCGATGCGGAAGCCGCGGATCTTCACCTGGAAGTCGGTGCGGCCCCGGTAGTCCAGCTCGCCGTCGGCATTCCAGGCCACCAGGTCACCGGTGCGGTACATGCGGGTGCCGATACCGAACGGGTTGGCCACGAAGCGATCCGCGGTCAGGTCGGCGCGGCCGAAGTAGCCGCGCGCCAATTGCGCACCGGCCAGGTACAGCTCACCGGAGACGCCGACCGGCACCGGGCGCAGGTGCGCGTCCAGTACGTAGACCTGGCTGTTCCATTCGGGCGAGCCGATGGAGACCGACACCTCGTCGCGCGCGGTGACGCGATGATTGGTGATGGAGACCGCGGCCTCGGTCGGGCCGTACAGGTTGAACAGCTCGGTGCGCGGACGCTCGGCCAGCACCCGCTGGGCCAGCGGTCCGGGCAGCGCCTCACCGATCGCCAGGATGCGCCACAGCGAATCCGGCAGACCATCGGCCAGCAGCGCGTCCAACATGGACGGCACCACGTGCAGGGTGGTCACCCATTCGCGAGCCATCAGCTCGTTCAGGTACGCCGGATCCTTGTGCCCACCGGGCTGTGCGATGACCAGGCGACCACCGCACGCGACGGCCGACCAGAATTCCCACACCGAGAGGTCGAAGGTCGCCGCGGTCTTGAGCAGCACCGCATCGGCCGGATCGAGACCGAATTCGGTGACCTTCCACAGCAACTGGTTCACCACCGCCGAATGCGGCAGCGCCACACCCTTCGGGCGACCGGTCGAACCGGAGGTGAAGATGATGTACGCGGTATTCGCGGCCGTCAGCTCGCGCACCCGCTCCTCGACGGTGATCGGCTCGGCCGAGTGGCCGGACAGATCCAGCTCGTCGATGCGCAGCACCTCGACACCGTCGTACTCGAAGGCATCCGCACCGGTGCTCAGAACCACTGCCGGAGCGGCGGTTTCGAGGATGTGGCCGGTGCGGTCGGCGGGCTGGTCGGGGTCGATGGGCACGTACGCCGCGCCGGTCTTGGCCACCGCGTACATGGCCACCACCAGGTCGGTGGAGCGACGGATGGCCAGGGCCACCCGGTCTTCGGTGCCGATACCCCGGCCGATGAGCTCGCGGGCCAGGCGGTTCACCCGGGCATCGAGTTCCGCGTAGCTCAGGTTCTCCACACCGTCCGCGGTGTCGGCCACAATGGCGACGGCCTTGGGGTCCGAAGTCACGGCCGCGTCCAGCAGCGAGACCAGGGTGGCCTCCGCGCCGCCCGGGAACAACTGCTCGACATCCTGCGCGGTGTCGTTCCAGCGCTTCAGGATTCGATCGTTCTCCGCGGCGTCGAGCAAATCGATATCGCCCACGGTGATACCGGAGTCGGCGAGCACCGCGTCGAGTACGCGCAGGAACCGGTCGGCGAAGGCACGCACGGTGGATTCGTCGAACAGGTCGGTGGCATAACCGAATTCGGTGAGGATCTCGGCGGGCGCACCGTCATCGGTGTACCGGTCGTAGAGCGTCACGTGCAGATCGGTCTTGGCCAGCTGCGATTCGAACTGGACCGCGCTCACGTGCAGGCCGGGCAGCTCGAACGCGGTCTCGGCCAGGTTCTGGAACGAAAGACCCACCTGGAACAGCGGATTGCGGGCATTGGACCGGACCGGGTTGAGCACCTCGACCAGGCGCTCGAACGGCACCTCGGCATTGGCGAAGGCTTCCAGATCGCGTTCGCGGACCTCGGCAAGCACATCGGCGAAGGGCACCGCCGGATCGATCTTGGTGCGGAACACCAGGGTGTTCACGAACATGCCGATGAGGTCGTCGAGCTCACGCTCACCGCGACCGGCGATCGGGGTGCCGACCGCGATGTCGTCGGTGCCGGACAGGCGCGCCAGCAGAATGGCCAGTGCGGCGTGCACGACCATGAACAGCGAGGCGTTATTGGCCCGGGCCAGCTCGTGCAGCTTGGCGTGGCGTTCGGCGTCGATATCGAAGCGCAGCGCCTTGCCGTGGAAGGACTGCGCGGGCGGGCGCGGACGATCGGTGGGCAGTTCCAGCTGATCGGGCAGATCGGCCAGGGCCCGGGTCCAGTAGGCGACCTGCTGTGCGGCAAGCGATTCCGCATCATCCTCGGAGCCCAGTACCGCGCGCTGCCAGAGCGCGTAGTCGGCGTACTGCACCGGCAGCGAAGCCCATTGCGGCGCTTCACCATTGGCGCGGGCCACATAGGCGGCCATCACATCGCGCGCCATCGGGCCCATGGAGGAGCCGTCGGCGGAGACGTGGTGGATGGTGAAGGCGAGCACATGCTCTTCGGTCGCGCTGTCGGAGATGCGGAACAGCTTGACCGCGAGGGGCACCTCGATGGTGACGTCGAAGGTGGTCATGGCGAATTCGATGACCTTGCCGAGCAATTCGCCCTCGGTGACCGGCTCGGGCACCAGACCCAGATCGGTCTGGGTGGCGGGCAGGATCACCTGGTGCGGGCCGTCCACGCTGCGCGGGTACACGGTGCGCAGCACTTCGTGGCGGCTGATCACATCGCCGATCGCCAGACCCATGGCGTTCAGGTCGAGCGCACCGGTGAGGCGTACCGCGAGCGGAATATTGTCCACCGCCGAGGTGCTGGTGTCGAACTGGTTCAGGAACCAGTAGCGTGCCTGCGCCGGGGACAGCGGCAGATTCTCCGGGCGCTCCCCCGCGATCAAGCGCGGGCGGGTGCGGCCGGAACCGGCGCGCCGCTCCACGCGGGCGGCGAGCGCCGAGACGGTGGACGCCTCGAACAGATCGCGCACCGCCAGTTGAATATCCAGTGCCGCGCCGAGTCGCGCGGTGACCTGGGTGGCGATGAGCGAGTTGCCGCCGAGTTCGAAGAAGTCGTCGTCGACGCCCACGCGCCCGACCCCGAGCACATCGGAGAAGGTGCCCGCCACGATCTCCTCGATCGGGGTGGAGGGTGCGCGGAACACCTTGGCCTCGAACACCGGTGCGGGCAGCTGCTTGCGATCGAGCTTGCCCGAGGCATTGAGCGGGAACGCCTCCATGATCACGAACGCGGCCGGGACCATATAGCCCGGCAGCGCATCATGCAGTTCGGCGCGCACGCCCTCGACATCGACGGTGCGGCCGGTCGCGGGGATGACATAACCGACCAGCTGATCGCCGAGGCGATCATCGCCGCGCACCACGACCACCGACTGGGCGATGGAATCGATTGCCGTCAGCGCGGATTCGATCTCACCGAGTTCGATGCGCAGACCGCGCAGCTTGACCTGGAAGTCGGTGCGGCCCAGGTACTCCAGCTCACCCGCGCCGGTCCACTTCACCAGGTCACCGGTGCGGTACATGCGCTGACCGGCGTGGAACGGGTCCGCGACGAAGCGGTCCGAGGTCAGCTCCGGCCGCGCGACATAGCCGCGCGCGAGTTGTGCGCCCGCGAGGTAGAGCTCACCCGCGATACCCGGGGCGACCGGGTGCAGACGCGAATCCAGCACGTACACGCGGGTATTGAAGACCGGGCGGCCGATCGGCACGGACAGCGTATCCGCGGCGGTCACCTCGTGATAGGTGACATCGACCGCGGCCTCGGTGGGTCCGTACAGGTTGTGCAGCTGCGCACCGGTCAGTTCCAGGAGCTTGTGCGCGGTCGGTGCGGGCAGGGCCTCACCGGAGGCGAAAACCTGTCGCAGCGATACACATTCGGCGGCCTTGGACTCGGCCACGAACACCGACATCATCGACGGCACGAAATGCGCCGTGGTGACCTGGTATTCGGTGATCAGATCGGCCAGGTAGGCCGGATCGCGGTGGCCGTCCGGCTTGGCGACGACCAGCTGCGCGCCGACCTGCAAGGGCCAGAAGAACTCCCACACCGACACGTCGAAGGTGGCCGGGGTCTTCTGCAACACCACATCATCGTCGAACAGACCGTATTCGGTCTGCATCCACACCAGGCGATTCACGATCGCGGCGTGGCTGACCGCCACACCCTTCGGGCGACCGGTGGAACCGGAGGTGAAGATGACGTACGCGGTATTCGATTCCCGCAGCGGCGCAAGACGATCCGCGTCGGTGACCGGGGCATCCGAGTAGACCGACAGGTCGGCCTCGTCGATGCGCAGGGTGCGCGCACCGGCATCGAAGCCGTCCCGGGCGGTGGTGAGCACCCGCACCGGCTGTGCGGTGTCCAGGACGTAGCCGTTGCGCTCGGCCGGATGATCCGGGTCCAGCGGCACGTACGCGCCACCGGCGGCGATGACCGCGTACATGCCGATCACGAGATCGAGTGAGCGGCGCATACCCAGCGCGACAAACGAATCCGGGCCGACGCCCTCGGCGATGAGGTGACGGGCCAGCTGATTCACCCGCGCGGCGAACTCGCCGTAGGACAGAGCTGTCCCCTCGAACGCCACGGCCGGGGCCTTGGGCGTCTGTGCGGCCTGCACGGCGAACATCGACGCCAGCGTCACATCCGCATCGGGCCTGCGGCCCGCCAGCGCGACCCGGGTGACGTCGTACTCGGTGGCGTTCCACGAGCGCAGCACGCGGCGGCGCTCGAGATCGTCCAGGAGTTCGATATCGCCGACCAGGATGGTGGGCTCGAGCACGATGCCGGTCAGAGTGCGCACCAGGCGATCGGCGAAGGTCGAGACCGTGGCGGGGTCGAAAATATCGGTGGCGTAGGCGAATTCGGCGGTCATCCCGTCAATCGCGCCGTCTGCGCCCAGGTGCTCGGTCAGGTTCAGGTGCAGATCGAACTTGGCCGTGACCACATCCAGGGGCACGCCCGCCACTTCCAGACCGGGCAGGGTGAAGGTGGCCGCACCGGTGTTCTGGAACGAGAGCATGACCTGGAATAGCGGATGCCGGGCCTGCGAGCGGGCCGGGTTCAGGATCTCCACCAGCCGCTCGAACGGCAGGTCCGCGTGGCCGAAGGCGGCCAGGTCGGTGTCCTTGGTCCGGGCCAGCAGTTCGGTGAACTTCTCCCCCGAGTCGACCGCGGTGCGCAGCACCAGGGTGTTGACGAACATGCCGATGGCATCGTCCACCGCGGCCTCACCGCGACCCGCGACCGCGGTGCCGATGGCGATGTCCTCGGCATTGGACAGGCGCGCCAGCAGCGCCGCGAAGGCGGCGTGCACCACCATGAACAGCGATGCCCCGTGTTCACGGGCCAGGGTGTTCAGACCGTTCCACAGCGCGGCGTCGATCGAGAACTCGTGTACGCCACCGCGGTTCGAGGCCACGGCCGGGCGCGGGCGATCCGAGGGCAGATCGATCTGATCCGGCAGGCCCGCCAGGGCGGCGGACCAGTACCCGACCTGCTGGGAGATCAGCGAATCGGCATCCTCTTCCGAGCCGAGGGTCTCGCGCTGCCAGAGCGCGAAGTCGGCGTACTGCACCGGCAGCGGTTCCCACTGCGGCGCGCCGCCATTGGCCCGCGCCGCGTACGCGACCATGACATCGCGCGCCAGCGGACGCACCGACCAGCCGTCGCCGGAGATGTGGTGCACCACGAAAACCAGTACGTGCGTGAGTGTTTCGGCATCGGTGACCCGGAACAGTCCGGCCCGCACCGGCGGCGCGACGGTCACGTCGAAGCCGGTGAGCACCAGCTCGGCCACGCGCTCACGCAGTTCGGACTCCGATACGTCCACCGCGTCGGCGTCCAGGCTGAACTGATCGGCGGGCAGGATGACCTGCACGCCACGGCCTTCGGCGTTCTCGGGGTAGACCGTGCGCAGCACCTCGTGCCGCTCCAGCACATCGCCGACGGCCAGGCGCAGGGCCGCCACATCGAGTTCGCCGGTGAGTCGCACCGCGAGCGGGATGTTGTTGACCGCCGAGGCGGTGTCGAAGCGGTTCAGGAACCACATGCGCTGCTGCGCGAGGGAGAGCGGAATCTCGTCCGGACGCTCCCGCGCCACCAGTTCGGCGCGGCGACCGGTACCGGACTGCGCCTCGACGCGGGCCGCCAGGCCGGCGACCGTCGGGGCGTCGAACAGCGTGCGCACGGGCACGCGGGTGTCCAGGGCCGCGCCCAGTCGCGCGACCACCTGTGTGGCGATGAGCGAGTTGCCGCCCAGTTCGAAGAAGTCGTCCTCGGCGCCGACGGGCTGTTCCAGCCCGAGCACCTCGGCGAAGACCTCGGCGACGATCTCCTCCGCACGCGTTGCGGGCGCGCGGAATTCGCGGGCGGCGAACTCCGGCTCGGGCAGCGCGCGACGGTCGAGCTTGCCGTTGGCATTGAGCGGGAAGGCGGCCACGGCCACGAAGGCGGCCGGAACCATGTACGACGGCAGCTGTGCGGACAGGTGCGCGCGCAGCGCCTCCACATCCAGCGCATCCGTCGGCAGCGCGACGGTGCCCGCGTCCGCCGACGGCGCGATCACGTCGCCGCCGGAAGCGCTCGGCTCACCGGCGGTGCCGGACGTGCCGGCCGCACCCGATGCGGCCGAACCGCTCGGCACGACGTAGCCGACGAGCTGGTCACCCGTGCGGGCATCCGAGCGCAGCACCACAACGGCCTGGGACACCGAGGCGTGCGCGGTGAGGGCGGTCTCGATCTCACCGAGCTCGATGCGCAGACCGCGCAGCTTGACCTGGAAGTCGGTGCGGCCCAGGTATTCCAACTCACCATCGGCGGTCCAGGTGACCAGGTCGCCGGTGCGGTACATGCGCTTGGACGCCCCGAAGGCCGCGAACGGATTGGCGACGAAACGGTCGGCGGTCAGATCGGGCCGCGCCACATAGCCGCGGGCAAGCTGATCACCGGCCAGGTAGAGCTCACCGGCCATACCGGGCGCGACCGGGTTCAGGCGCGCGTCGAGCACATAGACCTGGGTGTTGAAGACCGGACGGCCGATCGGCACCGTCTCGGTGTCGGCATCGACGACCCGGTGATAGGTGACATCGACGGCGGCTTCGGTCGGGCCGTACAGGTTGTGCAGCTCCGCACCGGTCAGCGCGCGCAGCTGCTGAGCGGTGCTGGCGGGCAGGGCTTCACCGGAGGCGAAGACCAAGCGCAGACCCACCGCCTCGGCATCCCCGCCGGAGTGGGCTCCCTCGTCATCCCGGCGTGCTTGTGGCCGGGATCCTCCGCGGGCTTCGAGCTCGGCGGTGAACACCGCGAGCATCGAAGGTACGAAGTGCGCGGTGGTAACACCCTCGGCGGCAATGACTTCCGCCAGGTAGGCCGGATCGCGGTGCCCGTCGGGCCGGGCCACGACCAGGCGCGCGCCGATCTGCAAGGGCCAGAAGAACTCCCACACCGACACATCGAAGGTGGCCGGGGTCTTCTGCAGCACCACGTCCTCGGCGGTCAGCGCGTATTCGGCCTGCATCCACACCAGGCGGTTCACGATCGCCGCGTGGCTGACCGCGACGCCCTTGGGGCGGCCGGTCGAACCCGAGGTGAAGATGACGTACGCGGTATTCGAAGGACGCAGCGGCGCAACACGATCCGCGTCGCCCAGCGGCGCGGCCGAGTAGCCCGACAGATCCACTGCGTCGACCGCGAGCACCGCGGCGCTCGCATGGGCGAAGCCGTCGCGTTCGGTGGTCAGCACGCAGACCGGTCGCGCCGTCTCGAGCACGTAGTCGATGCGGTCGGCGGGCTGATCCGGATCCAGCGGCACGTACGCGCCACCGGCCTCCAGTACCGCGTACATGGCCACGACCAGATCGAGCGAGCGTCGAATACCCAGCGCCACCAGGCTGTCCGGGCCGACTCCGGCCTCGATCAGCTTGCGTGCCAGGCGATGGACGCGTCCGGCGAAGTCGCCATAGGACAATTCCGCACGGGCCTCGCCGCGCTCGGGCGTCCCCTCGAAGCTGAGGGCGATCGCGTCCGGTGTCCGCGCGGCCTGCGCCTCGAACAGCGCCACCAGCGTATTCGCGGCATCACCGGTCTCCGGGAGCTGCCACAGATCGTTCCGGGACGCACCCGGGGTTTCCAGTGCGCCCCAGTCGATATCGTCCCGCTCGACGGCATCGGTCTGCTCGGCGACGACCTCGTCGACGGAGTAGTAGGTGCGGTTCCAATCCAGCAGCACCCGCGAGCGCTCACCGCCGTCGAGCAGATCGATGGCGCCGACTGGGGTTTCCGGCTGCGCCGCAATAGCTTCCAGCAGCCGGCTGAAGCGCTTGGCGAAGCGTTGCACGGTGGCCGCGTCGAAAAGGTCCGTGGCGTAGATGAGTTCGGCGGTGATACCGGACGGGGTGGCGCCGAAGCCGTTGCCGGACACATTGTGCGCGGCGGTGGCCTCGGTGAGCACCAGCTGCAGATCGAACTTGGCGGTGTCCAGCGGCAGATCCACACCGCTGACGGTCAGACCGGGCAGCTCCAGCTCGGCCGGTCCCATGTTCTGGAACGACAGCATGACCTGGAACAGCGGATGCCGGGCCTGCGAGCGGGCCGGATTGAGGATCTCCACCAGCCGCTCGAACGGCAGATCGGCGTGGCCGAAGGCCTGGATATCGGTGGCGCGCACCGATTCCAGCAGTTCGGTGAAGCCCGCGCCGGCGTCGATCGGCGTCCGCAGCACCAGGGTGTTGACGAACATGCCGATCAGATCGTCCAGGGCGCGCTCACCGCGGCCCGCGACGGGCGTACCGATGGCGATGTCCTCTTCCCCGGAGAGCCGGGACAGCAGTACCGCCAGGGCGGTGTGCGCCACCATGAACAGCGTGGCGCCGCGCCGACGCGCCAATTCGACCAGCTTGGCGTGGGTTTCGCCGTCGATGGTGAAGGTGTGCGTGGCGCCCCGGCCCGAGGCCACGGCCGGACGCGGCCGGTCGGCGGGCAGATCCAGCTGATCCGGGAGTCCGCGCAGCGCCCGGCTCCAGTACGAGATCTGCTGTGCGATCACCGATTCCGCGTCGGACTCGTCGCCGAGCACCGCGCGCTGCCACAGCGCGTAGTCCGCGTACTGGACTTCCAGTGGCTGCCAGGCGGGTTCGCCGCCCTCGACGCGAGCGCCGTAGGCGGTCATGACATCCCGGGTGAGCGGGCCCATGGAGAACCCGTCGGCGGAGATGTGGTGCACCACCAGTGCCAGCACATGCTCGGTCGGGCTGACCTCGAACAGGCGCGCGCGGAACGGCACATCGACGGTGACGTCGAATCCGGTCCGCATGAACTCCGAAAGCGCCTGCGGCAGTGCGGTTTCGGCGACCTCGATGGGGGTCAGATCCGGAATGACCTGACCGGTGGGGACGATCTCCTGGTACGCGGCGCCGTCGAGTTCGGGGTACCGGGTGCGCAGCGATTCGTGCCGTGCCAGCACATCGGCGACCGCGATCTGCAGGGCCTGGCGGTCGACCAGACCCGACAGGCGCACGGCGGCGGGGATATTGTCCACGGCCGATTCGGGGTTGAACCGGTTCAGGAACCACATGCGCTGCTGGGCGAGCGAGAGCGGCAGCCGCTCCGGTCGCTCCTGTGCGGTGAGCGCCAGGCGCGCACCCGCACCGGAATGCGATTCCGCGCGCGAGGCGAGCGCCGCCACGGTGGCCGCCTCGAAGATCTCGCGCACACCCAGCTGGGTGTCCAGCGCGGCCGACAACCGCGCCGCCACCTGGGTGGCGATCAGCGAATTGCCGCCGAGGGCGAAGAAGTCGTCGTCCAGGCCGACCCGCTCCAGCCCGAGCACCTCGGCGAAGACGCCCGCCACGATCTGTTCGATCGGGGTGGTCGGGGCGCGGAAGACCGCGGCCTCGAAGACGGGTGCGGGCAGGGCGCGGCGGTCCAGCTTGCCGGAGGCATTGAGCGGGAACTCGTCCAGGACCATGAGCACCGACGGCACCATGTACGCGGGCAGGCGATCGGAGAGTTCGGCGCGCGCGCCGTCGATATCCACCGTGCGGCCCGGAACCGCGGTCACGTAGCCGACCAGCTGATCGCCGGTGTGCTGATCCCCGCGCACCACGACGACCGACTGCGCGACCGAACCCAGTGCGGTGAGCGCGGATTCGATCTCACCGAGTTCGATGCGCAGACCGCGCAGCTTCACCTGGAAGTCGGTGCGGCCGAGGTATTCGATCTCACCGTCGGCATTCCAGACCACCAGGTCGCCGGTGCGGTACATGCGCTCGGAGGAGCCGAACGGGTTGGCCACGAAGCGATCCGAGGTCAGATCGGGGCGTGCCACATACGCGGTGGCGAGCTGATCGCCCGCCAGGTAGAGCTCACCCGCGACACCGACCGGCACCGGCCGAAGGCGCGAATCCAGTACGTAGACCTGGGTGTTGAAGACCGGGCGGCCGATCGGCACCGAGTCCACGTCGACCGCGGTCACCTGGTGATAGGTGACGTCGACCGCGGCTTCGGTCGGGCCGTACAGGTTGTGCAGCTCCGCACCGGTGATCTCGCGCAGCTTGTGGGCGGGCTTGGGCGAGAGCGCTTCACCGGAGGCGAAGACCATGCGCAGGCTGGTGCACCGCACCGCCGCCGCCTCGGCCACGAAGACCGCCAGCATGGAGGGGACGAAGTGGGTGACCGTCACGCCTTCGCGGGCGATGAGTTCGGCGAGGTAGGCCGGATCGCGATGCCCGTCGGGCTTGGCGACGACCAGCTTCGCACCGATCTGCAAGGGCCAGAAGAACTCCCACACCGACACATCGAAGGTGGCCGGGGTCTTCTGCAGCACCACGTCCTCGGCGAGGAGCCCGTACTCGGACTGCATCCACACCAGGCGGTTCACGATCGCCGCGTGCGGCACCGCCACACCCTTCGGGCGACCGGTGGAACCGGAGGTGAAGATGACATACGCGGTATTCGATTCCCGCAGCGGCACGGTGCGATCCGCGTCGGTCAGCGGGGCGGCCGAGTAGCTGGAGAGCTCGAGCAGGTCGATGCGCACCTGCGCGGTCTCGACGTCCAGATCCTCACCCGAGGTCAGCACGGTCACCGGATCGGCGGTGGACAGAATGTACTCGGTGCGCTCGGCCGGATGATCGGGATCCAGCGGCACGTACGCGCCACCGGCCACGGTCACCGCGTACATACCGACGACGAGATCGATGGAGCGCCGCATACCCAGTGCCACAAACGATTCCGCGCCGACACCGCGTTCGACGAGCCAGCGGGCCAAACGATGCACCCGTTCGGCGAACTCACCGTAGGACAGAGCTGTGCCCTCGAAGCTGAGGGCGGTCGCGTCCGGCGTCCGCTCGGCCTGCGCCTCGAACAGCGCGACCAGCGTGGCGGCGGCATCGTCCGAGGGCTTGCCCTCGGTCATGACGGCCAGCACGGTGTCGACGTCGTAGGCGGTGTCGTTCCACTCGGTGACCACGAGATCGTGCTCGTCGGCATCGAGGAGTTCGATATCGCCCACCGCCGCGGCGGGTTCGGTGGTGATCGCCGTCAGCACCCGGATCAGGCGATCGGCGATCCGGCGGACGGTGTCCTGGTCGAACAGATCGCGCAGATACCCGGCGCGAATACGCAGGCGGGTGTCGAGCTGGGCGATCAGCGTCAGCGGGTAGTGGGTGGCATCGGCGGCGTCCAGACCGGTGACGGCCATCCCGTCGATATCGGCGGCCTGGGCCCGAATGCCCTCGGCGTCAACGGGATAGGACTCGAACACCACCAGGGTGTCGAAGAGTCCGCCGATCCGCGCGGCCGACTGGATATCGGCCAGACCGATGTAGTGGTGATCGAGCAGATCGGCCTGCTCGCCCTGGGTGCGGTTCAGCAGCGCCCGCGCCGATTCGGCCGGATCGAACGCGACCCGCACCGGCACGGTGTTGATGAACAGACCCACCATGGATTCCACGCCCGACAGCTGCGCGGGACGGCCCGAGACCGTGGTGCCGAACAGCACGTCCTCGCGTCCGGTGAGGCGGCCGAGCAGGATGCCCCAGGCGACCTGGAGCACGGTGTTCGGCGTGACGCCGATCTCGGCGGCCAGACCGGTCAGGCGCGCGGTCGCGGCCTCGTCCAGTTCGAAGAAGTACTCGCCCGACAGCGCGGTGATCTCCCGGCCGGCGTCGGGACGGGTGAGCAGGGTCGGCTCGGAGACCCCGCGCAGCGCCCGCTTCCAGGCGTCGAGGGAGGCCGAACGATCCTGCTGGGCAACCCATTCCAGGAAGTACCGGTACGACCGCACGGGCGGCAGCACGCTGGTGTCCGAATGCGTGGCGTACAGCACCAGCAGGTCCTGCATGAGCAACGGCATGGACCAGCCATCGAGCAGGATGTGGTGATTGGCCACGGCCAACTGCCAGTGATCGGCGGCCGTGCGCACCAGCGTGTAGCGGATCAACGGCGGTGCGGTGAGGTCGAACCGGGTCATCCGGTCCGCGGCGATGATCTGCTCCGCCGCGGCCTGCCGGGCGTCGGTGTCCGCGATATCGGTGAGGTCGTGGGCGGCCCAGGCCACGCGCACGCCGTCCAGCACCACCTGTACCGGCACCCCATTGGCATCGGAAACGTATGCGGTGCGCAGGATTTCGTGACGATCGAGCAGGGCCTGCGCGGCCGCGCGCAGGCGGTCGCCGTCCACGCGACCGGTCAGGGTGAGCACGGCCTGCGCGGTGTACACATCCACCGAGGTGGCGGCGAGCTGGGCGTGGAAGAGCAGACCGGATTGCAGTGCCGAGAGCGGCCACACCTGGTCGATGACGCCGAAACGCTGTTCCCAGCCGTCGATATCGCGCTGGGCGACCTTGACCAGACCGAAGTCGGACGGGGTGTGCCCACCGGCCTGCGCCGATTCCGCGTGGTGCGCGACGGCTTCCAGCGCGGCGACCCACACCCCGGCGAATTCGGCGACCGCCGCGGCGTCGAGCAGGGTGCTCGGGTAGCCGATATTGGCGGTCAGCCTGTCCCCGACCACGATCGCGTTGATATCGATCGGGGCCATGGCGGGCATATCGGCGTCGTACGCGCCGCCGAGGTTGCCGAGCTCGGGAGCCGGAATCCAGCCGAAGCCGCGCAGCGCCTCGGGCACATCGCCCTCGCTGACGCGGCCCAAATAGTTGAAGCTGACCTGACCGGGCAGCTGTTTGGGCAGCTGATCGGCGGTGGCCTGGTTCAGGTAGCGCAGCAGGCCGTAGCCGATGCCCTTGTCCGGCACCGCGAGCAGTTGCTCCTTGACGGCCTTGATGGCGCGGCCCATGGCGGGACCACCGGCCAGCGCGGCGTCCACATCGATCTCGGAGAGGTCGAAGCGAACCGGGAAGATGGCGGTGAACCAGCCAACCGTGCGGGACAGATCCGCGCCGGGCACGACCTCTTCCTCGCGACCGTGGCCCTCCAGGCGCACGAGGGCGGACTTGTCCCCCGCCGCGATTCCCTTGTCCGAGCGCCACTTCGCCACCGCGAGCGCCAGCGCGGTCAGCAGACCGTCATTGACGCCGCCGTGGAAGAGCGCGGGCACGGTGGTGAGCAACGACCTGGTGGTCTCGGCCGAGATCTCGACCTTGTGCTTGTCGACCACGGCGGTGATGTCCACGGCCGGATCCATGGCGCGCTCGGTGAACAGCGGATCCGGACCGTCGACGACGCCGCGCCAGAAGTCGAGTTCGGCCAAGCGCGCCTCGGTGGCGGCTTCGCGCTCGAGGGCGTGCGCCCAGGTGCGCATGCTGGTCGCGGGGGCGACCAGTTCGGGGGTCTGCCCGGCGGAGATCTGGCCCCACGCGGTGACGAAGTCCGGCACCAGGATGCGCCAGGTGACACCGTCCACCACCAGGTGATGGGCGGCGACGATCAGGCGTCCGGCACGGGAGGCGTCACTCGGTGCGAGCCAGGCGAACCGCACCACGATGCCCGCGGTCGGATCGAGCCGGTCGAGGGTGGCATCCAGCGCGGCGGCGGCGATGTCGAGGAGTTCGGCCTCGCCCGCACCGGCATCGAATTCGGTGCGGTCGATGAGCGCGTCCACATCGACGGTGCCCGCCGGGGCGGTCTCCACGATCCAGTCCGCGCCCGGCACCCGGCGCAGACGCGCCCGCAGCATGTCGTGCCGATCGATGACCGCGCCGACGGTGGCCGCGATACCCGCCCGGTCGATGCCGACCGGAAGCTCCAGGGCCATGGTCTGGTTGAAGCGCCCGAACTCACCGGGCCGCTCCACCATGAACCGCACCACCGGGGTCAGCGGCATGACGCCCACTCCCCCTCCGGGCAGTTCGGTCAGCTGCGGAGCCGAATCGCCTTGGCCGTCAGCCGATACCGTCGCGATGGCGGCCAGCCCGGAGACGGTGCGCTGTTCGAAGACATCGCGCGGACTGAAGATCACCCCGCGCGCCTTGGCACGCGACACCAGCTGAATCGAGACGATGGAATCGCCGCCGAGGGCGAAGAACGAATCGTCGATACCGACCCGCTCCAGGCCCAGCACCTCGGCGAAGACCTCGGAAATGGTGTGCTCGAGCGTATTACGCGCGGCGCGGAACACCACCTCGGTGGCGAACACCGGTTCGGGCAGGGCCTTGCGGTCCAGTTTGCCGACCGGGGTCAGCGGCACCCGATCGATGATCATGACCGAGGACGGCACCATATACGCCGGCAGCCGCTGCTCGACATGTGCGGTCACCGCCGCGATATCGACCGAATGTCCCGGTGCGGCAACCACATACGACACCAGCGAGACCGTGCCCGCGGCGTTCTTGTGGCCGATGGTGACCGCGAAGTCCACGCTCTCGTGCGAGGCCAGGGCGGCGTCGATCTCACCGAGTTCGATACGGAAGCCGCGCACCTTGACCTGGAAGTCCGAGCGCCCGACGTATTCGACCTCGCCGTTCGGGGTCCAGCGGACCACGTCACCGGTGCGGTACATGCGCTGACCCGCGACATACGGGTTGGCGACGAAACGGTCCGCGCTCAGGCCCGGACGCGCGTGATAGCCGCGTGCCAGCTGGATGCCCGAGATGTAGAGCTCACCCGCGACACCGACCGGCACCGGACGCAGCCGGTTGTCCAGGATCAGCGACTGCATACCGCGGGTCGGGCCGCCGATGGTGACCAGATCACCCGCGACCAGCGCCCCGCTGATATTGGTCATGATGGTGGTCTCGGTGGGGCCGTAACCATTGTGGAACGCGCGAATACCGCCGTCCGCCAACGGAACCGCCCACTTGGCGACCAGATCCGCCGGGACCGCCTCACCACCGGCGCAGAGCATGCGCAGCGAGTCCAGTCCGGCCGGATCGAAGGTGGCCAGCGCGGCCGGGGTGATGAAGGCGTGCGTGACGCCCTCGGAGCGGATCAGCTCGGAGAGCTCCTCACCGCCGTAGACGCCCGGCGGGACGACCACCAGCGTGCCGCCCGCGCCGATGGCGAGCAGGAACTCCAGGATGGAGGCGTCGAACGACGGCGAGGCGAAATGCAGTGCGCGCGAGAAAGAGTCGAGGCCGTAGCGCTCGACCTGCTCGGCACTGAAGTTGGCCAGACCGGCATGGGTGACCACGACGCCCTTGGGGACGCCGGTGGAGCCGGAGGTGTAGATGACGTACGCCGGATGCTCCGGGCGCAGCGGGCGCACCCGGTCGGCGTCGGCAATGGCGGTGGCGGAGAACGACTTCAGGTCCAGTTCGTCCAGGACCAGCCACTCCACCGACTCGGGGAGATCGGCGCGCACCGAGGCGACGGTCAGGCCGACCGGGGAGCCCGAATCGGTGACCATATGCGCGATGCGGTCGGCCGGGTAGTTCGGGTCCACCGGTACGAAGGCCGCGCCGGTCTTGGTGACCGCCCACTCGGCGAAGTACGAGTCGTCCGAGCGCGGCACGGCGATGGCGACCAGGTTCTCGGTGCCGATACCGCGCTCGATGAGCAAGCGCGCCAAGCGGTTCGAGCGCTCGTCGAGATCGGCGTAGGACAGACCTCGCCCCTGGAAGCGGACGGCGGTGGCCTGCGGATCACGGGCCACGGCCGCGGCCAGCAGCTCCGGCAGCGTGCGGCCCGCAATGGCCGGAGCGCCGAAGCGGGCGGTGAGATCGGTCCGTTCGGACCGGTCGAGGATATCGATGGCCCCGACGACGATCTCCGGATCGGCGGCGATGGCCTCGAGCACCCGCAGCCAGCGCCGCGCGAATCCGGCGGCGGTGGCCTCGTCGAATAGATCGGTGGCATAGGTCAGCGCCAGCGCCATACCCGAGTCTTGTTCGGACAGCGTGAATTGCAGATCGAAACGCGAGATGTTCTCGTCGAGATCCAGCGCCGCGACCGTCAGCCCCGGAAGCTCCAGGGTGGTGCGATCCAGGTTCTGGAAGGCCAGCATGACCTGGAACAGCGGGTTGCGGGCCTGCGACCGCTCCGGGGCGAGCAGCTCCACCAGGCGCTCGAACGGGACATCGGCATTGCCGAAGGCGTCCAGATCGGTGTGCCGGGCGCGATCGAGCAGATCCGAGAAGGATTCGGCCGGATCGATTCCGGTGCGCAGCACCAGAGTGTTGACGAACATGCCGACCAGATCGTCCAGCGCCGCCTCGCCACGACCTGCGACCGGGGTGCCGACGGCGATGTCATCGCCGCCCGACAGCCGGGCCAGCAGTACCGCGAGCGCGCTGTGCATCACCATGAACAGCGACGAACCACGCTTGCGCGCAACGTCTTCCAGCGCGCCGATGAGCTCGGAGGGCAGCGCGCGGGACAGCGTGGCGCCGCGATGCGAGGCCACGGCCGGGCGCGGGCGATCGGTCGGGAGCGCCAGCTCATCCGGCACACCGTCGAGCGTGCGCTGCCAGTAGCTCACCTGGCGGGCCATGAGCGAGGACGAATCCTCTTCCGACCCGAGCACTTCGCGCTGCCAGATGGCGAAGTCCGCGTACTGCACGGCCATCGGCGCCCAGCCCGGCACCGCGCCCTGGGTGCGCGCCGAGTAGGCCACCATGACATCGCGGGTCAGCGGCGCCATCGAGAAACCGTCACCCGCGATGTGATGCACCACGACCACGAGCACATGCTCGGCGGCGTCCTCGGCGCCGAGGCGGAACAACCGGGCGCGCAGCGGAACCTGTTCCGCCACATTGAATCCCAGCGTGGCGAAGGCCGTCACCGTGGCGGTGAGGTCACCCGGGGCGACCGTGACCGGGCGCAGATCGAGGGCGATCTGCTCGGCGGGCACGACCATCTGCATCGGCGTGCCGCCGTGCTCGGGGTAGCGGGTGCGCAGCGATTCGTGGCGGCGCACCACATCGGCGACCGCCAGTTCCAGTGCGGCGGTGTCGAGTTCACCGGTGAGGCGAATGGCCAGCGGCAGGTTGTAGGCCGCCGAGGAGGTGTCGTACTGGTTCAGGAACCACATGCGCTGCTGCGCGAAGGACAGCGGCACCAGCTCACCCGGGGTGCGCGGACGCGCCACCAGCTTGGCGCGGGACGCGCCGTCGGCATGCGATTCGATGCGCGCGGCGAGAGCCTCGACCGTACTGGCCTCGAACAGGGTCCGCACCGCGACCGTGGTGTCCAGGGCCGCGCCGATGCGCGAGACCACCCGGGTCGCGATGAGCGAATTACCGCCGAGATCGAAGAAGTCGTCGTCCAGGCCGACCCGGGGCAGGTCGAGAACTTCGGCGAAGACCGCGGCGACCGTCTCCTGGGTCGGGGTCTCCGACGCCCGGAAGGCCCTGGCCTGCACCGCCGGAGCGGGCAGGGCGCGGCGATCCAGCTTGCCGTTGACGGTCAGCGGAATCCGCTCCATGGCGACCATGGCGGCCGGAACCATATACGAGGTCAGGCGCTCGCCCGCACCGTCGCGGATCTCCAGCAGGCGGGCATCGGTGGCCTCGGTCCCGGACTCGGGAACCACGTAGGCGACGATGCGCTGATCGCCCGGG
>NZ_BDAW01000116.1 GCF_001625085.1 Nocardia acidivorans NBRC 108247
GCGGGTGCGCTTCGCCGGTACGGTGGCCGGAGCCGTAGCGGTTGCGGCCGAATCCACCACGGGGGCGGCGGAATCCGTGGCCGCCGTGGTCACGTCGGCGGTGCCGACCTGTCCGTTTGCCGTGGCGTTCGCGGAGTCGGCAGCGGCCGTCGAGCCGTCTGCACTCTCGCTCGAGCGGCCCCGGCGAGTGCGGGTGCGCTTAGCGGGTGCGGCGGTCTCGATCGAATCCGCCACGGCGGCAGTGGAATTCGCTGCCGCGTCGACGGTCTCGCCGGAAATGACTGCCGGAGTGCCGGTTTCGGCCGCGTGGCTGAAGGTCACAGCGGTGGTGGCCGGAGCCTCGGCGACCGGCGCGGAGGTCGACACCTCGGTGGTGACGACGGGAGCCTCGGCGGTCGCTAGCGCGTTGGCGGTGCTGCCGTTGGCGAACTCGCCGTTGCCGCTCGCGCCGTTGGTGTCGGCGGAGCCGCGGTTGCGACGGTTGCGGTTGCGGCGACGGCCCTCGCGCGCCGGGGCGTCGGTCGAGGTCGCGGTGTGGTCCGGCTGCGCCGCGTTATCGGTCGACGCGGCCGGGGTGGCTTCGACGGCCGCATTGTTGTCACCGGTGGTCTCGGTGGAAACCGTTGTAGCGGCGGCATTGTCGGAGCCGCCACGACCGCGGCGGCGGCGGCGACGGCGGCCGGGCTTATCGGAGCCCTCGGCGTTGGCCGCACTGCCATCGACGTGCCCGCCGGTGCCATTGACGTGCCCGTTCGCGGCATTGCCGTTCACGGGGGTGCCGCTGGCGGTGTCGGTGTGCTGCGCGGTGCCGTTGACGGTGCTGCCGTTGACCGAATTGCCGTTGCTGGCAGTCGAATTCGTGGTCTCGACGGCATCGCCGGTGCGAGCGCCACGGGTGCGCTTGCGGTTGCGGTTGCGCGGTGCGCGGGCTTCGCGCTCGACGACGACCGCTTCCTCGTCGCGCACGGCCGGGCGCTTGCGCACCTGACCGGTGGATCCGGCGGGAATGCCGAGATCGGCGAACAGGTGCGCCGAGCTGGAGTAGGTCTCGACCGGTTCGGGCATACCGAGTTTCAGCGCCTGATCGATGGAGGCCCAGCGCTTGAGCTCATCCCAGTCGACCAGGGTGACCGCGACACCGGTGCGCCCCGCGCGGCCGGTGCGGCCGATGCGGTGCACGTAGTTCTTCTCGTCCTCGGTGCACTGGTAGTTGATGACGTGCGTGACATCGTCGATATCGATACCGCGCGCGGCGACATCGGTGGCGACCAGCACGTCGATCTTGCCCTCGCGGAACCGCTTGAGCGCCTTCTCACGGGCGATCTGCCCGAGGTCGCCGTGGACCGCGCCGACGGAGAAGCCGCGCTCGGCCAGATCGTCGGCGACCTTCTGCGCGGTACGCTTGGTGCGCGCGAAAATCATTGTCGCGCCGCGGCTTTCGGCCTGCAGAATGCGGGCGACGACCTCGCTCTTGTCCAAAGCGTGTGCGCGGTAGGCGAACTGGGTGATGCGGTCGGTAATGGTGGAGTCGTGCGGCTCCTCGGCCCGAATGTGCGTGGGGCGGTTCAGGAACGTGCGCGCCAGCGTGATGATCGGTCCGGGCATGGTCGCCGAGAACAGCATGGTCTGACGCTGATCCGGGACCATGTTCAGAATGCGCTCGATATCGGGCAGGAAGCCCAGGTCGAGCATCTCGTCGGCCTCATCGAGCACCAGCACCTGGACCTTGCCCAGGATGAGATGCTTCTGTTCGGCCAGGTCGAGCAGGCGGCCGGGGGTGCCGACCACGACATCGACGCCCTCGCGCAGTGCGGCGATCTGGGTGTCGTACGGGCGGCCGCCGTAGATGGCGGTGACGCGCAGCGGCCGGCCCTCATGGGTCTTCATATGCTTGCTGGCGTTCTCGAGATCGGAGGTGACCTGCATGCACAGCTCACGCGTCGGCACGATGACCAGTGCGCGCGGAGTGCCGTCCAGCGGAATGGTGCCCGAGGTCTGCGAGGCGATGCGGTGCAGCAGTGGCACACCGAAGCCGAAGGTCTTGCCCATACCGGTGCGGGCCTGACCGATGAGGTCGTCACCGGCCAGCGCGAGCGGCAGGGTGAGTTCCTGAATGGCGAAGGTGCGTTCGATGCCGATTTCGCCGAGAGCGCGCACGATCTCGGGATTCACGCCCAGTTCGGCGAAGGTGGGGGCGGTGTGGGTTTCGTCGAGCTCCGCGGTCAGCAGCGTCTCGGCCACTCCGGGTTCCTGCTCTACGGTGATCTTGCTCAGGGTACGTGCCTTCCTCGTTTTATCGCGTCTCGCGCGCACGAGGTGTGGGGCGGACCGGTCGGTCCGCGCTGCCACTTGATCCGTTCATCCTGTCGCCGCGGCGGGATACCTTTTCGGGCATCGACCTGGCGCGGCGGACAAAGTTGCGGATCGGAGTGCGCGCACATTTTCCGTGGACTACGGCCGCCCGAGCACCGGTTCACGGTGTATCCGGCAAACTCGTTCGGGCGAAAATTTCCGTTGTCTGCGGAGATTGTAGCGTGATACGGTCTTCCACCATTTTCCCGCCACCGCGATTGCCCGCGATATTGCGCCGATTCGCGTGATTGCGTGGTTTTCCCGTCCCGCGCCGCCGGTCTTCGCAACCGCGTCAATGATTGTGCCGCACCGGGATTGGCCAGGTCACCGGTCGAGTCTGTCTGGTCGGCAGTTGGATTGCTCACATAGGTGTTACAGGATGTAGCAGTATGTGCGAAGTTGTGCGGGTGAGCTTGGCAGACACCGTGAGCACCGCCGCGCGCAATGCGTGGGCCCTGACCTTCGGCACCGGAATCGGCGCGCCCGAACCCACGCCGTCAACGGTCCTTTCCGATGCGCCGCACCGGGAATTGCGCCGCTACGACGGCGCCGCGGACGGTGATCCGGCGGTGCTGCTGGTGCCGCCGCTGGCCGCGCCCGCCTTCTGTTTCGATCTGAGTCCGGAGCAGAGCCTGGCGCGCTTCCTGCTGGAGTCGGGCCGCGCGCCCTATCTGGTCGACTACGGCGACATCACCTTCGACGATCGCCGGATGGGCTTCGAGGATTGGATCGACGACATCCTGCCCGAGGCGATTCGCCAGGTCTCCGCCGATCGCGGCGGTCAACCGGTGGATCTGGTGGGCTGGTCCATCGGTGGCGTGCTGGCGCTGCTGACCGCGGCCGCGGATCCGACGCTGCCGATCCGCTCCATCACCGCGGTCGGCGCACCGCTGAGCTACAACCACATGGTGGGCGTGCGGGAATTGCGCGCGCTGGCGCGCCTGGACGGCGGGCGCACCGCGACGGCCGCGATCCGCGCGGTCGGCGGCGTCTCCGCGCAGCTGACCCGAATCGCCTATCGCGCCACCGCCTGGGATCGAGAACTCAAGCGCCCCTTCTTCATTGCGAGCAATCTGACCGATACCGCCACGCTGGAGAAGATGCAGACGATCGATCGTTTCCAGAATTCGCTGCCCGGATATCCGGGGCGTTTCTACAACCAGCTGTGGGGCCGGTTCATGTTGAACAATGACATCGGCAAGGGTGTGGTGCGTTTCGGCGACCGCGAAATCGCACTCGCCGATGTCACCGTGCCGGTGCTGTTGGTCGGCGGCCCCACCGATGCCATCACCGCCGCCGCGGCGGTCGAGCATGGCACCGTCACCCTGACCGGGGCGCCGGAGGTGCGATACGAGACCGCGCCCGGTTCCCACCTCGGCATCCTCATCGCCCGGGACGCCACCTGGACTTATCTGGACAAATTCCTGCGGGATGTGGTCTAGCCGCCGGAGCCACCCCGTCTGTTGACAGGTGCTTCGATCTGGTTGCGGCACAGTGGTTTACGGGCAATACGAAGGTACGCTCGCTGCCGTGCCGGCGATGGGTGACCGGCGTTCATCCGCGCGGACTAGGGTGTGGTTCATGGGAGCAAATTCGTCTACCGCGCTGGGCGACGCCTCGGAGTCTGCCGAGGCGCGGATCGCCGCCACACACCCGGGGGTCGCGGACCTCTTCGCGGTCCTCGCCTACGGTGAGATCTCCGCCTTCTACCGGCTGGCCGAAGAGGCCAAATTGTCGCCGTCGCTGCGCGGCAAGGTCGCCGTCGCCAAGATGGCCGCCAATGAGATGGGGCATTTCGAGACCCTCGAGAAAGCCCTCGCCGAACGCGGCGCGGATGTCTTCGACGCCATGGCCCCTTTCGTGCGCGCGCTGGACGCCTATCACGCCTCCACCGACCCCTCCACCTGGTTGGAGTCGATGGTGAAGTTCTATGTCGGTGACGGGATCGCCGCCGACTTCTACACCGAGATCGCCGGCGCCCTGCCTCCCGAGGTCGCCGCGGTGGTGCGCGATGTGCTGGCCGAGACCTCGCATTCGGAGTTCGTCATCGAGGAGGTGCGGACCGCGGTCGAGCAGAACCGCTCCGAGCGCGATCGGCTCACACTGTGGGGCCGCCGCCTGCTGGGTGAGGCGATCACGCAGGCGCAGTACGTGATGGCGCAGCGCGATGAGCTGACCGAACTGGTGCTCACCGCCACCGGTGATCTGAACGGTATCGCCACGCTCTTCGAGCACATGCAGGACAGTCATGCCGAGCGTATGCGGGTGCTCGGGCTCGGCTAGTTCGCTCTCAGCGCAGGGCGGTCGCTGCCGGTGGGCGCGCCCCCTGCACTAGCCTTGGCCAAGACAGCACAGGACTCTAGGTTCGGAGGTTGGCCGTGGAGGTCAAGATCGGTATTTCGGATAGCCCGCGTGAGCTGATCATCAACAGCGCGCAGACTCCCGCCGAGGTGGAGGCGCTGGTCACCGGTGCGCTCGAGGGTGCGGCCGGCGTCGTGGCGCTGACCGACGAGAAGGGCCGCAAGTACCTGATCCAGGCCAACAAGGTCGCCTATGTGGAGATCGGTGCGCCGTCCGCCGGCCGCGTCGGATTCGCGGCGGTCTAAAGACACGTAAAGGCGTCAAAAGGAATTGCCCCGTTGATCATTCAACGGGGCAATTCCTTTACGCGGTGTTGTGTGATTCTTCAGTCGATGGGGTGCAGCGGCACATGCGAGAGGCCGCCCCAGCAGAGCGCGACGGTGGTATCGACCGCTTCGTCCTTCGGAATCGGACGATCCGCCTCGAGCCAATAGCGGGCGCTGATCTGACTGGCACCGACCAGTCCGACCGCCAGCATGCGCGCGCGGTACGGATCCAATCCGGAGTCGTGTGCCACGAGATCGAAGACCGCGTCCACACAGGATTCGGTGGCCTGTTCGACCCGGCGCTGCACCTGCGGCTCATTGGTGAGATCGGATTCGAAAACCAGTCGGAATCCCTGGGTTTCGTGATCGACGAAGTCGAAGTACGCCTGGACGGCGGCGCGTACGCGGTGCTTGTTGTCGGTGGTGGAGCGCAGCGCCTGGCGCACACTCGAGACCAGCGATTCGACATAGTTCTGCAGCACGGCCAAGTACAGCTCGAGCTTGCTCGAGAAGTGCTGGTACAGCACGGGTTTGCTGACGCCGGCGCATTGCGAGATCTCATCCATACCGGCCGCGTGGTAACCGCGGAGCACGAACACCTCGCCGGCGGCGGCGAGTAGTTGTGCGCGACGGGCCTCGCGGGGCAGGCGGGTGCCGCGCTTGGTCGGCGCCATGGCCTCGGATGAACTGCGGTGTGCGGTCATCCGGTCCACGAGGTCAGTCATTTCCGATCTCCCAGTCGATTCCCGGCGGAAAGGATGTCACCGGGTTTCACCCGAACGATACTCGCTCGAGGGGTCGGTGCCGATCCAGGTTCCGAATATTGATGTGCTGGATGTTTGTCGATCCGCACAAGGCTTTGTCGATGCGGCTCGTGTATTCGGCGAGCGCGCTTGCCGCCTCGATTATGCGAGGCCGGTCACAACTGTGTAGCACATGTGCGGATTTGTGAGATCCGTCGCTGTCCCGATGGCGGCACCCGAGTGCGTTCGCACGCACTGTGAGAGTCTGTGAGGGTGACCGACGACGGGGGCAGAAACTCCAAGCGGAAGGGCCGACCGACCGGCCCGATCTATGATCCGCTCGGGCTGTACACCGAGGGCGCACCGGCACAGCCGGAGCGAGCCGGACAAACAGACCCTCACGGACAGTCCGGACTACCGGTTATCGCCGAGGAGCGACTGCCGCTTCCGCATCAACCACTCCGCGCCAGCTGGGATCCGACCGCCCAACCCGATGACGCGCGCCGTCAGCGCCCCGACCGCGAAACCAAGAAGCAGAGTCCGCTGGGCCGTTTCGTCTCCACCTACGGCTGGCGCGCGTACGCACTGCCGGTGCTGCTCGTGGTGACCGTGCTGGTGGCGGTGGACGCCTTTCGCGGCGGCGGTGACAGCGTCGCCGGTGTGCCCGGATTTGGGCGGCTGAGCGAGCACACCGATAAGACCGGCATCATCGGCGCACCCCCCAAGGGCGATGGCAAATTCGCCGCGGACCTGCCCACCGGTGCGGTGCCCGGCGGTGGCCCGTTCACCGATATCGGTACCGGCGCTTGGCATATCGTGCCGGGCAGCGGTGCGCAGATCGGCATGGGCTCGGAGCACGTCTTCACGTACACCGTCGAAATCGAGGACGGGGTGGACACTTCCGGCTTCGGCGGCGACACCTCGGTGGGGCAGATGGTCGACGCCACCCTCGCCAATCCCAAGAGCTGGACCCATGATTCACGGTTCGGCTTCCGCCGGATCGACGGTGGCACACCGGATTTCCGGATCTCGCTGACTTCGCGGGACACCACGCACAAATCGTGCGGCTTCGAGATCCCGATCGACTCGTCCTGTTTCAACGCCGATCTCGGCCGGGTGGTGCTGTCGGAGGTGCGCTGGGTGCGCGGGGCGCTGTCGTACGAGGGCGATATCGGCTCGTATCGGCAGTATCAGATCAATCATGAAGTCGGCCATGCCATCGGCTATCACGAACACCAGCCGTGCGATGTGGACGGCGGGCTCGCGCCGGTGATGATGCAGCAGACCTTCGGCACCCGAAACAACGACATCGCCACCCTCGATCCCGACGGCGTGGTCCCGATGGACGGGAAGAAGTGCCGCTTCAATCCGTGGCCGTATCCCCGGGCCTAACAGTTCACCGGTGGCCGCCTAGGCTGGGGAAGAACGGCCCGATCCGCGGTGTTGCACGAGTGGCCGCGAGTACCGGTGAAGTCGATTGAGGAGTCCGCAAGCGTGACAGCATCGCATCAGTCCCTGCCGCCCCTGGTGGAGCCGGCGGCGGAGCTGACCAAGGACGAGGTCGCCCGCTACAGCCGCCACCTGATCATTCCCGATCTCGGCGTGGTGGGACAGAAACGTTTGAAGAATGCCCGCGTCCTGGTGATCGGCGCCGGTGGCCTGGGTTCCCCGGCCCTGCTCTATCTGGCCGCGGCCGGTGTGGGCACCCTCGGCATCGTCGAGTTCGACGAGGTCGACGCGTCGAACCTGCAACGCCAGATCATTCACGGCGAATCCGATATCGGCCGTTCCAAGGCGGACAGCGCCCGCGATTCGATTCTGGAGATCAATTCCGGAATCACCGTGGAGCTGCACAAGATTCGCCTCGAACCGGACAACGCCATCGAACTCTTCCGGCAGTACGACCTCATCGTCGACGGCACCGACAATTTCGCGACCCGTTACCTGGTGAACGATGCCGCGGTGCTGGCGGGCAAGCCGTACGTGTGGGGTTCGATCTACCGTTTCGAGGGTCAGGTCTCGGTCTTCTGGGAGGACGCCCCCGACGGCCGCGGCATCAACTACCGCGACCTCTACCCGGAGGCCCCGCCGCCGGGCATGGTCCCCTCCTGCGCCGAGGGCGGCGTGCTGGGTGTGCTGTGCGCGTCGATCGGTTCGATCATGGTCACCGAGGCGATCAAGCTGATCACCGGTATCGGCGACCCGCTGCTGGGCCGTCTGATGGTGTACGACGCGCTGGACATGACCTACCGCACCATCAAATTGCGCCGCGATCCCGAGCGGCAGCAGATCACCGAACTCATCGATTACGACGCCTTCTGCGGTGTGGTCTCCGAGGAGGGGCAGGCCGCGGCGATCGGTTCCACCGTGACCGCGCGCGAGCTCAAGGAGATGCTCGACGCGGGTAAGGATGTCGCGATCATCGATGTGCGCGAGCCGGTCGAATGGGACATCGTCCGTATCGAGGGCGCGACCTTGATTCCCAAGGACCGCATCCTGACCGGTGAGGCCCTGGCCGACCTGCCGCAGAACACGCCGATCGTATTGCACTGCAAGACCGGTATCCGTTCGGCGGAGGCGCTGGCGGCGTTGAAGAATGCCGGTTTCGCCGATGCCACGCATTTGCAGGGCGGCATCATCGCCTGGGCCAATCAGGTGGATCCCTCACTGCCGGTGTACTGAGTCCGATTCGCACTATTTCGGACCGGCCGGTTTTCGGCGCGGCATCGGATTCGGGTTGTCTTGCGGCGGTAGCGTACGCGCGTGACCATGACTGCTGTGGAACCTCCCGAGCACGTGCGCGCGACCTTCGGGTTGCGTGAGGCCGCGCCGGTTCCGCTGGGGAACTGGGATGGCGGGTGGCGGTGCGCGGATGTGGTGTTGAGTCCGGTGACCGATCACGCCCGGGCCGCCTGGTCGGCCAAGGTGCGCGAGACGTTGCGGGTGGACGGGGTCCGGCTGGCTCGGCCGGTGCGCGCCACCGATGGCCGGTACGTGGTGTCGGGGTGGCGGGCGGACACCTATCTCGAGGGAATTCCCGAGCCCCGGCACGATGAAGTGGTTTCGCTGTCGCTACGACTACACGAGATGACCGCGAAACTGGAGCGACCGCGCTTCCTGGCGCAGGCTCCGGTCGCGCCGTGGGTGGATGTGGATGTGTTCGCCGCCGCGGATCGGGCCGCCTGGGAGGCGGTGCCGCTGCGGAGTTTGAAGGTGGGCGGGTTACTGCCCGCGACCTCGCCGGACGGTGACCGCAGTCTGATGCTGATCACCCAGTTGTCGACGCTGCGCAAGCCGATCGCCACGCCGGCGCAGCTGGTGCACGGGGACTTGTTCGGCACCGTGCTGTTCCACTCCGGCGCCGCCCCCGGGCTGACCGATATCACCCCGTATTGGCGGCCCGCGCCGTGGGCGGCGGCGGTGATCGTGGTCGACGCGCTCTCCTGGGGCGGGGCGGACGACGGGCTGCTGGAGCGCTGGGCGGGACTGCCGGAGTGGCCGCAGATGCTGGTGCGCGCGGTCATGTTCCGGCTCGCGGTGCACGCGCTGCATCCGAGATCGACGCCCGAAGCCTTCCCGGGTCTCGCGCGCACCGCGGACATGATTCGCCTGATCCTGTAACCGAATACCCGCGAACAACGGTCGCGCCGAGCGAATTGCCCGGCGCGACAGTCGTATTCGGTGGGTATTACACGTTGGCGTGCGCCAGCGAGGGCGTGCGGCCGGTCGCGAAGGACGACCGCAGATAGAACCACCAGGTGATCCCGGCCATGGCCAGATATGCGATCGCGTAACCCCAGAAGGCGGGAGTCATGGTGCCGTAGTGCGTATTCGACAATCGCAGCGCCTGCTGGAGCACCCAGCCGCCCGCCGCGCCGACCGCGCCGATGACGCCGATGGCCGCACCGGCCTGCCGCTTGGCCGAGATGAGCGCCGCCGAGATGTCCTGTCCGGTCTCCGAGGCCCGCCGCCGCGATTCCGCGCCGAAGATCGACGGAATCATCCGGTAGGTGGACCCGTTGCCGATTCCGGCCAGCACGAACAGCAGCAGGAACGAGATCAGGTACAGCGGAAAGTTCTTCGCCGACAACGACGCCATGATCAGCAGCGTCGCCACCGCCATCCCGCCGAAGACGTACAGCGTCATCTTGGCCCCGCCGACCTTGTCCGAGATCCAGCCGCCGAACGGCCGGCTCATCGAGCCCACCAGCGCGCCGAGGAAGGCGAGATTGCCGAGGGTGCCCATCCAGCCGATCTTGGCCAGCTCCGGGAAGTTGGCCTTGAGCAGGGTCGGGAAGGCGAAGGAGAAGCCGATGAAGGAGCCGAAGGTGCCGACGTACAGGATGGCCATCACCCAGGTGTGCCGATTGGTGAGCGCCAATTTGTACGACGCCCCATCGGATTTCGCGCCTGAGAGCGAGTCCATGTACCGCAGCGCGCCGAACATGGCGATGATGATGAACGGAATCCACACCAGCACCGCGAGAGTGATGCCGAAGCGGTAACCGCCCGCGTCCTTGGCCATGAGGTGCGTGCCGAGCGTGATGATCAGCGGGACGAACAGCTGGGTCTGCGCCACGCCGAGATTGCCGCCGGCGGCGTTGATGCCCAGTGCCGCACCCTTTTTGCCCTCGGGGTAGAAGAAGTTGATATTCGCCATCGACGAGGAGAAATTGCCGCCGCCGACGCCGGCGAGGGCGGCCAGCAGCATGAACACCCACATGTGCGTTCCGGGCTGATTGATGAACCAGGCCAGTCCGAGCGTGGGCAGCAGCAGCATGCCCGCGCTGAAGATGGTGAAGTTGCGCCCGCCGAAGCGCGGGATGGCGAAGGTGTACGGAATGCGCAGTGCCGCACCGACGAGCGTCGGGGTGGAGGTGAGCAGCAGGGCATTGCTCACCGCGGTCGGATTGCCCTTGCCGAGTCCGGCGAGGAAGTCGAATCCGGCCGCGCCCATGGCGGTGACGACGCTGCCCCAGATCACCCAGATGCTGAATCCGAGGTTTTCCGCGAATACCGAGAGGATCAGATTCTTACGGGCCGTTTGTTTTCCGCCGTTTTCCCAGAATTCACCATTGTCCGGTTCCCAGTGGTCTATCCATCGTCCGCGTTTCTGAAAAGTGAAGGCGGACTTGGCTTCCTCGGCGGTTGTCATCAGCAGCGTTCCTCTCGCACGGCGACCGCCCTTATGGTCCCTGCGGTCGGATCAACCGTACGAAGGCGTGATTACGCGGACATGGCTTTCGATGACGCCGGGGGTAATTCCGGCTCACTTTTCGTGGCCGGCCGCGGTGACGTTCCGTTTACCCGCGCGATCTATCGAGTGTCCGGGTATTCGGCGAGGAGCGAGTCGAGGAAGCAGTTCGCGGTGCGGGCCGCGCGTTCGGGATCGCCGTCGATGACCGCGCGCACCAGGTCCTCGTGTTCGGCGTGATAGGCGGCGTTGGCCTTCTCCGAGTGCGAGCGCATACCCGCCGCGATGATCGGTAGCAGCGAATCGTAGAACTCCAGATATACCGCGTTGTGGCTGGCGACCACGATGGCGCGGTGCAGTTGCACATCGGAGTCGATGGCGGACTCGTGATCGTCGTCCCAGGCGATGCGCCGCTCTTCCAGGAGTCGCTCGAGATTCGCGATATCGATGGCGTCGCGGCGTTCGGCGGCGAGCGCGGCGGCCGTGGTGTCCAGGGCCTGCCGGAGTTCGAGCAGATCGCGCTGCTGGGCGTCGGCGAAGAACTCGGTGAGGGTGCCGCCGAGGGTGGAGGTGGAGATCACATAGGTCCCGGAGCCCTGCCGTCGTTCGACCATGCCGGCGTGCACGAGCGCCTGGACGGCCTCGCGCACGGTATTGCGGCCGGTGCCGGTGAGCTCGGTGAGCTCCGGTTCGGTGGGGATACGGGAGCCGACGGGCCAACGGCCGGAACGGATTTCGGCACGCAGCTGCTCGGTCACCTGGGCGATGAGGCTGGTGCGCCGGACTGGTTGCACGTTGCACAGCGTACCGTGCCTCACATTCTTTGCATCACATCATCGGGTCATCCTATGATTTTGGGGTGACTGTGACCTTGAACGAGACGACGGCCCCCGAGCGGGGCCGCACTTCTGTCGACCGGCAGACCACCGCCGTAGCGCCGAAGCCGTCTCATTCGGTTATAGCGCGCAAACGCTCCCTGCTCGAGGGCCGACTACTCATCCTCGCGGCCATCCTCATGTCCGCGCTCACCCTGCGCATCGCGGTCACCGCGTTCACCCCGCTGGCCGCTCGCATCGGTGATGACCTGCGGTATTCCACCGCCATCGTCGGCGTCTTCGGCATGATCCCGACCGCCATGTTCGCCATCGCGGGCGTGCTGACCCCGATCCTGTCGCGCCGCTTCGGCCTGGAGGCGACCGCGTTGATCGCCATGGCGATGACCGCCGCGGGTACCGCCGTGCGCGCGCTGGTGCCGGAAACCTGGGAGCTGCTGGTCTTCTCGGCCCTGGCGCTGACCGGTATGGGCATCGGCAATGTGGTGATCCCGCCGCTGGTGAAGCGCTACTTCTCCGATCGCCTGGCGCTGTTGAGCTCGGTGTACATCGTGCTCGTGCAGTTGGGCACCGTCATTCCCGCGCTCATCGCGGTGCCGGTGGCCGATGCGCACGGCTGGCGCGTATCGCTGGGCATGTGGGCGATTCTCCCGCTGGCCGCGGTGCTGCCGTGGCTGGGCGTGCTGCGGATCCGCCGCGATCACGCTCGCCTGGATTCCACCGAACTGCCGCCCGAGCCGGTCGAGGCGACCGGTCAGGCCTGGCGGTCGCCGCTGGCCTGGGGCATGGCGCTGATGTTCGGCATGACCTCGCTGACCACGTACTCCATGTTCACCTGGATGCCGACGATCTTCTCCGACGCCGGTGCCAGCGCCTCCTTCGGCGGCAGCATGGTGGGCGTCTTCGCGCTGATCGGCTTGGTCGCGGCGCTGAGCGCACCGATTGTGGTGGGCCGCATGCGCAATCCGTTCCCGGTCGTGATCGCCTGTGCCGGTTTCTTCTTCGCGGGTTTCGCCGGTCTGCTCATCGCGCCGATGGGCGCACCGCTGGTGTGGGTGCTGCTGCTGGGCCTGGGCCCGTCCACCTTCCCGATGGCGCTGACCCTGATCAATCTGCGCACCCGCACCTCCGCCGGTTCGGCCGCGCTGTCCGGTTTCACCCAGGGTGTCGGCTACGCCGTGGCGTGCATCGGCCCGGTGCTGTTCGGCGCGCTGCACACGATGACCGGAGGGTGGCTGGCGCCGTTCGCCTTCCTGTCGGTGGCGGTGCTGGTCCTGGTCGCGGGCGCCTGGTTGGCGTGCAAGCCGCGCATGCTCGAGGATTCTTGGGCATAATTCGCACTTGTCGATCGGTGTGACGGTGAGGTTTCTCGCCGTCTCACTCCGGTCCGCGGGGAAACGTGAGCAACCGTTGACCTGACGGCCACTTCGCGCATCATCTACGCAATACCGGTTTCCTACCTTGGAGTCTATTCAGATTTCAGGAGGGCCGAGTTGAAGATGCTGACACGCGATCGCGACATCGAACACTGGGATGCCGAGGATGTCGTCGCCTGGGAATCCGGTGGTAAGGACATCGCCCGGCGCAATCTGATCTGGTCGGTCTTCGCCGAGCACATCGGATTCTCGGTGTGGTCGATCTGGTCGGTCATGGTGCTTTTCATGCCGACGAATGTCTTCCATATAGATACGGCCGGGAAGTTCTTCCTGGGCGCGGTGCCGACACTGGTCGGCGGCATCATGCGGATTCCGTACACCGTCGCCACCGCGCGGTTCGGCGGCCGGAACTGGACCATCTTCAGCGCGCTGGCTCTGCTGATCCCGGTGCTGCTGACGCTGTACTTCATCAATCGGCCGGGCACCTCGTACACGACCTTCCTGGTGATCGCGGCCTTCGCGGGTCTGGGCGGTGGCAACTTCTCCTCGTCCATGTCCAATATCAATGTCTTCTACCCGCAGCGGCTCAAGGGCTGGGCGCTGGGTATGAACGCGGGCGGCGGCAATATCGGTGTACCGGTGGTGCAGTTGATCGGTCTGGCGGTGATCGCGACCGTCGGCAACACGTACGGCAATGCCTCGATCGTCTGCCTGATCTACCTGGCCCTGATCGTGATCGCGGCGCTGGGCGCGGCCCTGAACATGAACAATGTCCGCAATCAGCGGGCGGACCTGTCGTACATGGTCAAGGCGCTCAGGGTGCCGCAGTCCTGGGCGATCGCTTTCCTGTACATCGGCACCTTCGGTTCCTTCATCGGCTACTCCTTCGCCTTCGGCCAGGTGTTGCAGATCAGCTTCAAGGCGGGCGGTGCGACCGCCGCCGCGGCGGCGCTGCACGCGGCGCAGATCGCCTTCATCGGTCCGCTGCTGGGTTCGCTGGCCCGTCCGTACGGCGGTAAGTGGGCGGATCGGATCGGCGGCAGCCGAGTCACGCTGTACACCTTCGGCGCCATGACGGCGGCGGCCGCGGTGGTGGCGGTGGCCAGCACCCTGGGTGACGGCACCGGCAGTCCCAAGGGCGGCGTGCTGGTGGCGTTGATCATCGGTTTCACCGCGCTGTTCGTCATCTCCGGTTTCGGCAACGGGGCCGTCACCAAGCTCATCCCGTCCGTGTTCGAGGCGAAATCCCGCGGCCTGCAGGGTGATTCGGCGACCCGGGCGGCGTGGGCGCAGAACACCTCCGGTGCGCTCATCGGATTCGTCGGCGCGATCGGCGCGCTGGGCGGTGTCGGCATCAACCTGATGCTGCGTTCCTCGTACGCCTCCACCCAATCCGCCACCACCGCCTTCTGGGTGTTCATGGCCTTCTATGTGGTCTGCGCGGCCGTCTGCTGGGGGGTCTTCCTGCGCCGTCCGAGCCGCAGGGAGCTGGTCATGGACTCCGCCGTGGTCACCGAGGCCGAGGTCCTGGTGCTCGAGACCGAGGCCGCCGAATCCGATTCCCAGTCCACCACCTCGGCCCGGGCCTGACCGGAACGTCGTCCCGAAAGGACCTGTTGTCATGACGAACTCAGTCGAACGCAAGACCGCGGTGGTCATCGGCCACGGCATGGTCGGACACCGTTTCGTGGAGGCGCTGCGCTCTCGCGACGAGGCCGGTGATTGGCAGGTCATCGTGTTGAGCGAGGAGCGGCTGGCCGCGTACGACCGGGTCGGGCTCTCGTCCTACGTGGGCGCCTGGGAGACCTCGGCGCTGGCCCTGCCCGGCAACGACTACGCGGGCGACGATCTGGTGCAGGTGCGCCTGGGCGTGCGTGCCGACGAGGTGGATCGGGCCGCCCGCAAGGTCACCACCTCCACCGGTGACGTAATCGGTTATGACGCACTGGTTCTCGCGACCGGCTCGTATGCATTCGTGCCGCCGGTGCCGGGTCATGACGCCCCCGAATGCTTCGTGTACCGGACCCTGGAGGATCTGGACGGTATCCGCGCCACCGCCGAGGCCGCCGGTCCCGGTGCGGTCGGCGTGGTGGTCGGCGGCGGTCTGCTCGGCCTGGAGGCGGCCAACGCGCTGCGCCTGCTGGGTATGACCCCGCACGTGGTGGAGTTCAACCGGTGGCTGATGCCCGCCCAGATCGATGAGGGCGGCGGTGCGATCCTGGCCGCGCTGGTCACCGAACTGGGTCTGCACGTGCACACCGGCGTCGGCACCTCGACCATCGAAACCATCATGGACGCACCGGTTTCCGAGCGGTTGGAGGTCACCTTCTCCGATGACACGCAGTTGCGCGCGGCGCTGGTGGTCTTCGCCGCGGGTGTTCGCCCGCGCGACGAGATCGCCCGCACCGCCGGCCTCGAGGTCGGCCCGCGCGGTGGTGTCATCACCGATCTGGGCCTGCGCACCTCGGATCCGAATATCTACGCCATCGGCGAGGTCGCCGCGGTCGAGGGCGTCTGCTACGGCCTGGTCGCCCCCGGTTACAGCACCGCCGAAGTGGTCGCGGACCGACTACTCGGCGGCACGGGTGAGTTCCCGGGCGCGGACCTGTCCACCAAGCTCAAGCTGCTCGGCGTGGATGTGGCCAGTTTCGGCGACGCGCACGGCCGCACCGAGGGCGCGCTCTCGGTGGTGTTGCACGATGCCGCCAAGGGCACCTACGCCAAACTCGTTGTCTCCGATGACGCCAAGACGCTGCTGGGTGGTGTGCTGGTCGGTGACGCGACCGCGTATTCGGCGCTGCGCCCGCTGGTCGGCCGCCCGCTGCCCGCGGATCCGGCCGCGCTGATCTCGCCCGCCGGCGCCGAACTGGGTGCGGACGCGCTGCCCGATGACGCCCAGATCTGTTCCTGCAACAACGTTTCCAAGGGTTCGATCTGCGGTGCCATCGCGGACGGTGCCTGCGACGTGCCCGCCATCAAGAGCTGCACCAATGCCGGAACCTCCTGCGGCGGTTGCGTTCCCATGCTCAAGAAGTTGCTCGAGCAATCGGGTGTGGCGGTCTCCAAGTCGCTGTGCGAGCACTTCACGCAGTCGCGCGCCGAGCTGTTCCACATCATCCAGTCGACCGGGGTGCGCACCTTCTCGGCGCTGATCGCCAAGTACGGTACCGGATCCGGCTGCGATATCTGCAAGCCGACCGTGGCCTCGATTCTGGCCTCGACCTCCAGCGATCACATTCTGGACGGTGAGCAGGCGGCGTTGCAGGACACCAACGACCACTTCCTGGCGAACCTGCAGAAGAACGGCACCTATTCGGTGGTGCCGCGCATGCCCGGCGGTGAGGTGACGGCCGAGCAGCTCATCACCATCGGTCAGGTGGCCAAGGAATTCGACCTGTATGTGAAGGTGACAGGTGGCCAGCGCATCGACCTGTTCGGTGCGCGGGTGGAGCAGCTGCCGCTGATCTGGAAGCGCCTGGTCGACGCGGGGATGGAATCGGGTCACGCGTACGGCAAATCGCTGCGCACGGTGAAGTCCTGCGTCGGCTCCACCTGGTGCCGTTACGGTCAGCAGGATTCGGTCGGGATGGCGGTGCTGCTCGAAAAGCGTTACCGCGGTTTGCGTTCCCCGCACAAGCTGAAGTTGGGCGTCTCGGGGTGCGCGCGCGAGTGCGCGGAGGCGCGCGGTAAGGATGTCGGCGTCATCGCCACCGAGCACGGCTGGAACCTGTATGTGGGCGGCAATGGCGGTCTCACGCCCAAGCACGCGGTGCTCCTGGCCGGTGAGCTCGACGACGAGACGCTGATCCGCTATATCGACCGCTACCTGATGTTCTACATCCGCACCGCGGATCGCCTGCAGCGCACCGCGCCCTGGCAGGAGGCACTCGAAGGCGGCCTGGACTATCTGAAGGCGGTCGTGTGCGAGGACAGCCTGGGCATTGCCGACGATCTGGAAGCGGCCATGGCACGCCATGTCGCGGGGTACCGCGACGAGTGGGCCGCGGTCCTGGACGACGAGGAGAAGCTGTCCCGCTTCGTCTCCTTCGTGAACGCGCCGGAGGCGGCCGATCCCACCATCGCCTTCGACGAGACCGGGGAGCGCAAAGTCCCCGTATTGCTGGGTATCCCGGGAATTCCGGTCGGCGCACCCACTGTGACCAGCGACTCCATTCCTGCCACGCACGGGAAATGACCGCTTAACCGCACGGAAACAGGACGTCGGTACCAATAGGTGAGGCGTTCGGAGGAGAGTGACCGATGACCACCGTGATCGAGACACCAGGCACCGCCACCAGCCTGCACGGCTGGACCCCGGCTTGCCGACTGGATTATCTGATTCCCGGCCGCGGCGTCGCGGTATTACTGAAGGGCGGCCGTCAGGCGGCGCTCTTCCTCACGGCCGACGGAACCCTGTACGCCGTCGGCAATATCGATCCGTTCGGGCGGGCGGCGGTCATGTCGCGCGGCATCGTCGGTGATCGCGGCGGTGTGCCGGTGGTCGCTTCGCCGCTACTCAAGCAGGCGTTCTCGCTCGTCGACGGGCGCTGTCTGGACGATGCGGCGGTCGCGCTGCCCGTGCACGCGGTCCGGGTGGTGGACGGTGTCGTCGCTCTCGCCAACGAACCCATGCACCTTCCGGGAGGACCTGGACCTATCGATGGTGGTACCGCATGACCGAGGTTGACGCAGGTACCCCGCTGGCCGGTTTCACGGTCGGTATCACCGCGGCGCGCCGGGCCGATGAGCTCGGTACGCTGCTCACCCGGCGCGGTGCGAATATCGTTGCCGCCCCGGCTATTCGAATCATCCCGCTGGCCGACGACACCGAGTTGGAGCGGGTGACGCGCCAGCTCGTCGCCGAACCGCCGCAGTTGACCGTGGCTACCACCGGTATCGGTTTCCGGGGCTGGATGGAGGCGGCCGAGGGCTGGGGGCTGGCCGAGGAGCTGTGCGCCACGCTGGCCGCGACCCGCATCATGGCGCGCGGGCCCAAGGCCAAGGGTGCGATTCGCGCGGCCGAGCTGCGCGAGGAGTGGTCGCCCGCTTCGGAATCCTCCGCGGAGGTGCTGGATCATCTGCTCGCCCAAGGCGTCGAGGGCATGCGGATCGCGGTGCAGTTGCACGGAGCCACCACCGAATGGGAGCCGGTACCGGACTTCTGTGAGGTATTGCGTTGTGCCGGAGCCGATGTGGTGCCGGTGCCGGTCTACCGCTGGATTCCGCCCGAGGACCGCATCCCGATGGATCGGCTCATCGAGGGCATTGTCACCGGGGGACTGGACTGCGTCACCTTCACCAGCGCGCCTGCGGTCGCCTCACTGCTCATGCGCGCCAAGGAAACCGGTCTGCTCGAAGCCATCCTGCATGCCTTCCGCAGCCGAGTCCTGGCCGCCTGTGTCGGGCCCATCACCGCCGCACCCTTGGAAGAGCTGGGCGTGGCCACCACTTCACCCGGCCGCGCCCGTCTCGGCGCGCTGGCCCGCCATGTGGCGGAAGAGCTTCCGCGCCGCGCCAACCGCATCCAAGCGGCCGGTCACATCCTCAGCGTGCGCGGCGGCTGCGTCGTGGTCGACGGTCAGGTTCGTCAATTGGCTCCCGCCCCCATGGCGTTGATGCGTTCGCTGGCTCGCCAGCCGGGCCGTGTCGTCTCCCGCGAAGACCTGCTCGCCGCCCTGCCCGGCGGTGGTGACGACACCCATGCGGTGGAGACCGCCATCGCTCGCCTGCGCGCGGGTCTGGGTACCCCCAAGGCGATTCAGACCGTGGTCAAGCGCGGCTACCGTCTCGCGCTCGATCCGGCCGAATGCATCGACAATCCACGCCCGGTGGCGGCGGCTCCCGTTGCTCGCCAACAGTTCCCGGCGCGCGCGGCGGGTTTCCCGCCCCGGCAGGATATTCCGGCCCGCGCCCCCATCGCTCCGCGCCCGTCGGATTCCCCGCTCAATGGCGCGGCGCATCCGGGCTTCCCACAGCGTCCAGCCGTCACCGGTTCCGGTGCTCCGGTGCGCCCGATTCGACCGGCTCCCGTCGCGGAGGCATGGTGAGTGCCCCGGCGCTGATCCTGGTCGCCCACGGCACCAGGAGTAGGCGCGGGGTGGAGATGATCGCCGCGCTCGCCGAAGCGGTGGCTGCCGAAGTCGTCGCACAGGCTCGTGGATGGGAAACCGGTGCAACCGATTTCATGAGCTGGGTGCACGCGGAGACCGGTGCCGGTGCGGCGTTCGGGGCCGCATCGGCACCGTTGACCGAGGGTGTCGTACCGCGGGTGCGGACCGCGTTCGTGGATGTGCTGGGGCCTTCGCCCGCCGAGGTGCTGCGGGATATGGAAGATGTTCCCGCCGTGGTGGTTCCGGCGTTCCTGGCGTCGGGCTATCACGTATATCAGGATGTGCCGCGCGAGGTGGCCGCGAGTGGCCGCGAGGCGGTCGCGGTCACCCGGGCGATGGGTCCGGATCCGGCCGTGGCCGCGGTGATGCGGATGCGGCTG
>NZ_BDAW01000117.1 GCF_001625085.1 Nocardia acidivorans NBRC 108247
GCGAGTCGGCCGCGTCCGCCTTGCGCAGCGCCACCCCGAGCGCCGCGGGCGCGAGCAGCACCCACGGCGCGAGCATCATGGGCAGCGTCTCGGAGGAGATCGAACCGAGGGTGGTGAGCACGCGCGGGGAGAGCGCGAAGGCGACCGCCGCGATGATCCGGGACCCGCGGCTGCCTATGCCGAGCGTTTCACAGAGCCGGATGATCCCCCAGAATCCGGCGAGCAGCAGCAACGCCCACCAGATGCGCTGGGTGACCCAGGCGGGCAGACCGAGAATGTGTCCGAGCGAGAAGAACGCCCCGTGTGGAAAGAAGTAGCCGTACGCCTGATTCTGCACCTGCCCCATCGGGGCCTGACTGCTCCACAGGTGGCTGGCGCGCGCGAGGAAGCCGAGCGGATTCTGCGCCAGATCGTATTTGGTGTCCGCGACGGTGCGGCCCGGCGCCTGCAGAAAGGTCAGCAGGAAGGCGGCGAGCACACTGCCGAGCAGCCAGCGGCGGCCCAGCGGTGCGGTATTCGGCGACCGGTCTCCGATCGAGCCGGTCGCGGCGGTGGTATCGGAGGTCAGCCGGTCAGCGCGCGCCGTACTCAACGTTATTGAGCAGCGACGAGGAGGCGTCGCCGCTCCGGTCGATGTCGGGGCGCTTGTCCTGCGAGGCCGCCATCGTGATCACCAGGACCGCGGCCAGCCCGATCAAGGCTCCGCCGGCAGCGCTCGCTACACCAGGAACGGCAAACTTCATCGCGGACTCCCATACATCGACGCATGTCGTACAACTCGAGCAAACCTAGCAGGTTGGGTGGGTCACGGTAGCGAGGTCCGTACCGGCCGGCCCGCTTGCGGCGACTATTCGGGCACAGTGCACTGCAAACTGCCGAGGAAGGTGCGCAGTTTGGCGGTGGTTTCCAGGAGTTCGGTCCGGGGATCCGAGGCCGCGACAATGCCGCCGCCCCCGTAGGCGCGCAGGGAGCGCCCGTCAGCGGAGAGTTCGGCGCATCGGATGGCGACCACCCATTCGCCGTCGCCCTCGGCGTCGCACCAGCCGACCGCGCCGCTGTAGAACCCGCGGTCGCCTTCGAGATCGCAGATGGCGTCCAGCGCCAAGGCGGTCGGGGTGCCGCAGATGGCGGGCGTCGGGTGCAGCAGCAGGGCCAGATCGAGCGCGGTCATGGCCGGATCGCGCAGTTCGGCGGTGATGGGCGTGGCCAGATGCCAGACCTCGGGGGTGTGCAGCAGTTCGGGGCCGTCCGGGATGTCGAGCGCATCGCAGACGGGTGTGAGCTGCTCTCGAATCCACTCCACGACATATGCGTGTTCTTCGCGATTCTTACTGCTGGACAGCAGCTCCCGCGCCTGCGCCGCATCGGCGTCCGGATCCGCGAGTCGGGGGAGGGTTCCGGCGAGCGGGCGCAGGGTGACCTTGCGCCCGTGCCGGGCGACCAGGACCTCGGGTGTCGCGCCCAGCAGGGTCTCCCCGGGGCGCCCGGCGGGGGTGAGGTCGACGGCGTACACATTGGCGCGCGGATGCCTGGTGACCAGGTGCGCGGCCACCACCTCCGGTTCCAGGGGCGTTTCGGCTTCGGCCAGTAGTGAGCGTGCCGCCACCACTTTGCGCAGGGGCTGCTCGGGATTGGAGAGTTGTTCGACCAGTTTCGTCACTCGCGCCACATGCTCTGCGGCACTGGGCATTTCGGAGACAACCCGGACCGGCGGGAGTTCGGGCAGGGCCGCGGGTCGCCACGGTCCGGCGGTGCGCAAGGCCTGTTCGGGTGCGCAGAGTGCGGCCGGTCGGCGCGGATCGAACGGCAGCGCCCCGACGATCAGGTCGGTATCCCCGGCGCGCAGCGCCGACAATGCGGCGGCGGCCGCATCGAAGGCGATGCGGGTGCCGGTGGTGCGCACCACGCCATTGGGTGTCGCGAGCAAGAATCCGTCCATGGTCTTCCGACCATAGTCCGCGATCCCGGAGTCGAAATCGATAGAGCGACCGATATCTCTGTCGCACCGATCACATCCGCGCCGAGGGTGCTCCGGAGCCGGTGGGACACTGCGATTTCCATCGCATCACCGCAGCTCGGCCGGGTGCTCGCGGTCAGTGCTTCGGCGCGGGCTCGCGTCCGGGCGGCACCATCAGCACCGGTCGATGACAGTGTTTGAGCACCGCGTCGGCCACACTGGAGTGCATCAGCGCGCGGATTCCGGTGGCGCCGCGGGTGCCCGCCACGATGATGTCCACATCCAGATCGTCGGCCACCTCGACAATGGCGTTCCAGATGGTGGTGGTGCATTCGACGGTCCGCGCCTCGGCATTGAGCCCGGCGATTTTGGCCAGTCGCACCCCCTCGGCGTTGATGGTCTTGGCATCGACGTACGCGATGTCCTCGATCTCGTCGTCGGGCGTCCACTCCGGCTGCATGACCCCGGAGAGTCCGGAGAGTCGAGCGGCCTGGCGAGCCATGGGTTCCCAGGCGGTCAGGACCACGGCTCTGTTCGCGGCCAGGAACCGCCCGGCGTATTCGACGGCGCGGCGCGCATTCTCGGACCCGTCGTACGCGATGAGCATCAAATCGCACGGCATGACGAACCTCCTGGTGGGAACGCATGTCTCTACTGTGAGATTACCCCGGAACGCCGGGGTGAGCGGACTTGCCGACACCCGTCCGTCGCGGGTTGTCCACAGTTTGCGAACGATTCACCCAAATCGGTGGTGGGATACGCGGGTCCGGTTTTCACTGACAGGTGTCGGTTTTCCGCCGACGTGCCGGCACCGAGTACGCGCCGGCTCCCGACATGGTCGTCGTTGCGGCAGAGCCCGGACGAGGGGTGGATTGTGCGGTTGGACGAGCTGACTACCCCGCAGGAATGGGCGAGTGTGTACCGCTCCCTGTTCGGCCTGCCGCACGTGCATGTCACCACCCCCGGCTTCGTGGTGCTACCCCTGGTCGACGCCATCGCCGCCCTGAACACCCCGGAACCGTTGGGCGCCTTGATACTCGGCGAACTGACGGTGCGCGGCGTGCCCGGCCCCGTGCTGGTGCGCGACCGCCCGCCGCGGCGTACATTCCTGGCGGTGTTCGACGGGTATCCCACCGACGAATGCCTCGAACGCTTGGAGCGCAACAGCGTGGACATCGGCCCGCACAGAAGTAATGTCATCCTGCCCACCGGATTCGGACGGCACACCCAGGAGGGTAGGTGGTGGGCGCGCGCACCGCATCGCGACGAATCGCTACCCCTGCTGTCCGAGGTGCTCGACGCCACCCTCGCGGTGCTGTGAGCCGTGTCCTCGATCGAAGCGGCCGTCTTCGGCCATCATGAAGCCGATCCCCGGGCCCTGCTCTACTACGAATGGCGTCAGCGCGGTGAATCCGGTTATGCGGTAGCGGAGTTCGCCGAGGATGTGAACGAGTTGTCGCTGGCAGACAGGCCCATGGACGCGGCCTGCTGGCGACTGCTGGATCGCATCGAATCCGCCGACCGGGTCCCGGATTGGCCGTACTTCGAATGGATCGACACCGGCGGTGATCCGAATATCATTGGCGTAGCCCGTGATTCGCCCGTCTACCCCACCCCGGCCGACTACTCCCGCGCCGAACTGCACGATCGCGTCCACGGCGGCTGGCTGGGCCGCTGTGCGGGCTGCGCACTGTCCGGACCCCGCGAGACCGGCGTAATCGGCTGTCCCCGTGACGAAAACCTGGATTACGCCATCCTGGGCCTGCACCTGCTGGAGCAGTACGGCACGCATTTCATCGCCGATGATGTCGCCGCCCTCTGGCTGGAGCGCCTGCCCTTCCTGCGCACCTCCACCGCCGAGCGGGTCGCCTATCGCAATCTCATCGACGGATTCCTGCCGCCCGATACCGCCACCTATCGAAATCCCTACCGCGAGTGGCGGGGTGCGCTGGTGCGCGCGGACATCTACGGCTACACCAATCCGGGCAACCCCGCCCGCGCCGCAGAACTCGCGACCCGGGACGCCTCCATCTCGCATACCGGCAACGGTCTGTGGGCGGCCGGATGGGCCGCGGCACTGGTGGCGGCGGCCTTCACCGCCGTGAGCCCGCAGGAGGCGCTGGCGCGGGCGCACACCGTGATTCCCGCGAATTCCCGACTGGCGGTGGCGCTCTCGGAAGTGATAGACGCGCATCAGCGGGAGCTGACCTGGCAGCATGCCGTCACCGGCATCCACACCCGCCAGGCGCGCTATAACCGGCTGCACGCGATCGGCAATGCCTGCCTGATCGCCGTCGGATTGCTCTGGGGCGAAGGAGATTTCACCGAGACGGTGCGGTTGGCCGTTCGCTCCGGCTGGGATGTGAACGCCAATGCCGCCACCGCCGGTTCGGTCGCGGGCATCCTCACCGGCGCGGCGAATATTCCCGCCCGCTGGACGGACCCGCTGGAGAACACCCTGCACAGCGCGGTCACCGGCCACCCCTCGATCCGAATCTCTGACCTGGCCAACAGAACTCACCGCCTGATCGGCTGAAAGACGGAGGGCGGTGCCGGTTTCGGGAACCGGTACCGCCCTCCGTTCGGATCGTGTCTAGCGCTCGACGATGGCGACGACGCCCTGGCCGCCCGCGGCACAGATGGAGACGAGCGCGCGCCCGCCACCATTCTCCGCCAGCATCTTCGCGGTGGAGGCGATGATGCGACCACCGGTGGCGGCGAACGGGTGACCCGCCGCCAGCGAGGAGCCGTTCACATTCAGCTTGCTGCGGTCGATCGACCCCAGCGCGCCGTCCAGGCCCAGGCGCTCCTTGCAGTACTGATCCGACTCCCAGCCCTGCAGGGTGGCCAGCACCACGGAGGCGAACGCCTCGTGGATCTCGTAGAAGTCGAAGTCCTGCAGCGTCAGGCCATTTCGGGCCAGCATGCGCGGCACCGCGTAGGTCGGGGCCATCAGCAGCCCGTCCGGTCCGTGGATGTAATCCACGGCGGCGACCTCGGAGTCGACCAGGTAGGCCAGCGGCGACAGGTTGCGCGCGGCGGCCCACTCGTCGCTGGACAGGAGCACGGTCGACGCGCCGTCGGTGAGCGGGGTGGAGTTGCCCGCGGTCATGGTGGCGTCGCCCGCCTTGACGCCGAAGACCGGCTTGAGCGTGGCCAGCTTCTCGATGGTCGAGCCCGGACGCAGGTTGTCATCGCGGGTCAGCCCGAGGAACGGGGTGATCAGATCGTCGAAGAAGCCGCGGTCGTAGGCGGCGGCCATATTCCGGTGCGACAGGTAGGCCAGCTCGTCCTGCGCCTCACGCGCGATACCGAATTCCTTGGCGGTGATGGCGGCGTGCTCACCCATCGACAGTCCGGTGCGCGGTTCGGCATTGCGCGGGATCTCGATGCCGACCATGGACGGGCGCAGGCGGCCGACCAGTTTGGCGTAAT
>NZ_BDAW01000118.1 GCF_001625085.1 Nocardia acidivorans NBRC 108247
ATGGGCCGGGGTGTACGGGGACAGGGTGGAGCCCAGCACGCTCTCGCGGATCATGCCGTGTTCGCCGACGCGCTTGAGGACCGCGCCGCCGACGACCATGCCCAGGCGCTCGCCCTGCAGCCCGAAGCGGCTGACCAGACCGTTCAGCGCGGCGGTGAACATGTCCTGGTTGGAGGCGTGCGCGTACTTGCCGTCGGAGCGGGCGAACGGAATCCGGTTGCCGCCGAGGATTGCGACAGGCTTGGCCTGCTTTGCGGTCTTGGCCGCGGGCTTCGCCGAACGGGCTTTGGTGGTCACTCGAGTCTCCAGTGTCTCGTCGGGTGGATTTCCGTACTCGCACGATCCGGGGGACCGGCGCTGGTCGGTTTACATTAAACTTACTCTGGAGTAAGTTCATTTGTCGACACCGTACCCCGCGTTTGTGCGCGACATCGCCCCCGGGGCCTAGACAAGAGAAGGTAGGAACAGTGGCAGCCAGCAAGAGCAAGGGCGCTCCCAACCTGTACGGATCTTTCATCCACTCTGCTCCCGGCGCGTTCCTGGCGAGCAAATTGGGTCTACCGCAGCCGGAGAACCTGCGCCGCTATGTCGCCGGCCAGCCCGCGCTCCCGGGCCCGGTGCTGATCGGCGGTAAGGGACGGGTCGCCGATGCCGCCCGAAACCTGCTGTCGGACTACACTTTCGCCGATTCGGTCACCCCCGGCACCAAGCTCGGCGCGCTGGTCTTCGACGCCACCGGCATTCGCACGATCGAAGAGTTGCAGCAGCTGTTCGACTTCTTCCAGCCCGCCATGCGCAGCATCGCCGCGTCCGGTCGCGTCCTGGTCATCGGCACCACCCCCGAGCTGACCGCGTCCGTCGACGAGCAGATCGCCCAGCGCGCGCTCGAGGGCTTCAGCCGCTCGGTCGCCAAGGAACTGCTGCGCGGCGCGACCGGCAACCTGGTGTACCTGCACCCGGAGGCCGCCGCCGCCGCCACCGGCCTGGAATCCACGCTGCGCTTCATCCTTTCGGGCAAATCGGCGTTCGTCGACGGTCAGGTCTTCCGCGTCGGCAAGGACGACTCGACGGCACCGGCCAGCTGGGACAAGCCGCTCGCGGGCAAGGTCGCCGTGGTCACCGGCGCGGCCCGCGGCATCGGCGCGACCATCGCGGAGGTGTTCGCTCGCGACGGGGCCACCGTGATAGTCGCCGACATCCCGGCCGCCGGTGAGGCGCTGTCCGAGACCGCCAACAAGGTCGGCGCGACCGCGCTCGCCCTGGACGTCACCGCGCCCGACGCCGCCGAGAAGCTGGCCGAATTCGCCACCAAGCGTTTCGGCGGCATCGATATCGTCGTGCACAATGCCGGCATCACCCGTGACAAGCTGCTCGCGAATATGGACGAGGGCCGCTGGAACTCGGTCATCAATGTGAATCTCGCCGCGCCGCACCGCATTACCGAGGGCCTGGTCGCCTCCGGTGCGCTCAAGTCCGGTGGCCGCGTCATCGATGTGTCCTCCATCGCGGGTATCGCGGGCAACCGCGGCCAGACCAATTACGGCGCCTCCAAGGCCGGTGTCATCGGCATGGTGAACGCCGAGGCCCCGAAGCTGGCCGAAAAGGGCATCACCATCAATGCCGTCGCGCCGGGGTTCATCGAGACCGCCATGACCGCGGCCATCCCGCTGACCACCCGTGAGGCCGGTCGCCTGATGAGCTCGCTGCTGCAGGGCGGTCAGACCATCGACGTCGCCGAGACCATCGCCTACTTCGCCTCCCCGGCGTCGAACGCGGTGTCCGGCAATATCGTTCGCGTCTGCGGCCAGAGTCTGATCGGAGCATGATGAGCCAGACCATCACGCTCGGCGAGGTGCCGAAGAACAGCGGTCTGTTCGTCAAGGCCGCACTCGGTGCGGTGCCGATTCCGGGAATGTCCAACCGTCCGTCGAAGCTGCCCGACCGCGTGGTGCGGCTGGAGGGCTTCAAGGTCGACCCCGATCACCTGGCCGCCTACTGCCACGCCACCGGCCAGCGCTTCGGTGATGCGCTGCCGCTGACCTACCCGTTCGTGCTCAGCTTCCCGCTCGCCATGCAGTTGGTCGTCGCCCGCGACTTCCCGTTCGTGGCGGTCGGGGCGGTGCACGCGGAGAATGTCATCGAGCGGACCCGGGAGATCTCGGTCGCCGAACCCCTCGATTTCCAAACCCATATCGAGAACTTGCGCGAGCACCCCAAGGGCCTGCTCGTGGACGCCATCACCGAGGTGAGCGTGGGCCGGGAACTGGTGTGGCGACAGGTCACCACCTTCCTGCACCAGCAGCGCACCTCGCTCTCGGGCGGTCCCAAGCCCGAGCCCAAGCCGGATGAGGTGCCACCGCCGCCGCTGCGCACGCTGCGGGTGGATCAGAAGATGATCAACCGGTACGCCGCGGCGTCCGGTGATCACAATCCGATCCATACCTCGGCGCTGGGCGCCAAGGCTTTCGGCTTCCCGAAGCCGATCGCGCACGGTATGTGGTCGGCCGCGAACATTCTCGCCAACCTCGAGGGCCGCATTCCCGAGAAGACCACGTACGCGGTCAAATTCGGGAAGCCGATCCTGTTGCCGGCGACGGTCAACGTCTACGCCAACAAGGTCGCGGGCGGCTGGGATCTGGCCCTGAAGAATCCCAAGAAGGGCTACCCGCACCTCACCGCCACCCTCCGCTGATTCGGCCGCCCTCGCCACCTCCCGGTGGCGGTGGCACACCGAAGCCAATCCGGCGCACCCGGTGTGGCAAGTTGGAGACAGTTTCACAGCAGACTTGGGGTCGTATGGCCGCGGTGGTTCTCGAACCATCGCGGCGGCCGCCTACCGCGGGTAGGGTCGGGCCGCCGACAGCGATCGGCCCCATTGGGGCGGGGCGAGAGCCGCGCACCGATTCACCACCGTATGTCGCCACGCAGGGGTTTCGACATCCGGTACGGCGAATCGGTGTGCGGCTCTGACGTTTCCGGGTCCACCCGGCCGGATTCAGCAGCTGCAATCGCAGCAGCCGCAGTCACAATCGCAGTCGGGGCAGTCGCAGCCGCTACAGCAATTCGCGCAGTCGCAGCAGTCTCCGCAATCGCAGCAATCCCGCTTCAGCCAGGATTCCTTGCGCTCACCCGTGCACGGCCGGGTGTGATCGGAGCAGCACGCGTACCCGGTGCAGTACTGCGTCAGCCCGATCCCGATGCCCTCCCAGAAACCCGGCCTGCGAAAAGGCGTCCGCGGTGGCTCGGTGCCGAACACCGCCTGCGGCATACCCCCCATCGCGGCGGAGTCCGCCCCCGTGATCCCGGCGCGCTGTTGGCCGGGATCCACAGCCGCCGTAGGGATCCCGGCCAAAAGCATGCCGGGATGACGGAGTTCTTCGACGGGGAGGACGGATTCGACGGTGTGCCGAGTGGTGCCGCAGGCATGCGTGGCGCAGGTGTGTACCACCCCGGCGGCCCTGCCCAGCTTGCGGACCACACCGTTGAGCGGGTCCAGCAGCATCCAGCGGATGGACGCGGTGCGATCCAGGCCCACCCGGGTCAGGGCGGCCTCGAGTAGCGAATTCGATTCGCGCAGTAGGGCATGCGCGTCGGCGGTGCCGGTGCCGGTGGCGATCAGCGGATTGAAACGTCCCGCCGCGCGATCCTGTTCGATGTCCTCGATGGCATCGGCCAGATGCGCGATGCGACCGAAATGCCAGCCCGCTTCGCGCAATGCGCCGGCGTTCTCCGGGCGCTGGGCCAGAACGGCGGTGTGCGCGAACAACTCCGAGGCGCACAGCTGGGTCGGCCAGGTTAATTCGTCCAGCGTGGTGGGCGCACCGGCGGCGGCCGCGCGCTCGCGCTCGGCCTGGGATTCGATTGCGGCGATGAGTGGTTCGAGATCCAGCCCGATCGGCGCGGCCGCCGCGCTCGCCCCGGCATGCCAGCGATTCGCGACCCTGGTCATCGGGAGCCTGCCGAGGCGGCGGGCGTCACCGTCGTCGATATGATCGCGAATCTTGGCCGCCCCCAACAGCAGTGAGGCGGTGGCGGCCAATCGCACACCGGGGGAGTCGGACGGGGCGACGGTGGCCTTGCGCATACCGCGCAGCGGGCACGGTCCGGCGGCGGTGCGCACCGCGGTCCCGGTCTGCTGTGCCTCGGTGAGTACGCCCAGCACGATGGCGTCGGTATTGGTGGCGGCTCGCGCGAGCTGTCCATGCCCGTCGCGCAGGCCCAGGCAGAGTCCGCACATCTGGGTTTGCCAGGCGGTGGCGTCCATTCCGTAGGACACCGCGCCGTGCGCGCACGGCTTCAGCATTCCGAACAAGAGCGTCCCCGTTCCCCGGCCGCGATGATCCCGGCCGTCCTACAACACAATCCGAGCGACTGTGGCAGGCGTTAACGGGGCTCGCAACTCAGGCGGGTTCGATCTCCTTCTTCTTGCCGGAGAGTCCGCGCCAGGCGAGATTGTCCAGCAGGTCCACCGCCTCGGCCATATCGACGGTGCCGCTGGCGACCCGATCGGCGATGGCCTCGCCCGCCCCGATCACCGCCACCGACACCACCTCGAAGTTGGTGCCGGGCTCGGCGTACTTGGCACTGGATTCGAGCAGTTTCGCGGTGAGCTCGATGACCCGGTCCCGGCTGTTGGAGATCTCCGAGGCGAAGGGTTGCTGGCCGAGTGCCTGCCGATACAGCACCTGCCAGGACAGCCGGTTCTGATCGACGTAGGACAGGAAGGCCTCCAAGCCCGCCCGCAGCTGCTCATGCGGGGTGAGCTTGGGGTTGCCGGCCACCGCGACGGCCTCGATGAACCGGATGCTCTCGCGGTGGATGCAGGCGCGGAACAGTTCGTCCTTGGAGCCGTAGTACAGGTAGAGCATGGGTTTGGAGATCTTCGCCTCGGCGGCGATGGCATCCATGGAGGTGTCGTGATAACCCTTGCGCGAGAAGACCTCCACCGCGGCGTCGAGCATCTGCTGCTCGCGCACCGCGCGGGGAAGTCGTTTCGTTCCGCCTGCCATCCACATCTCCTAGGACATATCGAAGCCCCTATCTTACTCCAAGGTAAGTTCCGCAAGTGCGAATTGCCGGTGATTCGCCATCGGGCGTCAGCAGTGTGGAGCGGTGCCCTTGTACTTTGCCATCCGAAGGACCGAGGCATCCACCTGGCTTCCCGGCAGGCGGCCGGCCTGCACCGCCTGTGTCAGGCGATCGAGCACCCGCGGCACCGCGTCGGTGGTGATCCACAGGGCATTGTCGGCCCCGGCGACCAGGGCGGCCTCCACCGCGTCCTCGATGCTCATGCGCGCGGTGATGGCGGCCATGCCGCCCAGATCATCGGTGAAGATCACACCGTCGAACGGGGCCGCGTCATAGCCCGTGCCATTGCGCAGCAGGGCCATGGCCTCGCTGCTGATACTGGCGGGCTTGCCCGGCTCGGTCAGGCCGGGCACGTCCAGATGTCCGACCATGACCGCCGACCCGGAGTCGATCAGCTTGCGATAGGGCGCCAGATCCGAGGTCTGCAACTGCTCCAGCGGCGGGGTCTTCACCGCGCCGGTGTGCGAATCGCCCGACCCCGAACCGTGGCCGGGGAAATGCTTCATGACGGTGCCCAGACCGGCGTCGTGCGCGGCGCGAATGTACGCATCGGCGTACTGCGCCACCACATTCGGATCATCGGAGAAGGACCGGTCGCCGATCACCGAGTCGTCGGGCTGGCTGCTCACATCCACATCCGGCGCGAAATCGACGGTGACGCCGAGTGCCTTCAACTTCTTCGACCGATCCAGGGTGAAGGTGTAGAACTCGTCCGGGCTCATCTGCCCGACGATCGCGCGCGCCGACGGCGCGACCCCGATCAGATCCTTGGCCCGCGAAACCCGCCCGCCCTCTTCGTCGATGGTCACCATGAGCGGCGTGCGCGAGGCGGCCTGCACCCTGTCGACCTGATGCTGGGCCAGCATCGCCTTATCGGTCCAGCTGCCCACGAAGATGCCGCCGATCTGCTCGGTCTTCACCACATTCTCGGCATCGGCCTCGCCGGTGACCCCGACGGTGAGCAGCTGCGCCAACTTCTGCCGCAGGGTGAAGTTGGCCAGATACCCTGCCGCGCAATCCTGTTGTCCCGGAGTCGTTGTCGGCGGAACGGTGCTGCTCGGACTGGTCTCGGTACTGCTCGGTGCCGATTCGTTGGTGCCGCTGCTCGAACACGCGGTCAGCACAACGGCGGACATTGCCAGGACGATCCCCGGAACTAGGCGCATGGATCCGACCGTAGCCGTCCCCGTGCTCGGATCCCACTCACACGCCCGTCGCCGCGCCGGTATCGGGCCGATCGCGACGTGACCAAAGTTGACCGCCGATCCGGGCCGATCGAAGGCGATGCGCCGGAGCCGCGGCGGGGTGATCGCCGCCGTCCTCCACGGCGTCAACCGAGGTCGAACAGCATTTTGGCAAACCTGTGGCGATCAACACATATGTTTACTTTTGCGTAATACATACCTGCTAGTAACGTGCGATTCGTGCACTTGGTCGGGAGACCGAATGCGAAATCGGCCTTCCGGAGGATCGGAAGGTGCCCCGTCGCTCTGCATCGACGGGTGTGAAAAGGCATATAGGCCGTCGGATTTCGGTGCCGAGCATTGTTGTGGCTACTCATCGGGGTGGTCCGATCCGGCGAAATCCAGGGAGGACCGGGATCACCATGGGTATTGGTGCGTTACTGCGCACAGCCGCGCTGAGTACGGCGGCGGCGATCGGACTCGGGCTCGCGACGGCGGGACCCGCGACCGCGAGCGAGGTGGACCGCTACCTTGATCTGCCGCTCACCAATCGCGACGCCGCTCAGGGCCCGGGCGGTGTGAATCCCGCCCTGCCCTACGACCGTGACGAACTCGCCCGATTGCTCGATGACGCTCGCGCCCAGGGTATTTCGCCCACCAGGTACGCCGCCCTGCTCTCGCAGTACTGGCTGGTCGACGCGACCGACAAGGCGGGTATCGAGCTGCGAACCTGGGATCCCCGCGCGGGGGTACAGGCCAATCGCGGCAATCTGACCAAGTCCTATCGCTATTACGAGGATCTGCAGCTCGCGCACCGGGAACTCCAGTGGGCGGGGATGGGTGGTCAGGTCGGGGCCGACTTCGGCGGCGGGCTTATCGATTTCGAGTTGATGGGCTCCGATATCTATGGCCTGCCCGGACTTTCGGAATCGGTCCGCACCGTGCTCGACGCGGTGCAGCGGACCGCCGGGCCCGAGGCGGTGGCGCAGCTGCCCAGCGGCCTGCGTGCACTCGCCGCGGCGGCGCCGCACATCACTCCCGACGATGTGCGGTACGTCATCGGCATGATCCTGGTGATGCAGAAGAACATCTTCTCCGACCTCATGCCCATGCATGACGCGTATGTCACCGCCGGGCTGCCCGCGCTGGAGGAGTTCCGTGCCGCCGGACTCTTCGGCGACGACATCATGAACGCCTGGCGCGATGTCGCGTCCGGTGATGCCGATCGCATCGCCGCGGGCAATCGCAGTCTGCTGCGCCGGGAACAGGATTGGGCCGTCGCCCGGCAGTGGGACCAAGTACGTTCCTACAAAGGCGATATCGGTGAGGCGATCACGTACCTCAGCGGTGCGGCCGGTTCGCCCTCGGTCGCGGGAGTCATCCCGCCCCGCCAGTTCCATCCGGTGCGGATCGCTTTCACCGCGGCCGACGGCAGTCCGAAGCTGTTGACACTGCCACTGCCGGACTGGAATTGGGCGGTGCTGGACGCGCGCTGGGAGTACATCACCGGTGAACTGCTGCCCCGGTACCGCTACCAGGTCGAGAACAACTGGCCCGCGTTGGAGGCGACCCTGCGCACGCCGTACGAGGTGCAGATGGAATCGCATCGGCCGCTGCTGAATATTCCACAGCTGCTCGAATCCGCGGTGAGCCAACTCCAGGTGACCCCGGCGGACCCGGCCTCGCCCATCGCCGATACAGCCGCACCCCTCGCCGATACGACTGCGCCCGTTGCGGATACGGCGGTGCGGTAGCCATGCGTCGCAGCCTCCCCTGCGTTCTGCTCGCCGCGGCCGTCCTGCTGGCCGGTGCCGCCACCGCCGCCGCGGAACCGGTGAATCCGGTGCCCGGACCGGACCGGGTGTTCAACGGTTTCGTCATCGGCACCCTGAACAGCGCCGAGAACGCTTCTCCACAGGAGAAGTTCGACGCCCTGATGGCGAATGATCCCTTCTACCAGGAACCTTCGCTCACCGGTGCCGAGAAGCCCGGCGACATACTGAAATCCAAGCCCGTGGATGTGATGTTCCTGGGGGTGAAGCCCACCACCGTCGACGCGCACAAGCTGATGTACGTCACCACCGCCCCCGACGGCGTCACCCCGGTAATCAGCACCGGCATCGTGATGATCCCGAAGGACGGCAAACCCGCGGCCGAACGCCGCCTCATCTCCTATCAGGAGGCCAATGACAGCGTCGGCTGGTCCTGCCATCCGAGTACGCAGTGGACCGGTGGCGCTCCGCTGGACGGTTCGTCCTGGTCCGCACTGGGACCGCTGGCCCTGATGTTCGACAAGGGTTACGCGGTCATGATCTCCGATGTCGGCAATGACGCCGATCGTGATCCGCACGGGGTGTTCGTCGGCAGTTTCGCCGGACATGCCCAATTGGACGGTGCGCGTGCGGCTTTGCGCCTGCCCGAGACGGGTCTGGCGGGGAATACCCAGATCGGCCTGTTCGGTATCGCCGGCGGCGGTGTCGGGGCGGCGTTCTCGGCCGAGCTGGCGCCGCGATACGCACCGGAGTTGAACATCAAATCCACCGTGCTCGAGGGCATGGTTGTCGATCCCGCCAATTTCATGCGCGTCACCAGTGGTTCGGTCGGCTCGGGCTTCGCGCTCGCGACACTGCTCGGCCTGGAGCCGTGGTATCCGGAGATGCGGGTGAACGACAAGCTCAATGCCGCCGGGCGGGGGCTGGCGAATTTCTACCGCACCCAGTGCCAGGTGCCCGCCTATTTCGGTCTGCCGTTCGTGCCCATGGAGGCGCTGTTCGACTCGGGCCGCAATCCGGCCGACGAACCCGACTTCCAGCGCGCCTTCCAGAACAATGTGCTGGGGCGCAACGGAACTCCCAAATCCAAGATCATGATCGCCTCCTGCGCCAAGGACGATTCGCCGATGTCGCTGGTGCCGGCCAAGGACGCCCGGGACCTCGCCGACACCTATCGCGGACAGGGCGCGGAGGTCACCTACGCACCGACCGACTGCGGTATGGAGCGCTTCATCACCGATATGTACGGCTGGGGCGTGGACCTTTTCGGTATGCAGACCATCGACTGGATCGACGGCAACTTCGAATGAATCACGCGGTGAAAGGAGTCGCCCGATGACGGCGATCGTCGACGGCCTGGTCTATCTGCTCACCTTCGGACCGCTCGCGGTCGCCAAGATGCTGGCCCAGGCGCTGGGGCTGTGAGCCCGGGCCCGCGCCGCTACTTCGGTAGCTCGTGGTGCCCGCCGAATGCCTGGCGCATGGCCGAGAGCACCTTGTCGGCGTAGAGCGATTCGCCGCGAGAGGCGAAGCGCTGGAACAGCGATGCCGCAAGTACGGGGGCGGGCACGCCCTCGTCGATGGCGGCGTCCAGGGTCCAGCGGCCCTCGCCGGAGTCCGAGACGTTACCGCCGAAGGAGTCCAGATTCGGGTCGGCGTAGAGGGCGGCCGCGGTGAGGTCCAGCAGCCAGGAGGCGACCACCGAACCGCGCCGCCATACCTCGGTGACCTCGGGGATGTCGATGTCGTACCGGTAGAACTCCGGATTCTCCAGCGGGGTGACCTCGGCGGAGTGCTCGGTGTCCTGCGAGTTGCCCACATTGGCCTTGTGCAGGATGTTCATGCCCTCGGAATACGCTGCCATGGCGCCGTATTCGATGCCGTTGTGCACCATCTTCACGAAGTGCCCGGCGCCCGCCGGACCGCAGTGCAGATAGCCCTGTTCGGCGGTGGAGGGTGTTCCGGTGCGCCCGGGTGTGCGCGGGGCGGCATCGACGCCGGGCGCGATGGATTTCAGCAGCGGTTCGATATGGCCGACCGGTGCGTCCTCACCGCCGATCATCAGGCAGAAGCCGCGCTCCAAACCGAATACGCCGCCGGATGTTCCGATATCCAGGTAGTGGATGCCCTTGGGCAGCAAGTCCTTCGACCGCTTGATGTCCTCGTGATAGCGGCTGTTGCCGCCGTCGATAATGATATCGCCGGGTTCCAGCAGGTCGGCGAGCTGATCGATGACCGCGCCGGTCGCGCCCGCCGGAATCATCACCCACACCACGCGCGGTGTTTCCAGCATCCCGATGAACTTGGGCAGATCGGTGGTGCCGGAGAAGCTGTCGCCGAGTTCGGCGCTGAGCTCGTCGATCCGTGGACTGTGCCGTTCGTAGCCGACGGCGGTATGCCCGTCGCGGACGATGCGGCGCACGATATTGGCCCCCATCCGACCCAATCCGATCATTCCGAGCTGCATGTCATCTCCTCAGGCGTCCCGAACCCACGGTGGCCCGGGGTTCTGTATGACTGTTCCCGCGATCGTCTCGATTGTCCCAGTTGTACGTGTCGGAACTTTTTTCCGGTCGCGCGGGCGTGGCGTGTAACGCCGCCGCGCGGGTGTCGATAGACGGGGTGGCTCCGTGCTGTTGCCAGACCCCCGACCCGGCAACCGCGCGGAGCCGTCTTCTTGTCCGAGTCGAGAGTTGCGCGAGAGTTGCTGTGAGCTTCGCGGGCCTCGTGTGTCGGAGCCCCCCACTATGGTGGGCGGTGGACTCGCGTATGCGGGTCGGCATTCAACCATGTGGGAGGATGGTTCGTGACCAGCGGAAGTCCCGGGCGGCATGCGCGTGCGCAGCGAACCCCGGCCGAACCATCGGCCCCCGGACGGCAATTTCCGAACGCCACCACGGTCCGCCGGGCCGGAATCGCGGTGGGTGTGCTGATAGCCGCCGGCGGACTGGCTTTCGCGGTCGACTGGTCGCTGTCGTCCGGTCAGACCCCGCGTGGTGTGCAGGTAGCGGGCATCGATATCGGCGGGTTGTCCCGCGCCCAGGCGCAGACCCGGTTGGAACTCGAGCTGAATCAGCGGGTAGCGCAACCGCTCACGGTCGAGATCGGCGATGTGCGCGCCGATCTGGTGCCGCGCGATGCCGGGCTGTCGGTGGATTGGGACGGCACCTGGGACCGGATCGGCGGGCAGCCGGTGAACCCGTTCACCCGGGTGCGGTCCCTCTTCGGCACCCGGGACGTGGAGCCCGCCGTCTTCGTCGACGACACCGCGATGAACATGCAGCTGGACGCCCTGCGCACCCATGACCGTCAGCCCGTCGAGGGCGGGATCGTCTTCGACCAGGGCAGACCGGCGCCGGTGCGGCCGGTGCCCGGCCGGGTGCTCGATATCGCCGCCGCCCGCGCCACCCTCGCCGGACGCTGGGCCGACGGTTCGGTACTGGAACTGCCCGCCATCGAGACGCAGGCGCGGGTGCGCGCCGAAGCCGTGGACAAAGCGCTGCGCGAGATGGCTCAGCCCGCGGTGCGCGTTCCGGTCACCTTCACCGGTAAGGGCGGCAATGCCGTCCTCGATCCCGGACAGCTCGCCGGTGTGCTCGCCTTCCAGCCGGATGATCAAGGCGGACTGGAGCTCTCATACCATCGCGAGGCCCTGATCGCGGCCTTGGAACCGCAGTTGAAGCCCACCGTGGTGGAGCCCAAGGACGCCACCTTCGCGCTGGCGGGCGGGCGCGCGACGGTGGTGCCCGCCGTGGTCGGCGACACCATCAACTGGGACAGGACCTTCGACGGTCTTACCGCGCTGCTCGTTTCGGCCGGGGACAAATCCAAAGCCGTTGTCTACGAACAGGTGCAGCCCAAGCTGAGCACCGCCGACGCCGAGAAGCTCGGTGTGGTGCAATCCATCGGCTCCTTCACCACCGGTGGATTCAGCGGCCCCTCGGGTGTGAATATCCGAACGGTGGCGCGCAAGGTCGACGGCGCGGTGATCCGCCCCGGGGATACCTTCTCGCTCAATGACTTCACCGGCACCCGCGGTGTCGAACAGGGCTATGTGGAATCCGGCATCATCGACCACGGCCGCCCCGGCACCGCGGTCGGCGGCGGTATCAGTCAGTTCGCCACCACGCTCTACAACGCCGCCTACTTCGCCGGTATGGAGGATGTGGACCATACCGAGCACAGCTATTACATCTCGCGTTATCCGGCGGCCCGCGAGGCCACCGTCTTCGACGGCGCGATCGATCTGAAGTTCCGCAACAACACCCCGTACGGCGTCTACCTCGAAACCGCCGCAGGCGATTCCGAGGTGACGGTGCGCCTGTGGAGTACCAAAACCGTCGAGGTCGAATCCATCGCGGGGGAGCGCACCAAACCGACCGAGCCCGACACCGTCACCCTCCCCAAGGGGAAGAACTGCATCCCGTCCGACGGCGCACCGGGTTTCACCACCTCGGACACCCGTGTCATCCGAGATGCCAAGACCGGCAAGGAAACCTACCGGCACACCCGCACGGTCAAATACGATCCGGTGCCGGTCGTGAAGTGCGAGTGAATCCGTCGTGAACAGCGAGATCCACACGCGGACAGGGTTATCCACATTCGGTGGATAACCCTTGGGATGGCTGTGGATAACTTCTCCACTGCCGATGGTGCATCCCCGCGTCATCCCGGTGCGCTTCTTGGCCGGGATCCACCTCTTCGACACAGCAGTGCGCCCCTGGGGAAACCCCAGGGGCGCACTCGGTTTCGCTACCGAGCCGCGAGCTCAGCTCAGAACGCGGCCTCGTCCAGCTCCATGATGTCGTTGTCCAGGTTCGACAGGATGGCGCGGGTGGCGGTCAGCTCCGGCAGCACATTGCGCGCGAAGAACTGCGCGGTGGCGATCTTGCCGGTGTAGAACGCCTCGGTGGAGCCGTTGTCCAGGGCCTTGATGGCGACCTCGGCGTGCTGCAGCAGCTGCCAGCCGATGAGCAGATCGCCGACGGCCATCAGGAAGCGGACCGAACCCAGGCCGACCTTGTACAGCTCCTTGGGGTCCTGCTGGGCGGCCATCAGGTGCCCGGTCAGGGTGGCGGCCATGGCCTGCACATCCTCGAGCGCGGTGGCGAGCAGCTTGCGCTCGGCCTTGAGGCGACCGTTGCCGCCTTCGCGCTCGATGAACTTCTGCACC
>NZ_BDAW01000119.1 GCF_001625085.1 Nocardia acidivorans NBRC 108247
TGGTGGCAGGTCGGCGGGTTGGATCATTTTCCGGGAAGGGGGAATTGACCGTGGTGAAGTACTGGACCGCGGCGAGGATCGCTACGGGGGCCGTTATCAGGAGTTGGCCCGCCAGGGTGCCGAGGAAGCCGACCGCGGCGATGCCGCCTATGCAGCCTATAGCCGCGGAACAGCATCTGACCCATGTCTATCGCAAACTGGGGGCCTAGGATCGCGGTGATCTCGCGGCCCACCTGGCCGATGCGGGACTGCTCACCGGGGTCGGACTCGGCCAGGGCGGGGCGGCCTGAGCCGGCCGAAAGACGCTGCGGCCCGGCTCATTCGGTGTTTGCAGGGCCGGGCGGCGGCGCGTCACGCGGTGACGGCCGGTTTCGGTGTCTTGATGACGAACACGCTGACCAGCAGGGCCAGCGCGCAGGCTACCACGGCCGCGATGACCGCGGTGGCGAGTCCGTGCGCGAGCGCCTCGCGCCCATGCTCACCGTGCTGACCCGACTGGTAGATCGTGGTCAGAATGGCGACGCCGAGCGAGAGTCCGACCTGCTGGGTGCCCTGGAGCAACCCGGAGGCCGCGCCCATATCGCGCGGTTCGAGCCCGCCGAGCACGGTCATGTTCAGGGTGACGAAGGCGAAGCTGAGTCCGGCCCCGAGCAGGATGAACGGGCCGAGGATGCCGGTGAGGTAGTTGCTGGACGCGCTGGTGGTCGTCAGCCAGATCGCCTCCAGCCCCATCAGCGCGACGCCGGTGATGAGCACCGGTTTGCGGCCGAAGCGCGCGATGAGCTTGGGCGCGCGCCGCGCGGCGAAGAACTGCACCACGGCCATCGGCAGGAAGGCCAATCCGGCCTGCCAGGAACTGAATCCGAGCGCGTTCTGCACGTACAGCGACAGCAGGATGTAGGTGCCGCCCATCGAGATCATCAGCAGTACGAAGCTCAGATACGCCCCGGCCCGCACCCGCTGGCCGAGCAGTCGCAGCGGCACGATCGGCCGTTCGGCATGGCGTTCGACGAAGACGAACACCGCCAGCAGCACCGCGCCCGCGAGGAAGGCGGCCCAGGACACGGGATCGGACCAGCCCTCGGTGGAGGCGCGGGTCAAACCGTAGACGATGCCGACCATGCCCGCGGTGGACAGGATCGCGCCGAGCAGATCGAATTTGCCCGGATGCCTTTGGGTTTCGGTGAGATAGAGCTGTGCGAGCAGCACCGTGACAATGCCGATGGGCACATTGATGAAGAACACCAGCCGCCAGCTCAGGGTGGTGAGCACACCGCCCACGATTAATCCGAGGGTGATGCCGAACCCGGTGACCATGGAGAACACGGCCAGCGCGCGAGCGCGGTGCGGCCCTTCGGCGAAGGTGGCGGCGATCAGGGACAGCGCGGCCGGTCCGGCGAAGGCGAATCCGACGCCCTGCAGGGCGCGCGCCGCGATGAGCAGGCCCTGATTCGGTGCGATGCCGCCCAGTATCGAGGCGACGACCACCAGCGACAGGCCCCAGATGAACATGGGGCGGCGGCCGAGGATATCGCTGGCCCGCCCGCCCAGCAGCAGCAGTCCGCCGTAGGCGAGGGAGTAGGCGCTGAAGACCCACGCCAGCGCCTGCGCGGACATCGACAAGCCGGATTGGATCTCCGGCAGCGCGATATTGACGACATTGCTGTCCACCGAAACCATGAGCTGGCAGGTGACGATGACACCCAGCGTGATGGTGAGCCGGCGCTGGGCGCTGGTATGCGCGGCGATATCCGTCGGCGGCACGGCGGTCGCGGCGTCGGATTGCGTTTCTTGGCTGGTCATTCGAATTGTCCGTTCGGAGATTGCCGGGGAGATGTCAGACGGTTCGAGCTCGCGGCGCGACGCTGCGCTCTGCTCTACGCTTGTATGCTTGAAGTCAGCATAGGTATCACCGGCCATTTCGTCTACAGGTGTTGAGCGAGGATTTCATGACGCTGCGGGACATGAGCACCGTTCCGGCGAGTCGTACCGAACGCCGCCTGCACACGCGTCAGCAGATTCTCGACGCCGCCCGCGAACTGTTCGCCGAGCGCGGTTATGTCGAGACCACGATCCGGGCCATCGCACAGCGGGCCGGGGTGGATCCCGCCCTGGTCATGCAGCACTTCGGTACCAAGAACACGCTTTACGACGCGGTCGCGGGCATTCCCGAGACCCTCGACGACGCCTTGGAGGGACCCCCGGAAGAGCTCGGCGAGCGCCTGCTGCGGCATGCGCTGGCCGATGTGGACCGCAAGGAGGACCGGACCATGCCGGTACTGCGTTCCATGCTCACCCACCCCGAGGCGGCGCATGCGGTGCGCTGCGCGATCGTGAATCCGGAAACCAGTCCGTGGACCCGAGTGCTGGCCGGTCGTGACGCCGAACTGCGGTCGGTGCTGATCGGCACGCTGGTGCTGGGCGTGCTGGTCGCCCGCTATATGGTCCACATCCCCGGTGTCGCCGACGCCCCGGCCGAGCGCCTGGTGGAACTGCTCGGCCCGTGTCTGCGTCCGCTGGTCATCGAGGGGCTGCCCGCCGAACGTCCCGAACCGTGCTCGGCCCTGGATGCCTTGGCGCGGGCCGATATCGAACAGCGTGCCGCCGCGGCGCGGGTCGACGAACACGCCCGCGCGGCGCTCGCGGCCGGTGCCGGCTACGGCGATATCGGCCGTGCCCTGGGCATCAGTCGGCAGGCGGCGCGTAAGCGGTGGCCGAATCAGTCCACTGAAACCACGGAGTGACAACTTTGGTTGTCGCACTACCTATCGCGAACGGTTGCTCTCGGCCTTGAATCGTTCGCCTCGGGAGCGACAACCATGGTTGTCACCCGAGTCTGGGTGCGGTAGCGGTCCGATCCCGATACTCCCCGCTCGCGGCTCCGGTGGCGGCCCCTATTCCCTTGTCCCGCAATCGCCTTCGTCAGGGGCCGCGGCGGCTGTCCTTAGGGGTATTTGCCGACCTGCGACGCCCGTAATCTGCGGATGGCGGCGCTTCCCGCCCGTGTCGAGCGCATTGGGCCTGTCTGCCACCTGCCGATCTACGAAGGAGTCACTCCGTTGACCACTCTCGACAGCATCGATGTCTTCGATCAGGAACGCTATCTGGACGGCCCGCCCTACGCCGATTTCGCCCTGTTGCGCGCCCAGGCTCCGGTCTATCGCAATGCCGATCCCGCAGTGCCGGAAGGACATTGGGCGATCACGCGGCACGCCGATGTGGTGGCCACCGCGCGCCAGCCCGAACTGTTCTCCTCCGAGCGCAAGGGTTCGCAGCCCCAGGAGTTCGACGAGGTCGCCATCGAGGTGCAGCGCCGCATGATGATTCACCAGGATCCACCCCGGCACACCCGGGTGCGCGGCCTGGTCAACCGCGGTTTCACCCCGCGCGCGGTGCAGCAGCTGCGCCCGCGCATCGCGGCCGAATGCGAACAGATCATCGAGAAGGCCTTGGCGCTGGGCGAATTCGATCTGATCCCGACCGTGGCGGCGGAACTGCCGCTCATCGTGATCGCCGAACTGATGGGCATTCCGCGTTCGGACCGGCTCGAGATCTTCGAATGGTCCCGTGCCATCGCGGGGCAGACCGATCATGAGAACGGCGGCGCGGAGGCCACCCGGGACGCCGTGGTCAATATGTCCGGTTACGGATCGGAGTTGGGTGAGGCCCGCCGCCGGTGCCCGATGGAACGACACCGTGACCCGCACGGTCAAGGCCGACGACAAGGGTAATCAGCTCACCGACGAGGAATTCCAGGCGTTCTTCATTCTGATGACCGTGGCGGGCAACGAGACCACCCGCTATGCGATCGCGGGTGGTGTCGAGGCGTTCGCCCAGTTCCCCGACCAGTGGGCGCGTCTGCGAGCCGACCCGAGTCCGGCCCGCACCGCGGCGGAGGAGATCCTGCGCTGGACCAGTCCCACCAAGGTTTTCCGCCGCACCGCCACCGCCGATACCGAACTCGGCGGCCAGCTCATCCGCGAGGGCGACAAGATCATGGCCGGGCCTGCAATTGGCGAAGAACACATCGGCGTCGGCCAGCAGCTCGCGCACCCGGCGCATACGGTGGTGCTCGGCATCGCCCCCGAAGTATCCGCGGCCGTGCGCACCTCGGTGCTGGAAGCCCTGGCGGACGTGCCCGACACCGTGATTCGGTTGTCGCCGGGACGGACCGGGCAGGTATTGGCGGCCCTGCACGCCGGTCAGGTGGATCTGGCACTGATCGGCGAACCGGACGATACCGACGGAATCGGGTTCGTCCGGCTCGAGAGCCAGCCCGTGGGCGCGGTGGTCGCCAGCGCGATCGGATTCGACGATCGCGCCTCGGTCGGCCTCGACGAACTCGTCCATCTGCCGTATGCGCCGCTGGGCGGTGAATCCGCCTGCACCGTCTGCGATCGATCGAGACCGCGCTGCGATCCCTTGGCGCGCACTCGTGTTCGGCCCGGGACAGTGCCCTCGACGGTGTGGCCCATGTGGTAGCGAGCGGGCAGGCCTTCACCATCATCGGCCGGTGCTCCAGTGCGCGAAGGGTTTTCGCGGATGAGGCGGTTCGCGTGCTGCCCCTCGAGGGTATCGACACCGTCTTCACCACCATCGCCGCGTGGCGTCCGGATCGTCTCCGGCGGGGTGCGCTGGCCGCCCCCGTGGCGGCGGTACTGAATCTGGCGGCCGACCGTATCCGCACCTCACAGCGGGAATCGCCCCCGGCGGTGGCACGACAACAGTGAGCCACCGCCGGTTTCTCTCGCAGGTCGGATCACTTCCCCGGCAGTGGGGACTGCTCTCAGGCGGCTCGGGTGAGCACCTGCGGACCCGCCTCGGTAATGGCCACGGTGTGTTCGGAGTGGGCGGTGCGGGAGCCATCGGCGGAGCGGATGGTCCAGCCGTCCGGATCGGTGATGATGCGATCGGTGGTGCGGGCGAACCAGGGTTCGATGGCGATGGTCAGGCCGGGGCGGAGAGTGTAGCCGCGGCCGGGGCGGCCGTGATTGGGGATGTGCGGGTCCTCGTGCATGGTGCGGCCCAGACCGTGGCCGCCGAATTCGGTGTTGACCGGATAGCCGTAGGCGTGGGCGACCCCGGCGATGGCGGCGGAGATATCGCCGATCCGATTGCCCGGCAGCGCGACGGATATGGCGGCTTCCAGGGCCTCCTCGGTGGCGCGCACCAGGCGGCTGTCCGCCGGGGCGGGGGTGCCGACGATGACGGTGGTGGCCGAGTCCGCGACCCAGCCGTCGATGCCGACCGCGAGATCGGCGGTCAGGACATCACCGTCCCGCAGGGCGTAGTCGAAGGGAAGTCCGTGCAGGACTGCGTCATTCACCGAGAGGCAGACCGTGTTGCGGAACGGCCCGCGGCCGAACGAGGGGGAGTAGTCCCAGTAGCAGGAGACCGCGCCGCGTTCGCGAATGCGTTCGCGCACATGGGCTTCCAGCTCCAGTAGATTCACCCCGATCCGTGCCCGGTCGCGCAGTTCGGCGAGGACGTTCGCGACGAATTCACCGGTGACCCGCATGCGGGCGATCTCCGCCGCGGATTTGAGTTCCACCATGACAACCTCCGTATCGGTATTTTAATACCGACCATAGCGGGTTGCGGTATTTTTATACCAACCGTAAGGTGGCGGGCATGGTTCGACTTCCCCTGACCCCGGCCCAGGTAGCCGCCGGGCGCCGCCTCGGCTCCGCCCTGCGCACCGCCCGTGCCGGGCGGGATCTGGTCGAGATCGCCGTGGCCGCGGGCATCTCCCCGGAGACGCTCCGCAAAATCGAATCCGGCCGCATGCCGACCCCGGCCTTCGGCACCGTGGTGGCGCTGAGCCGGGCTCTCGGGATCTCGCTGGAGGAGTTGGCCGAGCATTGGCAGCCCGCCGAAACGGCCCGCCGCACCGCCTCCTGACCGCCGGGAAACGCGTTCAATCCGCGGACAATTCGACCGGGACGGCGATGACGTCGACCATCGCCCCGTTGCGCAATACCGTCACCGGCAAAGCCCGGCCGATGGCCTCGTCGAAGAGTCGGCGCTGAATGCCCTGGGCGTCACGGACTTCCCTGCGCGCGACACTGAGTACGAGATCGCCGCGGCGTAATCCGGCGTGATCGGCGGGACCGCCGCGCACCACTTCGACAATGCGCAGTCCGGCATCCTGACCCGTGCGCGCCGCCACGGCCGCCGGAAGCGGTGCGGGCACGCCGACTATGCCGAGGTAGGCCCGGCGCACCCGGCCCTCGTGCAGCAGGGTGGTGATGATGCGGCGGGTGGTGACATTGATCGGAATCGCCAGGCCCAGGCCGATTCCGGCGACAGCGGTATTGACCCCGACCACGCGACCCGCCGAATCCGCCAGTGCGCCACCGGAATTGCCGGGATTGAGCGCGGCATCGGTCTGAATCACATCCTCGATGACCCGGGCGGCGCGGCCATTGCCGACCGGAACCGACCGGCCCAGCGCGCTGACCACCCCCGCGGTGACCGATCCGGCCAGCCCGAGCGGGCTGCCGACGGCGACCACCAGCTGTCCGACGACCAGATTGTCGGCATCGCCCATGGTGACCGCGCGGGGTGCGCCGCCGCGTGCCCGCAGCACCGCCAGATCCGAGAGCGGATCGATTCCGATCACATCGAATCGGGATTCGACGCCGTCGGCGAAGACGACCACGCCGTTCTTGGCCGAACCCACCACATGCGCGTTGGTGAGCAGGAAACCGTCATCGGTGAACACCACCGCCGATCCGCCGCCGCGGCGGGTCTGCACGCTCGCCACATGCGAGGTCACCGCCTGCGCGACACCGATGACCGTGCGTGAATACGCGTCCAGTGCCGCGGCTTCGGACACGGCCGAGTCACCGGTCGCGCCGATGTGCTGTCCGTCGGCCCCATCCGGGCTCGCCGTCGACGAGAGTGCCGATTCGTCGGCCATGTGACCACCACCCGATTACATGATTACGTTCCTGCTCCCAGGATGCCCGCGTACGGGCGCGACGGCAGCGATTTCGCTGGGGGCGCAATGCGATCGGGCAGCGAGACACCCTCCCTGCGGGCAGCCGTCCGTGCGCTGGCCCGCCGGCGCATTATCGACGCCGCCCTGGAATTGGCCGCCGGCACCGGCTGGAACGCGGTCCGCATGGCCGATATCGCCGCCCGCGCCGGGATCAGCCGTCGCACCACCGCCATGCGCCGCGCACTGCGACCGGGCGCTCCGGTGCTGCCCTGGTCATGCGCGTCCCCGCGCTCCGCTGCCAGGCCATGCTCATGGTCTGTGAGCACGGTGACCGGATCGCGCCCGAATGGCCGTCATGGAGGCCCGTAATGCCCTGCGGTGCACGGCGATCGAGGATTTCCCGGCGATCATCGCCACCGCGTACGAACCCTACGGCCCCCTCGACATCCCCGCCCTGATCGCCTGGAGCGAATGCGACCGCATCCTGCCGTACGACCGCTACGCGCCGAACTGGCGTCGCTACGCCCCTCGGCAACCTGGCGCACCCTCCCCGGCGTGGGCCACGTCCGCATGTACGACGGAATTGGTCGCGCATACCGTCCTGGAATGGACCGCGCAGGCCGCCGCGAGCCGCGCGGCGGGCAGAGAACACCCGAGGATCAGTATTCGCCCTTGATCACGAAGTAGGACCCGCGAATGGTTCCCGCCAACTTGGACTTCTGCCTGGCGAATTTGAACGCGGAGAGCTCCTCGGGAATGTCCATTCCGTCGGAGAGTTTGAAGCCGACCGCCCGCTTCCCGCCGTCGCCGAGTGTGTACATCACATTGATCGACAGGCCGCTCTCGTAGAAGACATACGCCATCCGGATGTCCTCGACCTGAAAGCCGGTGGCCTCGAGCGGGCGCGAGGAGATCACGATCCCGCGCTCCTGGTCCAGAATCCCGCTCACCCAATCAATGGTCGCCTTGGCCTTCCCGGCCGGCTCGACGGTGAATTCATGGTTGTACTTGTTCTTGAAGTACCGGGCCTCATTGGCCCGCAATCCCGCGAGCGCCTCCGCGACCGGTGACGATTCCAGACCGACCGTGGAGACATTCTCGAAGTCCACGACATAGCTCACGTCGAACTCCTCAGCGCGTCGTCGATGTTCCGAACCGATCGAATACTCCGCACATTAGCGCGTCCGGAGAGCGACGGCGTGCACCATGCCGGGGAGTTCGGCCGCGGGACGTGCTCAGCGCTCGGCCCCGGTGATTCAGTTGGCCGATCGCCGGTCCACCGGGCTGCCGACCGCCCGATCCGAGGACGCCGGCAAGCGCACGGCCGCCGAGGTGGGCGCGGTTCCGATGCGAGTGGACGTCACCGAGGACGCGACATGGCGGGCATAATCCGCGCCCGCCGTGCGGGTGAACAAGCCCTGCGGGACTGCGGTGCACCGTATTCCATCGTCCGCCCCAGCTGGCTCACCGACGCACCCGCCAGCGGTGTGCATCTCGAACAGGGCGACCACGGCGACGGCCGCGTCAGCCGCGAGACCGTCGCCCAGGCGGCGGTGGCGGCCCTGCTGCCACGGCAAGATCTTCGAACTCTACGATGGCCCACCCCGGCGGACTGGACATCGGCGGTCGCGGCCCCGACCGTGGACTGAACGGGTAATCGATTCCGGTACCGGGAGTCCGAGCCGATGGTGGCCCGGCTGGTCAGTCCGCGTGCAGCACGAAGAACAGGAAGGCCAGGAAGCTCGTGCCGAGCACGTCTCGGAACACCTCCGGAAACTGGTCGCGGGCGGCGGGTACCGGGGACGGTTCGCTGATCACGCCGATCCGGAAGCCCGCCGCGGTGAAGGCATCGGTCATCGCGTGCAATGGGCGGTCCCAGAAGGTCAACCGCGCGACCTGACCGCCCATGGTCCACTCCTCGGCCCGCTCGCGGGTCTGGAAATAGTCCGTCTTCTCCCCGGCCGAGCGTTCCGCGAGCCAGATCGCGAACGGATGCTCGACCGAGGCGATGCGTCGACCGCCCGGCCTGAGCACGCGCCGCAATTCGGTCAGCGTCGGACCCCAATCGCGCAGGTAATGCAGTACCAGCGAGGCGACGACAGCGTCGAATGTGTTGTCGGGAAACGGAAGTGGATCGGCGAGGTCCGCCACTCGCAGGTCCGCGTCCGCGCCCAGTCGTCTCCGCGCGAGCTTCACCATGCCCGCACTGGCGTCGATTCCGGTCATGATGGCGCCGCGATCGCGCAGCGCCGCGAACAGGGGACCCGCTCCGCACCCTGCGTCGAGAATCCGCCGTTCACTCACCTCCCCGGCCAGTTCCACCATGGCCGGGCGCTCGTAATACGCGTTCAGCAGGCTGGTCTCATTCTCGGCGGTGTACCCCTCGGCAATGCCGTCGTAGTCGTACGGCTGCGCCGCGGCGGCGGGAATCGCGGGGCCATCCGGAACCGGTGTCATACGCACCATCCTGACACGTCGGCCGCTGCCTCGATCCGCTCAATTCCCTTGCGGGGCAGGCAATGCGCACGCGGGAGTGCCGCCGGGCAGTCGGTGCCGGTTGTTGGCCACGAGATGGTAGGCCGCGGCAGCCAGCCAGCTGATCGGCTGGATCAGCATGAGGGTGCCGAGGGCTCGCCAGGGTGGGTCGGCGCGGCGGAGAAGTAGTGCGCCGGCTCGCGCGCCCGAGGCCCGGGTGCCGCCGTCGATCCACTGCACAGCGTTTTCCGTCTGTTCCCGGGTGAGTCCGAGGGCGGGCAGGTCGAGTCGTTGCCAGGCGGCGAAGTCGACATCCGGTTTGATCCGGTCTCGGATGAAATTGACGCTGGTGGTGCAGAACGCACAGTCACCGTCGAATACCACCGGGGGTCGTGCCGCCCGCGTGGTGAATGCCGACTCCGTCATGGGGTCTCCCTCCGTTGGGAATTCAGTCTCGATTCTAGAGTTCCGTTGGCGCACAGAGGGTTTGCCGACCGTCGGTGAGAGTGAAGTCACCTCGGGGCCGCAGGGCGCGGTGAGGATGTGCCAAACCAGTACCGACCTGGCATATCCCCGAGATGAATCGCAGCTATCCAGGAGTAAGTAACCGCATTCACTCATTTCGAGTACTGGTCCCGGGGAGGTGCTGATGCGCACTCGATTTCGCTGTCTGGTCGCGGCCGTGCTGTTCGTGGCCGCCAACCTGCTCCTGGTGCCCGGGGGCGCGCACACCACGCCGGAGCGAACGGCCGGGGTGCTCGGTGACGAGTTTCTCTGGGGTGTGGCGGCTTCCGGATTTCAATCCGAAGGACAGTCACCTGACAGCAATTGGACCCGCTACATCGAAGCCAATCCGGGATGGGATCGTCTCGGCGATTCCGTGGATTTCCATTCCCGCTTCCGGTCGGATATCGCCCTGGCGAAGAAGCTGGGCGTCAAGGTGTTTCGGATCGGCATCGAATGGTCGCGAGTGGAACCCCAACCGGGAGTGTGGGATTCGGCCGCCTTCGCCTACTACGACGAAGTTGTCGAGGCGATCGTCTCGGCGGGCATGCGACCCATGCTGACCCTGGATCACTGGGTGTACCCGGGCTGGGAGGTCGATCGAGGCGGTTGGCGCGATCCCGGCATGGTGGGGGACTGGCTCGCCGCTATGAGCACGGTCGTCGACCACTTCGCGGCGCGCGATCCGATCTGGGTGACCATCAATGAACCGGTCGCCTACATCATGCACGAGGTGCGGCAGAACAGCACCGATGCCGCGCAGATGTTGTACCGAATCGCACAGGCGCACAACGATATTTACGACTACATCCACCGGGTGCAGCCGAATGCTCTGGTAACCGGCAATGTCGGCTACGTCGCAGGTGCCGAGTCGCAGGTCAATGGACCGCTGATGAGCCTCATCGGCGACAAGCTCGACTTCGTCGGCATCGACTACTACTTCGGCTATGAACCGCCGACCCTCGCCGCCACATCCGGTGGCGCGGCGGGCATGTGGGATCTCCCGGTCCGTCCCGAGGGCATCTACTTCGCCCTGCAACACTATTCGCGCCAATTCCCGGGCAAACCACTGTGGATCGTGGAAAACGGTATGCCCACCGAGAACGGCCGACCCCGCCCGGACGGCTACACCCGATCGAACCAGCTGCGCGACACCGTCTATTGGCTGCAACGCGCCAAGGCCGACGGTATGAACGTCATCGGCTACAACTACTGGAGCCTCACCGACAACTACGAATGGGGCTCCTACACCCCACGATTCGGCCTCTACACGGTGAACGCCCTCTCGGACCCAACCCTGAAACGTATCCCCACCGACGCGGTCGAGACCTACCGCGACATCATCACCCACGACGGCGTGCCCACCGACTATCTTCCTTCCCGCCCGCCCGCCGACTGTCAACTGATCGACCCACCCGCCAGCTGCGACACTCCGGTCACCGCACCCTGATTCGCCCCGCACCGCGCCGACCGGTTCGATCGGCGCGGTGCGGGGTGCGGGGCACGGGGTCAGTCGGTCGTGCGATCGAAGTGGAATGGGCAGTGCGTGCCGCCGGTTCCGAGCGTGGTGGCGCGCTCGAATCGCATGTGGTGCGTGTCGGGATCGATGGCGTCGATCCAGTTGCCGTTGAACACGCACGGGACCAGGGCCTATGGTGTGCTCTCGCGCGAATTCGGCTATCGCTTCGAAGAATCCATCGATCACCGGCGTCGTATCGCGCTCGGGAAGGTACTGGTCTCCGACAGGCCGAATTGATCGGTGTTCGAACATATCCGGTGGATCGCGTCCAGTGCACAGGCCAACGGCCCGAGAGCTACTCGGGCCGTTGGCATTCGAACATTCGGTTAGTTGACCGAGGCGGCCAGGCGATCGGCGTAGGGGGCGACGAACTTTCCGACGAGGGGCAGTTCGGATCGCACACCGCCGGTTCTGTTGGCCTGGATCATGGCCATGATCCACACGACCAGCGCCAGCAGGCCGAGTACGAGTCCGGCGAGGCCGAAGATGATCCCGAGCGCTCCCAGCAGCGAGCCCAGGACACTGAGCACGATATTGAGCACCGAGACCGCGCCGAAGAAGACGATCGATTGGGAGGCATGGAATTTGACGTCCGGATCGTTCTTGCCGAGGAAGAGGAAGACGATCCCGGTGAGCCATCCCAGCGCGTAGGACAGGATCGCGCTGGTCTTCTTGTCCAAGCCGGTGGACCGGGGCCGGTTGGCGGGCGGCTGAGAAAATGTCATGCGGTAAGTAGACGGCGCGCCGGTCACCTCCCGATCCCAACTTTCCGTCTCGGTTCGCCTGGGACTGCGATCATTCCCAGGCGAAGCGGGGCTGTTCCATCCGGTCGACTCGGGTGGGGCGGCGGTGCAGAGCCACCTCGCGGAATTGGTGCAGGATCGCGGCGGTCGGGGCGTGCAGGTGGCCGCCGAGCAGGGGGAGTTGGATGGCGGGGCGGTCCGAACCCGGGACGGGTACGAAGAGCGGGTCCCGATCGAGATCCGCGAGTGGAATCCAATGCACCGCAGCGACTTCGGTGGGATTGGGGATCGGATCGGATGAGTGTCCGAGCCAGGCCACCACCGGGGTCATGACATAGCCGGAGCGGGTCGGGTAGTCGTCGAGCAGGCCGAGGACGGTCGAGCGGGGTGCGGCGATTCCCAACTCCTCGCGCAACTCCCGCAATGCCGCCGACCGGGCATCCTCGCCCGCGTCGAGTTTGCCGCCGGGAAGGGCCAGCTGCCCGGCATGGGCTCGCAATCCCGGCGACCGTTCGGTCAGCCAAATGCCTTGTTCGCCATCGCGATCGGCAATAGCGATCAACACCGCGGCGGGTTTGCGGCCATCGGGCTCAACGGCCTGGCGCGAGAACGTGTGCAACGCTTCGGTGATCGCACCGCGCAACTGGTCGGCGGGCACATCACCCCAGCGGTATTCGCTACTGTCCTCGTCGACCGGCATCAGCCGAACGTAATTCGCCGCCCCATCCACCGTCAATCCGCCGCCGCGAACCCCCGCGTGACCTGGCATGCGAGGATGGTGCTGATCCATCTCTCAATTGACAAGGGAGACCGGGTGTCCGCAGAGGACGGCGGCCCCGTTGGCGTTCGGCCGCACGTGTCTTCGAACCCGCATCTCGGTGTCGCCGGAACCGAGGGGCCGAAGATTGGACCGCGGGACCTCCGAGCCGCCCCATATCAGTTATCTTCAAGCTATCTCTCGTTTCGGTTTCCGCTCGTATCGTGCACGGAGAGGAATCCCGTATGACTGTGCTCGTGGCAGGCGCGTCCGGTTTCGTCGGCACCCGGTTATGCCCGGAGTTGGAGCGGGCGGGACATACCGTGCGGGCCATGACGCGGCGGCCGCGGTCCTATTCGGGGGCGGGGACGGCGGTGCGCGGGGATGTCCATGATCCGGCCTCGCTGCGTGAGGCGATGGATGGGTGCGACAGTGCCTACTATCTGGTGCATTCGCTCGACGACCCGAAATTCGAGGAGCGCGATGCCGAGGCCGCGCGGAGCTTCGGCCGGGCCGCCGCCGATACGGGGCTGAATCGGATCGTTTACCTGGGTGGATTGGGTGACGATCGTGACGATCTGTCTTCGCATTTGCGCAGCCGCCGGGAGGTGGAGCGGCTGCTCGGTGCGGCGGACGTGCCGGTGACCACCCTACGAGCGGGGGTGATCGTCGGCCACGGTGGTATCTCCTGGGAGATGACTCGCCAGCTGGTGGAACATCTGCCCGCCATGGTCACCCCGAAGTGGGTGCGCGTCAGGACGCAGCCGATCGCGATCACCGATGTGGTGCGCTATCTCGTCGGAGTACTGGACACGCCCGAAGCGGTCGGGCGCACCTTCGACATCGGCGGTCCCGAGGTTCTGTCCTACGGCGATATGCTTCGCCGCCTAGCGGCCATCGAGGGCCGTCCGCTTGCCGTGCTGCCGGTCCCGCTCCTGTCGCCGCGGCTGTCCGCGCTCTGGCTGTCGCTGGTGACCAATGTCGACGCCCGCACCGGGCGCTCGCTGGTCGCATCCATGACGAATGAAACGGTAGTGCGCGACAACAGTATTCGTGACCTGGTGCCCTTCGAGCCGCTGGACTACGACGAGGCGGTACTGCGTGCGCTCGGCCAGCGGGCCAAAGCCCGGCGGGCCTCGTGAAGCCGGCATCGCGGCGGCGTGTCGCGGTCGCCGGTTGCACTGCGCTCGGGGCCGGGCTGCTGCGCGCATCACTGTCGGCACGCCCGGATAGTCGAGCGTTCTACGGTCTGGGCCTGGCGACCGCCGCAACATGGGCCGCGAGCGGCCTCGCCCTCGGTCCGCCACGGCTGGGGAACAAGTCGGGCGCGGTGCTCGCGCTGCCGATCGGCGGTGCGGCGTTCGGGGTGTTCTATGGTTGCGCCCTGATCGCCCGCCGCATTCCGCCTCTGCACCGGGCGATCTCCGATGTGCTGCGCTACGCCGACGAGGCTCCGCTCGACCGGACGCTGTTCATCGCACTGGTCAGTGGGGCGGGCGAGGAACTGTTCTTCCGGGGGCCGGTCTACGACGTGGCCGGACCGCGCCCGGTCGCCGCCTCCACCGGCGTGTACTGCCTGACCACCACGGCCACCCGCAACCCCGCCCTGACCCTCGCCTCGGCGGTGATGGGCACGCTGTTCGGACTGCAACGCCGGGCAACCGGTGGTGTCGTCGCACCCCTGCTCACCCATCTCACCTGGTCCACCCTGATGATTCGATACCTTCCCGCGCTGTTCCCCGGCGATCAGACCGGGGGATGACCATATCCGGATGCCGACCGCCGAGAAATTCGCCGGGTTCGTGATGGCGGATAGTGAAAGTCACCGGATCGAAGCCGAGCCGAGCAGGGTGGATTCAGGCAGGGGGCGTCGAGAAGGGGTGTCGAATACATCGCGGAATCCGCCCTCGCACCGATATTTTGCCCGTAGGGAACCCGCAGCCGACCGGTGCCGGCGCGGATCATATTCGGTCTGGTGGCGATCAATAGTGCTGCGTCAGAACATACGAAAGAACGTTTTGCCGATAAAGGTCACGCCTGAACCGGCACCTGGTAAATATTGGTTGCGAAGGCGCTCAACGCCTGTCACCATCGGCTCTCAGGCACTTGTCGACCACATCGGATATTTCCTGTCCACCCTGGTCTGGAGCAATGGAATGGGCGGCACCATCCGGGCCTACGAACACGCCGAATGCGTTCTCACCCACCACCTCTCACACGCGGGGAGGCTCGCACCGAACCCGGATCGATATCGCTCGGCACGGGTCCTCGCCTGCTTCCTGGACGGTCACCACGTCCCTCCACCGAACTGGGCAACCCTGCAATCGCTACGCGCCGGATACCGGTCGCTCCTGAGTACACCCGCGTGGCATTCGATTCAGTCGCAGCCTCGAAGAGCGACAACGAACGAACTCGCGAATGGGCGGTCCGCATGCTCGACGAGCTGAGTCGATGTGACGCGGACCGGGACCAATGATTGTGCCGCGACCTCCTCGTCGCCCCAATGTCATCAAGGAGATCAATCGCGTGACCCCGCCCTATCCGTGCCCTGCGTGTGGCCACAGGGTCTTCGATGAGCCACCCGGTTGCCATTTGATCTGCCCGGTTTGTTTCTGGGAGGACGATGGCGTGCAGCTTCGGTGTCCCACCGTCGCCATCGGAGCCAACCGAATCTCGCTGGTGGAAGCGCAGCGCAACGTCATCGCATTCGGTGCGTGCAAAGAGCGCGTGCGGGCGCTCGTCCGTCCCCCTGCCCCGAGGGAAGCAATGGATCCCGCGTGGCGATGTATCGGCCCGTCCGATGACTTCGAGGATTTGTCGACTGTGAGTTCAACCTCGTGGCCGGAGGATTGGACGACATTGTATTGGTGGTTACCGACATTCTGGCGAGCATGACCGTCGGCCGGCACGGTGTGAACAGGTCGGAAATATGGAGCACGACAGATTCGGCGCCCGCGCCGACGCTGCCACCGTGGTTTCTGGAAGTGCTGAAAAACGAAGCTGTTGCTCACAGTATCGACCAGGTTGAAGCGGAGGTGGCAACAGTAAAAGCGCTGCACTACAAAGGATCTTGACCATCGCGTACCAACCTCGATGGAGTGGTCGGCGGTCAGGCCGGGCCGGTGCGGGGGGGGGGGGGGGGGGGGGGG
>NZ_BDAW01000120.1 GCF_001625085.1 Nocardia acidivorans NBRC 108247
CACACGCACACAGGAATTCGCGGGCTCTTTGTCCCGGTCAGTCTCTGAGGCAACTCCTACAGCTTAGCCCGTACCGCACAGCAGAACCAAATCCGCTGGTCAGTGGAGCTAGTGTGAGTGTCAGGCGCTCCTCGTACAACCTCGTTTCCCAGGCCCTCGGGGCTCCGGGTCGGTGTCCGTGTCGCTCTGACTTGGATAAAGTTACGTGTCGCTACGAACGAAGTCAAATCGGCTGGTCAGCGGCGCGAACCGGGCAATCCGAACGAATGGTCTAACCGATGCGCGCCCGAAGCGCACCCTTGTTCGTGTGTACGTCTGCGATTGGTCGATTACGAGCGGTGTAGTCGGCGAGTTCGCGGAGCGACTACCCCGTGAAGACGAAGCGCGGTGGCGGGTCAGCTGGCTCCCCGGACGACTGCTCACCCGAGACCAGGCACTCGCGGCAATGGAATTGGTCGAACTCCTCTACGACACGACTCGGCCCGCCGACGATGCGTCGCGCACGGCCATCGCGGCCGCGGCCGAGCTGCTCGGTATTCGGCCCATCGACGCCGCGGCCACGCTCTCCGAACGGCATCCGGGTAGATGAGGAACGGGATGTGGAACGACGAAGGCCGGTCCACCCGAGGTGGACCGGCCTTGTACGTGCACGCGAGCGGCTGAGAATCAGCCCGCGTTACCCGTGCACTTGGAGACGACCAGGATGCCCGGGCCGCCCGCGGCGCTCATCGACGACGGACGGAAGGCGCCGGCCAGCGCCTGCCGCTCGGCTTCGAAGCGGGTCGGGGCGGTGCCCCAGAAGTAGCGCGCGTTCGAGCCGGAGGTCTTGGCCACGGCGCCACAGCCGTCGACGAAACGCACCGCGATATGGCAGTAGCTCGGATCGCCGCAGTCGTTCAGGGCGTCGCGGTCGGCCTCGTCCCAGCTCGGGTAGTTGTACGCGGCGGTCCAGTCCTCGGTGTCGTTGTCGTATTCCAGAATCGCGATCGAACCGTAGAGGCGGCCGTCCGGCCCGGCCTCTTTCGCACTCGCGGGCCCCGCGCCCACGATCACACCGGCCAGCATGGAAGCGGTGGCCAGCCCCAGGGCAGCCTTGCCCAGTGAAAACATGCAGATCTCCCCATCAGATTCGGTCTCCAAGTGAGACCGGTTTCGATCTTGACCGGCCGATGCCCGAAATGTCCAGCGATATCCCATTTGTGGGGATGCGGAACACTCTCCGATTTCCGTCCGATTTAAGTACGGATGCTCAATATCGCTTGGTATGCAAGAGCTTTCAGGGTTGCTGTACCGCATCCGGCACAGCCTCGACACCCAGGTATCGCTGTCCCGCATCCGGCGACAGCGCACCCTCGGACGCGATCGCGGGCCGAAGAGTGCTGATCACCGGCGCTTCCTCCGGAATCGGCCGGGCCGCCTTCTGCAGGCCGAAACACACACCGAGAACGTGCGATTCACCTCGGTGTACATGCCGCTGGTGCGCACGGACATGATCACGCCCAATCCGCTCTACGCCGATGCCGCCGCGCTCACCCCGGCGCAGGGCGCGCAGATCATCGCCGATGCGGTCATTGATCGGCCACGCCGGCTCGAACCGCTGCTCGGGCGGGTCAACTCGCTCATCGACGCGGCGCTGCCCGAACGCGCCGACGCCCTCAGCAGTGCGCGCTTCCGCACCGGGATGTGACCGCGAAATTCAGGGAAAGCTCGAGTCCATCGATTATTTTCGGCGGGGTCGGCCGTCTGTACCGATGACCTCGCTCGAGCACAGAAAAGAGACTCCCATGAGCAACACCGACCTCGCCCTCACCCACGTATCGCTGCTGGTCGACGACCAGGAGAAGGCTCTCGAGTTCTACCGCGACATCATCGGCCTCGAGGTGCGGCAGGACATGCCGTTCCCCGGCGGCCGCTGGCTGACAGTCGGCCCCGCCGCGCAGCCCACCATCGAATTCATCATCGAGAACCCGGCCATGAACCCCACCCCCGAGCGCTCCGCCGCGGCACAGGCACGTCTGGCCAGCGGGGCGCAGGGCACGCTCATCTTCCGCGTCGACGATGTCGACGCGCTGTTCGCCAAGCTCACCGAGGCGGGTGTGCAGGTCGATCAGCCCCTCATCGATCAGCCCTACGGCATGCGCGACTGCGGCTTCCTCGACCCCTGGGGCAACCACCTGCGCTTCTCCCAGCTGCTGGGCTGAGCGGGAAACACCCACGCCCGCAACCCGAATCACCGCCGACCGGCTCAGCACCACCGGATCGCCGGGATCGGCTCAGCACCACCGAATCGCCGGGATCGGCTCAGCACCACCGAATCGCCGGGATCGGCGAATCCCATCCCCCCACAACGCCGAATCCCGGCCCACCAATTGGTGGGCCGGGATTCGGTTTCGGAAAGTGTTGCCGGAGGGCTGGACTCAGAAGTCCATGCCGCCCATGCCACCGGTCGGGTCGCCCGCGGGGGCGGCCTTCTCCGGCTTGTCGGCGACAACGGCCTCGGTGGTGAGGAACAGCGCCGCGATGGAGGCGGCGTTCTGCAGGGCGGAGCGGGTGACCTTGACCGGGTCGGCAACGCCGGCGGCCAGCAGGTCGACGTACTCGCCCGAATCGGCGTTCAGGCCGTGGCCGGCGGGAAGGTTCGAGACCTTCTCGGCGACGACGCCCGGCTCCAGGCCGGCGTTGAACGCGATCTGCTTCAGCGGCGCGGACAGCGCGACGCGAACGATGTTCGCGCCGGTGGCCTCGTCACCGGTCAGGGACAGCTCGTCCAGAGCCGGAGCCGCCTGCAGCAGGGCCACGCCGCCACCGGCGACGATGCCCTCTTCGACGGCGGCCTTGGCGTTGCGCACGGCATCTTCGATGCGGTGCTTGCGCTCCTTGAGCTCGACCTCGGTCGCGGCACCGGCCTTGATGACCGCAACGCCGCCGGCCAGCTTGGCCAGGCGCTCCTGAAGCTTCTCGCGGTCGTAATCCGAATCCGAGTTCTCGATCTCGGTACGGATCTGCGCGACACGGCCCTTGATGGCCTCCGGGTCGCCCGCGCCCTCGACGATGGTGGTCTCGTCCTTGGTGATGACGACCTTGCGGGCCTGGCCCAGCAGCTCGATGCCGGCGGTCTCCAGGGAGAGGCCGACCTCTTCGCTGATGACCTCGCCACCGGTGAGGATGGCGATATCGGCCAGCATGGCCTTGCGACGGTCGCCGAAGCCCGGCGCCTTGACGGCGATGGACTTGAAGGTGCCGCGGATCTTGTTCACGACCAGGGTCGAAAGCGCTTCGCCCTCAACGTCTTCGGCGATGATCAGCAGCGGCTTGCCGGCCTGGATGACCTTCTCCAGCAGCGGCAGCAGGTCCTTGACGGTCGAGATCTTCGAACCGACGAGCAGGATGTACGGATCCTCGAGGGTCGCTTCCTGACGCTCCGGGTCGGTCACGAAGTAACCCGAGATGTAGCCCTTGTCGAAGCGCATGCCCTCGGTCAGCTCCAGCTGGAGCCCGAAGGTGTTGCTCTCCTCGACGGTGATGACACCTTCCTTGCCGACCTTGTCCATGGCCTCGGCGATGAGCTCACCGATGGACGAGTCGCCGGCCGAGATACCGGCGGTAGCGGCGATCTGCTCCTTGGTCTCGACCTCCTTGGCGGTGGCGAGGAGGCGAACGGTGACGGCCTCGACGGCCTTCTCGATGCCACGCTTGAGACCCAGCGGGTTCGCACCGGCCGCGACATTGCGCAGACCCTCGCGAACCAGCGCCTGGGCGAGCACGGTGGCGGTGGTGGTGCCGTCGCCGGCGACGTCGTCCGTCTTCTTGGCGACTTCCTTGACGAGCTCCGCGCCGATCTTCTCGTACGGGTCCTCGAGCTCGATTTCCTTGGCGATGGAGACACCATCGTTGGTGATGGTGGGGGCGCCCCACTTCTTCTCCAGCACGACATTGCGGCCCTTCGGGCCCAGCGTCACCTTGACAGCGTCGGCCAGGGCGTTCAGACCCCGCTCGAGACCGCGGCGAGCCTCTTCGTCGTACGCAATTGTCTTGGCCATTGCGTTGAGATCCTCCAGATCAAGGGGATTGACACGATCTGGCCAGGCGCGGTGCCCGCGACGGACGACCTCGTTGGGCCTCACCGTCCCGACCTAGCACTCACAGGTCAGGAGTGCCAAAGCCATTTCTAGCACTCTGCCCATGGGAGTGCAAGGTCGGGGGAGGTGCTGACGCCAAGTCCCGGGAGCTTCGCCCCCGAACTCCCGCACAGAAGGGGGCGCTGACACCCGGCCGGGGGCTCCGCCCCGAACGCCGAAGACCTGCTAACGCACCAGCCGGTCATCGACCCTGAGCAGGAGCGCTATGAGGGCGTCCGTGCGGCGCTCCTCGGGGGTGCGGGGTTCGCCCTGTTCTTCCGTGACCAGTTCCGCGTCGTTGAGGAGGAGCTCGGCTTCGATGCGCATGATGGCGCGTACGAATGCCGGAGCGACGTCGGGCGGGAGGTCACCGTTCACGATGGTGCCGCCGTCCGGAGCGTCCTCCGTGGAGACATAGGAGAGGGCACGCACCAGATCGATGCGCTTTTCCCCTGCAACTAGGTCGGAACCTTCGTCGTCCGCCATACCCACATGGTATCGGGCGTGGCCCCTGGGACGGGTGAGGCGGGGTTTATTGCGCGTCTTGGACGGACTTGGGGAGCGAGGCGAGCAGGGCGGCGATATCGGTGGAGACCGCCTCCTTGTCCAGACCGAGGCCGGACAACACTCCGCTACCGGCCTCCACCTCCAGCAGCGCGAGCAGCAGATGCTCGGTGCCGACGTAGTTGTGGCCCAGGCGAAGTGCCTCGCGGAAGGTCAGTTCCAGCACCTTCTTGGCCTGAGAGTCGAAGGGAATCAAGGCCGGAACCTTCTCGGCGGCCGGCGGGACCGCGGCGGTGGCGACGCGGCGCACGGCGTCGGCGCTGACGCCCTTGGCGATGATGATCTGCATCGCAAGGGATTCCGGATCGCGCAGCATGCCCAGAATCAGGTGCTCGGGGACGATTTCGGCATTGTTGGCATCGCGGGCCTCCTCCTGCGCGCCGACCACCGCATTGCGGGCCCGCGGGGTGAAGCGGGCGAACCCGGCGTTCGGGTCCAGGGCCCCGGCACCCGCGGCATCGCCCGGATCCTTCGGGACGAAACGCTTCTGCGCGGCCTGTTTCGTGACGCCCATACTGCCGCCGATATCGGTCCAGGAGGCGCCGGAGCGACGTGCCTGGTCGACGAAATGGCCGATGAGGTGATCGGCGAGGTCACCGAGGTGATTCGCGAGCACCACGGCCTCGGAGAGCTGGTCGAGCGCGTTGTCGGGGCGGGCCTTCTTGATGCCGTCGATGAGGTCGTCGAGGCGGAAAGGGTTCGTCATGCGTCAACTATAGGTTGACCATCGCGTGATAGTCAACCATTAGTTGACGAATTCGGCGGGCGTTCAGGGGCGGGCCAGTTTCACCGCGCCACTGACGATCTGCTCCTTGAACCACGCCCCGGCGCGACCGGTCAGCACCGTGCGCGCGGGCGTGTCATCGGCGTGCACGAACTGGATGACACCGTCGCGACGGCCCAGGCTCAGGCACTGGAAGTGGTAGCGGAACTTCCACGGCGCGGGCTCCTTCCCCGCCAGACGAGCGGTGAGGGCGGCGGCCGCGAACTTGCCCGTCGGCAGGGCGGTCGCGCACGACATGCGCAGGGCGCGCTCGGCCGGACCGGCGACCACCGCACTGTCCCCCGCGACGTAGATCTCCGGATGCGACAGCGAGCGCAGTTCGGGGTCGACCAGCACGCGACCGCGCGCGTTCACCGCCAGACCCGAACGGGCCGCGACCTCGGGAACGGCGAAACCCGTTGTCCAGAGCACTGTTTCGGCGGGCAGCTCGGCGCCGTCGACCAGTTCGAGACCGGTCGCGGTCACCGCGGCGACCTTGGCCCCGGCGTGCACGCACACACCCAGGCGGTCCAGGGCCGCCCGAATGTGGTTGTGCGCCTTGGGCGAGAGCCAGCCACCCGGCTCCTCACTGCTCACCAGGTGGATCTCCAGCTCCGGCCGGGATTCGGCCAATTCGGCCGCCGTCTCGATACCGGTGGAGCCGCCGCCGACCACCGCGACGCGGCCGGACAGGGCCGGCACCCGGGCCACATCCTCGGGAGTGGCGACCGGGTAGGCGTATTCGGTGGCGCCGGGCACGGCACCGGTGTCGGCGAAGCTGCCCAGGGCCAGGATGAGGGAGTCGTAGGCGAGCGACCACTCCCCCTCGAGCCGCACCCGGCGGGCAGCCGGATCGATGTCCAGCACCCGCCCCCGAATGAACTCGATGCCCTTGCGCTCCAGCATCTCCGCGAGATCGCGATGCGGAATCGACTGTCCGGCCAGCGCCTGGTGCAGTCGAACGCGCTCGATCCACTCCGCGCGCGCGTCGACCACCGTGACACGCGCACCCCGCGCCCGCGCCGCCCGCTTGGCCGCGGACAGGCCCGCGTAGCCCGCCCCCAGGACGACGATTCGATGTGCTTCGGTCATGAGAGTGACTCCCTTTCGCTAGGACGACACCTTCTAGACCGGACAGGGCGGCGATCCCTGACAATTCGAGCGTGTGTGCTGCGTCACGGGCGGGGAGCCGGGAGTCAGGCGTTGCGCGGGGTGAGTGTGGCGGTGCGGGTGAAATAGGCGAGTTTGTCGGGGTTGGCGACCAGGCGCAGGGCGGAGATGCGGTCGCCGGTGATCTCGGCGGCGGCCACCAAAATGGTCGTGCCGTGCGAGCGCGCCACGATGGCGGGTGCGCCGTTGACATCCTCGACGCCGACGGACAGGCCGGGGGTTTCGGTGGCGAAGAGTTTGACCAGGTAGAACGCGACCTTGGCGGCGCCGACCACGGGGCGGCGGGCGGCATTGATCTTGCCGCCGCCGTCGGCCACCGAGACGATATCGGCGGTGAACATGGCTTCGAGCGCGGCCACATCGCCGGAACCGGCTGCCGCCAGGAACTTTTCGTAGAGTGCGTAGGCGTGCGCGGGCGCGGGATCGAAGCGCGGGCGGTTCTCGCGCACGTGCCGAGTGGCGCGCCGGTAGAGCTGCTGCGAATTGGCCTCGGTGAGGTCGAGCATGTCGGCGATCTCGCGGTGCGCGTAGCCGAATGCCTCGCGCAGCACGAAGACCGCGCGCTCGGCAGGGGTGAGTCGCTCGAGCAGGGTCAGGAAGGCCAGTGAGACCAGTTCGCGCTGCTCCACGGATTCCAGCGGACCGAGTTCGGCGGCGCCGGTGGCGACCGGTTCGGGCAGCCACGGGCCGATATAGGTTTCGCGGCGGGCGCGGGCCGAATCCAGCCAGCCGCGGCACAGATTCACCAGGATGGTGGTCAACCACGCCTCGGGGGAACGGATCTCGGTATTGGCGCTGGCGGCCCAGCGCAGATAGGTCTCCTGAACCGCGTCCTCGGCCTCGCTCGCCGAACCGAGCATGCGGTAGGCGAGGGCGAACAGGCGCGGTCGATGCCGCTCGAACTCCACCAGCTCACCGGCGTCCATTCGTTCACCCGTCCTCGCGTCACGCATTCGATCGGGGACATTACCCCTGCCCGGGGACAGAACCGCGGTGAGTATCCACCCACCACCCGCCATGATCGAATACGGCTGCGCCACAAAGACTGATCGGTACTACGCCTTGCGAAGTTACTTCGACGCGCCGATCGCGTTGGCCACGGGAGTATTGGCGTAGGTCTGCGCGAGGCAGACGAGTTTGGCCGTCCCGAGCGCGACATTCGGGCTGCCGTCGAATTTCGAGCCCGGATTCGCGGCGAGCACCTGCTGGATGACCTGCTTCTCGGTATCCCCGTCGAGATCCCGGAATTCACCACAGGTGGTCTGCGCGCCATGGGGCGCGGTGTTCTTCTTGACCGCGGCGGTGGTCGCGGGGGCGCCGCTCGGCGGTTCGATCGGCGCGGCGGCCACCGTGGAGGTGACGGGGGCGGCGGATCTGCCCGCGGCGGAGGTGGTCGTTTCCTTGCGTAGGCCGCTGGATTCGGTGGATTTATCCGATCCGCACGCGGTGAGGCCCAGTACCAGCGCACCCGCGGCGAGGGCGACGATCGCAGTCTGTTTCATAACCCTTTTCCGAGACCGTTTTTGAGCATCCTCACACCGGGTCCGGCCCGGCGCTCGTGGCAGAGTACCCGGACACGGCGGGACGACGCACCGGGGCGCGGAACAATCCGGGCGTGCGGACAGCACGGGTCCCGTATCGTCACTACGAGGCGAAATGAGACGAATCACCTTCGATCAGAGGAGGTCTCATGCCCGCACCGAAAACCCCCATCGTCTTCGTGCACGGTCTGTGGATGCACGGCGACAGCTGGACCCCGTGGCTCGAATACTTCGACCGCGCGGGATTCGCGACCGTGGCCCCCGGCTGGCCCGGCGACGGACCGGATCCGGCGAGCACCCGAGCGCATCCGGCCGCACTGCGCAATCGCGGAATCGCGGAGGTCACCGACCACTACGCCAAATACATCGCCGACCTACCCGCGCCGCCGATCGTCATCGGGCATTCGTTCGGCGGGCTGATCGCGCAGAAACTGCTCGCCGAGGGCAGCGCCATCGCCGCCATCGCCATCGCGCCCGCGCAGTTCAAGGGCGTCTACATCCTGCCGCCCGCCCAATTGCGCAGTGCCGGGCCGATTCTCGCGCGACCGTGGCTGCGATCCAAGACCTGGTCGCATACCGCGGACAGCTATCACCGGTCGTTCGCCAATGCGGTGCCGCGCGCCGAGTCGGATCAATTGTTCGCGCAGTATGTGATTCCGGCACCGGTGAAGCCGCTGTTCCAGGCGGCGCTGTCGAATGTGAGCCCGAAAACCGAAGCGGCCGTGGATGTGTACGCGCAGCGCGGACCGCTGCTGCTGATCGCGGGCACCGCGGATCGGACCGTGCCCGCCGCCATCGTGCGGTCGGAATTCACACTCCAGCAGCGGAATCCGGGTGTCACCGAACTGAAGGTGCTCGAGGGCCGAGGCCATTCCATGGCGGCCGATCACGGCTGGCATACCGTCGCCGATCTGGCGCTGGAGTTCCTGACCACGCACAAGCTGGCGCCCCCGGAATGAGCGAAACCCCCGGGAGGCGATGCCTCCCGGGGGTTTTCACCGACCGAGCACACTCAGTTCAGATGACTCTGCCAGTCCGCGGGCACCCGCTCGCGCGGACCCGGCACCGTCTGACCGACCGGATGATGGTGCGGTGCGGCCAATTCCGGCCCGTCGCCGTACATATCCTCGGTCTGATAGTTGTAGAACCAGCTCTCACCGGGCTCATAGCTCTGCGCGAACGGATGTCCGCTGCTCGCCGCGTGTTTGGAGGCGTGCTGGGAGGGTGAGCTGTCACAACAGCCGACGTGCCCGCACTGCGCGCAGCGCCGCAGGTGCAGCCACCAGCCCTGATTCGCCTCGCATTCCACGCATCCGGGCCCGCTCGGGGCCACGGTGGGATCGATTCCCTCGATCTGCGCCTTCTCCGACATCATCCGCCTCCTGTATCAGGGTGCCGTGCTTGCTGTTTCGACGTTCTCGGGAGCCACGGCCGCCGCCGACCCCTCCAGTGGCAGTCGCACGATGAACCGGGTGTCACCCGGTTCGGACTCCACCCGGATATCACCGTGATGCTTGTTCACCACAATGCGGAAGGAGATGTCCAGGCCCAGACCGGTGCCCTCGCCGACCGGTTTGGTGGTGAAGAACGGCTCGAAGATCCGGGTGCGGATCTCCAGCGGCACCCCGGGCCCGGTATCGCCGATTTCGATTGCGGCACAGTCACCTTCGCGATAGGTGCGGATGGTCAGGATGCCGCGGCCGTGCATGGCCGCGATGGCGTTGTCGATCAGATTGGTCCACACCTGATTCAACTCGGCGGCATAGCAGGGCACCGTCGGCAGCGCGTGGTCGTACTCCTTGACCACCTCGATGTCGTCGCCGATCTTGCGGCCCAGCATGACCAGCGTGCTGTCCAGCAGCTCGTGGATGTCGACCACCTGGAAGGGCGCGCGATCCATCTGCGAGTACTGCTTGGCCGCGTTCACCAGGGTGGAGATGCGGGTGGTGGAGTCGGCGATCTCGTTCATGAGCAGTTCGGTCTCGACCGTGTAGTTCAGCCAGCGGATAGCGCCCTCGAAAACCGCGCCCTCACAACCGGTGAGAATGCCGTGCACCTTCTCCAGCCAGTCGATATCGAATCCGGCCTGGACGAAGGTGGGCGCGATATCCCAGCCGTTGGCGATACCGTGCGCCTCCAGCCAATCGCCTAGTTCATCCTCCCGGTCGGCGGCCTCCATCGGTGTGAGGGTGGGCGCCTTGGCCACCTGGGCGGCGGCCTCCTCCTGCAATTGCGCCAGCGCCTCCATGGTCGCGGAGTCGAATTTGCCGGAGGACATCATCTTCAGCTTGTGCCGCATGCCCGCGACGCGTTCGCGCAGCGAGGAGGTGGCGCGCACGGCTGCGGCGGCCGGATTGTTCAGCTCATGGGTCAGGCCCGCGGAAAGCGAACCCAGCGCGAGCAGCCGCTCCCGCTGTCCGATGCGCTCATTGGCATTGCGGTTGCCGAAGAAGACGCCCTCCAGCAGATGCACCGCCATCGGGAACCATTCCTGCATCATCTTGGAGAAGGTGCCCGCGTCCAGGACGAAGAATTTGGACGGCTTGGTGACATAGAACGATCCGCTGTAGTGCTGATCGACCTTGTCGCCCATATACGCGGTCCACGCGCCCGAGTAGGAGCCGTGATGGTCGGTGCGGACCAGTTCGATCTCCTCGCCGCCGGACATCTTGGTGAGCCGGACCTCGCCGTCCATCAGGACGTAGAAGCAGGTGCCCGGTTCGCCCTCGCGGTACACCAGACCGGGTTCGAAATGTTCGACGCGGCCGTCCTTGCAGAGCCAGGCCAGCTGTTCGTCGGTCAGCTTCTCGAACAGGAACAGCTCCCGCAGTTCATTGGGATCGCAGATGTATGTATGTCCCACGGCTCAACTCCTACTGTTTCGCGATCCAGCGGTGCACGAGCATGACGGCCATGGCGCCTTCGCCGACCGCCGACGCCACTCGCTTCGCCGACTCCGACCGTACGTCGCCGGCCACGAAGACGCCGGGAACGCTGGTCTCCAGATGTTGCGGCGGACGGGGCAGTTCCCAACCGGCCGGTTTGCTGCCGTCCACCATCAGATCGGGGCCGGCGAGCACATAGCCCCGGTCGTCGCGGTGTACGACACCGTCGAGCCACTCGGTCTCCGGGGCCGCACCGATGAAAAGGAACAACCGCTCGGCATCGACCTTTTCTTCCGCGCCGGTCGCATTGTCGCGCAGCACCAGGCGTTCCAGATGATCGTCGCCGTCGGCCGAGACCACCTCGGTGCGCGGATGCACCTTGATATTCGGAATCTGCTCGATCTGCTGGATCAGATAGTGCGACATGGAATCCACCAGGGATTCCGCCCGCACCAGAATGTGCACGGTCCGCGCGTGCCGGGATAGGTACACCGCCGCCTGCCCCGCCGAATTCGCGCCGCCGACAATATAGATATCGCGCTCCGAGCAATCCGATGCCTCGGTCATGGCCGATCCGTAATAGACGCCGCGTCCGGTGAATTCATCCACACCGGGTGCCGGATGATGCCGGTAATTCACACCGGTCGCGATCACCACGCTGTGCGCGGCGATCTTGGAGCCGTCCGCGAAGCGCACCACGCGGGCCGAACCACAGGGTTCCAGCCCGACCACCTCGCGGGTGGTGATCAGCTCGGCCCCGAACTTCACGGCCTGACGCCGCGCGCGATCGGCGAGCTGCGCACCCGAAAGCCCGTCCGGGAAACCGAGATAGTTCTCGATCCGCGAACTCTGACCCGCCTGACCGCCGGTCGCGGTGCGCTCGACGAGCACGGTGCGCAGGCCCTCGGAGGCGCCGTACACCGCCGCCCCCAGCCCGGCCGGACCACCGCCGACCACGATCAGATCGTAGAAGTCCTCGGCCGGAACGGTATTGAGCCCGACCGCCGTGGCCAGCTCCGAATCGGTGGGCATGATCAGCACCTCACCGCCGGAGTTGATGATCACCGGGCATTGATCCTCGGTGGCATTGGCGGCGGTCAGCAGGCGCGCGCCCTCGGGCTCGTCGAACTGGTACCAGCGGTACGGCAACTGATTGCGCGCCAGGAATTCTCGCACCTCCGAGCAGCGCGCGGACCAGCGGTGCCCGACCACCTTGGTCTCGGTCACCGGCTTGTGGTCATCGCTGCGCCAGGCGTCGAGCAGGGCGTCGATCACCGGGTACAGCTTCTCCTCCGGCGGATCCCACGGCTTGAGCAGATAGTGGTCCAGATCGACGACATTGATGGCCTCGATGGCGGCATCGGTATCGGCGTACGCGGTCAACAGGACGCGGCGCGCGTACGGGTGCAGGTCCATGGCCTGCTCCAGGAATTCGACGCCGTTCATACCCGGCATCCGATAGTCGGCGATCAATACCGCGACCGGCTGGCCGCGCAGTTTCAATTCCCGAAGTACCTCGAGCGCGTCCGCGCCCGACTCCGCCCGCAGAATCCGATAATCCGCCCCGTACCGGCGGCGCAGATCACGAACCACGGCACGCGAGACGCCCGGATCGTCGTCCACGCTGAGGATGGCCGGCTTGGCGGCAGCTGGTGAAGTCACCTGAGAAGTATGAGCCGCGTTGGCAAGTCGAATGTGGTCCGAGTGTCCGCCGTGCGCGAACTCGGGGATGCCGAGGGCGGGAACTCCGGCGCGTTCACCTGGTCAAATCCGATGGTGCTGAACCAGATCCAGCTCGTTCGGCGTGAGCAGTCGTTCCAATCGTTCCTCGAGCTGACCATCGGGTCTGGATCTTCTCGGTGTGCGGGGAACCTGGGAGGCATCGCGCATCTCGTCCGACGGGAGGAGCGGGAGCTGATCGACGCCGTTCGCGGCGGCGGAGTCGTCGGAGACGCTGGTCTTGCGATGCAGGAGCGAGCGCAGTTTCACGGCCGATCACCTCACGTTTCGCATCGGAAGCTGGTGGCCTGTCTGTTACTTCGTCTATCCCACATTGTGCGTCACCCATTACATTCGGCCATGCGCCCGCACCGGAATGTGATCTAGTTGAATTTCAGTGTTCGGATTGTTCGCGCGATGTTCGATTGTCACGATATGTCCGTACCCACCTAGGATGCGTAGTACTGATCGTCACGTTCTTCCGGAGGCAGCGTTGCCGAATACTCTCGAAGCCACCATCGACATCGCCGCGGCGCCCGAGCAGGTGTGGAGCGTCATCTCCGATCTCAAGCGCATGCCGGAGTTCAGCCCGAACACCGTCCGGATGCAGCCGCTCGGCAAGACCAGGACCGGCACCTGGACCATCAATCTCAATCGCGACGGCGCGAAGTACTACCCCACCACCTCGCGGGTGGTGCGCTTCGAACCCAATCGCGCACTGGCCTTCCGGATGAACGAGAACTTCACCATCTGGAGTTTCACCCTGGAGCCCACCGAGGGCGGCACCCGGCTCATTCAGCGGCGGGATGTCCCCAAGGGCGTCAACCCGGTGGTGCGCAAGCTCATCGACAAGGTGCTCGGCGGCGAACAGGTCTTCGAGGCCAACCTGGTCACCGGTATGAACGAAACCCTCGACAGGATCAAGCGGACCGTCGAGAAGTGATGCGCGTGTTTGCCGGTGGTCCACACCCCCGATGCGTAGGTTCGCGGGTATGCGACGACGTATAGCGATCTGCGCCGCGGCCACCGGACTCGCGCTGCTGCTCACCGGCTGCGGCACCGACAACGACCGTGCGGTGACCGTGGTCGGCTCCGGCAAGGTGTCGGGTGTGCCCGATGTGCTCAATGCGGATCTGGGGGCCGAGGTCACCGCCGCCGATGTCTCCACCGCGGTCGACGGGGTGAACGACAAGGCCAAGGCCATGACCGATGCCATGGTCACCGCCGGGGTCAAACGTGAGGACGTGAAGACCAGCGAACTCTCCGTGCAGCCCACCTACGGGCCGGAGGGGCGCACCGTCATCGGTTACAAGGCAAGCAATTCCGTGCATATCGCGGTGCGCGATCTGCCCAAGGCGTCGGCCATTCTCGACGCGGCGGTCAAGGCAGGCGGTAATGACACCCGCATCGCCGCGGTGGCCTTCGGGCTCGAGGACAATGCCAAGCTGCTCTCGGACGCGCGGGCGCGCGCCTTCGACGATGCCAAGGCGCGGGCGCAGCAGTACGCGGATCTGGCCGGGCTCAAGTTGAAGAAGGTCAAGACCATCAACGAGGGCAGCAGCGGCGGACCCAGCCCGATGCTGCGCCAGGCCGCGCCGAACGACAGCGGTTTCGCGCTGGAGCCGGGCCAGCAGACGGTGACCTTCGATGTCACCGTCGTCTGGGAACTCGGCTGACGCGGAGCCTCAGCTCTTCCAATTCGGCAGTGTCACAACCTGTGCCGCGTAGGACAGGCCCGCACCGAAGGCGATGAGCAGGGCGGTGCCGCCGGGCTTGGCATCGCCCTGCCGCAGTAGCGCCTCCATGGCCAGCGGAATCGAGGCGGCCGAGGTGTTGCCGGTCTCCTCGATGTCATTGGCCAGCGCGCAGTGCTCGGGCAGGTGCAGCACCCGGGCCATGATCTCGATGATCCGGCCGTTGGCCTGGTGCGGAACCATGGCGTCCAGCTCGCCCGGGGTCAGGCCCGCGCGTTCGATGGCGTCGCGGCAGACCTTCTCCAAAGAGTGTGCGGCCCAGCGGAATACCGCGGTGCCCTCCATGGCGAGGTAGGGGCGGACCGCGTCCAGGCCGTTGGCGTCGATTTCGCGGAAGAAGTCCATCCAGTCCTTGTCCTGGCGGATGGCGTGATGCTGGGTGCCGTCCGAACCCCACACCGTGGGACCGATGGCGGGCTCGTCCGAGGCGCCGACCACCACCGCGCCCGCACCGTCCGCGAAGAGGAAGGCGGTGCCGCGGTCGGCCGGATTCACCGCGTCGGTGAGTTTCTCCACACCGACGACCAGGACATTGCGGGCGGTACCGCCCTTGACCAGATCCGAGGCCACCGCCAACGCGTGACAGAAGCCCGCGCACCCGGCCGAGATGTCGAAGGCGGCCACCCCGTTGAGACCCAGTTCGGTGGCGATCTGCGGGGCGGCGGCGGGCGTGAGCAGCAGCCAGGTCGAGGTCGCGACGATTACGCAGTCGATGGTGTTCGCATCGATCTCGGCGGCCTCGATGGCATCGCGGGCGGCCGCGGCGCTCATGCTGATGATGGTCTCGTCGGGCCCGGCGAAGCGGCGGGTGCGAATACCGGAGCGGGTGCGAATCCACTCGTCGGTGGAGTCGATCGGCCCGGCGACCTCATCGTTGGTGACGACCCGGGCGGGGCGGTACACGCCGAGCCCGAGCATTGCGGTGTGCTCTACCCCGCTGATCGAGGCGATTCGAGCAGCCATGGTGCATCTCCTATGTACTGCGCGTCGAACATGACCTTCATCGGGTTCCCCAGCCCCCGCGGGACGCGAATGCCGCAGACATGAGGCCCCCTCATATTAATCGGAACAGCCTCTCACGGAAGTGCGTTCACTCACAATTCGCCCCAACATCGGGCTGCATCACCCGA
>NZ_BDAW01000121.1 GCF_001625085.1 Nocardia acidivorans NBRC 108247
ACCGGAATTCGAAGAGCGTCGACAGAGTTCTGCGGGGGGCCCGCGACGAAACCCGCCGCCTCATGAATCAAGCTTTCTACCAATGCTTTTTCATCGACGAAGGCCCATTAGCGAGAGGCGGTTGACCCTGCCGACGTACGGACCGGGTACGGTCGATCCGAAGGTCGGAGGCCTACGAGTTTGGTGCAGACGGCGTCGGACACAAGCCACCGATCAGCCGAGTCGCGACATTGTGGAACCAACGTCCTGAGATTCCACACCTAGTCATCGCTGGCGTCGGAATCGCCGGATTCAGCCATGACGTTGCCGACGAGCGCGGGCACATTGATCGAATCGGATGACGGCCGTGCTCGGCCCTCTGCATAGGCCAAGCGCGCGGCCGCGAGGTCAGCGAGGCGTACTGCCTGGATCACGATGACGCGCCGAAGCCCGGCCGAAACCTCACCACGTTCGTGGGCGACTGCAGCCACGCGGGCCAGTGTCTCGGCTCGGCGCGCGATACGAACATCGGGGTGTTCGCGATCCTCTCGCAAGTCCTTGGGGACGAGATCGAAGCGGTACGGCTCGGGCAGGTCGACGATTTCCGAGACCGGCGGGATCTTCTCGTTGAGGATCGCTTTGTACTTGGAGTTCTGAATCGCATGCACGTACGCCGAGTACTCGATAGCGTCCACTTGGGCGCGACGATCCTTGGGCGGCACCTGACGCAGGTGCTCGACTGCGTACAGCTCCATCTCGGCGACTTCGAATGGGTCGAGTATGCGGTAGGCCAGAGTGTCCGACCGTTGCCCGCGGAGGTGCCGACCAATGCGGGTGGCGAAGTCCTCAGTGGTTTGCCCGACATAGATCGGCTCGCGGTCGTAGTCGTAGAAGGCGTATGCGCCAATGCATTTGCCCAGCTTCACGCCGCTCACGTCATCCACCGTGTCGAGGGCATTCGACAGCTTCTCGCGGAACTCCCGCACGAAACGGGTCGGCATGGACTTCTTGGTCGGCGGCTTCTTGTCCGGGTCGTTATAGCTAGCTACGCCTCGACTACCCATTTACTCCCGCCTCACCGCTTGTAGATACACGAACGAGCCCGCTAGGGGCCAACGGCCTCCCGGCGGACTCGGTTAACCATCCGACAGCCGACACGGCAATGGCATCGCCGAAGGCGAATTCGTCCTGGCTGGCCGGCAATCGATAAAACTTGTGGACCTCGATACTCATACGCGCGCCGTACTCGTGGTGGTCACTCGCTGAACGCTGACTTTGCCTTCCGCTGCAGGGGTGTCGGCCTGCCTGGATGAGCCGCCGCCGACGGTGCCCATGCAGCCAGGTACGCCATCGGGCCGCATCTCCTGCGCGGCGATGTCCTCCCGTGTCCAGCGGTCAACAGTGCGCGATTGGTAACGGTGGGCCGGACTGCGCAGCCGGTCGAACCAGTCGCGGTGCATTGGCGATATGGACTCGACCGCCCTGACCGTGTCGTCGGAACTAGTCTCAAACACGGGCTTGCGCAATCCTTCCCACCCCAAGGTCATCCACGGAATCATACTTCCTCGCAAGGGGATCGGAGATGCGTGCTCCGGGTCGAACGACCCGGTAGCCGCACTCCAGGACTTCGCGGCGCGCGTCGAACAACGCGTTGGCCGATGCGCTTCTGTTTCCTCACCGATGGTTATTGAACTGGCCAGCCACCTGTGAAACGGTGGGCCGGCCTCTGAGACAGCACAACTAGGTCGCGGTCGAATCCTCAGACGTCTCAGCCACCGCTGCAGCCTGATTCTGTGTGACATGCTCGAAAAGAAGGGCTCGTTCGGCGTTCTCTACGAGCTGGTCGTAGGTGATGACTTCGATTCGACTTAGTGCGGCGCTGTATTGGCGAAGAGTGCGTGTGACCACCTCGCGAGGTGTGACAGCATCTGGCCGACCGTGATCGGAGCGACCGAGAACTACGGTCGCGAAAACCCGGCTCATATCGTAGGTCTGGCCCAGCTCGTTGCTGAACGCCGCCGAGTTTTGTAGCCCTTGCTCGTCGAAACTTCGGAGATAGTTCATCGCCTGTGCGACGGCCTCATGAACCATCGGCCCCGCAATCCAATGATTGCGATGAAACACGATGAGCCTCTTGATATTCGGGCCCTTCAGTTCAACGATGTGGAGCGTGCGGTCAGAACCAAGTAACGGGATATCTGTTTGGTCCAGCAATGTGAATGATCGCCGTTCAGCAACGCCGACGTACCGGCCGCCGAAGATCCAGTACGCATTGCCGATCAGTTTCTGGACGTCTGTCTCCGTGCTGGTCGGATCATTGATCAATTCCCGCAGCTTGGCGACAAGCTCTCGCCGCTGGTCAACCACTGCGGCCTGGGCCGCCGACATACCAGCGGCGCTGCTTGCAAGTAGCGAGATGACCTGGTTCGCGTTGGGGTGACGAACCATGGCGTCGGCCAACGACTGCGGGTCGATGCCACTGTCTTCGATCAATTCCAGCAAGCGCGAGCTTGGATCATCGCTGCCAGCTGGCCCACTGCTGTCGTTCGAGGCGTTACCCTCGGATTCCAAGGGCACCGACGCGAAATAGTCACGAAACCGCTGAATCCAGAACTCTTCAACACTGTCGAGATCAACCGGGCCCGCCGTGTGCAACGTGTTCAGCATGTCGACATAGTCGCGCATCATGCGAACGGTGCCGCGGGACGTTCGACCGCCCTCTGTGGGCAGTTCGCGGTTTATGCCATGACTGGCTAGCAATCGTGGCACGCGTCTCCCTCCAAGGCGTGACACTTGGCCGCCACCCGGGGTGAGCAAGGCATCTGGGTTGAGAGGGAAGCCCAGTTCGCGAGCACGGTCGGTCACAAGGAGACCCACCGCTAGTGCGCTTATGCCAGTGAACTCGTGCTTTTCTGTGAAGGTTGTGAGCTCAGCTTCCAGAACATCGTTCGTCACGCGGATAGTCTCGCAGCCACGTCCGACAAACTCCCGGCAGAATTCCGGTGCGGATCGGGTTTTGAGCGTCTACCTGGGAATACTCGCCACCAATGCTGCCCGCCGGGGCCGACTCGCTGTGCGGCCGAAGGCGAGGGACCTGAGTTGGTCCAGCGGCTATACGAGTCGTTGTTGCTCGAACCCGGTTGATGACCATCGCTGCCGGAATGCCTGCAGGGCAAGGAAACCCAGCGATCCGCGCGCCGACATAACCTGTCATGGCTGTCTTGAACTCGTCGCTGACGAGGATCGGCCGCCGACAACGGGACTGTTCCGGATCAGCAAGGAAAGCTGGTTGAGCATCGCTAGGTCTCGTGTCTGGCATTCCCAGAAGGTCAGGACTTTCCAGCCCCGCGCTTCCAGTTCGGTTTGTCGGCGTTCATCGCGGGCAACGTTGCCGTCCAGCTTGCGAGACCAGTAATCAGTGTTCGATGCTGGCCTGGTCGCTGCTCGACAGTAGGGATGCTGATGCCAGAAGCATCCGTGTACGAACAGAGCCAGCCGACGGCTGGGGAAGACTACGTCAGGCTTCCCTGGAAGCCGTCGATCATGCAGCCGGTATCGCAGCCCGGCTGCATGGAGATAACGGCGCACAATCATCTCGGGACCTGTGTTTACCGAGCGCACTGCTCGCATCGTGCGAGAGTGTTGCTCTGGTGTTTCCTTCACCGGATAAAATTGGCCTCAAACACAGGCGGGAACCTTTTCGTCTCCATATTTGATTTCGAGCTGGGACTGTGTCGCTTTAGCTCCGGCCCTTCTGATATCAGTCGAGATGGGTGGCTCAAGCAACGGCTCAAGGACATTCTCGGCCAAGAAATGAACGACGTCGACAACTACTCCGTCTCCGGCGAGGTGGTACGCATCGTTGTATTTATCAGGAAGGATATAGTCGTCCCTTAGGCCCATCAAGCGCGCTGCTTCCCGAGTGGAGAGCAGGCGAGAACGCACTCGATTACCATTTTCATCGATGACCAAAATTGTCTGCCTACTGGAGCCGCCGCCTGGCGTGCGAAGGCAGCCAGCGATGTCGTCGAAGCGAACCTCGGCACGTTGAACCTTCTCGCGGAGCGGCTTGCCGTCCTTATCTTTTTTGCCAGTGAATGGACCTTCAGGCCGCATTCTTTTATAGATTGTTCCGACTACCGTATCGCCAGTCGCCTTGGCGCGTAGCTTTGCATCTTCAACTTTCTTTTTATTCCCGGCGTTCATCAGTTCCTCACTGAGTAGCCGTTCAGTTACCGCATCATCGTGCCAGTCGACGCTGGCCGGGTCATCAGGCTCGATTACATCCGCCAAAGTCTGGTATTTCGTCCTACGCGAAGGCGGCTCGGGGAGGTTCCACCAAACCCAAGCATCCTCTTTCCTCGTCGCCTCGGACCCGGCCAGGAGGCGACCATGCGCGGCGACCAGCGAGACAGGGTGCCAGCGAGTCGGGCGCTCCGAAACCAGCCCATCGATCTGAAGCTCGCGGTGCGCCGCGATGATGAACAGCCGCGGACGTGATTGCGGAACCCAATGCACAGCATTGATCACAACCGCCCCGAAACGGTAGCCACTCTCGGCGAGCATGTTGCCGAGAGTCACGAAGTCCTGGCCTTTATTTGCGGTGAGCGCGCCGACAACGTTTTCGAGCACGACCAGCCGCGGTGCGCGTTGCTGCTCTCGCAACTCCTTGATCAGGTTCCAGAAGGAATGGACGGTTCCTGATCGTGCCCCCTTCAGCCCTGCCCCTGACCCTGCCAGGGATAGATCCTGGCAAGGAAACGACGCCCATGCGAGGTCCGCATGCCCGGTTGCGAGGTGTTCGTCGACGCTTAGTTTGGCAACATCCGCAACGACCATCGTGTCGCCTTCATCATCAGGCAGATTTGACTTGTAGCTCGCAGCCTTCTTTGCGTCAAAATCGTTGGCGAACAGGCACTCCCACTTGCCGCTCCTGGCGAGGCCCTCACGTGCCATACCGCCGCCGGCGAAGAATTCATAGAAGCTATGCACCTGTCTCCTCTTGTCTCGCGGCACCGGTCCTGCAGTTGCCTGTAGCCGTACAGTCGTTTAAATCCACGTGTCGCGTTCGACTTCTACGTCCTGTTGCGACGCGCTTCTGGCGCTGGAAACCACCACCTAGTCAGCAGCTTGCGGGCTCCTCCGCCAGCAAATTACAACGATGGGATTGTCGCATCGATTCCGGCGAACACGGTACCCCGCCCGCGCCGCGTTGCAGGTTCGAACCGGTGGTATCCGACGTGCCAGTCCGAACCCAACCACAAGGTCGCTGAGCTGCACGGATACTCCTCTCGTATCAACAACCGGTGAAGCTCTCGCTGCGTTGAGCGACATGAATCACTACGGGTTTGCGGTGCCACCCGGCTACGTTCCGGTCGGCTACTCAACCGTAGCCAGTCCTACCGACAGCAGCGGTCGCGTTGCTACGCCCCGCGCCGTCCTTAGCTCGGTGCAGCGGCGAATAGCGAGTTCTAGCAGGCAAGATGAGGCCATGCGGTCACCATAGGTGATTGATCTTCCGCTGCCCCGTCATCTCGGTCTCGGCCCGTTCGGCGGTGATGGTCCAGCACCTGGCGAGAGCTGATGGCCGCCTATCAGGATGCATGCGAATGGCCCGCTGGTGACATTGTCGAAAGGACTATGGCCCACAGGATTCGTCTGGGCCCTGCCTGAACTGCGCGAACGTCCGCTTCAGTGCATCATCGTGCGGGTCTGGGGCAGGGCGAACAACACGCCCACCCGGTACACGATGGAACCTGAAGCGCCCTAATGCGTCAGCGTAGATATGGACAGTATTGATCGATAGGCGCTCATTGACGCTGGCCTCGACCCCGAAGACCCGAACGTGTGGGAAGCGCAGCGCCGAGTCAGCGACATTCTGCGCTGCCATGGCATCTGGTTACAAAGCGAGTTCGTCGTTGGCAGATGTCGATAGAGTTTTCCTATGACGGACATACGTCGAGACCACGCGATGTTCGATTTCGGTCGTCTCTCAAGTCGCAGTCCTCGGATGGTTGTCTGTCCGAGCTCCGCGCTGGAGATTTCAGCTCTGATTCGGGAATCTGCGGGCGGGGGACCGGCGGATCTGCTGGCGCGTGGTTGTGGGCATTCCTCGCGAGGTGAGTCCCTGACGAGCGGTGTTTCTCTCGATCTCCGGGGGCTGGCCACCATCCATGACGTCACCGGTGACTGTGTCGTCGTGGATGCTGGGGCCAGTTGGCGCGAGGTTCTGAAGGCTACGCTGCCACTCCATCGCATGCCCCCAGTGCTAACCGATTACCTTGACCTGACCGTCGGCGGTACTCTCTCCGCCGCCGGGATCGGCGGGACGTCCCATATCCACGGCACGCAGGCGGCGAATGTAATCGAACTCGAAGCAGTTACGCGCGAGGGCGAGATCGTCGCCTGCTCGTCTACGTCGCGAAGCGATCTCTTTGACGCCTTGCGATCGGGCATGGGCCGCCACGGAGTCATCACCAAGGCGACCCTGCGTGTGATCGAAGCGCCTGAGCGTGTTCTGTCGTACCGGGCGGTGTACACGTCGGCCGCCGAATTGATTGCAGCGCAAGGTCGACTGGTGGCCGACCATATTTCCGGCCAGGTGAAATCGAGCGACTTCGAACTCAATGCGGTCGTCTACGACAAGGTCGACGGGCCACCGTCAGGTTTGTCGCCTGTCGATGCGGAGGAACTCGCTTTCATCGAATTCGCTGATCGTCTGAGCCCTGACGTGGAGAAGCTGATCGAACTGGGGGAGTGGGACCTTCCCCATCCCTGGGGCCAGGTCATCCTGCCTGCCGACCATGCCGCCGCGATCATCGAGGAGACAATGGCCGAAACGACGACGGCGGATCTGGGGTTCGGCGAAGTGGTCTTGATCAAACGGTTCCGTCCCGGACCGGTCCCCATGCTGCGTGCCCCGTCGGACGCGGTCTTGTTCGCGCTTCTACGCACAGCTTCGCCCGGTTGTCGTACGGTCGCAGAGATGTCGATGGCCAACGAACGTCTTTATCAGCGCGCGTCAGCCGTTGGCGGTGTCACGTATCCGCCTTCCGTGGTATCGAGCTGAATCGAGGGGGCAGTCCGGTTCGGGTACCGCGGGGCAGACCCCGTCGCTGTGATGCGGTGGTTGTGGGCGTCAGATGTTCTTCTGCGGTGTGAGATTCTGTGGTTTTCCGAGATAGAAGTGTGTCGGTTTGCCGTGGGTGAAGGCGACCCAGATGTTGCATTCGACTTGGGTGATTTCGCCGGTGGCCGGGTCTCGAAGCACTTGGTAGGAGTATGGCCGGTGGACGTCGGTGTGGCCTCGGTCGTAGATGGCGCGGTAGTCGGGGGACTGATCCAGGCACTTTCCCAGGATTGCTCGGGCCTCCCCGTTGTGAGGATTTGCTGCGGCTTGGCGCAGTGAGTTACCGAGCAACTCGGTCTCTAACTCCCATTCGACTAGCACTTCGCGAGCGATGGGGTCGAGCGTCGCCCACTCCAGCAGGTTGGTGCCAACGGTTATGCCTGGGAATGCATGCCTGTACTCCTTGTTGTTGGCAAGGATGTACAGCTGGGGCGTTCCGTAGGCCGCGAGCATCGGTGAGTAGATGTCCGGGTTCGGCGCGTCCGCGCTGCTCGAGCCGAGCGAGTCATTCGTCTCCGACTGTGAAGTCGCCGAGCGGGATTCGGGGACGCCGTGAACTGATTCGGCGGCGAGCTGCGCGAGGTGATGGCCTCTGCCCATGCGACGGTTGACGAACCCCAGTTCTGCGGCCGTACATTCGAACAGCGTCTCGAACTCGGCGACCAGCGTGTAAGGCCACATACATGATCCTCGCTCGAGGCGCGAGACAGTGTTCGCGGTAACCCCGGTCGTCTTACCGCGGGCCGCGGCGAGATCGGCGATAGCGCGAGCCACCTGATCCTGGGTCCATCCGCGTGCCAGGCGTTGATCGACCAGCTTGCGGTTTGGCTGGTGCCTTTCCGGATCACCACTGTCGAATCGTGGTGTACCGGGACCGCCCACGTCATCTTCTGCTCGTCTTGTTCCCATGGCATCTCCGTCGAATCTTGGTTACCCGATGCCGTGCGTGTGCTCTTCGTATATTACTCCAGCAAATACCTCGCACACTACCGATTCGTGAACGTCTATGCAGGTCAGCGGGCTGACGTCTCAATCGTTTGGGGCACTGCCCTTTGTGGGAAGGATTGAACTTTGCGGCTTTTGCCTAGTCTTTGGCCTAGGTTTCAGCCTTGCATTCCGCCGTTCTGAAACGGTGCTGCCGCTGGTCGAATGGAACGACAGCAAAGGGTTAGTCAACCCGGGACCGGCATGAGTAGGAGATGCGGCTATGACCACAGCGCAGGGACGCCCGAACATCACACGTTCTTCACACGGGGCTCGCGCGAACAGTGATCTCGCAACGCGCCCTATCGATTTGCCGTTGGCAACAGGCGGGTCAACCACGAGCCACCGCTTTCTTGTGGAATGTCTTGCGGGCGAGAGTCTTGAGCCCACAGTCATTCTCGACGGGGAAGGGCCGCATCGTTTTCACCGCCTGTTCAGAACCTTCAGGACGGCGGGGCTCGCGCACGTGGTGTCGAGGCCAGCTGATGCCGGACTGCACTTACTGACCAGAGCGATCGTCGAGCGGGAACGCTGTCACGGAGATCTGTACGATCGCGAGTCGGTTGGTTCCGCAACGGCTATCCCGATCGTCGGACCGTCAGGTGTCGTGCACGCTGTCCGCTTGGACATCGGCACGCACCAAGGCGATGTCGAGATGCCGGTTGTCCCTGTGGAATTCGATGCAGAGCTCATAGCTCGATTTGGCGTCCCGCACGGGTCCGTTCCGGCGTTGTTCGCGAGTTCGTCCACCTGGACTCTGCCAGCATTGTTAGAACAGGTCGTCTGGCTCGATAAGCGGCTGGAGCTCATCGCACTGTTCGACCCAGGCGATCCGGAGTCCCGGTGGTGCGGAAGTTTAGTGATCGAGGACTCCAACCCGACGAAACGACGTCATCTGTGGATGGCCGTGCGTTCGACCACTGACCGGCATGGGGAACGAGTTGCTCGCGGAATCATCGCCGACATAACTGACACAACGACGGCCCCGAGCCCGGATCCGTTCACAGAGCACTTGTCCACCCGCACACCCCGCGGGCACGGATCGGCATTGATGGATCTGCGAACGACGCTGATGCACTCGTTCTACTGCCGTGACGATCCACGAATGAGCTTCTGGCGCCACCGCAATCCACAAACGCATCCCGCGGATAGGTTCGCGCTCTTGCAGGTCTTGTCCGACCTCGAGCAGAACCGCCCGGCCCAGCTCGCCTTACGAATCCGATTCGAGGACGAGGATCCTTGGATAACGCTGCACGTGAACTGCACACCGCTCACCAACTACCCTCGGCCCCAAGCCAATATCGACTTTTGGATAGAACCCCCCAACTGACAAGCGGCTAATCCTGGCCGACCACGATCATCGACCAGGCATCCCGCTCCTTCCAGTTATCCGGCGATCCGAGATCAACCGGCGCCGATGTGCACGGCCTGCATCGCGATCTGCGGTACAGACCACCGCTCCACTTCGAGCGGTACGCCATCGGGCCTCGATCGCTGAAGTGTCTTCGAGGTCCACACCAAACCCAGGTGCGACCCGAGAGGCATGATCATGAAACTCCATCGACAACTGACCCAGCACCAACATCACGTCGTCAAAACTCCGCCCCCGGACCCAGGCAATGAACGCGAGAACAACGCGGCACGCGGTGCCTGCGGCCCCACGCTGCAGGATCGACGTAGCACTGTGGGCGACCGAATCCGCCCGGTGAGTGGGCTGCTGCGTTATCCGCAGCGATATGGCGATACGGACCCTCGCGGAAGGGCCCTTGAGCACGCTGAGGTCGCCACCAATTCATTTTCGGCCCTATACGTCACCAATGGCCTGCGGCGTGCCTTCGAAGAGAGTGCGAATCATGTTGCCGCCGTGGGGATATGGCTGACTTGGTTGCGGAACGGCGATGTCGTGGCATGGGAGTGGTGCCCGCGCTTGGATGTCGAAGTGCCGCAGAGGATTCGGGAGGATGCCGACGCAGTAGCGGTGATCGCGATTGCGCCACACCGCCTCGCTCGACCGATCATCGGTCGAGCTGTGGTCATCGGTGAATTTCTGGAGGCCAAGGGTTTTCGTGTCGAGGTCGTGCATGTGCGCGCGAGGTTGCGCGCAGGCGCACCATGGACCGCGTTGCGTGGAGGGGCGGTCGGCATCGTGCCCCCACCGCGGATCTCCACGCGGGCGGCGAGGCCGCCCTTCTCCGGCACCGCGCTGATCTCGCGCTCGGCGGCGGGTGCGTGCATGATGGTCGCGGCGCTACTGTTCACCGCGCCCGCTCCGGCCATGCCGCCCACAGGACAGCCAGGACTGATCGCCACGCCGCACCCGGGAGGACAGGCTGGTGTCACTGCGCCCCCGCGCGCACTTGCCCCGGCAGCCCCCGCTGCCCCTGCGGCATCGGTCGATGACCGGCCCTCGATCACGGTGGTGCCTGTCGAGCCGCTGTCGTATCCACAGGCAGCACAGCTGATTTCGGCAACACCGCCACCCCCGGCCCCGCGCGCATCCGCACATAGCGCTTCGCCGTCGTCGGGCGCGGGAGCGACCGCGCTCGGACCGGACATCGCTGCTGATCCCGATGTGGTGCGGGTGGGTTCGGTCGAGTTGACACGCCCGGAGTGGATGCCCGCGCTGATTGCTGACCGCGAACGCGACTGGAACGCTTTCCTGACCGACCGCGTCGCCACTGCCGCCGATCAGGCGGGGCTGACCGACCCGGCCATCGACGCCGCACTTGGTAGCGCCGGGGGCGAGCAGGCTCCGCTGCCACAGGAAGTGGTGCTGGCGCAGGTGGCCGCCGCTGATCCGCAGGCTCTGGTGCCCGCGATCACCAACGAGGTCGATGCGCTGATCAGCGACGTGGCCGCAGAAGTCCCTGACCTTTCCGCGCCGGTCGCCGATGTTCTCGGCGCACTGCTGCCTCAGTAACCGCCGACCCCAAGACAGCAGAAGGACTTGACCGGTAATGAACGAGATCCCTCTCGATGAGAACCCCGAACCCGAGGAAATCCTCCTCGACGCCCCCGAGCCTAAATCCGAGGCAGTGCAGACGCCGCTGCAAATCTGGCTACGAACTCATACCGCCGCCCCAAGCCAGGACAAGGAAACCGAGGCTCCGCTCGATCCCGCGCGGACGCGTCGGTGGCGGGTCGTCGCGGGTGGGGCGTGCGCTCTGGTACTCGCCGCTGTTGCGATCACTCTCGCTCCGCATCCACGCCCGCACACCACGCCTGCACCCGCCTCGCTGGTGGAGGCACCGGTGGTGAGTGACCATCCGGTGGAGTTGGTGAGCGGAACCTCCAGTGGCTGTGCGCATTCGGCGACCGAACAACAGTTACTCGCGGCCAGACAGGTACGCGATGGAGGGCAGGCGATCGCAGTATTCGAAGCCGCCTACTACCGACATCGCGACGGCGCGCGGGCACGGGCGCTGGTGGCGGGGTCGGCGGCAGTCGCGGACGCACCCGCGATCCAGGCCGGAATCGACTCGATCCCGGCCGGGACCACCTATTGCGCGCGCATCCGCCGACTCGACCTGGGCCTGTATGGAGTCGAGATCCACGAAATCCGCCCTGGCGAGCCCGAATCGATATGGCGGCAACAGATCTCGACCAGCGACCACGGCGGGCACACGGTGATCACCGCGATCACACAACTATGACCCGGTACTTGACCAAACCGATTGACCAACAGCAAATCCAGTAGTGGCACAACAGGTTACGCGGCCGGTGGGCCGGGGAGGATGGTGGTAGCGATGTTGATCGCAGTGGCAGGATTGCACCCGGCGGCCGGGGCGAGCACGACCGCACTGTTGCTGGCCGCCGCCTGGCCCACTGGGCAGCCGGTGATCGTGGCCGAAGCCGACCCGCGCGGCGGGCAGCTCGCCCGCCGCTGCGGCGGCGACCCCGCCCGAGGGCTGGCCAGCCTCACCACGGCGGCCGGCGAGTCCGGGGTGTACTCGCTGGCCGACCTCGCGGACCATCTGCAATGGCACCCCGCTGCCGTGGTCTATCTGGCCGCCCCCGCGCAACCCGACCCGCTCGCCGACGGCGCGTCGAGTGGGTTCGATCTCGGCAGGCTGGGGCGTATGGACGGGCCGACCGGGAAGCTGGTTGTCGTCGCTGACTGCGGTCTGGCCTCCCCGGACTCTCGCGCGGTGTCATTGCTCGATAGCGCCGATGTGCTGCTCGTTGTGGCCAACCAGCACCATCCAGGGCACGTGCTGGCGGCACGCGTGCGGGAACTCGCGGCCCGCTTCCCTAGATTGGCTCTCGTGCTGACCGGAGCATCGGTTCGGCCCGATGATCTGCATGCTCGCACTGCCGAACTCGGCGGCAGGGTGATCGGGTGGCTGCCGCCACCGCGCTCCGCGACTGAATACCGCACACCCGCCGTCGTGGATGCTCGCGATGTGGGTGCCTACGCGCACGCTCTCGCTACGGCCGTCCACGTTCGCGCTGGTGCCGGGTCGGTGTCCAGCCTGCCTGTAGTCCGATCGAGTTGGCTCGGCTCTCACCGCAGGCGGGGACTCGGGATGGCCTCGCCTCAGGTGTATGCGATCAGCGCGTGCCCCAGCGATATCCCCGCCCGCCAGCGGTTCACCACCGCGAGCGAATCGATGACGCCCCCGCCTCCGACGCCCCCGGTGGCGAGTCCCCCGGCGCAGCACCACGTCGATTCGGCCGTGGTGTCCGAGCGCACTTCTACTTCCAGTGCCCCGCACACGCCCGAATCCGCTCCGGCGGGACCGTACTTGGATGTGCGGCTGTTCGGGCCGCTGCGGATTATCTGGCGGCCTCAGCAGGGCATTGCAGGCCACGCAGGCTCCGAGGCAGTCGACGAGATCGAGATCACCGCGCGGCTGCAGCCCCGCAGCCGAGAGCTGCTGGTGTTGCTGGCGACTCACCCGCACGGGCTGACCCGCGCACAACTGGTCGATGCCCTGTGGGGACCACAGCGTCCGGCCCGGCCCGGCAACGCGGTCTGCACGACCCTGGCTCGGCTGCGCAACACTCTCGTCGAGATCACCGGCGGCACCGGCCAGCCGCTGCTGGAAACCAGCTCCGGTCGCCTGCGGCTCAACCCCGCCGCAGTTCGCGTCGACTATGTCGAGTTCGCCGAGGCTGCGGCGCGTCGCCGCCACAGCGGCGATGATGCCGAGCGCCGCAGTGCGTGCAGCCGGATACTCGAACTCGCCGCCGTCGGGCCGTTGGCCGCGGGCCTCGATACCGAATTCCTCGATCCAGTTCGCGAGAAAGTGCGCCGCGACGCAATTGCCAGTATCAGTATCCTCGCTTGCTCGATGATCGGGAAAGACCCCGAAGCAGCCTTGCGTCTGCTCGAATCCGCTATTGATATCGACCCGCACAATGAGAACTTCTATCGCGACATGCTGAGAATGTATGCCGACCTCGGACAACATTACGTGATCGGCAATACCGTGAATCTCCTCGAGCGCCGCCTTGCTGAAATAGGTGAGAAACCTAGTAAGCGCACACGAGAACTCGCCAAACAACTCGAAAACCGAGCTTCCTGAACATCTCGAGAACGCAGAGATGCTTCGATAAATCCAAAAACCGGCGAAGCGAGCGAAACCATACGTCGCCTTTTGCTGACGAAGAACAATCGGGGTCGTCGGACATCATCGGCCTCGCGCACGGCTGGCCCCGCGTGGCGATGGTGGCAATAATTAGTTCATGAAATCGGTTCCGGTTCGACAGGATGGAATCAGGGGCCGGGCATATTTCGAGATTCGCCATTTAATTGTATTGGAGGCTGCGCCCGATCGCGTCACGCTATATCGCCGCCGGAGTCTTTCGGAAGCCTTTTCGAAGCCTGTGCAACGCCTCGCGGAACGATCCTTTCGGTGGACCGAGGATCATTGTCGAATTCTAGAACTGATCGCCGTACCCTTGCGCTCTCACTTCCGGAGACGTGCGTGGCGATTCCGTGTGTCATTCCGTGTTGCTTTCGGTGCGCCAATCGGTGTTGCTACCTGGTCGCAACACCCCGCCCCTAGAGGAGCGCCTGGTCACGGCCTACTTCACGGCGGCCTGACCGCCCAGGGTCCTACCCCCGGCAGGAACAAAGAACCATGCGGGCGGGTAGCGGACCGGCCACCCGGCCTCGTTCCATGCCGCTCCGGCCCCCTTTGGTTATCCACCTGCTCCTCATCCGCATTCACTTATCAATGAATTCATTGACTATTTCGAACTTCCATTTCGCCGCGGACGGCCATCCGGGCGTGCGTCGAATTCGGTGCACTTTTCAGTGAATTGATGCCTTGACCTGGGCTTTGTCGCCGAAACTCGATCCGGAAATCGGGCAAATGGAGTTGTGTACCGTTTGGAATCGAGCTAATTTCGATTCGATCGTTGAATTCAACGAATTCCCCGCACTGCAATTCCGGCCCGGCCCGCGCCATATCCGCACCGGCCGAATCAATCAAAACGGAGGCGATTCAGATGAACACCGACACCACCGCGAACACCGCCGAACTGTTTGTTGCGCTGATCAGTTTCGTACCGCCCGCCAGTTTCCGCGCCGCCGGTCAATTCGAATCGTTCGACACCATGGACGCCGAACGGAAGTGGGCGGTCGAACAATTGCGCGCCGACGTCGGGTATTTCGGTTCGGCATGGAACTTCCGCGCCGATGTGGTCCGCGTGACCCGAGCCGATTTTGACGCCGACATGTGGGGCGTGGACAACGACAACACGGCCACCCGCGCCACCTGGAACAGCGAAACCGGAACGGTGGTGTGGCAGGACAACGGCCCGTTCGAATTCGGCGATTGGTCCGACGATTTCGACGCCGACGATTTCGACGACAACGACATGTGACCGCCCCGCGCCCGGGGCCGAACGGTCCCGGGCGCACCCCGCCCGCCCTGCCCCGCCCCCGGTTTCGTTTCGCATTCGAAGGAGTTTTCGTCATGACCGCCCCCGCCCCGGCCCCCACCGCCCCCGCTGCCGCCGTCCCTGCCCCCGGCGCGGGTGGCCGGTTGGGCAATGGCGAATTGCGCCGCATGGTGGCCGGTGTGCTGGCCGGTGACCCCGCCACCGAATTCAGCCCCCGGCAGATTTCGGTGATCACCGGCCGGTCATCGGGTGCCATCGGCAACGCGTTGGACGTGTTGACCCGCGACGGGCACGCCACCCGTACCCAGGACGCGCCGCGCCGCTACCGGGCCACCGCCACCACTGCCAGCGCCGCCGCCCCGGCC
>NZ_BDAW01000122.1 GCF_001625085.1 Nocardia acidivorans NBRC 108247
ATCGGATTGGATGAGTATGTCGAGGTGGTAGGCGGCGGAGAATCAGCGGGCGGTGTCACGGTCGTGGGTCGCGGGAGCGTGGTGCCAGGTGGTGCTTTTTGCGCGCTCATCTCCGAGACCGCCGACGCCGATGGAGCTCGCGGCCAGGCGGCGGACCATGGGGGCGGATTCGGTCAGGTCTGGGTATTAAGTTTGGGTGACAAGGGAATTGGCGTAGTGGCCCGGTCCGTTGACCGAGATAATGACCGGGGGCGATGGAGCTCAGGACCGCAGCAAGTCTGCCCGGCAAGCAGCACCCGCGCGCGCCGCCACGCCGGGCGGAGAGCGGATGCCGGGGACGGTTCAGTGCGTTGGAAAGCGCTGCCGGGCAGGCGAAATGGCAGGTATGACACCGGCGTTATGACCTCGGGGTTGCCCGCCCATCTGTGGGTCGCACCGGCCGGTTCGCTCGGACCCCTCTGAGGGGTAGGGACTGCCGTGCCACATCACTCATACCGCTGGTGGGTCGAGTTCGCGTGTCAGCCAGAGCGAATCGCCGCGCTCGGGATCTGGGTCGACTCGCCCTGTGCGGTCGAAGCCGAGTTTCTCCAGGACCCGGAGCGAAGCGGTGTTCCACGCCCGCACCGTCGCCCATAAGCGCTGTCGCCCTGTTCGTGCCGCGGCCTCGACGACGGCCCGGCCGGCCTCGGTGGCATACCCGTTTCCGTGGGTTCGCCGGGCAAGCTCGTAGGCGATCTCCGGTTCGTCATAGGATGCTTGGCCGACGATCAGGCCGCAGTACCCGATGAACTCGCCAGTTGCGCGGAGTTCGATGGGAAGTAGCCCGAGACCGGGGTCGGCGCTGAGAGGGTTGGCCACCAACGATTCCCGCATTTCCTCGACAGTCGGTCGACCATCGGCGTCGATCCTTCGTCGGGCGCGCACATCGCGTTCGGCCCACAAAGCCCGCTGGTGCTTCGCGTCCGAGGGGCGCCAGCGCCGCAACCGGAGTCGCTGGGTGGACAGATTCGACGGAAAGTCCGAGTACACCGCCACGCTCCGAATCTACGCGACGTCTCGCCGAGCGGTCGTCGAATGGGCATCGATCCGGGGGCAAAGTGTGCCGAATGATGTTGTGGCGCAGGTATCATCGACAGTTGGCGGGTAGGCGCGCACCCACCTTCTACTTACTCTTCAGAAGGGGCGCGCCGGTGAAGGCTAGCTACCAGAATCAGATCGCGCTGCCCGATGACATTGCGTTCGATGTCACGTGGGTTCCGGACGCCGCGATCGTGCAGGCCACCGTGGATGCCTACGTCAATGGGCTGGGGAAGCCGGGCTGGTACACCGATCCCGGTCAGCTGCGCGCCAGCCGGGATACGCGGATCTTCATGCTCGGCAATCGTAAGTTCCAGGCGGTGGCCGATCCGTGGAATACCCACCGGCAGTTGCGGATCTATCGGTGCGAGACCTGCGGTAACGGGTGCACCGAGAGCGGTATCGAATTGGGCCATGTACAGAAATGGCGGGATCATCTCAAAGCCGCGGCCGTGACCACTCCCGCCGAAGCCAAGGCGGCGTACAACAATCTGGTCAACCTGCGGCTGGAATGCCGGTCCTGCGACGCCAGCCACGATTGGGAATAGGTCGCGTCGGGAAATCGATGCCGGGCATGGCGATCAACTTGGGTGGGGGGCCAGGTTGGCCAGGATTCGCTGGCGGAGGGCGGTCAAGTCGTCGACCTGGGCGTCGATGGAGTTGAGGCGCTGTTCGAGGGCTTTTCTGGCGGCCGGACAGGAGGGTGGTGCGGGGTCTTCGCCCAGGCAGGGCAGCAGACTCGAGACCTGTGTGACGGTCAGGCCAAGGCCGACGAGTGATTGGATCTGCCGTACCCGGGTGACGTCGCGGGGGTGGAAGTCGCGGTAGCCGTTGGCATCTCGGATATCGGGTACAAGCCCCGCGTTCGCGTAGTGGCGGACCATCCGTGTGGTGACACCGGCGCGTTCCGCGAGTTCGCCGATCAGCACGAAACTCTCTCCTCCCGTGGCGACTTGACCTTGACGTCAGTGTCAAGGCTTACCGTCGCGGCGGCATTCCCATTCACGCCGAGGAGAAGTTCGTGACGATCGATATCCATGCTCATGTGACCTGCGATCTCGACACACGGTTGGCCGCGGACGAGGCGGCCGGGATCGACCTGACCGTGCTGCTGTCCACCCGGGTCCATCCCGAACGGGCCCGCACCATCGACGAGGTACGGGCCGAATTCGCGGTCTTGCAGAACGTGATCGGTGGGGCGTCGGCCGACCCGTCCGTCTTCGACGGCCCGGCCCGGGAATTGCGCGCGGCTCTCGACGCGCATCCCGGCCGCGTGGTCGGGATGGCCGCCGCCCCTTTGAGTCTCAACGAGAAGTCCCTACTCGGCTTCGTCGATGAACAGTTGCGGCATCCCGCCATGGTGGGCATCGGCGAGCTCACTCCCGCCCCCGGCGCCGCCGAGACGATCGAACCCGTCCTCCAACTCGCCGACGACCACGGTGGGCTCGCGGTACTCGCTCACGGGTTCGCCCCGCACACCGACGCCGACCTGCGCGTCTACGCCGACATCGCCCGCCGCTACCCCCGGGTCCCGATCATCATCGGCGCATTCGGCGGCTTACACGCGATGCTCGCGGTCGACCTCGCCCGCGAGGTGCGCAACCTCCACCTGGACCTGTCCAGCGCGCTACAGGCATTCGTACTCGCGGCGGCCGTGCGGGAGATTCCCGACAAATGCCTATTCGGATCCAACACCCCTTACGGAGTGCCCGCCGCATCGCTGGCGACCATCCACAGCGTCGTACCCGACCCGCGGACTCTCCGCGCGGTCCTACACGACAATGCCGCAACTCTCCTGGGCCGGTGAACACGCGGGTGTTCCCTTGAATTCATCGCCGCTTGTCGAGTTCGGTCATGATGAGGGCGCGGGCGGCGGGGCCGATCACGGCTTGTTCGGTGAGTGTGCGAAATGTCTTCTTGTACAGGGCAATCTCACGTGATGGCGAGTTCGGCGCAGATTGTTTCCACCCGCGCTTTTCTGCGGTCGAGTAGGCGGAAGTGGAATTGCGGCACAAGGTATTCGGAGTCGGCGGGGATTTTGCCGAGGGCTACGCGCGGCAGTGACATCGCGATCAGTAGCCGGGCCAGGTACCCGCGGAACGGCTCATCTTCCTCCGGGGTGCTGTAGGTGTCCTCGAGTTCGAGGTGAACCGCTACAGACCAGTCTCCGCGGAAGAGGCCGTTCGCGTCCTCACCGTGATGCAACAGCATCTGGGCGAATCTCCTGTGCCACAGGTATTTCGATGCTCGAGCTCATGATCCGGGCGGTGGATTCGGTGGTCAGCGGGCGAGGAAGCTCTTCAGGGTGGGGGTGAAGAGGGTGGGTTTTACCCGGTGGGATTGGCCGGGGAGTTCGGCGTAGTGGGCTGTCGGGATGGCTTGGGAGAGGGCGGTGTTGCCGTGGTGCATCCATTTCGGGCTTTTGGAGCCTACGAAAACCATGGTGGGGGAGGTGATGTGGGTGTAGCGGCCGGTGGGGATGGGGTTGCCGTCGAGGGCCTCGGCCATCCACTGGGCGTCGTAGGGGAGGGTGTGGGCGGTCTTCTTCAATTTGGACCAGCCGGGCATGAGGGGGAAGGCGGCTACGGTGAGGGCGGGGGCGCCTACGCCGGTGTGCATGAAGTATCTGATTGCGGCCCCGCGCTTTTCGGCGGTGATCAGCTCGGTGAGGTGCCGGTGGTAGTCGGCGGGAGCCGGTTTGCGGGAACCGTCGGTGACCAACGGGAATTCATAGAGGCCGAGTTTGTCGACGGCGAGGCCGTGCCGCACGGCCTCCAGGACCAGTGGCACGCCGGAGGAGAAGGCGCAGATGTGTACGGGCGCACCGGCTTCGGCGGCCACCGTGGCCAGGTCCTCGATTTCGCGGTGCGGGTCGTACGGCTGGGTGTCACCGCTGTCGCCACGGCCGCGGCGGTCGTAGGTGAAGACGGTGTAGCTGTCCGAGAGTTCCTTGGCCACCGGGGTGCTGGGACCCATGGCGCGGTGGCAGAACGCGCCGTCGACCAGCAGTACGGCGGGGCCGGTGCCGATCTTGGAGTAGGCGATGACGGTGCCGTCCTTGGAGATCACGGTCGAGGTGCTCATGGTGATGGTTCGGTCCTCCGGTCGAACGCTGGACGAGGTGGCTACCGGTGAAATCGGTGCGTAGCCGAAGGAATCATCCCGTGGCAGAGCGGATTCGGCGATCGGATCGCGTGTTGCCGCATGATGGCCCGCGCGTCGCGAAACCGGGCGTGTCGCGTACGGGCCACGCGGCTAGGTCGCCTGGCTCACCGAGGACATGTGGAAATCCGGGATGCGCAGGGCGGGCATGGAGGTCCGGGTGAACCAGTCCTTCCACTCGCGCGGCAGCGTGATCTCGCTGCGGCCCGCCTCGGACACCCGGCGCAACAGATCCAGGGGCGATTCGTTGAAGCGGAAGTTGTTGACCGCGGCGGTGACCGCACCGTTCTCGACCAGGTACACCCCGTCGCGGGTGAGCCCGGTGAGCAGCAGCGTCGCCGGATCGACCTCGCGGATGTACCACAGGCAGGTGAGCAGCAGCCCGCGTTCGGTGCGGGCGATCATCTCCGCCAGCGATGCCTCGCTCCCGCCCGTCATGAGCAGATTCTCCCCGGGAACCGCGACGGCGGCATCGAATTCGGCCGCGGTCGCCCGCGGGTAGACCAGCGATTCGATGACCCCGCTGTGCACCCAGTTCGCGCGCTGCGCGGTCAGGCCGTTGTCGAACACCGACAGCGATTCCGAGGAGGCGGGCGTGGCCACGAACGGCCGGTACTCCAGCCCGGCGGCACTCGGATCCGAGTACAGGGTCAGCGGAATATCGGTGAGCCGCTCACCGATTCGCGTTCCACCCGCCCGGGAGAAGGCGGTGTGACCCTCGTGCGCGCCGCGACCCTCCATGGACCACGCCATATAGATCATGAGATCGGCGACCGCCGAGGGCGGCAGCAGCGTCTCATAGCGCCCGGCGGGCAGTTCCACCCGCCGCTTACTCCAGTCGAGCCGCCGCGACAGCTCGGCGAGCAGTCCGGGCACATCCACATCCTGGAAGTCCGTGGTACCCGCACCGACCCACGCGCTGGCCAATTCCGCTCCGGCGCCGCGCTTGCCGTTGATCTCCACCGACCCGGTCGGCTGCACCCAGCGCCGCCGCACCCCGGCCGAGGTGCCCAGCCAGGTGGAATGCATCTGATGATGGGCGAACCCGTACAGCTGATCGGCTCCGTCGAACCCGGGCGCGAGATCGCGTGCCAGCTCGGCGAATACGCCGATATCGGTGACGCCGGGTGCGCCGTCCCAATCGAGCAGGGCATCGAGGGCGGTCTTGTCCACGATCTCCGGATCCAGCAGCGGCATGGCATCGCGCGCCGGTTCGGCGGTGCGCGCGGCCTCCTCGCTGGCGCGCACCACGTACTCGATATCGGCCGGATCCACACTCGTGGAACTCACGCTGCCGACGCGCGCGGCACCGTTCGCGTCCCGGAAGATCGAGACCACCGCCCAGTCCCGCGCGACCGAGGAACCATTGGTGGTCATGGAGTTTCCGGCCCAGCGCAGCGACGCCTCGTGCGCGTCGGTGACGATCACCATGGCCTCGTCGGCGCGCGAGGACCGCAGCGCGCGTTCGACGACCTCGGGGGCGGGGAGCACACTCACCGTGTGGAGTCCTTTCCTACTGTCCGGCTTCGGCGCGGGTATTGAGAATATTGACCCCGCGCACCAGCACCGACGGGCAACCGTGCGACACCGCCGCCACCTGACCGGGCTGCGCCTTACCGCAATTGAACGCACCGCCCAGCACCCAGGTCGAGGGTCCGCCGACCGCCTCCATGGAGCCCCAGAAGTCGGTGGTGGTGGCCTGATACGCCACATCGCGCAGCTGTCCGGCGAGTTCGCCATCGCGGATGCGGAAGAACCGCTGGCCGGTGAATTGGAAGTTGTAGCGCTGCATATCGATCGACCAGGATTTGTCGCCGACGATGTAGATGCCGTTCTCGACCCGGGAGATCAGTTCGGCCGTGCTGGTGTCACGTGTCGGATCGGGTTGCAGGGACACATTCGCCATGCGCTGGATCGGAACATGGTGCGCGGAATCGGCATACGAGCAACCGTTCGAGCGCTCCAGGCCGAGGCGCGGTGCGAAGACCCGATCGAGCTGATAGCCCACCAGGGTGCCCTCGCGCACCAGATCCCACCGCTGCCCGGCCACCCCCTCATCGTCCCAGCCGACGCTGGCCAGGCCGTGCTCCTGGGTGCGGTCACCGGTGACGTGCATGATCGGCGTGCCGTAGCGCAGCGTGCCGAGTTTGTCCGGTGTCGCGAAGGAGGTTCCGGCATAGGCGGATTCATACCCGATGGCCCGGTCGTACTCGGTCGCATGACCGATGGACTCGTGAATCGTCAGCCACAGATTGGTTGGATCGATCACCAGATCGGTCGGCCCCGCGGTGACCGTCGGTGCCTTGACCTTCTCGGCCAGCCACTCCGGCATCCGCGCGAGTTCACCATTCCAGTCCCACACGCCGTCGGCCCCGGTGACGTACTCCCACCCGCGTCCCGCCGGAGCGGCGAGAGTCCGCATGGTCTCGAACACCCCCGCCGACGGATCGACGGTGATCGCCTCGATCTGCGGATGCAATCGCACCCGCTGCTGGGTGATCCGCGATCCGAACGTATCGGCGTAGAAGGTCTGCTCCTTGACCTGCAGGACATCCGCCGTCACGTGATCCACGCCGTCGGAGGCCTTGAGCCGCTCCGAATAGTCCAGCAGCAGGGCGACTTTCTCCGGCGTCGGCACCGAGAACGGATCGATATCGTAGGAGGACACGTACTCCACGCCCGCGTACCGCGGCTCGTCCGCGAGCTCGACCCGCTCGCGATTCAATCCGCGCAGGGTGCTCGCGACCGTCACCGCGCGCCGCGCCACCTCCACCGCCGATTCCGGGGTCAGATCCGCGTGCGAGGCGAAACCCCAGGTGCCCTCGACGATCACGCGCACCGCGAAGCCGAGATCGATGCTGTCCCGCACCGATTCGACACGCCCGTCCCGCAATCGAATGGACTGCTGCACAATCCGATGCACCCGCAGATCCGCGTACTGCGCCCCGGCCGCCCGCGCCGCCGTCAATGCGGCTTCCGCGAGCGCGTTCAGCGGCAGTGCGCGGAACTCCTCGTCCACGACCTTGGTTGCGATGCTCACCCGCACCACGCTAGAGGGTCGCGCACCGGAGGTTCAACAACGCGCTGCGGCACAGCGAAGTTCACACCGTGCGAACTGGCACACGCTGCAACAATGCGCGAAGTGCGAAGAAGCACACCGCGAAACGCGCGCGACAAGCCCAGTACATACCGGGTTTTACGTACCAAATGCCGTAGGGTCTGCCCGCGTGCCGCCATCAGCGCTCCGCGACCGCAAACGAGAACGCACCCGCCGTGCCCTCTACGAGGCCGCCGTCGAATTGTTCGAGAACAGAGGTTATGAGGCGACCACCGTCGCCGATATCGCCGCCGCCGCCGAAGTGGGCACTCGAACGTTCTTCAACTACTTCGCCAGCAAAGAGGAACTCCTCTTTCCCGAACCCGACGATCGGGTGAGCGCGGCCGCCCAGGCCATCGCCGCCCGCCGTCCCGACGAACGCCCCGTCGAGGTCTTGCTACGCGCCTTACGCGCGGTCGGGGACAATCCCGGCGACCACCTCGGCGACACCCTGACCGCCCGCATCGCCGTGGTGCGCGCGCAGGTTTCGCGCACCGTGCCCGCGGTGAGCGGCCGCGCCGCCTACGCCCAGCTGGCCACCCAGCAGGAGATCGCCCGCCAACTCCGCACCGCCTTCCCCGAGGAACTCGACGAGGTCGGCGCCGCCGCCCTGGTCGGTGCGGTCGTGGGCGCGGTCTCCGGTGCGCTCACCGCCATCTTCCAGAGCGGTGCGTTCACCGATCCCGAACAGCTGCAACGCAAAATCCAGGAGACCACCGCGAAGGTGCTGGCCCCCTGGCTGACCCAGCCCGCCCCGGCCCCGGTGGCCAGCGCCGATCCGGACGCGAGTCATTCGCACCTCATGGCGGCCGCGCCGCGCGAGGACGAGGCCGCGGTGGCCGCGCCCCGGCCCGCCGACAATCGCCCGGAACCCGCCCGCCGCACCAATATTCCGGTCCGGCATCTGGGTGCGGCGGTGCTGCGCCGGCAGCCGCCCGAACCACTGCATCAGATCCCGGCCGGACAGTGCGTCACCATCGAACCCGCCGTCACGCCGGTCACCCCCGTCGCGGAAACCGGTGGTGAATCATCGTGGCGCGGTGGGTCGTCCGGCCCCGATCCGGAACCGGATCCGGCCGGTGACCTACGGGTGGGCGCGGGCGCGCTCGCCTGACCGGTCAGCCGAACTGCTGCCAGCCCAGGCGAATCACCATGGCCACCACCACGACCAACAGCACGATGCGCACGAAACCCGCGCCCTTGGCCAGGGCCATGCGCGAACCCACCACGGATCCGGCCACATTCGCGACCGCCATGGACAGCCCGAGTGCCCACAGCACATGTCCGGTGGCCGCCAGGAAGATCAGTGAGCCGAGATTCGACCCGCAGTTGATCACCTTCGCCATCGCCGCCGCGCGCACGAACTCGGTGCCGAGCAGCGTGGCGAAGGTGATGATCAGGAATGTCCCGGTGCCCGGGCCGAGCACGCCGTCGTAGAGTCCGATCAATCCGGCGGCCAGGCCCACCACCAGCAGGGTCTTGCGCCGCGTCGGCGGATGAGTGGCCATGGTGACACCCACCGACGGGCGCAGCGTCACGAAGATCGCCACCCCGATCAGCACCACCATGACGATTGGAATGAAGAACTTCCGATCGATCAAGGCCACCAGGGCCGATCCGCAGGCCGCGGCGACGGCGGCGATCACCGCACCCGGAACCAGTAACCTCCAGCGCATCGGCACCTTGCGCGCGAAGGTGATCACCGCCGCGGTGGTCCCGGAGAAGGCCGCGATCTTGTTGGTGCCCAGGGCGGTTTGCGGCGCCAGCCCCGGTAACACCACGAAAAGCGTGGGCAGCACGATCAATCCGCCCCCGCCCACCACCGCGTCGACCCAACCCGCCGCCGTAGCCGCGGTCAGCAAGACCGCCCAGTCCGCAACGTTCACCCCGTGACCCAACCAGACCCGGGCAGCACCCGGCAAACCTCACCGGCACGCCCGCGCGCGGCGCACCCCGGGCGCGGCGACCTCTAGGGTGGGGGAGTGCGCCGGTTCAGTCTGTGGCTGCGGGGCAAACCGCTGATCTCCGATTCGATGCTGGCACTACTGCTGCTCACCATCGATGTCCTCGCCGTGGGCGACGCCGACAACAAGATCGCCTACCTCGTGCTCGGCGTACTCCTGGTGCTGCCGATCATCTTCCGGCGCACCCACCCGCGCCCCGCGGCCCTGGCCCTGGTGCTGCTGTCGATCGCCGCCTCGGTGACCCATTGGGCGGCCGAGGACCCCTCCGAACATCCTGCCCTGCTCGGTCTCGGGGTCATGCTGTACACGCTGGTCGCGTACGTCGGACGGCGCGAAGGACTCTGGTACCTGGGCGCACTGCTGTTCGAAGGCGTGATCGCGCACCTACTGGTCGGCAAGCCCGAGGGCGCGGACATCCCGTTCACCGCGCTGTTCTACGCGCTGTGCTGGACCCTGGCCGAATTCGTCGGCGCCCGGCACGCCTACGACAACGAGGTCGCCGCCCGCCTGGCCGTGGCCGACTACGACCGCGAACGCCAGGCCCACGATGCCGTCGCCGCCGAACGCACCCGTATCGCCCGCGAACTGCACGATGTGGTCGCTCACGCGGTCAGCGTGATGATCGTGCAGGCCGACGGGGCGCGCTTCGCGCTGCGGCAGGATCCCGAGATCGCCGAGAAGGCCCTCGGCACCATCGCGAGCACCGGTCGCGACGCCCTGCGCGAACTCCGGCGCACCGTCGAACTGCTGCGCATCGAGCATGCGCCCGAACAACTTCCGCAGCACGGCACCGCGGGCATCGCCAAAGTCGTGCAGATGATGCGCGATACCGGTTTGGATGTCTCGCTCCAGCTCAGCGGTGAACTCGACACCGTCACACCGGAAGTCAGCCTCGGCATCCATCGCATCGTGCAGGAATCGCTCACCAACACCCTGCGCCACGCCGGACCCGATCCGCGCGCGGCGGTCCGCATCGAACGCGGAGCCACCGAGGTGGTGGTGGCGATCGTCGACTCCGGCGGCGTGCCGACCGCCCGCACCCCCGCCACATGCGCCGAAGTGCGGCCGGTCCGCATCACCGCCCCCGCCAGCGTCATCCCGGGCAGCGGGCTCGGACTGGTCGGGATGCGCGAACGCATCGCCGTGCTCGGCGGCACCCTCACCGTCGGCCGCGACGACCACGGCGGCTGGGCGGTACACGCCGTCATTCCCCTGGATCGCACCACCGCGGAGTGAACGACCGGCTGGAATCGGACCCTCGGGCACCGTGCCGCCCGGAGCCGCCCGGTCGTACCGATAGATTGGTGAGCGTGCCGATCACCGTTCTCGTCGTGGACGACCAGGAGCTCATGCGCGCGGGTTTGAAGATGGTGCTGGGCGCACACCCCGATATCGAGGTGGTGGGCGAGGCCGACAATGGCGCCACCGCCATCTCCCGCACCGCCGAACTGCGCCCCGACGTGGTGCTCATGGATGTGCGCATGCCCATCACCGACGGCGTCACCGCCACCGCCCGCATCATCGAATCCGGTTGCGGCAGCCGGGTTCTGGTCATGACCACCTTCGACCTCGACGAACACGCCCTCGGTGCGCTGCGCGCCGGAGCCAGCGGATTCCTGCTCAAGGACACCCCGCCCGAAGACCTCATCTCCGCCATTCGCAGCGTCGCCGCCGGCGATGCCGTGGTCTCGCCGAAGGTCACCAAACGCCTGCTGGACCGGCTCATCGCCGAGGATCCCGCCGCGGGCCGCGACCCGGCCATCCTCGATGTGCTCACCGCCCGCGAACGCGAAGTCCTCGAACACATCGCGGTGGGCCGCTCCAATGCCGAGATCGCCGGAGCGCTGTTCCTGTCCGAGGCCACGGTCAAAACCCATGTCGGGCGCGTGCTCACCAAGCTCAACCTGCGCGACCGCGTACAAGCGGTGGTGCTCGCCTACGAAACAGGTCTGGTTCGCCCGGGCAACGCCTAGGGGAAGGATCGCGCCATGTCAGCCGATGACAGTGTGTTCACGGGGGCGGTGGCGAAGTTCTACGAAACCTACATGGTGCCTTTGATATTCGAGCCGTACGCCGAACCGGTGGTGCGGCGGGCACTGGTTCCGGGGGTCTCCGACGTACTGGAGATCGCGCGTACTGGAGATCGCGCCTACTGTCACGGCACCCCGCCGCGCGATGAGATCGAAGCCCGCGGCGACCTCGACCGGGCGACCACCGTCGCCGAACTAGCCCTGATCGAGCGGTTCGGCACCGGTCCCGTGGACGGCAAGATCCAGGCGCATATCGTCACAGTGGTGAACAACGCGCTGTGAGCCCGGACGCATCGGGAGAAAAATCGGGGTACGGGCCGTTATAGGGGTAGATCGCCGAAAGGATCGCCATATGCCCGCACTACTGTTCGCCGCGTACTTCATCGCCGAGATCGCCACGCTGGTGCTGTTCGGCCACCTCATCGGCGTCTTCCCCACCATTCTGCTGCTCATCGCGGGTTCGGCGGCGGGCCTGATCCTGGTGCGCTCGCAGGGCCGTCGCGTCTTCGAGGGCTTCCGCCGCGCCGCGCGCGGTGAGGCCGACCCGAGCACCGCCGTCGCCGACGGCGCACTGGTCACCGTGGGCGCGGTCCTGATGTTCGTGCCCGGTCTGCTCACCTCGCTGCTCGGCCTGGTGGCCCTGGCGCCGTTCACCCGCTTCCTGATCCGCCCGGTCGTGGCCGCCTTCGCCGCGCGCCGCCTGGCCCGGGTCGCCACCGCGGTCGGACCGTTCGGCTACCGCAATGTGGTGATCGATCCCGACGGTGAGGTCATCGACGCGACCGTGGTCACCGAGTACTACGACGACGGTCAGGGCGAGGCCCGCCGCATGATCGACCCGCGCTGACCGCCGACACCACGTCGGCGGGCGCGCCCGCATAGGCTGGTCGCGCCGCAGTACGTCCGCTCAGTCGAAGGGCCGATACCTCATGTCCAGCGAGACCACCGTGCGCAATGGCGCGGTCACCCTGCCGGTCACCCGTTCGGGCGCCGGACCGGCACTGGTCTTCCTCAACGGCGGCGGCGCGACCCAGGCCGCATGGCAGGGCGTCATCGCCGAACTGCACGGCTTCGAAACCATCACCTTCGATCTGCGCGGGCACGGAAAAGCCTCGGCGGCAACCTCGTACACATTCGCGGACTTCGAATCCGATGTCGAGGCGGTGCTCGGCTCGCTCGCGGTGCAGCGGCCGATTCTGATCGGCTGGTCACTGGGCGCGGATCTGGCCCTGGAATACGCGACCAAGCATCCGGTCGCCGGACTGGTCCTGGTCGACGGCGCGGTGCCCTTGCAGCAGCCGCTGGTCGAGAATCAGCAGAAGCTGCGGGACTCGTTCAACAGCCTCGGCACCAAACTGGCCATGCGCCTGGTCCGATTGACCCCGCACGGCTATGTCATGCCCGGGAAAGCCTTCGCCGATCTCACCATCGAACTCGATCAGCGCCGCCAGCACCTGCTGGACAGCTACCGCACGCTGACATGTCCGGTCACCATGCTGCTGGCCACGAACTCCGCGCATGGCCGCGACGCCCATGCCGCGCACGTGAACCGCACCTGGAAAGCGGGCGGCGAAGTCCTGCGCGCCGCGCTGCCCGACGCGGAGGTGAGCTGGCTCGACGGCGATCACAAACTCCCGTTCCACCATCCGGCCGAGATCGCCCGCGCCATCGAAAGCCTCGCCGCCAAGGCACAGCCGACCCAATGACACCGCCCGCACCGTGACGCGGGTCCGATGGGTGGAGTGCGGTTGCGGCTCCGGCGACCGCGTGCGGCAGACTGGAATCTCGTGAGTACCCAGTTGCTTGTCGGCGGACGTATCTACAGCTCCAGCAATCCCGATGCCACGGCCATGGCCGTCACCGACGGGACCGTGGTGTGGGTGGGCGCGGACCGCACCGGACGGGCACTGCACCCGGACGCGGAGATCCTCGACCTCGGCGGGGCGTTCGTGGCACCGGCCTTCGTGGACCCGCACGTGCACGTCACCGCACTGGGATTGAAGCTCACCGGACTCGATCTGTCCCGGGCGCGTTCGGTCGCCGAATGCCTCGAGCTGCTGCGCGTCTACGCCGCCGCGCACCCCGGCGGCCCGGTGCTGGGCGACGGCTGGGACGAGACCACCTGGGCCGAGGGCCGCCCGCCCACCCTCGCGGAGCTCGACGCCGCCGCACCCGGGCGCAGCGTGTATCTGGTGCGCGTCGACGCGCATTCGGCCGTGGCCTCCACCCCGCTGCTCGACGCCGTGCCCGAACTCACCGGAACCGCCGGGTTCACCCGCGGTGAACCGCTGCGCGCCGCGGCCCACCATCTGATTCGCCGCGCCGCGCTCGGGGCGCTCGAACCCGCCCAGCGTGATCGCGCCCGCCGCGCCGCCCTCGCGCACGCCGCCGCCAATGGCATTGCCGCCGTACACGAATGCGCCGGACCCGATATCTCCGGTGAGACCGATGTGCGCGAACTGCTGGCCCTGGACCACGGCGTCGAGGTGCGCGCGTACTGGGGTCAGGCCGTGCGCACCGCCGATGAGGCCCGCACCCTGATCAAGGACCTGGGCGTGCACGCCCTGGGCGGCGACCTGTTCGTCGACGGCTCCCTCGGTTCGCACACCGCCTGGCTGCGCGCCCCCTACGCCGACCTCGACACCACCGGCATCGGCTACCTCGACGCGGAAAGCATTGCCGCGCATGTCCTGGCGTGCACGGAGGCCGGAATCCAATCCGGATTCCACGTCATCGGCGATGCCGCCATGGACGCGGTCGTCAGCGGCTTCGAACAGGTCGTGGCCCAGGTCGGCGGTCCGGCCTTCGCCGCGCGCGGGCATCGCATCGAACATGCCGAGATGGCCGATGCCGATCAGATCGCCAAGCTCGCCGCCTGGGGCGTAATCGCCAGTGTGCAACCGGCTTTCGACGCCGCCTGGGGCGGGCCCGATGGTATGTACGCCGCGCGCCTGGGCGCGGAGCGCGCCGCCACTCTGAATCCGTTCTCCGCCTTGGCCTCCGCCGGAGTCTCGCTGGCCATCGGCTCCGATGCCCCTGTGACAGCGCTGAATCCGTGGGAAGCCCTGCGCGCCGCGGCCCACCACCGCACCCCCGGGCATCAGATCTCCCCGCGCGCGGCCTTCGCCGCCGCCACCCGGGGAGCCTGGCGCGCGGGTGGGGTCCGCGACGGCGTCGCCGGAACCCTCGTCCCCGGCGCGCCCGCCTCGTACGCGGTCTGGGACGCGGACGAACTCGTGGTCGCGGCCGCCGCCGACACCGTGCAGCGCTGGTCGACCGACCCGCGCTCGCGCGTCCCCGGT
>NZ_BDAW01000123.1 GCF_001625085.1 Nocardia acidivorans NBRC 108247
GAGGTGGTGGCGGTGGTGGCGCGGGCCTCGGCGGTGGCATCCCCTCGACCCCCGGCGGCCCCGGCTCCTCCATCCCCGGAGGCCGAATCACCGCCCAGGCCAACCCCTTCGGCTCGGGCACCGGGGGCGGCCCCGGCATCGGCGGCCCCGGCACTCCCGGCTTCATGGGTTCCCCCGGCGCGGCGGGCGCGGGTCGCGGCGGCGGCTCCGACCAGGAGTATTCGCGGACGGTCCAGCCGCACCACAGCGTCTCCGCTGAAAGCGAACTCACCGGAAACCTGGGCGCGGCAGCACCGGGCGTCATCGGTCAACCCGAGGACGAACTCGCGGGCACCGACGACTACGACCCGGAGCAGATCTAACCGCACGCGCCGAAAAAGACAGGCCCCGCCGTCAACCCCGCGAGGTCGGGCCGACCGTCATCCCGGCATGTTTGGGGCCGGGATCCACACCGGCTGCGCCACAACCGTTTTCGAACCTGTGTCGGCGAGTCGGCCCCGTACACGGTGATGCCGCGGTCTCGGAGTAGCTGCTCCGAGACCGCGGCATCGCGCGGGGGCCGAGACCGAATGCGGATTTGTACACCTCGCGGGCGACGGCCACCGATCGGGGGCCGGGCCGCGAGCCCGGCGGAGGGGTCAGACCGCGGTGGGGCGGACCTGGGCGTCGATACCGCCGTCGATGACGAATTGCGCGCCGTGGATGAAGCCCGCGTCGGGGCCGATCAGGTACTTGATCAGGGACGCGATCTCCGCGGGGGTGCCGTTGCGGCCGATGGGGGCGACGAAATTGCGGATGGCGTCGCCGTAGCGGGGGTCGTCCATACCGGCCTGGAGCAGCGGGGTGTCGACGCTGCCGGGGGCGACGGTGTTGAGGCGGACGCGGGCGTTACCCCATTCGACGGCGCGCCGGCGCACCGCCACGGTGAGGGCGTTCTTGGAGGAGGCATAGGCGAACTGGCCCGCTAAATCGCCTGCGGAGGCGAAGGATTCGGCTTCGGTGCCCAGATTGATGGGGTTCTCCTCCCACTTGATGTGGGTGGAGGCCACCGAGGAAACCACCACGGCGGCAGGGGATTCGCCCTTTTGCAGGGCGGGGAAGAGCGCGTCGAGGAAGGCGACGGTGGCGCGGTAGTTGATCTCGACCACGAAGTTGGGATCGGGGACGTGCGGGCCGACGCCGGCGCACAGGATCAGGCCGTTCAGCACGCCACCGCTACGCTCCAGCACCGCCTCCACGGCGGCGGCGCGGGCCGCCGGATCGGTGAGGTCGGCGGTCACATCGGCATTGCGCAGATCGATGCCGATGATGTCGTGTCCCGCCGCGGTGAGCGCCGCGGCGGTGGCCGCTCCGATGCCCGACCCGGATCCGGTGATGGCGATGGTCATGCCTGAGATTAGAACAAGATTCAGATTCCCGCGGCAACCCCGTGGACCCGCCATCTCAGCCACCGAGACCCCCGCGGGCGAGTGCGCGGCCCTTGCGCTACAACGGATGCTGCACTTCAGCACGGCTGAACCGGCCGGCGCTTTTCGCCCCGATCCATCGCCTTCGCGGGCATTCCGGGCTAGCATCACGACAAGAAACTGGAATCTGTTCTAGTTTGCATTCTGCTCACTGTCGAGAGGAAGACCCGATGCGCTTCACCTATGCGGAGGCGATGACCAATCCGGATTACTACATCCCCCTCGCTCAGGCGGCCGAGGCGGCCGGGTTCGACAGCATCACCGTCGCGGACAGCATCGCCTACCCTGCGGAATCGGACTCGAAGTATCCGTACACACCCGACGGCAATCGCGAGTTCCTGGACGGCAAGCCGTTCATCGAGACCTTCGTGCTGTCGGCCGCCATCGCCGCGGCCACCACCACGCTGCGCCTGACCCCGTTCGTGCTGAAGCTGCCGATCCGCCCGCCGGTGCTGGTCGCCAAGCAGGCGAGTTCGCTTGCGCGCCTGAGCAACAACCGTTTCGCCCTGGGCGTGGGCATCAGCCCGTGGCCGGAGGATTTCCAGATGATGGGCGTCCCGTTCGAGCGCCGCGGTAAGCGCCTGGACGAATGCATCGAGATCGTGAAGGGCCTGTCCACCGGCGAGTACTTCGAGTACCACGGCGAGTTCTACGACATCCCGAAGATCAAGCTCACCCCCGCGCCCACCGAACCACTGCCCATCCTGGTCGGCGGGCACAGCGATGCCGCGCTGCGCCGCGCGGTGCGGCTCACCGACGGCTGGATGCACGCGGGCGGCAATGCCGAGGAACTGGACAAGTACCTGGCCCGGATCAACGAATTGCGCGGTGAGCGTGACAATCCCGGCGAATTCGAGATCCACGCCGTTTCCTACGACGGCTACACCCCGGACGGGGTCAAGCGCGTCGAGGAGAAGGGCATTACCGATCTGATCGTGGGCTTCCGCAACTCCTACGCCAAGGAGCACGACACCGAGACCTTGGAAGAGAAGATCACCAAGATCAAGTGGTACGGCGATAACGTCATCGCCAAGGTGCGCGGCTAGTTCGCCGAACGTTTGGCGAAGCCGAGCTCGATCACCGCATCGCGCTCGGCCGCCAGCTCCGCGACACTGGAATCGATTCGGGCACGGGAGAATTCGTCGATTTCCAGCCCCTGCACGATGCGGTATCCGCCATCCGCGCAGGTGACCGGGAATGAGCTGATCAACCCTTCCGGCACCCCGTAGGAACCATCCGAGGGCACCGCCATGGAGGTCCATTCCCCGGCCGGGGTGCCCAGCACCCAATCGTGCACGTGGTCGATCGCCGCACTGGCGGCGCTGGCCGCCGAGGACGCCCCGCGCGCCTTGATGATGGCGGTACCGCGCTGCTGCACGGTCGGAATGAAATCGTTCTCCACCCACGCCCGATCATCGATCAACTCCAGCGCGGGCTTGCCACCCACGGTGGCGTACGAGAGATCCGGATACTGCGTCGCGGAGTGGTTGCCCCAGACCGCGATTCGATGAATGTCGGCCGCGGCCGCGCCGGTTTTCTCCGCCACCTGCGCGATGGCGCGATTGTGGTCGAGCCGCGTCAGCGCGGTGAACCGCTCGGCGGGCACATCGGGGGCGTTGTTCATGGCGATGAAGGCGTTGGTATTGGCCGGATTTCCGACCACGAGCACCCTGATGTCCGATGCCGCGTTGGCATTGACGGCCGCGCCCTGATCGGTGAAGATCGGGCCGTTGGCGGCGAGCAGATCCCCGCGCTCCATCCCCACCGTGCGCGGTCGCGCACCGACCAGCAGCGCCACATTCGCGCCGTCGAATCCGACCCAGGGGTCATCGGAGATATCGATCCCGGCCAGCAGCGGGAACGCCCCGTCCTCCAGTTCCATCGCCACACCCTCGAGCGAGGACACCGCGGCGGGAATCTCGAGCAGGCGCAGTCGCACCGGAGTCTCGGCCCCCAGCAATGCCCCCGAGGCGATCCGGAACAGCAGCCCGTAGGCGATCTGCCCCGCGGCCCCGGTGACGGTCACGGTGACTGGTGTCGGCCGAGCGGCAGTGCTCACGACGAACTCCTCGCGATAGTCGGTTCCGGCCCAACCCTAACCGCCCGCCCCGTCCGCACGCCCGGACTGTGCGCCGCATCGTGAGCAAACAGACACCACCCGCGATCGGTGCGCAAACCCGCGGTGCGCGCACCTCGCCGCGGTGATCCGGGCGCTGGATCACCGGGCCAGTTGGGCGACATCGGCATCGGTGAGCACCACGGTCGAGACCGCGTCCCGGTCCCGGACCAGGCGGGCGGCGCGGTAGAGCGGACGGGCCTCGGCATAGTCGTCCCGGGTCTCGGCGCGCGATTGCAGGATCAACATGTCCGAGACCGCGAGGGCGGCCGCGAGCGGGCACGCGGTCAGCGCGTCGGCCAATTTCCGCAGTCCCAGGGCGTGGAGTTCGCGGCCGTCGCCGGTATCGGTGTACATGCCCAGGGGCACGATCCGGGTGTCCGGGCCCGCGGTGACGCGCAGGACGATACGGCTCAAGCGCCCCGGGCGGACCAGGATCTCCACCCCGGTGGCCGCGGCGATGTCGAGAGCGCGTTCCCCGCGCCAGGTCCGCGATCGAATCACGGTGCCGGACAGTCGGATTCGCCTGCGCTGCGCGGCGATGGCGTAGAGCGCGGTGGGCGCGCCCAGCACCAGGCCGATCGCGACCGCCACCGGCCAGCCGACCAGGATCGCGGCGAGCAGTCCGACGCCCACCCCGATGCCGACGGCCGCGGCGGTGAGCCTGCGGAGTGCGGGGGCGAGCAACTCCGGGGCGATGAGATCGAGCCCCACGGTATCGGTGGGCTCGGGCGTGGATTGTTCAGTCACGGTTGCGCATTCGTCCGGTTCCGGGTGGCGCGCCGGTCGGCGTGGCGCACTGGTCCGCGCACCGCCGGGGACGCTACCAGCAGTGTCGCGCGAACCGCCCGGATTCGGGCCGGTTCCACCGGCCGAACGGCCGGGTTTTACCGAGCTGAAATACCGCGTCCCGGAGAGCTTTTCGGCTCTCCGGGACGAAGGGGGTCGAGCTATGCCCTATTCGGCGGCGAGGGCTGCCGTCACCTGGGCCACGGCCTCGGCGAGCGGGATCTGCCGCTGTTCGCCATTGCTGAGATCCTTGAACCCGATCTCACCCTCGGTGACCTCACGGTCGCCGAGAACCAGGGCGAAACGCGCACCGGATTTGTCGGCCGCCTTCATAGCGCCTTTCATACCGCGCCCGCCGTACGCCAGGTCCGTACGAATTCCGGCGGCCCGCAGCTGGGCTGCGAGTGCGACCAGGTGCTGTTTGGCGATATCGCCCAGCGGTACGCCGAACACGTCGATGCGCGAGCCGTCGGTGGCGGTCTTGCCCTCGGCCTCGAGGGCGAGCACGGTGCGGTCCACACCGATGCCGAAGCCGATGCCGGAGAGCGGCTGCCCGCCGAGTTCGGCCATCAGCCCGTCGTAGCGGCCGCCGCCGCCGATGCCGGATTGCGCGCCCAGCCCGTCGTGCACGAATTCGAAGGTGGTCTTGGTGTAGTAGTCGAGCCCGCGCACCATGCGCGGATTGACCACGTACGGCACGCCGAGCGCGTCCAGATAGCCCAGCACCAGTTCGAAGTGCGCCTTGGCCGATTCGGACAGGTGATCGATCATGAGCGGCGCGTCGGCGGTCATCTCCTTGACCTCGGGCCGTTTGTCGTCGAGCACCCGCAGCGGGTTGATCTCGGCGCGGCGGCGGGTCTCCTCGTCCAGGGGCAGCTTGAACAGGAAGTCCTGCAACAGCTCCCGGTACTGCGGGCGGCAGGTCTCATCGCCGAGGGAGGTGAGTTCGAGCCGGAAACCGTCGAGTCCGAGCGTCCGGAAGCCGCGATCGGCAATGGCGATGACCTCGGCGTCCAAGGCCGGATCATCAATGCCGATGGCCTCCACGCCGACCTGCTGCAACTGCCGGTAGCGCCCCTTCTGCGGGCGTTCGTACCGGAAGAACGGTCCCGAGTAGGCCAGCTTGACCGGCAGCTGCCCGCGGTCCAGCCCGTGCTGGATGACCGCGCGCATGACACCGGCGGTGCCTTCGGGCCGAAGCGTGAAACTCTCGCCATTGCGGTCGGCGAAGGTCCACATCTCCTTGCTGACGACGTCGGTGGACTCCCCGACGCCCCGGGCGAACAGCGCGGTCTCCTCGAAGATCGGCAGCTCCACATGCCCGTATCCGGCCAGGCGCGCGGTGTTCATCAGGGTGTCGCGCACGGCGACGAACTCCGCGGAGCTGGGGGGCAGATAGTCGGGTACACCCTTCGGGGCACGGAAGCTGCTGGTCTTGGTCACGCCGTTCAGTTTTCCCCATGGTGCTCCGACAAGTCCAACCGGTTATCGTGCTGCGGTTATGACAACCTGTCGCATGACCCGTGTTGACGGGTGACTCGGCAGCGCCCTTCTCGGGCGTCCCGGACTCACACCGAGACCGGATGAGCATCATCACCGGCGCGTGTGACACAGAGCACCGACGACAACCGGGGAGCGCCCATCAACGGTATCGGTTGCGCGCCAACCACACTCGGTCAAATACGACAATTCGCAGTGTTGTCCGGATCACCGAACGCGCCGGCGATGTCACCGGATGTATCGAGTTCCGCGCCGCTGGGTCACTGGAGAGAACCCGGCTCGGAAACGCTGCCCGGCGTGCCGACGGAAATGAGCAGTGGGATGACACGCACTCGGGAACTGGTGGCACACTCTAGTCCCGGAAGCAACCGATACGGAGGGACTAGCTAGTGCCGAGCAATGAACAGCGACGCGCTGCGGCGAAACGGAAGCTGGAGCGTCAGGTCGCCAGTCGGGCCCAGCGGGCGCGCAAGCGCAAGCAGCTGACCATCGCCGCCTCTGCCGTAGGTGTCGTGGTCGCGGTCGCGGCGGGAGTCGGCATCTACTATCTGACCCGGGGCGATGACGACAGCAAGACCACGGCGAGCGCCGCGTGTGACTACCGTGCCACGCAGACCCCGGCGGCCCGTCCGGTGGAGAAGCCGAAGGTCGACAAGCCGTCGGATGTGAAGAGCGCCAACGCCACTCTCGACACCACGCAGGGTCCGATCGGCATGAAGCTGGACGCGGACCAATCTCCTTGCACCGTGGCGAGTTTCGAGAGCCTGGCGAAGCAGAAATTCTTCGACGGCACCAGCTGCCACCGTATGACCACCGGCGAGGGCCTGAAGGTGCTGCAGTGCGGCGATCCCTCGGCCACCGGATCCGGCGGTCCGGGTTATCAATTCGACAACGAGTACCCGACCACCAAGTACGCCCCGATGGATCCGGCCGCCCAGCAGCCGATCGATTACAAGCGCGGCGTGCTGGCGATGGCCAACGCCGGACCGGACCCGACCGATGGCGGCGGCACCAACGGCAGCCAGTTCTTCCTGGTCTACGGCGACTCCAAGCTGCCCCCGCAGTACACCATGTTCGGCACGGTCGACGAGGCCGGGCTGGCCACGCTCGACAAGATCGCCGCGGCCGGTGTGCAGGGCGGCGGTGGCGATGGCAAGCCGGTCGACGACGTAACCATCCGGTCGGTCCGAATCGACTGACCGGCATGGTTTTTCGGGCCCGGCGGCGCGCGCTGCCGGGCCCGAGCCGTTCGCGGGGAAAACCACCGAGAAGCGGCCACCGAAGGTTCTGTGTAAGGCTTTCCTAACCAAAGAAAATCCTGAGTTTTCCGCACACCGCCGGAAATGTGCGATATATGCTGTATCGCGACGCGCGCGTGCGGCGGTATCCAAGTTTTCGCTGGTAATCTCGTAGAACGGAGTACGAAGTGGCGTAGTAAAGCCCCGGGCAATCCCCAACGGGCAGAACCCCCAACGCCTCCCAGTGCTCCCGGTGTCACGTTATGCAGGCGGGAACTTGCTATCCGAATCACCGTTCGTGTGGCGTTGTCCGTGACGAAGCACCACAATCATCCATAGTGATCACTGCAGCATCGGGGAGCATGCGATGGCCGAGGAACTCGACGACATCGGCCGCGAAACCGCGGCGATGATGAGGCAAATGTTGCAGCTCGCGACACTTGTCGCGCTGCGCACCCGGGAACGTGGCCAGAAAGAGGCGGAAGCCCGCGTCAAAGTCACCGAAGCCCGGCAGAAGGAAGCCCGTGAGCGTCAGCTCCGGGAGGCCGCGGACGCCAAGGCCAAGGATCCGCGCAATGTGGAACTTGCGCGCATGATCGAGAAACCCCCGCTCGACAAGGGCGTATCGCTGGAGAAGGACAGGTTCGCCGCGCAGGCGGAGGCCACCCGGATGGCCGCCACCCAGGCCGCGATGAACAAGTCCCTCGTCCGATACGACTCCGTCGAGCGCCGGACCGCTCTGGCCCAACATCTTTCGCGGATGGGTATCGCCCCGGAACTGGCGGCGGTGCGCATGCTGATGGAGGTCGGGCAGGCGCAGTCCGCGGCCGAGGCCGTCAAGGCCCGGGAACAGGAAACCGCGGTGGCGCAGCGCCGGGCGCGGGAGCAGGAAGCCCGCGGGCGCGAGCGCGTCCGTTCCTGACCAGCGGTCCGTACTACGAGCGTGGCGGATCGGGTTTCTGTCGAAACACGATCCGCCACATCACCTTCCGGTTCGATCCCGCACGGCTCACATGCGGAAGTCCCCCATACTGGGATCACTGAAGAGCCCCTGCTGCGGCGATTTCAACGGCAGCGGTGTCAGCATGTCCTTGTGGCCGTTGCGCACACTGCAGTACTTGAACGGCCCCTTCGGATCGAAGAGCTTGGCCATATGCGGATCGGCGTGATCCAAAAACCATACGGACAGACCGGTTTTCCCGTCCTTGCGGAAGTGTTCCCACGCCCGCCACATGGCCTCCAGGCGCACCACCGCCTCGGCATGCTTCCACCACTCCGGGCACCAGACGGTATCGCTGATATCGGTCACCTGCCGCCGGTACACCAGGCTCAGGTAGTTCTCCACGAACTCCACCACGGTCGCGTAGACCATGGGTGTTTCCTGCTGTTCGTTCACAGCGGCCGGACCTCCTCAATCTGCCCGGCGTCACTCGCCGGCTCTGCCTTGATCAGCGACGGCGCACCGATCAGATCCACGATTTCGGTCTTGCGACGCGGTGACGGATCGTGATGCGTAATGGACTTGCGCACCTCTTCGTTGTACTCGCCCTCCCACCACGGCACGGTGCGTACCAGCACGGCCGGTGTGCCGGAGGAGAATACGATGGCCCGCCCGCGCGGCAGCGTGGCCAGACCGTTCACGCTGAAGGTGCGCGAGGAACCCAGCGACCGCGAATAGCTCTTACCGCCTTTGGATTCCGACACCGACTGGGAGATGCTGTCGTAATCGCCGATGGCCTCGGAACGTTCGGTCAGGAACTTCGTATCGTCCACACCGCTGCCGAGCACCTTGATATTGGCCGCGGCCCACAGCGCCTCCATACCGTCGGCGCCCCAACAGCGCGCGCCCTGCGCCCAGGACTGCAATACCGTCATGACCACGATGCCGCGCGAGCCGAAGTGGCTGTACTGCTTGGGAAGATCCTTCCAGCGCACCACATTCGCGGCCTCGTCGAGCACCGCGAGCAGCGGAATCTCCAGGCGGCCGCCGTGTGAGCGGGACGCCTCGCGGGTGGCGACATCGATGACCGCCTCGGTGAGCGCGCTCACCAGTGGCGCGGCCGAACCGCGGCCCTCCAGCGAGAGGCAGTACAGCGTGCCGTTATCGCGAATGAAGGCGAGTTCGTCGAACTGCTGACCGCCGAACTCCTTGGTGATCCAGCGGTGCACATTGGAGAGTTTGAGACAGCGCACCATCTTCTTGGCGGTGCCGAAAACGCCACTGCGCGTACGCTCGTCGACGTTGTACTGCTGTGCCAGACCCGAGGCCATGAAATGGAAACGCCCGGAGCGGCGCAGCAATTCGATCGGCTCGGTGTCCTGCGGGTTGGTGACCCATTCCCAGACCTGGGTGATGGGGCGGTCGTCCACCGCGGCGGCCAGGAACAGGCCCGCGAGCAGATCCTCGGCCTCCTGGTCGAAGAAGGTGTCGGTGGAGGTGGCGACCGAACCGGAGCTGTCGTCACCGTCTGCGAAGTGACCGGCCAGGCGGGCCGCGCGCATCTCGCAGCCGTCGCTGCGGGCGTCGACCCAGGCCAGCGGATCCCAGAACCAATTGTGCGCGCGGTCATCGGAATTCATCGGATCGGTCGCGATGTCCTGCGGATCGAAGATGAAGATGGGGCTGCCCTTGGTCTCGCGCACATCGCGGGTGGCATCGACGACATCGCGCTTGTTCGAGGTGACCAGCACCGGGCCGATGGCCGCGAGAATCGCCGGGATGACGCGCGAGGTGGTCTTACCCTGGCGCGGACCCCAGATGTCGATGTGCAGATCCTCGTAGGAGCCATACAGCATGCAGCCGTCGGCGACCGAGAGACCGATGGGCACACCGGGCATATCGTCGCGGCCCAGCCGCATGCCGAGCTGATCGGCCTTATCGCGCACGCCCGCCTCGGTGAGCGCCTTGATGGCGCCGCCGTTGCCCATGTAATCGGCCTTGTCGTCGACCGGCAGACGGCCAACGGCCTTGCGCGCCTTGGCCCTTCGCTTGTACAGCAGATAACCCAGGACGCCCAGGATCACCAGGATCACGATCACCGTGGAGCTGGTGCGCCACTCCAGTTTGCCCTTGGCCAGCACCACCGCGATGGCGATCGGATTGATCGGCACATCCTGTTTGGGGGTGTCGATCAGATTGCCCAACTGGATTGCCAGCCACAGGGTTCCGAAGACCGCGAAGCCCGCGTAGATCAGATGCAGCGTGGTGTCCGGACCGGGGTCGGCCGGATCCTTCACCGGTGCTTTCGCCATCTCCAGCCTCCTCAGATGACCTGAATGTTGTTGCCGATCAACGGAATCCGTCGAGCAGCCAGGTGCCGTTGGTTCGTACGACGGTAGCGACGACCGTACTGGCCGGAAGCGGCGTGCGCCGCCCGTCCGGATAGACGACCGTCTGCTCGATACCGATCTTGTACTGCTGCCGATTCGGATCCGCACCCGGCGGAGCGCTCTCACCCGAGGCGAAGGCGAACGCCTCGATATGCGCTCCGGCCTTACCCCAATCGGCCCACTGCAGCGTCGCCTTCGGCGTTTCGGCGCTCGTGGGTGGTGTGTCCAGTGTACGGATGAGGGTGGGACCCAGCCATTTCCGTGCCCGGCCCAGCGCCGCGCTCTGCGATTCGGTGACCGGATACCAGGTGTAGATCTCGCGCAGCGCCGCGACGGCGACACCGTCGGCGGTGGTGGGATCGGGCACGGGGGCGCTTTCCAGCAGGCGGGTGGTGGAGGTGGGCGGATTCAGCCGGGTCGGCTTGGAATCACCACCGCTGCCACTACCGCACGCGGACACCAGCATTGCGACGCTCAGCACCAGCATCACCACCAGTTTCGTGCGTTGCCCTGTGTTTCGCGCGGTGGCCGCACCGACCGACGCACGGCCTGTACGAGGCACCGAACCTTGTCTCCAGGCTAGCCGCTGAGACCGACACCCGAGCCATACCAGCGGGTTTCCCGAGTCGGCGTGTCCGCACGCCGGATCCGGGGTCATAGGGTCTGCCGGAGCGCGGTCATACGCCGCGCTTGGCATCGTAGAGGGTCTCCACCAGCGTGCGGTTCATCTCCGCGGCGGCGGCCAGCTGCTGTTGCAGCAGGGCGACCTTGCGGCGCAGGTTGGTGGCGTCCATCTGCTCCAGGCCGGGTGTTTCGGCCGCGCGGACCCAGTTGCGCACCGAATTGGTGTGCACGCCAATCTGTTCCGCGACCACCCGGCACGCCTCCGATTCCGAGCGCAGTTTTCCGGTGAGTGCGATGACCTGCTCCACCGCGGCCTGGCGCACCTCCGGAGAAACTCTTCGATACGACCTGTGCGGCATCATTCGGTACTCCCGGCGTCGGTGCCGCGGCGGGCGGTGGACTCGGTGAATTCGCTGAAACGCTGGTTGGTGTCGTGGATTCCGCTCTCCTTCTCGGACCACGTGAACTCCATGTGGAACGGGATGCCGGGGCGGCGGTCCTCACCGATCTTGAGCAGGAATTTGCCGGTGCCGGGGGCGGGCGGGCGTTGCTGGCCGGGCTTGAGCGCCTCACCGGTGAGTGCCTGCGGCGCCGACCAGCTGGTCACCATATCGGCCTCGGCGGAGGTGAACGGGATGGTGGAGTCCAATCGGGCGATCTCCTCCGCGGGCAGAGCGCCGAAGATCTTGGCGCGGGCGCGTTCCAGGAAGCCGAGGGCCTTGGCGATGGCGGCCTCGGAGCCCAGAGCCTGCAGATCCTTGATGGTGTGGCTGATCATGATGAGCGAGGTGGCGATACCGCGCTGCAGGCGGGTGAGCTCGTCCACCCGGTCGATCATGAAGTCGCCCAGGCCGAGTACCTGCCAGAGCTCGTCCATGACGACCTGGAAGTAGCGCTGCGGGCCCAGGTCGGCGTCGGCCAGCACATGCGCGGCCTCGACCGAGGCGAAACCGTCCGCCCAGCAGGCCAGCATGACCGCGGCCTTGAGCTTCTTGTCACCGCTGGGGATGTGCGAGACGTCGATGCAGACCGCGGTGGCGGTGGTGTCGATGGGCGTGGTGGTCTGGCCGTTGAAGACCGCGCCGAACGGGCCCTGGGTGAGCGCGCGCAGTGAGCGGCGCAGGCCCTTGATGGCGTTCTGGTATTCGTCGGGATTGTCGGCGCCGGCGTCGAGTTGGAGTTCGTCGCCGCCCGCCACCACCACGGTGAGCAGGTCCTCGATGATCGGGGGCTTGTCCGGGGTGAAGGCGCTGCCCGGGCGGTAGAGGATGCGCAGGGCGGTGGCGATGAGGGTTTCCTCGTAATCGCGTACGCGCGCACCGCGCACCAGTTCCACCAGACCCGCGACCAGGGTGACCTGGCGAGCGCGCAGCTCCTGCAGCACCTGGGTCTGCAGGGCGGGCAGTTCGTCCAGCATGGGGACGATGGAGCCCAGCACGCCCGCGGCCAAGGGATTCAGCTTGCCGTGGCCGTAACCCAGGTCGATGACCTGACCGCCGACGACCTCCACCAGTTTGCGGTAGTCGGGTTTGACGTCGGCCAGGATGAGCGGGGTGATGCCCTGCGCGACGCCGCCCAGGACGATGCGGCGCACCAGGGAGGATTTGCCGAAACCGTTGAGGCCCAAGACGAACAGGCTGGGCGCGGTGATGAAACTGCCGCGCAGGAACCAGTTCATCGGGTCGAAGCAGACCGGTGCGCCGGTGTGCAGGTGCGAGCCGAGCGGGGTGCCGATCAGCGGTGCGCCCGCGCCCACCGACCAGGGCCACAGGCCCGCGACCTGCGCGGTGGTGGCGCGGTATTCGACCGGCCGCCCGACCACGTTCATGCGGCCGCCGCCCGCGCCGATATAGCCGCGATCGGTGAGTTGCTGTGTGCTGCGGTCGAATTCGTCGAAGCTGCCGTATTCCATGCGCTCCGCGCGCGCCGCGAAATTGCGCCGCCGCAGATCATCGGTGTGCAGCCGGAAGGTCGCCCACAGCGCCCCGAGCCCGTTCTGCTCGCGCGCGGTGACCTCGTATTTGGCGCGCGCCGCATCGTCCAGCAATTTGGGCCCGGACTGCTTCTTGCGCGCGGCGGCCTTGCGCTTGGCCTCGGCGGCCCGCGCCGCCTTGGCCTGCGCGGCCTTCTCGTTCTTGTCCATGCGCGCGGCCCCCCGCTGCTGCTTGTCCTGCGACCCGCGCTCGGTCCGCCCGCGCCCGCG
>NZ_BDAW01000124.1 GCF_001625085.1 Nocardia acidivorans NBRC 108247
CGGCACCTGACCACCGGGTCCGCGCGGCGGGATCGGCCCGCCCGGTCCGCGTTGCGGTGCGGGACCGCTCGGCCCCGGCGGATACCCGGGACCACTCGAATTCGGTGGCGGCCCGCCCTGCTGCCGCGCCTGCGCCGGATCACCCGGCGGGCGGCCGGGTCCGGAATGCGGTGGCGCACCGTCCGGACCGGGCCGATGCGGTTCATTAGGTGGGTACATGGTTACTGGGCTCCCCCGGTCGATCGTCTATTCCGGCATTCTCGCCGGGTGACGAGCCGACCGCCACTCCGTTATCGCACCGATGCACTCGACGGCGGTGGGTAGGCTGCGGGCTGATGACGAACAGCACCCCCGCACCGGACTTCGACGCCGCGATCGTCTACGCGATTCCCCTGCGCACACGATTTCGCGGCATCACCGTGCGGGAGGGCATGTTGATTCCCGGTCCGCGCGGCTGGGGTGAGTTCTGCGCCTTCGCCGAATACGACGATCGGGAGGCGGCGAGTTGGCTGGCCACCGCCGTCGAGCAGGCGACGACGGGATGGCCGGAACCGGTGCGGGACCGGATTCCGGTGAATTGCATTGTCCCCGCAGTCGGTCCCGATCGCGCGCGCGAGATCGTCGCCGCGTCCGGTTGCCGGACCGCCAAAGTGAAGGTCGCCGATCATCCGGATTCGCTCGCGGAGGATCTGGATCGGGTCGCCGCGACCCGCGAGGCGCTCGGCCCGGCGGGTGCGGTGCGCATCGATGCCAATGCGATGTGGGATGTGGAGACCGCGGTCGAACGGATCACGTTGATCGACAGGGCCGCAGGGGGTTTGGAGTACGCCGAGCAGCCGTGCCCGACCATCGAAGAACTCGCGGCGGTGCGGCGACGGGTGACCGTGCGGATCGCCGCCGACGAATCCATTCGCCGGGCCGAGGATCCGCTGCGGGTCGCCGTCGCGGGGGCGGCCGATGTGGCGGTGCTGAAATGCACTCCGCTGGGCGGGGTTCGGCGGGCATTACAGGTCGCCGAGGCGGCGGGATTGCCGTGCGTCGTCTCTTCGGCGCTGGAGACCAGCGTAGGGCTGTCGGCCCAGATCGCCTTGGCGGCAACGCTTCCCGAGCTGGACTTCGCGTGCGGACTGGACACGCTGTCGCTGTTCACCGGCGATCTGGTCGCCGAATCAGTGCGACCGGTGGACGGATACCTCACGGTTCCCCCCGTCCCGCCGGTTCCGGATCCGGAACTGCTCGAGCGCTACCGCCACCCCGACCCGGAGCGGGTGCGGTGGTGGCGGCAGCGCCTCGAGCGGGTAGCGAACCTACTGCCCTGAGCCGGGGCTCAGTCGGCGATCAATGCCCTGCCCCGGACTTGCGGGAGGGCGGCCGATGGGCCGTCGCCTGCGCGAATACCGTCGCGCCATCGGCGAACTCGGCTGCTGGTCCGTCGGGGCAATGCAATCGCACCTCCCCGTGGCCGGCATGCGGCACCGGCACCGTGCGCAGTACGGTCGGCCGTTCGGACATGACACAGCGGCGCTGTCCGGGCCACCACCAGCCCGCACCGCGGGCCAGCCGCACCCACTGCTCCAGGTGGTATGCGTCGTCCGGCCGGTATTCGGCGAATCCCGCTGTCCGGCACAGCTCGTGGAAGGCGACGGTCCAGGTGTCGTACTGCTCGTAGCCGAGAGCCTCCGGACGGCGGTCGTCCGAACCCAGGAATTCGGCCCGCATCGGGTGATACAGGTTGTCGCGCAATGATTTCCGCAATGGCCGATGCACGATGAAATCGACTATCCGCCGCACGGTCGCACCTGCCGTGAGCAATTCGAGCGGCGTCTTGGCCGCCCAGTCCTCATCGGTTATTTTCGATCGCGAATTCCAGGATTCGGACTCGTAGCCGGTCAATGCGGTCAATCGCGTCCGCATACTGTATTTCGCACCGGAAAGACGCTGCGAGAAAGGCCAACTCCGGAAGGGGATATTGGTCGGCGGATAGACGAAACCCGGTGGACCGTGCGGACCGTCTCGGAGCAGCGCTACCGCGGCCGCGGGTGAAGGCGCCCAGACGAATTCGGGCGCTGACGCTCCTGCCAGGCGATACAGCGCGGTGACGGCATGCTCGGCGGCATCTCGATCCGCGGGTTCGGTGGACAGGCCCACCCGTAACCAGTCGTCGCGTAATCGGCAGGCGTATTCCACGCGCTCGAGTTGTTCTTGCAGAGAATTCCCGCTGGCTCGCTGCCGACGCGGGGAGGCGACCGGGGTCACCGCTTCGAGGCGGTGGCCGCCTTTCCGTTGAAGGAGATCATGGAATCGATAATGTCATCGAAATCCGATCCTCGCAAGCTCATTTCAGGAGATGCGTACGCCACAGGAGTACATGGTGGTGCGCAGCAATAGCGCGGCCTCCGGGCCGATGATGCCGTCGACGAGTTCGATATAGCGGCCGCAGAATTCGGGTCCGTGCGGTGCGGTGCCGGTGTGATCGGGATCGAGGTGGTGTGCGAGTTCGTGCAGGATCACCAATTCGCGCAGCGCCCAGGCACTTCCGTGCAGGTGCAGCGGTACCGCCAGAACGGCGTCGTCGGCCTCGTAGTGCGCGGCCTTCGCCCCGGACCGAGCCCGCACGGTGACCGGAACGGCAGCCTGTTTCCATTGGGCGGCAACCCAATTCAGCGCGAGCACCCGATCCACATAGTTCTGCACGGACGCCACCGAGGCGAATTTCCGCTCCACCGGCAGCGTCACCTGCGAGCCGAGCACCTCCACCGTGCGCGCCCCGAACTCGTCCGCGCGCTCGAAAACCCCGCGCACCAGCATCTCCGCGTCGTACACCTGTGACCGCTGGGAGTCACGGACGGCGGACATCAGCCTTCTCCGCGGGGCAATTGCCCACGCGCGGAACCCAATTCGGGAGAAGTGCCCAGGCGCGCGGCCCGACCGGCGCGATCCCCGGCGCGGCGCGCGGCGGCGGAATAGCCCGCCGAGGCCTGCGGCCCGCGCCAGGTCCCGCGCGCCTCGGAGGTGCTCGAGTAGAAGTCCGTCAACTCCAGCTCCTTGTTGCGCAATGCCAGAGCCGTTCCGGTGGAGACGGTTTCGGTGCGCACCGCCTCGGCCTCGACCTCGGTCTTGACCTCGGCGAGCCGCCGTCCGATCCGGGCGGCGAAGGCCATCTGGAAGTTCAGCCGGGCGGTGACCGCCGCGACGGGGGCCTGCACCCGTCGCTGGACGGTTCGGCCCCAACGGGTTTCGGCGACCAGCTTCTCGGTGGTGGCGCTCTTGTACGCCCCGGACTTGATGTACTGATCCGAGGCCCGCACCATCTGCACCAGCAGACTGCCGTACAGCGCTTCGCAGGTGTCGATATCGGAGTCGAACCCGTAGGCGTAGACCGTCGTCGAGGAACGCGCCACATCGCAGCGCACATCATTGGCGGCGGCGATCGCCACGAAAAGCTGCACGTAGGTGCGCAACCCCTTCTTACCCGGCTCGCCGATCGGAATCACCCGTTGTATCGGCGTGGGCCGCCGCTCCCGGCCGGCGATATGCGCCCGCGCCACGGTCAGGTCGACCGAGGACCGGGTGGCGAGTTTCTGCGCCGCGGCCAGGAACGCCTCGGCCTCGTGCTCGTTGTCCGTCGATTCGGCCTGCCGCAGCAGCCCGCCGATACGCGTGAGTAATTTGTCCTGAGAAGACATCGGCACCGAGCCTAGCTGGGCCGATGATCGGATGTCCCGGGACCGGGAGCTACCGCACGGGGGTGCGAAGACCGAGGTAGTACCGGCACGGGGAACATCCACCATGTATCTTCCCTTGTGCAACCGGCTGAGTGTGCCGCCGCTCACGTCTCGACCCTGGAGTACTCGCGATGGTTTTGAAGAAGGTGTCGTCCCTACGATCGTCGCTCGTCCCGCGCGCCGCGGTGGCTTTCACCTCGGCGGCGCTGCTCACCGCGACATTCGCCGCGGGTTGCTCCAGCGATTCGGGGAGCAACGCCACCTCGCAGAATCTCGATGGGCGCGGGCCGATCACCTACGTCGAGGGCAAGGACACCACCGAGACCGGTGCGGTCAAGCAGCTCATCGAGCGCTGGAACGCCGCGCACCCGGATGAGAAGGTGACGTTCAAGGAGCAGTCCAACGACGCCTCCCAGCAGTACGACGACCTGAAGCAGCATCTGCAGGCCAAGTCCGCCGACTACGACGTGGTCGCGCTCGACGTGCCGTGGACCGCGGAGTTCGCCGCGAAGGGCTGGATCCAGCCGCTCAAGGACTCGTACGCCATCGACACCTCCACCCTGCTGTCGCCGCCGGTCGAATCGGCTCGCTACAACGGCACGCTGTACGCGGTGCCGCGAAACACCAACGGCGGCCTGCTGTTCTACCGCAAGGATCTGGCCCCCGAGCCGCCCAAGACCTGGACCGACCTGCTGAACCTGTGCCCGAAGGCCAAGGAAGCCGGAATCGGCTGCTACGCCGGTCAGTTCGCGCCCTACGAGGGTCTGACCGTGAACGCGGCCGAGGTCATCAACGCCTTCGGCGGCAGCTTCGTCGGCGCGGACGGCAAGTCCCCGACGGTGAACAGCGCCCAGGCCCGCCAGGGTCTGCAGACCCTGGTCGACGCGTACAAGAACGGCGACATCCCGAAGGAAGCCATCTCCTTCAAGGAGCCGGAATCGCAGAACGCCTTCGTCAGCGGCAAGCTCATGTTCATGCGCGGCTGGCCGTCGTCCTTCGGTGACGCGGGTTCGGACGCCTCCGCGGTCAAGGACAAGTTCGGTGTCGCCCCGCTGCCCGGTAAGGACGGCGTCGGCGCCTCCACCCTGGGCGGTTACAACGCGGCCATCAGCACGTACTCCAAGAACAAGGCCACCGCACTGGACTTCCTGCGCTTCCTGATCAGCGAGGACGCCCAGCACATCGTCGCCCAGGGCGCGCTGCCGTCCGTGCGCGCCTCGGTGTACGACGATCCGGCCCTGATCGCCAAGATGCCGTACCTGCCCGCGCTGAAGGAGTCCATCGCCTCCGCGGTGCCGCGTCCGGTCACCCCGTTCTACCCGGCGGTGTCGAAGGCCATCCAGGACAACGCATATGCTGCGCTGACCGGTACGAAGTCCGTCGACGACGCCATTGTCGGAATGCAGAAGGGCATCGAGACCGCCGGTTCGTAGTCCGACGAGTCCGTCCCCGTAGGAGAAGAGAAACGGTGTCACGTCCTTCGGGAGCGACCGATGTCGCGACGCCCGACCTGACCAAGTCGTCCCCGAACTCCGAACCGTCGCAACCGGTCTCCCGTATGGGCCGGTTGCGGGCGGGGTTCGCCGAATCCAGGCGCGCCTGGTTGTTCGTCACACCGGTGCTGCTCGCGTTGGCCGTGGTTGTCGGCTATCCGGTGGTCCGCGCGGTATGGATGTCCTTCCAGAAAGACGCCGGAATCGACAAGGCCACCGGCATGTTCGTCGAAGGCGGCGGCGCCGGCATCGACAATTACAAGCACTGGCTGCTGCAGCAGTGCACCGATTCGCTCGGCGCGACGGTCGACTGCCCCACCGGCAATCTCGGCTCGCAGTTCTGGATGGCCATCGGCGTCACCCTGCTGTTCACGATGGTGACCGTGACGCTGGAGGCCACCATCGGGCTGGGTATGGCCGTCATCATGGGCAAGACCTTCAAGGGTCGCGCCCTGCTGCGCGCCGCGGTGCTGATTCCGTGGGCCATCCCCACCGCGGTCACCGCGCGCCTGTGGGAGTTCATGTTCCAGTACGACGGCGTGGTGAACCGGGTCCTCGGCACCCATATCCTGTGGACCGCCGACGCCTGGCCCGCCCGCTTCGCGGTCATCATCGCCGATGTGTGGAAGACCACCCCGTTCATGGCGCTGCTGATTCTGGCCGGGCTGCAGGTCATTCCGGAGGATGTGTACGAGGCCGCCCGCGTCGACGGCGCCTCCGCCCGGCAGCGCTTCACCCAGATCACGCTGCCGCTGCTCAAGCCCGCATTGCTGGTGGCGGTGCTGTTCCGCACCATGGACGCACTGCGCATGTACGACCTGCCCGCCATTCTGACCCAGTCCAATCCGAGCACGCGCACCATTTCCATGCTGGTGGTCGATCAGGTGCGCCAGGGCGCGAACAGCGCCTCGGCACTGTCGGTGATCACCTTCTTCCTCATCTTCACGGTGGCGTTCCTGCTGGTGAAGGTGTTGGGCGCGAACGCGGTTCGCACCCAGGAAGAGCAGCGGGAGGCGCACTGATGAGCATCGATATGAGCAAGGCACCCGCCACCGCCGTGAAAGAGCGTGCGCCGCAGCCGGTTCCGTGGGCCAAACGGCTGGCCTCGGGCCGCGTCTACCTGGGCGCGCTGATCGTACTGGTGTGGGGTCTGGGACCGTTCTACTGGATGGTCGTGACCGCACTGCGCGATCCGGCCTACACCTTCGACAACACGCCGTGGCCCACGCACGTCACCTTCGACAATTTCCGCGACGCCTTCGACACCAGTCGTGGCAACGACTTCGGGCGCGCGCTGATGAACAGCGTGATCATCGGCGCGGCCACCACCGTGGTGGCGCTGGTGCTGGGCGTCATGGCCGCATACGCGCTGGCGCGCTTGACCTTCCACGGCAGGTACGTGGTCTCCGGACTCATTCTGAGCGCGTCCATGTTCCCGGTCGTGGTGCTGGTGACCCCGCTGTTCCAGCTCTTCACCGATCTGGGCTGGATCGGGCACTACCAGGCCATGATCATCCCGAACATCTCGTTCGTGCTGCCCATGACCGTGTACATCCTGGCGTCGTTCTTCACCGAATTGCCCTGGGAGCTCGAAGAAGCCGCGCGCATCGACGGCGCGACCCGGTTCCAGGCCTTCCGGCTGATCATGCTGCCGCTAGCCGCACCGGCCGTATTCACCACGGCCATCCTGGCTTTCATCGCCGCGGTGAACGAATACCTGCTGGCGCGACTGCTGTCGAGCGACAAGACCGAACCGGTCACGGTCGCGGTGGCGCGGTTCTCCGGGAACAATCCGCTCGTACAGCCGTACGCCGCCATCATGGCGGCGGGCACCATCGTCACGATTCCGCTGGTGATCATGGTGTTGCTGTTCCAGCGCCGCATCATCTCGGGTCTGACCGCGGGCGGCGTGAAGTCCTGATCCTGACGGTTGCGTCGATTAGCATGGGTCGCGCCGCGCCTGCGGCGCTTTGACGAACACAAGCTTTTTCGACGCTCCGGAAGGAGATGATCGTGAGCTCGTCCCGCAAACGGCGTCGAACCGAACCGGCGCCGTACGCCACCATGGCGGGGTGGAACGAGCCCCCGACCACTCCCCTGCCCAAGCAGTCCGCGCACAGCACACCGCGCCGGCGCGGGAAACCCCCGGCGCAGCCCGGCTCCCCGACCCGACCGCCGCGCTCGCGCGGGCAGCGCATCCGCCGGGTGATCGGCACCCTGATCGTCATCTTCCTGGTGCTCCCGGCCATGCTGCTCGGCCTCGCCTACTGGAGCGCGGAGATTCCGGATCCGTCCGCGGTGCAGACCAATCAGATCGCCACCATCCTCACCTCCGACGGCAATACCGTCATCGCGAAGGTGGTGCCGCCCGAGGGCAATCGAATCCCGGTGCCGCTCAGCGATGTTCCCGAACCGGTGCGCCTGGCCGCGCTCTCGGCCGAGGATCGGAACTTCTACACCAATCCCGGCTACTCGACCTCGGCGTTCCTGCGCGCCGCGCGCGACAATCTGATGGGCAAGGAAGACGCGGGCGGTGGCTCCACCATTACCCAGCAGTATGTGAAGAACGCCTTCCTCAGCTCCGAGCGAACCCTGAGCCGCAAGATGCGCGAGCTCATCATCGCCGCCAAGATGTCCCAGCAGTGGAGTAAGGACGACATTCTCGCGGCATATCTCAACACCATCTATTACGGTCGCGGCGCGTACGGCATCTCCGCCGCCGCCAAGGCGTACTTCGCCAAACTCGCACCGGAGCTGACCCTGGCCGAGGGCGCGGTCCTGGCCTCGGTCATCCGCACCCCGTCCATCCTGGATCCGGAGACGCATCTGCCGCAGTTGCGGGCGCGCTGGGCATATGTGCTGGATGGCATGGTCGAGATGGGCAAGTTGAGTCGCACCGACCGCGCCGCCCTCCAGTTTCCCGAGATCGTCCCCGCCACCGCGGTGGACGACAGCATTCCACGCGGACCCGAGGGCCTGATCCGCGCCCAGGTGCTGCGTGAACTCCGCGCCTCCGGAATCAGCGAACAGGAGCTGAATACCGGTGCGCTGCAAATCTTCACGACCATCGACTCGCGCGCCCAGCAGGCCGCGCTCGGCGCGGTCGGCAATGTCATGGGCGGGCAGCCCGGTGAACTGCGCACCGCCGTGGTCTCCATCGATCCGCGTTCGGGGGCGGTGCGCGCCTACTACGGCGGACCGGACGGCATCGGATTCGACTTCGCCCAGGCGCCGCTGCAAACCGGTTCGGCCTTCAAGACCTTCGCGGTGCTGGCCGCGCTGCAACAGGGAATTCCGCTGTCCTACAAGCTCGAGAGTGAACCGCTCACCGTCAACGGCGAGAAGATCCAGAATGTCGGCGGCGAGTCCTGCGGCACCTGTTCCCTCGGCGAGGCGTTCAAACGCTCGCTCAACACCAGCTTCTACCGGCTCACCCAGGCATTGTTCGAGGGTCCGAAAGCCATTGCGAACGCGGCGCATCAGGCCGGCATCCCGGAGCAGATCCCGGGCGTGGCGGGTAAATCGCTCACCGAGGACGGCGGGCCGCCGCTGCCGTCCATCGTGCTCGGCGCGTATTCGGTGCGGCCGATCGATATGGCCTCGGCGTACGCGACACTCGCGGCCTCGGGCGCGTTCCACGCGCCGTATTTCGTCCAGAAGGTGGTGACCGGCGACGGCCGGGTGCTGCTGGATCGCGGGGCCGATCCGCAGCACGGTGAACAGCGCATCCAGAGCACCATCGCCGATACGGTGTCGCAGGCCATGCTGCCCATCGCCGGGTACTCGAACAATCACAATCTCGCGGGGCGGCCGTCCGCGGCCAAGACCGGCACCACCCAGCTCGGTGACACCGGGCAGAACAAGGATGCCTGGATGGTCGGCTTCACCCCCTCGCTCTGCACCGCGGTGTGGGTGGGAACCGAACAGTCACAACCGATTCGAACCGCGCGCGGCGCGGCCGTCTACGGCTCCGGCCTGCCCGCCGATATCTGGAAGCAGACCATGGACGGCGCGCTGGAGGGCTCGCCGGTGGAACAGTTCCCGAATCCGGGCGACCTGCCCGGCGCGGCTCCCGGCACCGGGAACTACGACATTCTGAATCCGGGCCCGGGGGCGCAGCAGGAGCCGGTGGTGATCATCCCGCCCGCCCCCGCGCCACGCCAGGTGGAGATCTTCCCCGGCCTGAGCATTCCGGTGCCGGGCTGATGCGCACCCGGCGGCGGCATTGTTGATCATGAATCCCGACTACCGGACCCATCCGCCCCCGGCCACGGATATTGTGGAAAAGGCCACCGGTGCCATCGACTCCGGACGTCGGTGGCAGGATGCGGGTTGGGAGCAGGGTGGGGTCGGAGACAGCACGAGACTTAGGGGCGACGCCGGTGGATTTCAATGTAGTTGAACGCCCGGAGACGCTGGTGGCCGGAACGGTGCTACGCAGCCCGGCGCTCGCGGTCGAAGGACCGCGCCGCGCGAAGGTCGAGGAGGCCTGGAAACAGAACCTCGCCCGCAGCCTGCCCGGACCACCCGCGACCGCGTATGTCGATCACGCGCCCGAGATCGGCTCCTATCTGACCCATATCGTCGGTTACCGCTGCGAAACCCTGGACGATCTGCTGCCCGGCGATGTGCTGGCGCGGATCCCGGCGGGCACCTTCGCGCAATTCACCCGCAGCGGCGACAATCTGGGCGACACCATCGCCTCCATTTGGCGCATGGTGTGGGATCTGGAGGCCTCGGGGACGCTGACCCGGGCGTATACCGGGGATTTCGAACGGTATCCGGACTCCCGGACCGTGGAGGTTTTCGTCGCGCTGCATCCCGGCGCGGAGGGGTAGGGGCTGTGGATTTCGAGATCATCACCCTCGATGCGTTCCTCGTCGGCGGGCTGACCATCCCGCTGGCGGGGCGCGAGGTCACCGCACGCGATCTGGATCTGGTCAACTTCACCTGGGACCGCTATCTCGCTCGCGAGAAGAAGGTCGAACGCGTGGCCGCCTATATCGGCCAGAACGATCACGCGGTGGCCGTGCTGGGCTACGAACTCCCCGATCTGAGCCAGCTCGACACCGGCGATGTGCTCACCCGCATCCCCACCGGCCGCTACGCCAAGTTCGTGGTCTCCGACAAGCCCTACGACCTGCTCCGCACCGCCTGGGCCAAGGTCGCCAAGGCCGAGAACGCCGGAACCATCACCCGTTCGCACACCGCCGAGATCGAGCGCTACACCGGCCCCACCTCCGTCGAGGTCTACGTCTCACTCGACTAACCGCCGGCGCCGCACCGAAAAGCAAAGGGCCGCCCCGCGATCGGATCGCGAGGCGGCTTCGCTTTTCGGTGCGGAGCCGGGCGTCTCGCGCGCCACGCTGTACCGCCGCCTCATCGCGCGCGTCGGACTGAGCACGGAACGGCAAAACCCGGTCGGGCCAGTGGCTCGACCGGGTTTCCCTCACCTTGTGCCGAGTTGCCTCGGCGACAGGCTTATTCGGCGCCGATGATGAACGCTTCGAGCTGCTCGCGGGCGATATCGTCGGCCAGCTGCTTCGGCGGGGACTTCATCAGGTAGGCCGAGGCCGGAACGATCGGTCCGCCGATCTTGCGATCGAGGGCGATCTTGGCGGCGCGGACGGCGTCGATGATGATGCCGGCCGAGTTCGGGGAGTCCCACACCTCGAGCTTGTACTCCAGGTTCAGCGGAACGTCACCGAAGGCGCGACCCTCCAGGCGCACGTACGCCCACTTGCGGTCGTCCAGCCAGCCGACGTGGTCGGACGGGCCGATGTGCACATTGCCCTCGCCCAGATCCTTCTTCAGGTTGCTGGTGACGGCCTGGGTCTTGGAGATCTTCTTGGACTCCAGGCGCTCACGCTCGAGCATGTTCTTGAAGTCCATATTGCCGCCGACGTTCAGCTGCATGGTGCGATCGAGCTGCACACCGCGATCCTCGAACAGCTTGGCCATCACGCGGTGCGTGATGGTCGCGCCGACCTGGGACTTGATGTCGTCGCCGACGATCGGGATGCCCGCGTCGACGAACTTCTGCGCCCACACCGGATCCGAGGCGATGAAGACCGGCAGCGCGTTGACGAAGGCCACGCCCGCGTCGATGGCGCACTGCGCGTAGAACTTGTCGGCCTCTTCGGAACCGACCGGAAGGTAGGAGACGAGAACGTCGACCTTGGCGTCCTTCAGCGCCTTGACCACGTCGACCGGCTCGGCATCGGAGAGCTCGATGGTCTCGGCGTAGTACTTGCCGATGCCGTCGAGGGTCGGGCCGCGCAGCACGGTGACGTCGCTCGGCGGCACGTCGGAGATCTTGATGGTGTTGTTCTCGCTGGCGAAGATGGCGTCGGAGAGATCGAAGCCGACCTTCTTGGCGTCGACGTCGAACGCGGCGACGAACTTCACATCGCGCACGTGGTAGGGGCCGAACTTGACGTGCATGAGGCCCGGCACGGTCGCGTTCTCGTCGGCGTCCTTGTAGTACTGCACACCCTGGACCAGGGAAGACGCACAGTTACCCACACCTACGATGGCCACCCGTACTTCGGTGTTGATGTCACTCATGGCCGCTATTTCCCTCTTTCTGTGGTGCCGCCTTCGTCGATTGCTCCGCAGCAATCAACTCGTTGAGCCAGCGCACTTCGCGCTCGCTTGATTCGAGACCGAGTTGATGGAGCTGGCGGGTGTAGCGATCCAGTTGCCCGCTGGCTCGTTTGATCGCCTCCCGCAGTCCTTCTCGGCGCTCCTCGACCTGCCTCCGCCGCCCCTCCAGAATTCGCATCCGCGCCTCCGCGGGGGTGCGACTGAAGAAGGCCAGATGAACGCCGAAGCCGTCGTCGGTGTAGTTCTGCGGTCCCGTATCGGCCAGGAGTTCGGCGAAGCGCTCCCGGCCGGTGTCAGTCAGCTGGTACACGCGCCGCGCACGGCGTGTGGTCAACCCCGGTGGAATCTCTTCCGCGATAAGGCCATCGGACTGCATGCGCCGCAGGGTCGGATAGAGCGACCCGTAGGAGAAGGCCCGGAACGGGCCGAGCAGTCCGGTCAACCGCTTGCGCAGTTCGTAGCCGTGCATCGGAGATTCGAGGAGCAGCCCGAGGATTGCCAGTTCGAGCATCGGGCCTCACCCCCTCCTGACTGTTATTTGCAGATCTAACCGATGGATGCAGTTCCAAACTATATCGCGCCGATATATTTCGCGCGCATGCACCGCCTGACGGAACCCTGAGAGTCCATCTGGGGCGTGCGGCCGGTGCGCCACCGCAAGTACTCTGGGTCGCGTGCGAATACAGCGGCAGGTAGTGGACTATGCGCTCCGGCGCCGGTCGCTGCTGGCCGACGTCTACGCGGGACGCGTGGATGTCTCGTCGGTGTGCGATGCGAATCCGTACCTGTTGCGTGCGGCGAAATTCCATGGGCGCGGGAGCGAGGTCACATGCCCCATCTGCCGAAAAGAGCAGTTGACTCTCGTATCGTGGGTCTACGGTGACGGGCTGGGACCGGCTTCCGGGTCCGCGCGCACCCCGGAGGAATTGATCCGGTTGGCCGAGACGCGCGAGGAGTTCTCGGTTCATGTGGTCGAGGTGTGCCGGACCTGCAGTTGGAATCACCTGGTGCAGTCCTATGTGGCAGGCCAGGCTCCGGCTCCGACCGGGCGTCGCCGAACCGGCACCCGCCGCCGCGCGGCCGAGTGAAGGGCCGCGCCGACTGCTGATTTCGCGAGTACACCCGTGCCCGCACGCGGCGCACTGCCGCATGAGCTCCGCCACGCCACCCAGGCTAGGACCGTAAGCATCGAGAGTTATTGGAGAGCCAGGCTGTGACATCGCCCTATGACGACGGACCGCACGGCGGCCGCCCCCAGCGTGGCGGTTCGCAACCCGGCCCCGGCGGCTACCCGCCGCCGCGACCGCAGGG
>NZ_BDAW01000125.1 GCF_001625085.1 Nocardia acidivorans NBRC 108247
CGGGGGCGGGCTTGGGCGCCGGTGCGGCAGCCGGTGTGCCACTGCTGATTACGCCGAGCTGACCACCCACATTGACGACATCGTCTTCCTGCGCGGTGATCTCCAGCAGCGTGCCGGCGACGGGCGAGGGGATCTCGGTGTCGACCTTGTCGGTGGAGACCTCGAGCAGCGGCTCGTCGACCGCGACCTCATCGCCGACCTGCTTGAGCCAGCGGGTGACGGTGCCCTCGGTGACGGACTCGCCGAGTTCGGGCATCTTCACCGGCGTGCCGGAGGCGGCTTCGGCGGCGGGCGCGGGGGCCGCGGCAGCGGGCGCCGGTGCGGCGGCCTCGGGCTGCGGTGCGGGAGCGGGTTCGGGTGCGGGTTCGGCCGCGGATGCTGCTTCGGGGGCCGGGGCGGCGGCGGGCGCGGGAGCCTCACCGGCATCACCGATCACGCCGAGTTCGCCACCGACCTCGACCACATCGTCTTCCTGCGCCACGATCTTGACCAGTACACCGGCAGTGGGAGACGGGATCTCGGTGTCGACCTTGTCGGTGGATACCTCGAGCAAAGGCTCGTCGACCGCGACCGTGTCCCCTTCCTGCTTCAGCCACCTGGTCACAGTGCCCTCGGTGACGCTCTCACCAAGAGCTGGCATCTGGACGGAGAAGGCCATGTCGATTGACTCCTCTGACTGCTCGTCGGGTTAAACAGTTTGTCTCCAAGGGCTTTCACCGCGGGTCGCGATGTCGGCCCAACGGCCGCCGAACTTTCGGCGGCCCCGGAGATCCATGTTGGTTCTTGTTCCAGCTACCCATCCTTGCACTCCGTCGCGTGCAACGTGTCACAGGGCGGCTGTTCACCGACCCTCGCCGCGTCGCAAACGCGATGGTGAGAATGGTCGAACGCTCGTTAACAGCGGTGATAGCCAGCCGCTGCTGAAGATCCGCTCCCCATCCCCCCGCGAATTCCCTCCCGCCCACATTCCCAGTCCCGGCCACCCCACCACCGTCCCCGGCCGCCTCCCCTGAACGCCACCTAAGGAGTCCCTGAGCTGCACCTTCGGATCCCCCCACCACCCTTTCCAGCCACCCCTCTCTCAGGCACCATCGAATTACCGGCGGCACCCACCCGTCCGGGAAGGAGGCACCCCCCATGAGTTTCCTGGACTTCCTGACCCGCTCAGGCCCCTCATCGAAGTCCCCCGACCCGGCCGACCTCACCCACCTGGCCACCTGGACCCGCACCCACCACGGCGTAGAAGCCTTCATAGAACCCCGAACCACCGTCACCGACGTCACCGCCGTCCTGGTAGCCCACGACGGCGAATGGACCCGCCGAGTAGTAGGCGAACGAGCCGCCCACCGCCTCTCCACCACCCTCAAAATCCCCGTCTACGACGTCCGCAAGGTCGGCTACCCCCAACGCATGCGAGACCACGACGCCCGCACCCGCATAGCCGCCCGCCGGGACCGACTCAGCGACCTATGATCGCGATGCTCTTCGCGTCGAGGGCGGTCGAATTCACGACTTCCTCGACGATCTCCGGAATCGGTGTCGCTCGATCCGTCGACAACAATGCGGTCGCGGATGCACCGGGCCAGCCGGGCCAGACGAGCGCGATCTCGGTGCCCGAACGAAGTCGCAGAATCAGCCAGTAGCGTTCTTCGCCCACCGGCTTCTTCAGCATTCGGCGGACGGGACCTTGAATCGCAGGCCACGCCATATCGATTCGAGCAATGGGATCCGTGCCCGAGAACCGTCCCCACTCGGATACGGGTAATTCGATCAGTGCCGGTGTGGGCCACGGCCGCCGATCGTCCAGTTCCGCGACGATATTGTTCAGGAATTGACGTACCTCGGATTCCGAGTGCTTGGTCCGGACAACGGTGTCCAGCTCCTCATTCGAGCGCAGCGCCTCGACCAGTGCTTGGTACTCCTGCTCGGGGTGGAGGTTTCCCAGTGGTTCTGTGAGTAGCGCCGTCGATACTCGGCTCACCTCCTCCGGGCCGAGGGTGTCGGAGAATTGAACGCCGTAAAGTACAGCGTTCACGACGCCACGCCATTGCTGGCTCATCTCTGTCGCCTCCATCTCATTTGGGCGCGTTCATGAGGATCTGCGCCGGATCTATCGTCAAGCCCTGCCCTCGCAGCTGCTGCACGACTTGTTCGGTGAACTCGCGAGGGGGCCGGTAGTGGCCACTGGCATCGGTGATCACTCGCAGCTCCCCATTGACCACCTCGAGCTCGCCCGCACCGGCAACGGGTGCGCCCGCAAGGAAACTGGAGTGGTGGAACTCGCCGGGGCCGTGGTAGAGCGAAGCGTAGATATTACCGTTCTCATCCATGACGAAGATCGCCTTCCCGGCACCGTGCCAGCTGGACGAGCCCGCCGTGGTATCGAAGAGGTTTCCCTGCGCGTCGTAGAGCTTTCCGTCGCGGATGAACACCTGAAAATGCCGCCGCTCTTCGGCGTTCAGGTAGGTGACCTGCCGCCCGGGCCAGATCGGATTCCCTGGAAGGTTCTCGCCGAGGTAGCGGGAATCCATGGAGGTGGTATTCAGTCTCGGTGTCGATCCGGCGTGCCGTGTGATCGACACCAGCTTGGCTCGGGCCTTGTCCACCCATTGCTGAACCTTCCGCAAGAGCGGGGTGATGCGGGTGGTGAGGGGTTTGACCGTCTTCGTGGTGATTTCGGCTGCGCGGGTGGCTAATTCGCTGATTATGGTGGCTATTCGGCGGGCTTTGATGGCGAGGCGGGCGCCGAGGGCGGTGTTGCCGAGGTATTCGGAGAGGCCGGCGGTGAAGGGGGCGGCGGCGAAGAAGATGCCTTCGGCTATGCCGGTTTCGAGGGCGAATTCTTGGAGTTCGGCGAGGATTTGGTGGTGGGCTTGGTCGAGGTGGTGGGCGTAGGCGCCGCAGGCTTGGGCCAGGGTTTCGCAGATGTCGGCGAGGGTGTGCAGGTCGGATTGGCGTTCCGTACAGGTGGTGAGGGCAGTGGGGATTTCGGGGGATTGCTGGTTGGACAGGAGGGTGAGGGCTTCGGGGATGCGCAGGGCGAGGGTGCGGAGGTCGGCGGCGGTTGTGTACCAGGCTGTTTCGGCGCTGCGGAGTTGATCCTGGTGACCGTTGGGCCAGGCCGCGCCTACGAGGTCTTTGATCAGGGACCAGCCGAAGGGTTCGGGGAGGCCGTCGCCCGCGGCGGACTCCGCGTGGGGGACCACGCAGGGCACGGGCCAGGCCGGGGGAGCGGGTGGGGGTGGCACGCTGCCGAAATTGGCTGCGGCTTCACCGGTTTCGTGATTGTGCGCGCCGGTGGTGATGAGGTCGGCAGTCGTGGACGAAGCGGTGATGAGTCGTTCGGAGGTGGCCAGCACCAGCCGTGCCGCCTCGTCATAGGAGGCGGCCCAGGACTGGCCGATGCTGTCACTGCCCGCCATGCCCGCACAGGAATCGAGCACCCCGAGCAGAGCGATATGCGTGCTGGCCGCATCCTGCGCCAATGTCCCGAATACCTCTGCGGCGGAGTGGTATTCGGTCACCCGGCAGAGAATCAGCGGCACCGCGGGCGCGGTCACGACCACACCCTCGGTCGCATCGGAGCCCCCGGTCGCATCGGAACGCGGGAGGTGCCCGCAGACCGCATCCCGAACCGGACCACCGCGCGCGCCCGGCTCACGGCCACATCCCCAGATTGGTCTCACCGACCGCAAGGTACGAATCGCGCGCGGCATGCAGCTTCCCACGCAATTCCACCAGCGCCGTACGCATTTCGGCGATCCCGGCAACCCGCGCCTCATGCGCCGCCCGATGTCCCGCAGCAGCCGCACCCGACCAATTCACATGCAACGCCGCGACCCGCCGCTCAATCGCCGCCACCTGCTGCTCGATAGCGCCTTCCAGCGCGGCAGTGGCATCGATGAGCCCCTGCAACCCGCTCAAATCCACCCGATAGTCGCCCACTCACCTCACCTCGGGCAGATCCAGTCGAGCCATATCCTCCGACCGCCCCCGGTCGTTCGCCGAGAACTCCGAGCCCGCCCACCGAAGCAACCCCGCATCAGCCCGAATGGACGCGATAATCCGCCGAGCCCCGCCCTCCCATTCACCCCAGGGCTCCTCATGCGACCCGGCCGCGACCCCGATCCACTCCGCCCCCACGAACTCCCGCACCGCGCGCATATGCCCGTCGATGCGTTCCCCCAATTCCCGCGCAGCCCCCTCGAGCCACTCCGCCGCCGCCCGCAACTCGACGGGCTCGACCTCCACACCACCGCTCATGAAAGCAGAATAACCCTCGGTGGCGACAAGTCGGCTATCGATCGCGCGCGCATGTGAACAGTCAGATTGTCGGAAAACAAGTTGGGCGGAGCTGTCACAAGCAACCCCGCCAACTTTCAGTTACTTCGAGGCAATGTCCTCGAGCGTAGCGATGAGCGTCCGAACCGGCACGCCCGTCCCACCCTTACCGACATACCCGAACGGCCCACCGGTGTTGTACGCGGGTCCCGCGACATCGAGATGCGCCCACTGCACACCCTCCGGCACGAACTCCTTGAGAAACAGTGCGGCGGAAAGCATTCCACCCCACCGATGCGGAGCCACATTCGCCAAATCGGCGATCTTGGAATTGATATCCCCGCGCAATTCCGCGGGAAGCGGCATGGCCCAACCATTTTCGCCCACCGACTGCGAAATCCGAGCCACCCGATCCCGGAACTCGTCGGTCCCCATGACACCCGGCGTACGCGTCCCCAGCGCGACCATCTGCGCGCCGGTCAATGTCGCGACATCGATGATGTAATCCGGATCATCCTCTCCCGCACGCACAATCGCGTCGGCGAGAATCAACCGCCCCTCGGCATCGGTATTGATCACCTCGACGGTCGTCCCGCCGTACTGCACCAGCACATCACCCGGCCGCTGCGCCGTAGCCGAGGGCATATTCTCCGCCATCGGCACCGTCGCGGTCACCGTGATGGGCAGACTCAGCCGAGCCGCGAGCAGTGTGGTGGCGATAACCGCCGCCGCCCCACCCATATCGGAGGTCATATTCTCCATGCTCTGCGCCGGCTTGATGGAGATGCCGCCGGTGTCGAATGTAATCCCCTTGCCGATCAACGCGACTCGCTGATCCCCACCCGCATAGGTGATGCGAATCAGCCGAGGCGGCCGCGACGACCCCTTGCCGACGCCGATGATCCCGCCGTACCCGCCCGCGGCGAGCTCCTTCTCATCCAGAATCTCGACCTGGAGCCCCGCCGCCTTCGCCAATTCCGCTGCGCGATTGGCGAATTCGGCCGGGAACAGCTCATTCGGCGGCGTATTCACGAAATCCCGTGCGGTGGCGACCGCTTCGGCGACCGCCTGCGCCCGGAACAGCGCCTCTTCCCCGAATCCCGCATCGGGAACCAGGAATTCGACGCGTCGCACCGGCTGGTCATCTACCTTGGGCGCACTCTTGGGCGACCGGAACGCGGTGAACTGGTACGCGCCGAGATAGAACCCCTCGGCCGCCGCCCCCAAATCCAATCCGGACAGCACGGTCACGGCGGTGGCGACCCCGGTCAGTGCCCGTCCCGCCGCCCCCGCGGACTTGCGCACCTGTTCGGCGTCGATCTTCTCCGCCGCGCCCAACCCCACCGCGAGCACGAAGTCCACAGCCAGTCCGGCGGGCGCGGGCACCCGGGTGATCTCCTCGGACTTGCCCTTGGCCCCCACCGCCCGCAGCGAACTCAGCAGCGCCGCGCGAGTATCGGCATCCAGTACATCCTCGAACGCGTCCGCGGGGGCGATAACCGGCCCGTCCTCCGACGACGTGAGTCCGATGACGAGCGCATCGGCCGCGCCGATGGTCTCGGTACGCACCAGTTCCGGCCCGAGCGAACGATCTGCAACAGCTGTCATGCGCCCCAGGCTACTGCGCACCCGCCGCCCGCATCCTCCCGGCGCGCCCCATTCCCGACCGTCGAGATCGTGATCCGCCCCGGTCGAGCGACTTATGCCCGCAGAGGCATGTGCTTCCGCTCGAGAAGATCGTGGGCGGAGACACGCGGCTGCCCTCCGGCGAAGTAGCGCGCCTGAACTCCACCCAACAGCGGCTCTATCCCCTCGTCGAGCAGCCGCTCGAAGTCGATATCGAGCCCCTCCGCGTCCCCCGCGAGATGCCGCAGCAGCGTCGGAGGCGTCTTCGCGCTGACCAATTCGAGCGGGTTCTCCGCGGCCACCCCCACAGGCGCCCGTTCCGACCCGGGCAGCAGCGCCAACCCCTGCACCAACCCGGACAGCGACAGACAGATGGACAACATGGTGTCCCGATTCATCCCCGGCTGATCCAACGCCGCGAACGACCGTTCGAGCGTATTGAGCAACGCGGGCCCCAGCGGCGGCCGAGTCTGCGCGAGCACCGGCAACATCCACGGATGTTGTTGATACAGCTGCCATTCCGCCCGCGCCTCGGCGGTGAGCCGGTCCCGCCAATCCCCGCTCGCGACGGGCGCCGGTCAGGTCCCGTCCCGCCCTTCGAGCGCATCACCGCGGCCACCACCGCCACCGCCGCCGCGCGTCCGCGCGAATTCCCGCACCGCTATCTCCAGGACATCGTCACCCTTCCCGAATCCCGGGGCCGCGGCGCGGGCGCGGTCATCTTCACCGATCGGATCAAATCGGTGGACGTTCCCGCCTATCTGGAGGCGCGTACCGAACGCTCCGCGCATCTCGACGAGCGCTGCGGTTTCACCCGCATCGGCACCGAGATCGAACTCCCGGACGACGGTCCGACCTTGCGCCCCATGTGATTTCAGAGCTGACATCCGAATCCGCTTGCGCCGCGCCCGTCGATGCGCGATCTTGGGCAGACATGAATGAAAAGGAATTGGTCAGACTGTCCAAGCGCCTGTCGAGTTGGCTCCGGCATCAACCGGATGCCATCGGCTTGACCCCGGATGCGGCGGGCTGGGTGCGGGTCGAGGACCTGCTGCGCCAGGCCGCCGCACACCACCGCGGTTTCACCCGTGCGCAACTCGAGACGGTGGTGGCGCAGAACAATAAGCGGCGCTTCGAATTCGATGAATCGGGTACCTCGATCCGCGCCCGGCAGGGCCATTCGATCGAGGTCGATCTCGGCTACACCCCCGCCGATCCACCGGCGCTGCTGTTCCACGGCACCGCCGAACGCGCCCTCGGCCTGATCAGGGACGAGGGCCTGCTCCCCATGCGGCGTCATGCCGTGCACCTGTCCGCGGATATCGACACCGCGGTGAATGTCGGTGCCCGGCATGGCCGTCCGGCGGTATTGCGGGTCGACACCGCCGCCATGGTCCGCGACGGTCACGATTTCTTCGTGACCGGCAATGGCGTCTGGCTGGTCGATACGGTCCCGCCGCAATACCTCGAATTGATCACCGCCCCTCGAGAACCCGTCAATCCCGCTCAACGCGCGATTGACCCGGTTCCAGACCCGCCCGCGTCCCCGGGAAATACCCTGGAGACGACACCGCTGTCGGGCATACTGCGCGGTGTCCACGACCCTGGAATGCCCGCCTCGGATCGCACAGGAGGTCCCCGTGGCGAAGGCGAAGTTCCAGCGCACCAAGCCGCATGTCAATGTCGGCACGATCGGTCATATCGATCACGGTAAGACGACGCTCACCGCCGCGATCACCAAAGTGCTGCACAGCAGATATCCGGATTTGAATCCGTTCACGCCATTCGACGCCATCGACAAGGCCCCGGAGGAGCGGCAGCGCGGAATCACCATCTCCATCGCGCACGTGGAGTATCAGACCGAGAACCGGCATTACGCGCATGTGGACTGCCCCGGCCACGCCGACTACGTGAAGAATATGATCACCGGCGCCGCGCAGATGGACGGCGCCATCCTGGTGGTCGCCGCCACCGACGGCCCGATGCCGCAGACCAAGGAGCACGTCATCCTCGCGCGCCAGGTGGGTGTGCCGAAAATGGTGGTGGCGCTGAACAAATGCGACATGGTCGAGGATGAGGAGATTCTCGAACTGGTCGAGATGGAGGTGAGCGACCTCCTCAGCGAATACGACTTCGACGGGGACAGCACCCCGGTGGTGCGTATTTCCGCGTATCAGGCACTGGAGCATCCGGAGGGCGAATGGGGGAGCGGCATCACCGATCTGCTCGATGCCGTCGACAACTGGATCGACACTCCGGCGCGTGAGGTGGACAAGCCGTTCCTGATGCCGATCGAGGATGTCTTCACCATCACCGGTCGCGGCACCGTGGTCACCGGGCGTATCGAACGCGGTGTGCTGAAGGTGAATGCCGAGGTGGAAATCGTCGGAATCCGGCCTCGGACAACGAAGACCACGGTCACCGGCATCGAAATGTTCCGCAAACTCCTCGATGAGGGCCGTGCGGGCGAGAATGTCGGGCTGTTGCTGCGCGGTATCAAACGCGAGGATGTCGAGCGCGGCCAATGCGTCATCAAACCCGGTTCGGTGACACCGCATACCGAATTCGAGGGCCAGGCGTACATCCTGTCGAAGGAGGAGGGTGGCCGTCACACCCCGTTCTTCGACAACTATCGCCCGCAATTCTATTTCCGGACAACGGATGTGACGGGCGTGGTGACCCTGCCCAAGGATGTCGAGATGGTGCTCCCCGGCGACAATGTCTCCATGTCCGTGGTCCTGATCCAGCCCATAGCAATGGAATTGGGTCTGAAGTTCGCCATCCGTGAGGGCGGTCGCACGGTGGGCGCGGGCCAGATCACCAAAATCATCAAGTAGCCCCGCGCCTGCCCGCGTCAGTTGTACACGGCTCCGAACGAAGGAACGGAGATAGTGCTCTTCTGATACTGGAACCCATCGGGATTGGCATCACTGACCGGTACCGACCACCGATGCCACACGCTGCCGTACACCGCGGCCACCACCATGCCCGGCCCGGGATCGATGACGGCCGTGCGAATCGTGGTGTCCACCGGCACATCCTGATGCTCGCTGAGCAGGTTGGTCCCGCTGCGTCCGCTGGACAGGTTGAACCACATCACCTCGAGCTTCGCACCGGTCTGATCGGGTGAGATGGTGCCGGGCCCGCCGAAGAACCCGAACCGGAATCCATCGGTGCCGAGCGCGATTCCGGATCCGTACACCCCGGGTCCGTCACCGCGCCCGATATCGGACTGTGCCGGAATCTGGAACGGCTGTGCGGGCAGAGCGACGTCACCGGCGCGCTGCCCGGAGGCGATGAGCCTGCTCACGGCCTGCTCGGCCGCGGGGTTTCCGGCGGCGGTGGTCTCCAGGCCCTGTATCGCCGCGCTCCACTCGAAGGGCGGTGCGCCACTCGCGGGTGCACCGACCATTCCGACAAAGGCCGCGGCCGCCACGGCGGTGGCGGCTAAACGACCAGTAGAACGGCTTCCACGCATAATCAGATCTCCTCGGATTGTGCTGTACCGCATACCTATCAGGCCCATACAAACACCGGCTCGGGCGTCCGCCGCCGAGGACTCGCCGATGATTTCGGGGGGCCGCGATGAATTCACCCCGCACACGCCGTCTGCACAGCAACCGACCAAGTAAGGAGCTCCTCCCATGACCGAGCCGAAGACCTACACCGTGGACGCCCCCGGCGCCGTGATCACCTACGACGTCCGGCCGCCCGAGACCGCATCGGGCGATCAGACCCCGTTGCTACTGGTCGGCTCGCCGATGGCCGCTGCTGGATTCGTCAGTCTCGCCGAACGTTTCCCGGACCGGACGGTCGTCACCTATGACCCGCGTGGCACCGAGCGCAGCCCCAAATCGGATCCGAGTACCGAATCCACCCCTGACCAGCACGCCGACGATATCCACCGGATTATCGACGACCTCGGCGGCGGTCCCGTCGACCTCTTCGGCAGCAGCGGCGGCGCGGTGAACTCCCTCGCGCTGGCTGCCAAGCATCCCGAACAGGTCCGCACGCTGGTGGCGCATGAGCCGCCGGCCGGGCAGGTGCTGCCCGATCGTGAGCAGGTGCTCGCGGCCGCCCAGGGGATTCGCAAGACGTACCAGGAGAGCGGTTTCGGCCCCGCGATGGCCAAGTTCATCGCCCTGGTCACAATTAAGGGTGAGGTTCCCGCGGATTTCGCGGATCAGCCCGCCGATCCCGCCATGTTCGGTCTCCCCACCGAGGACGACGGTTCCCGTGAGGACCCGTTGGTCGGGCAGAACATCATCTCCTGCACGCACTACAACCACGATTTCGATGCGCTGCGCGCCGCCGACACCCTGGTCGTGGTCGCGGTCGGCATCGAGTCCGAGGGCGAGTTGGCCTACCGCGGCGGCCTCGGCGTCGCCGAGCGGCTGGGCGTCGAGCCGGTGGTCTTCCCGAGCAATCACGGCGGATTCCTCGGCGGCGAGTACGGCCAGACCGGCGATCCGGACGGCTTCGCCGCGGCGCTGCGTCAGGCCCTGTCCGAGTAGAAGTTCGGCGCGTCATTCGACACGCCAGGAACTTCCGGCGTGTCGGTGCGCGAAGCCCGCACAACCCGTGACCTCGGCCGAACCGCCTGTTTAGCTCGATTCATGCCCAGTTCGAGAGGTCGAAAGTCCCAGCGCAGAGCCAAGATCGCCGCCCGCGCCCGCCATCATCGCGAGCGTGCGACGCGGCCGTCCTGGTACGACGAGTCGATCCGGCAGGTGCTCCGACACCGCCGGACCCTGCTGTTCGCCAAACGCCCCCGGGAACTGGAACAGGCCACCTGCGAACTACTCGGCGCGCAACTGCACTCCGCCGTGCGATCCAGAGCTGCCCATCTCAATTTCGACCGCTGGTTCGGCGAATTGGCATCGGCAACTCTCTCATCGGCCAATGCCCCTGTCTCCCAGGATGAGTCGGACATTCCGGGGTGGTGGCTGCTGCACGGTCTGCTCGCGATAGCCCCCACCGACTTCCTGATCCCCGCCATCCAGGATCTGCTCGACGCCACCACAGGCCACTGCGATCCGGCGTGGCTCCCCCTTGCCTGCCGGGTACAGGCGACGGGCGAAATCTGGCACCTCACCAATAGGGATGAAACCCGCATCGCCCTCGTCGCCGGTTACGAATATCCCGGCGGTGCGGACCAGCACGTCTATCTCTTCGACGTAGAGACGTGTAGCCCGGTGGAACTACTCGGCGCGGATGTCTTCGACACCCTCGACCAGGCGGCCCGAGCCTGGCGCGCGTCGGTCGGCGAATCCGCCGTGGACTCGCACCCGAGCGCGGTCACCGACCACGAAACCCTGATGTTCCTGCCCTACTGCTGCGACCCCGCGCATATCTCCGGTCTGGAATCCCGTAATCGCCTGGACAATTGGTTCCGCGCCGCCCGCCGCGTGGAAGAGCTGCTGGTGACATTGCGCCGGCGTGGCACTCCGGTGCCGCCGATCCCGATACCCGAATTCACCGAGTGCCGATGAGAGGCGGAACCCACCCGCGCGGCGAGTCATCCGGGCCCGCCGCATGATCGGGTTCTCGTGTCGCACCCCCTCGGCGCACCCCGAGTAACTAGTCTGATGCCGACCGTCGAGACGGTCGCTGTGATGAAGGGTGCTGGTTTGGTGGAGTTGCGTGGTGATGTGGTTCCCGATGACGCTGCGCGTGCGCAGCGGCCTGCCGGGGCAGACGGATTCGGCTGGGACTGGCTCAAATCGCCCAACCGCTCCCTGCAATTCGACCGCCCGCAACGCATTTGGGAGTCGGCCGCCGTCCCCGGCCGCGCCCGTCCCTATGTGGTGGCCACCTTCAACCTCAAGGGCGGCGTAGGCAAGACCACCACCACCGCGGCCCTGGCCGAGATCCTCTCCGCCGAGTTCAGCAAGCGGGTGCTGCTCATCGACCTGGACCCACAGCGCAACCTGACCACCATGATGGTCGGCGAAAGACGCTCGGCCGAACTCGATGCCACCGATCACACCCTGGCCGCGGTCTTCGCCGACGCGCTGGCCGGCCGCCGCCCGCGCGATGCCGCGGACCTGGTCCAGCATCAGGTGTCGCCCATGCAGTCCGTCACCACGGTGGACCTGCTCGCCTCGACCCCGAAGCTGATCGCGCTACAGGACGGGATGTCGCGCCTCGCCGAGCTGGATCCCACCGCCGTCCTGGCCTCGGCCCTGACCGGTGTGCTCTCCACCTATGACTTCGTCCTGATCGACTGCCCGCCGAACCTGGGCACGATCACCCAGAACGGTCTGCGCATCGCCGACGGCTATCTCATCCCGACCATCCCCGATGTCATGTCGACCTACAGCATCCCGCCGCTGCAGTCCCACCTCCGGCACCTGTCCGCCGCATGGTCCACCCCCATTACCGAACTGGGTGTGGTCATCACCAAGTACAAGCGCTCGTCTGCGGTCCATCAGCGCACCCTCGAGACCCTGCGCGCGAACCCGACCCTCCCGCGGCTGTTCCCCACCCGTATCCCGGAGTCGAACCAGATCGCCGCGGCCGCCGAGTTCACCGACTTCGGCACCCTCCGTCAGAAGTACGGTCAGGGCGGCCAGTTCCTGGCCCTGCGCGAGTTGACCGCCGACTTCCTGGCGACCACCCGGATCAAGCTCGCCTGGGGCCGCTGAGTTGATCAAGCCATTCCGGCGAACACGCTGGTCAACAGGCGATTTGACTTTGATCGAAGCGATACGTAACTTTATCCAAGTCAGAGCGACACGGACACCGACCCGGAGCCCCAAGGGCCTGGGAAACGAGGTTGTACGAGGAGCGCCTGACGCTCACACTAGTTTGGTTCGATCAGCGGATTTGGTTCTGCTGTCGCGGCTGGGCTAAGCTGTAAAAGTTGCCTCAACGAAATCCCGCTCAACGAGTCAGGGAGATCTTGTGTGCGTGTG
>NZ_BDAW01000126.1 GCF_001625085.1 Nocardia acidivorans NBRC 108247
GAGCGGATCAGCCGGACCGCGTACCCATCGCGCTCGCGAAACCTCGTGCGCGGCAGCGTTTCGCAGGCGGGTCAACCGCCGCCGGGCCGCGATCCGCCCCGGCTCCAGCAACAGCGCCGCCGCGGTGAGCACGCCCGCCCACGAAAGCGCGTTCACCGCAGGACCTTTGCGGTGATGGCATCGGTCCAGAGCAGTCCGGCACAGGTCAGCGTGGCGCCCAGCGGAAGCAGCCAGGCTCCGGCCGCCGACCGGAACAGCACGTACAGCGGAGCCGCGCCCATCAGCTGCCCCAGCGCGATGCCGAGCAGCGGAAGCAGGGCCAGCACCGCGGCGGTGGCCCGGGCACCGGCCAGCGCGGCCCGGGTCCGGTCGCGGAAACGTCTGCGGCCGAGCAGATCCAGCCGCGTGGCGGTGAGCAGCTCCGCCAGTGCGAGACCGTGCCGATCGGCGACCTGCCAGGCCTCCGCGAGCCGGGACAGCTCCTCCGGAATGGCGGTCGCGGTGCGGCGGAACGCCTCCGCACCGGAACCACCGAGCCGACTGCGGGCCGCGCTCACCGCGAAGGCATGAGCGGTCGGTCCGGTGGTCTCCACCGCGGCGATCTCGGCGGCCGCGCTCGGATGCGCGCCGATGCGGAGCTCGCCGATCACCGTCTCCAGCCCCTCCAGCAGCTGCACGCTCTGCGCGGAACGCACACGATCGGATCGAGCCCGGCGGCGGCGCGATGCCAGCGTGCCCGCGACCACGATCGCGGCCACCAGCGGACCCACACCGAACAGCAGCATCGAGGACAGGGCCGAGACCGCGGCGATCCGCACCATGGTCACCCGGCTCGGTCCGCGAAACCGACTGGTGCGCTGGAACAGTCGCGCGAAGCGGCGGCGCGCGGCCGACTCCGGAATCGCCAACAGCGCCAGGGCGATGCACACCGGAATCGAAGCCGTATGCCCGGTAAGCGACGTCATCGGCCACCGCCCTCCGGTGGTGGCGGATCCGCGCGACGATCACCACAGCCGCTCCGCCAGCCCGGTCGTAGGCCGGGCGGCTGACTGTGCCGCCACCGAAACAATTTGCCGCACCGTTGATCTCGCGCCTCACACTGCGCGTCCGCACAACTGTGCGGCGGTCCCGCCGGTGCGGCGGACGACCGCGGCTCCGGGCCGTTCGGCACTGTGTTCATCGGTCATTCCCTTCCGTCGGACAACTGGATCGAGCTGACTACAGCGGGGTTCGGTCGGTGAGCAGGTGGTGCAGGGGCGCGGCCGCAGGTGCCGGGCGGGCGTCGGCGGTCCAGGCCGGGACGATCTCGACCCGGCCGGAGGCCGGGGTGACCAGGGCGATTTCCCGGAGCGTGCGGGAGCCGTCGGGGCGGCGGTGCACGTGCAGGATCACCTGGATGGCGGCGGCCAATTGGCTGTGCAGGGCGTCCCGGGACATACCGCCCAGCGCGGCCAGCGCCTCCAGGCGGGCGAGGACCTCACGGGGTGAGTTGGCGTGCACGGTTCCGGCGCCGCCGTCGTGGCCGGTGTTCAACGCGGTGAGCAGGTCCACCACCTCCGCGCCGCGGACCTCACCGACCACGATGCGGTCGGGGCGCATACGCAGGGCCTGCCGGACCAGATCGCGGACCGTCACCTCGCCCGCGCCCTCGACATTGGCGGGGCGGGCCACCAGGCGCACCACGTGGGGGTGCGGCGGAGCGAGTTCGGCGGCGTCCTCCACACAGATGATGCGCTCGGCCGGGTCGACCTCGGCGAGCAGGGCCGACAGCAACGTCGTCTTCCCGGCCCCGGTTCCACCGACCACCAGGAAGGCGAGCCGGGCACGAATTATGCGCCGCAACAGCGCTTTCGCCTCCGGAGCCACCGCGCCCGCGGCGGCGAGGGCAGCCAAACCCTGCGAGGCCGGGCGCAGCACGCGCAGCGACAGACAGGTCCCGCCGTGCGCGATGGGCGACAGCACCGCGTGCAGGCGGACGCCGAAGGAATTCCCCAGGGCCGCTTCGGTTCCGGACAGCCGACCGTCGACCCACGGCTGCGCGTCGTCGAGTCGCCGTCCGGCGGACAGGGCCAGACGCTGCGCCAGCCGACGGACCGCGGCCTCGTCCGGGAAGCACACCGGGGAGCGGCACAAACCCTGACCGCGGTCCACCCACACCGCATCGGGTGCGGTGACCAGTACATCGGCCACTTCCGGATCGTGCAGCAGTGGCTCGAGCACCCCGGCGCCGGTCATCTCGGTCTGCAGTATCCGCAGTGCCCGAAGCAGATCCGTATCCCCGAGCATGCCGCCCGCCTCGGCGCGGAGGGCCGCCGCGACCTGTGCGGGCTCCGGCGCGCAAGCGCCCTCGGCCAAACGCTCCCGCACCCGGTCGAGCAGTTCGGCGGTCATCAGCCCACTCATGACACCGCTCCGGCCATCCGCGCGCCGATTCGACTGGGCCGCGGGGGCATACCCTGGCTCAACTCGGTGAGCACGAGATCGGCCGCCGTGCGCAGCGGGCCGCGCCGCCGAATGGTGAGTCCGCCGCGTTCCAGGCGTTCGGCCAGCCCCGGCTGCTGCGGCAGCGCCGCGAGCAAGGGCAGCGCCAGCGTCTCGGAGATCTCCCGGCCGCGCAGGCCGCCCGGCGAAGGTCCGCGAACCAGTAAGCGCACGTGTGGATTTCGCCGCGCAAGATAACCGGCCACGGATTCCGCGGCGGCAATCGCGCGCAGCCGAGCCGGCACCACCAGGACCACCAGATCGGCGGCGTCGAGAATCTCCTCGGTCTGCGGGCCGCGCTCGGCGGACAGGTCACAGATCACCAGATCCCCCGCCGAGCGACCCGCCTCGACCACCGCGCGCATTGCCGAGGGGGTGAGTTCGGTTGCGGCCGAGCCTCTTCCGCACGAAAGGACCGCCGTACCGGCAATGCCGGGCAGCGCGTCGTGCAGCGCCGCGGCCGAGACCCGGCCGTCCTCGATCACCAGATCCGGCCAGCGCAGCCCCGCGACGTGTTCGAGGCCGAGCAGCAGATCGATTCCGCCGCCGAATGGGTCCGCGTCCACCAGCAACGTGTGGATCCGGCTCCGCTCGGCGTCGGAGCGGCCCAGTACGCCGGGTGACCTGGTCCCCGCATCCGGCCTTCCCCGAGGCGGCGCGAACCTCGAATCGCGGCCGCCGACCGTGGAATCCGCAGCGTGCCCGCCGCGGCCCGCGCGGTCGTCGGATCGAGATCCTTCTCGCACAACGGTATTCGGCGATCGCGGGTAGTCCGGACCCCCGGCCGTCCGTACCGCGCGCGAACGGAGGGGCTCACGCCGGGCGGGTTCAGCTCCCGGCGACCGGGCACTCGACGAACCGCGGCGGACCCCGCCACTGGCGACCAGGGCAACCGCCGCCGCGAGCGTCGAGGCGCCCGCCCCACCGCCCGCACCGGCTATGGCGAGCACCGCGCCACCACCCGATCCGGCCTGGTCGGAGGCGGTGAAAGCGGCTATCAGGGCATCCGCCCCGGCGGGGAGAGCAAGGACACGTTCGGCCCCGATCTCGGTGGCGGTCTGCCAGTCCGGCAAACCCGGCTCGCCCGCTGTCACCAGGATGATTCCAGGCCGCCGGGCCGCGCCGGCGGATACGCAGCAACGGGCGGCGGCGGTGTCCAGGACTATTACGGGAGCGGCGGCCCACGGGTGCCGCGCGATCGGTGGGGTGCGCTCGTCCAGGGGCCGGTCGGCGGCGGCCGCGATACGGCGGACCTCATCACGCAGACGCGGGTCGGTGAGCAGGGCGAGCAGCCCGGGAGCGGGATCGGCCGATGACTTCATGCAGGTCAGCGTCGCTCAGTGCGGAGAGCGCCGAAAGGGGGTCCGGGGCGAATGTGGATAACACGCGGCCTGTGGATAAAAACCCGGGTGATGAAGTGGGACAGAACGGTCCGGAAATAGAGGACGGCCCCAGCCGGGGGGGGAGGAGGCTGGGGCCGTCGGGTTCAGCCCCGGGGGGTCGGGCTGAACGCGCCTGGAACAAGTCCAGGTGTCTGCGATACTACACCCAAGCCCCGGCCGGTTTGCAAGTCCGCCGGGCAAGTCTTTTTCCCGCCGACACGGCTCCGCTTCCCGCTGGCTAACCCGGGTCAACCGGGAAAAACCCGGCATCGACCACACCGCGGCACGCGCTCATCGCGACGGAAACATAAGCTGGGCACCGTGACAGCCGAACGCGGACGAGTCGCCGCCTTCTTCGATCTCGACAAGACGGTGATCGCGAGGTCGAGCGCCTTCGTGTTCAGCAAGCCGTTCCTGGACCAGGGTCTGCTCTCCCGTCGTGCCGTCCTGGAGAGCAGTTACGCGCATTTTCTGTTCCTGCTCTCGGGCGCGGACCACGACCAGATGGAGCGCATGCGCGAACATCTGACCCGCATGTGCGCGGGCTGGGATGTGGATCAGGTGCGCTCGGTGGTCGCCGAGACCCTGCACGACATCGTGGACCCGCTCATCTACGCCGAGGCCGCGGATCTCATCGCGGACCACCGCATTCGGGGCCACGACGTGATCATCGTCTCCGCCTCGGGCGAGGAGATGGTGGCCCCGATCGCGCAGGCGCTGGGCGCGGACCACTTCGCCGCCACCCGGATGGTGGTGCAGGACAACAAGTACACCGGCGACGTCGAGTTCTACTGCTATGGCGAGGGCAAGGTGGAGGCGATCGAAAAGCTTTCCGCCACACACGGATACGACCTGTCCAAGTGCTACGCCTATTCCGATTCGGTGACCGATCTGCCGATGCTGAGCGCGGTCGGGCATCCGACCGCGGTGAATCCGGATCGGGCATTGCGCAGGGAGGCGGCCGCACGCGGCTGGCCGGTGCTCGCCTTCTCCAATCCGGTATCGCTGTGGGCGCGGATTCCGCAGCCCTCCACCACCACCGTCGCGGCCAGTGCCGTGGTCGCCTTGAGCGCGGTGGCGGCCGGCGCGGTGAGCTACCGGCTGTTGCGTCGCCGCAGATGACCCTTGATGTGAAGGCCGTCACAGAGTAACAATGGACGCACGGAAGGACGGAAGGCCAAGATCGGATCGGAAGAGAAGATCCGGTTTCCCGACCCACCCTTCCCAGCACGGACACCAGGCACCCACGCGGAGCACGCCGCGACAAGGGCACGAGTAGTTGTGGGCCTGCGTTATCCGAGGTTCGGCGGTAATGCCTCGCAACTCATGCGGGGATGATCCGCACCGGACCCGGAGAGCTCGCCGAGGCCGTAGACACAACCCGAGAAGCACGCTTGGTAACCAGGCGATCCGTGCTACGCGGGCGGTGAGGTCGCAGCAGCGACTACGCCGCCCGCTTTGACGTCCGGACCGCCCCGATTTCTAGCCCGACGCCGAGTCCGCGATCGAACGGGCTTCACGCGCACCGTCTTCCAGCGCACCGCAGGTGAAGATCACCCAGCCGCCCACCCCCGTCGCGGTGCCCATGCCGAATTCGGCGGCCGCGTCCAAGTACGCCTGGCGGCGTCGCAACCAGAACACTTCGGGCACGCCGAGGCTGTGCGGATCCAGCCCACTGGACACCGCGACCAGACGTGACGCGGCCCGCGCGACAATGCCGTCACCGGTGCCGAAGGGCCGCAGCGCCAGCAGCTCGCCGTGCACGATGGCCGCGATCACCGGGGCCGGGGCCTTGGTGGTCAGCACCGTCTGCGCCAGCAGATCCAGCCGTTCGGCCACACCCGGCACACTGCGCGGCCGGCCCAGCAGCTCCTGGTCCTCGACCATGTCCGCCGCGGCGAGCAGATGCAGGCGGGCCAGCGCCTGCAACGGTGCGCGCTCCCACACCCCGACCAGGGTGCGCAGCGCATCACCGTCGAGAGCCTGGCCCACCCGCAGCGCACCGGCCAGAATCGGGTCCTCGACATTGCCGTCGGCGGGCAGATCGATGGTCCCGCCCTCGATGGCGGCCGAGGATCGCGCCGCGCGCACCGCCGCCTCGGCGGCGGTGGTCGGCCACCCGCGCCGATTCGCTTTGTGCCGATGCACCTCGGCCAGCGCGTCACGCGCCTTGTCGGCGGCTTCGCTCACACCGGGCAGTTCGACGAGTGGCTGTAGCGGGTCGGTCACGAGATACGAGGCTACTGGCGAGCGCCGGGCCCCCGATCGCCGCCTTGGTCGCGCGGCACACCGGCTCGCCCGTGCGAGAGCACCGCGAGGTCGCGCCGCTCGCCTCAGCTCACGAGCAGATCCCGGCCGGGGATGGCCTCCAGCAGCCGCCGTGTGTAGGGGGATTGCGGATTGTCGAAGACCTCGGTGGTCGGTGCGGCCTCCACCACCTTTCCCGATTGCATGACAACCACGTTGTCCGCGATCTGCCGCACCACGGCCAGATCGTGGGTGATGAAGAGGTAGGACAGGCCGAGTTCGGCCTGGAGTTGATTGAGCAGCTGCAGGATCTGGGCCTGGACGAGCACATCGAGCGCGGAGACGGCCTCATCGCAGACGACCAGCTCCGGGGAGAGCGCGAGCGCGCGGGCGATGGCCACCCGCTGACGCTGACCGCCGGAGAGCTCATTGGGATAGCGGCGCATGACCGAGGCCGGGAGCGAGACCTTGTCGAGCAGATCGCGGACGGTGGCCTCGCGCTCCTTCGGGGTGCCGATGTGGTGCGTGCGCAGCGGTTCCTCGATGGTGCGGTAGATGGAGTACATGGGATCCAGCGAGCCGTACGGATCCTGGAAGACCGGTTGCACTCGGCGGCGGAAGGCCAAGGCGGCCTTGGCTTTCAGATCGGTCACCGCGCGTCGGTCGAAGGTGACCTTGCCCGAGGTGGGTTCGAGCAGACCGAGCACCATCTGGGCCACGGTGGATTTGCCGGACCCGGATTCACCGACGATGGCGGTGGTGGTGCCGCGCCGCAGCTGAAACGACACATCGTCGGCCGCGACCAGTTCGGTGGACTGCCACGGTGTGCTGCCGCGGATCTTGTACACCTTGGTGAGATGCTGCACGGTCAGGAGTTCATCGGGCGCACCGACCAATTCGGTATCGGTCTCGGCGAGCTGCCCGGCCACCTGTACCGCCTGGGCGCGCACCTCGGCGCGCTGCTGTACCGAGGAGAGCCGCTGCGAGGCCAGCGACGGCGCGGAGTTCACCAGCTTCTTGGTGTACAGATGCTGGGGTTCGCGCAGAATCTGTTGTGCCGGACCGGATTCCACCACCTTGCCGCGATACATCACCACCAGGTGTTCGGCGCGCTCGGCCGCCAGTCCGAGGTCGTGCGTAATGAGCAGTACGGCGGTGCCGAGTTCACTGGTGAGGGTGTCGAGGTGGTCCAGGATCTGTCGCTGCACGGTGACATCCAGCGCCGAGGTGGGTTCGTCGGCAATGAGAAGCTGTGGGCGGCAGGACAATCCGATAGCAATGAGGGCGCGCTGGCGCATACCGCCGGAGAATTCGTGCGGATACTGGTTGACCCGCCGCTCGGCGTCGGGCATTCCGGCCTCGGTGAGCAGTTCGACCGCACGCTGTTTGGCGGCCTTGCCCGTGGCGATCCCGTTGGCCTCCAGGGTCTCCCGGATCTGGAAGCCGACCTTCCACACCGGATTCAGATTCGACATCGGGTCCTGCGGCACGAAGCCGATGCCCTTGCCGCGGATGCCGACGATCTCGCGTTCGGAGGCCTTGGCCAGATCCTTGCCGCCGAACATGATGGAGCCGGAGGTGATCTCCCCGCTGCCGGGCAGCAGATCGATAATGGCATGCGCGGTAGTGGATTTGCCGGATCCGGACTCGCCGACGATGGCCACGGTCTGGCCCGGGTACACCGACAGGTTCACCCCGCGCACGGCGGGAATCCGGGCGCCCTCCGAGGTGAAGCAGACATTCAGGTCGCGGACCTCGAGCAGTGGTTCGTTCATGGTCGTCACCTCTTCCGAGCCTTGGGATCCAGGGCGTCACTCACCGCGTCGCCGAGCATGATGAAGCTGAGCACGGTGAGCGCCAGTGCGGTCGCCGGATAGAACAGGATGGCCGAGGTGCGAATCTCCTTCTGGTTCGCGGCGATATCGGATCCCCAGGAGACGATCTGCCGGGAGAGTCCGACGCCCAGATAGGACAGCGTCGCCTCGGTGACGATGAAGACGCCCAGCGAGATGGTGCTGACCACGATCAGCGGACTGACCGCGTTCGGCAGCACATGCCGGACCAGGGTCCGGAATCGCGATACCCCCAATGCCTTTGCGGCGGTGACGTATTCGCTGTTACGCGATTGGATCACCGCCCCGCGTGCGATGCGGGCCGCCTGCGGCCAGCTGAACGACGCCAGCGTCAGCATGACCGTCCAGATGGTGCGGGTGGCGAGCAGCTGCATGAGCACGATGGCGGCCAGGGTCAGCGGCAGAGCGAAGAAGATCTCCGCGACGCGGGAGATGACCGCGTCCAGCAGTCCGCCGTAGTACCCGGCGAGCGCGCCGAGCGTGCCGCCGATGAAGACGAACAGCAGGGTCGCGCCGAGTCCGGTGGCCACCGAGGCGCGTGCCCCGTAGATGGTGCGGGCGTAGATGTCACAACCCTGTTTGTCGTATCCGAACGGATGTCCGCTGCTCGGGCGATGCATGCTGAAATCGCCACTGCAATACCGCGGGTCGACGCCGGTGAACAGCTGCGGCCAGACCGCGACCAGCACGATGAACAGGATCAGCAGCGCGGCCACGATGAAGATGGGGTTGCGCCGCAACTGTTTCCATGCCTCCCGCCAGACGCTGGTGGGCGCGGCGGTTTCGTCGAGCCGATCGGTGGCCAGCACCTCCACCTCGTCCGGCGGTGCGACGAAATGCTCTTGGCCGGGCCGGATTTCGGATACCCCGAGCTTGCGGTCAGGCATAGCGGATCCTCGGATCGAGTGCGGCGTAGAGCAGGTCGACGATCAGATTGGTGAGCAGCAGAATGACGATCAGGACGGTCACGAAGGCAACCACCGTGGGCGGTTCACCGCGGGTGATGGCCTGGTACAGCGTTCCGCCCACGCCCGGGATATTGAAGATGCCCTCGGTGACGACCGCGCCGCCCATCAGGAAGCCGAGATCGGTGCCGACGAAGGTGATGACCGGGATGAGCGAGTTGCGCAGGATGTGCACCAGGATCACCCGCCGCCGGCTCAGGCCCTTGGCGGTGGCGGTGCGCACGTAATCGGCGGACATGTTCTCCGCCACCGAGTTCCGGGTCAGGCGCAGGACATACGCGAAGGAGAGCGAGCCGAGTACGAAGGCCGGCACCAGCAGGTCGGTGAAGCTCGCCTTCCCGCCCACGGTCACCGGTGCGATGCCCCATTTCACGCCGAGCAGGTACTGCGCCAGGAAGCCGACCACGAAGATCGGTACGGCGATGATGATCAGGCTGAGCACGAGCATGGTGGAGTCGAAGAGTTTTCCCTTGCGGAGTCCGGCGACCAGGCCGAAGGCCACGCCGAACACGAACTCGATGGCCACCGCCATGACGGCCAGCCGGAAGGTGATGGGGAAGGCGCGGGCCAGTTCGTCGCGGACGGGTCGCCCGGAGAACGAGGTCCCGAAGTCAAGGGTGACAATGCCTTTCAGGAATTCCAGGTACTGAATGAAGAACGGCTGATCCAGGTGGTAGCGAGCGCGCAGCGCCGCCTCCACCGCCGGGGTCATCTTCTTCTCGCCCGCGAGGGCCTGAATCGGATCGCCCGGAATCAGGAACACCATCGCGTAGATGAGGAACGTCGCCCCGAGGAAGACCGGGATCATCTGGAGCAGCCGCCGCACGACATACCAAGCCATGTTTCACTCCAATGAGCGGCGGGGGCCGCGCGGTGTCAGCGCGCGACCCCCGTGTGGCGGTTTACTTTTCGATGTTCTCGAAGTCGAACAGGCCGGACCAGCTGACCTCGGCCTTCTTCACCTTGCCCGAGCGCCCGGCCGCGACGTTGTAGTCGAAGATCGGGATATCGGCCATATCGCGGAACAGCACCGTCTGCGCCTGGGCCAGGATGTCGTAGGCGGCCTCCGGGGTGGCGGCGGCCTGGGCCTTGGTCAGCAGTTGGTCGAACTCCGGGTTGGAGTACTGGGTGTTGTTGGAGCCGGAACCGGTCAGGTACAGCTGGGTCAGGAATTCGAACATCGACGGGTAGTCGCCCTGCCAGCCGTAGCGGAAGGCCTTGCCGATGGTCTTGTTGGTGACCTCGTCGCGAATGCTCTTGAAGGTCGGGTAGGGCACGCCGACCGCGTCGATGCCGAGGGTGTTCTTGACGCTGTTGGCCACCGCTTCGATCCAGGCCTGATGGCCGCCGTCGGCGTTGTAGCTGATCTGGTAGGTGCCCGACCACGGCGAGATGGCGTTCGCCTGCGCCCACAGCTTCTTGGCCTCGTCCGGGTTGAACTTCAGCACCTCCGAGCCGGGCAGGCCGCCGCGGAAGCCGGGCAGGGTGAAGGCGGTGAAGTCCTGGCAGGCCACGCGGGTGCCGTGGAAGACGTTGTCCGCGATCTGATCCCGGTTGATCGCCATCGAGATGGCCTTGCGCCGCAGTACGCCCTCCGGGCCGCCGAAGTGCGCGACCGTCGGCTGGATGCCGATGTGCTGGCTGTAGGCGATCGGATGCTGGATGGCGCGGTCGCCGAGATCCTGTTTGTAGGTGGCCAGCGCGCTGTCCGGGATGATGTCGAGCGCGTCGAGGTTACCGGCCTGCAGATCCGCGTAGGCGGTCTCGTAGGACTGGTACATCACGAAGCGCAGGCCCTTGTTCTTCGCAGGGCGGCCGCCGTGATAGTCCGGGTTGGGCAGGAGGTCGATCTGCACATTGTGCTGCCAGTCGGAGAACTTGTACGGGCCGTTGCCGATCGGGTGTTCGCCGAATCCCTTGGTGTCCTTGAAGAATGCCTCCGGCATGGGGTAGAACGGCGCGTAGCCGAGCTCGAGTTCGAAGTCGATCGAGGGCTCTTTGAGGTCGATGGTGAAGGTCTTGTCGTCGATCACCTTCAGCCCCGAAAGCGTCCGCGCCTTGGGCGGATCCGCCGAAACGTCGTCGTACCCGGCGATTTCGGCGAAGGCCGCGTTCTGCAGCTGGCCGTTGGTGCCCAGCGCACCGTAATTCCAGGCGTCGACGAAGGATTTCGCGGTCACCGCGGTGCCGTCGGTGAACTTCCAGTCCTTGAGCGTGACCTTGTAGTGCTGGCGATCGGTGGTGTCGATCGACTGCGCCACTTCATTGGAGGCCTTGCCGCTGGCGTCGTAGTACTTCAGGCCGGCCCACAGCCGGTCCACCACGCGGCCGCCCATATTCTCGTTGACATTGGTGGGCACCAACGGGTTCTGTGGTTCGCCGCCATTGACCGTGACGAGGTCGGAGCTGTCACCGCCTCCGGATGAACAGCCGGTCAGCGCGAAGCTCGTGGCCATCAACGCTGCCGCCGCCAGCGTGGTTATCGTCTTGATTCTCAACGCGTTTCTCCCGGTTTCCGGAAATGGCGAGGGGACGGTGAAACGCGCCGAAGGTCCTTCAGCGCTATCCACGATCCGCCTTGGGTGAAACGGACAGTAACCGTCCGACACGCAGATTTCAGCGGTTCGAAACGGGATTGTTCGCCTTGTTAGCAATCCGGCAACATGACCGGTGCGATCCGGGGGTCGCACCTGACACTTTGCACAATGCGACGAAAGGGACGTTCATGATTCGGTCACGCGGCGACTGGGATCGTTCCCCCGCCGAGTGAGACCGAAGGTGACAGCCGCACCCGCCCCTGGTCACACTCGGTTAGGGTCGAACGTGGCCGCGGTCACCCCGCGGCCTGCACGCGCGAGAGAAGAAGAGAGAGATGACCGAAACCACCGCCGATCACCTGGATGCCTATCCACCGAGCGCTGAGTTCGCCGCCTCCGCCAACGCCGACGCCTCTCTCTACGAGCAGGCCGCCGCCGATCGCGAGGGCTTCTGGGCCGACCAGGCGCGGCGCCTGCACTGGGCCGAGCCCTGGACCCGGGTGCTGGACTGGGATGACGCGCCGTTCGCCAAATGGTTCGTAGGCGGCAAGCTGAACGTGGCCTACAACTGCGTCGACCGGCATGTGCTGGACGGGCACGGCGAACAGGTCGCCATCCACTGGGAGGGCGAACCCGGCGATTCCCGCGCCATCACCTACGCCGAACTGCTGGCCGAGGTGTCCCGCGCCGCCAACTACCTGACCGCCCTCGGCCTCGTCGCCGGGGACCGCGTCGCCATCTACATGCCGATGGTCCCCGAGGCGATCGTGTCCATGCTGGCCTGCGCCCGCCTGGGACTGACGCATTCGGTGGTCTTCGCGGGCTTCTCCCCCAGCGCCCTGCGCCAGCGCGTGGACGACGCGGCGGCCCGGCTGGTCATCACCACCGACGGGCAGTGGCGGCGCGGTAAGCCCGCCCCGCTCAAGAGCGCGGTGGATGAGGCGCTCGCCGAAGGGG
>NZ_BDAW01000127.1 GCF_001625085.1 Nocardia acidivorans NBRC 108247
CGGGCGGCGGCGTTGCGCCGAGAGGGGGTGTGCTCCCCGCCGGGGGCGTACTGCCCGGCGGCGGGTTCGTTCCCGCGGGCTGTGCGCCACCTCCGGGCTGTGCGCCACCGGGGGGACCGTTGCCCGGGGGCATACCCTTCCCCGCGGTGGTCGCGTTCGGCGCGAAGGTGGGTGCGGCCGCCGAGATCTCGGTCATGGGCACGCTGAGCAGGGGGATATCGCGGAGTAGGACCGAGAGGGTGCGGCCGGAGCCGTTCTTGTCCTCGATGCGGGCCAGCAGGCCCTTGGCGGTCGCGCCCTGGGATTTCACCGGGACGGTGGCCAGGACCGTGCCGGTGGCCAGATCGCGCAGGGCCGTGCACGGAATGCTCACATCCAGTGCGAGCGGTGCGTACTCCACCAGCGGTGCGGTCAGCTGAATCGACTGCGCCTGCGGCCAATCCAGGGTCGCGCGGTCCTGGCGAACCGGGAGCAGCGGTGTCAGCACCGCGAGCAGTATGCCTGCCAGCCCCGCGATCAGCGCGATCAGCCGCAGTCGCGATAGTCGAGCGCGGTCCGGACGCGCGAACGCCCCCCATCGCGAAATTCCCTGTGCCGTAATCGGAATCGTCCCCCATCCACCGGCGTACCACCGCCGGCGTCCCTGCTGGTCTAACCGTTGCCGATCAAGAGGCTACCGATCCCCGGCCGCCCGTCGAGTCAGGGGTTGACGGTGAGCAGCCAGGACCCGTTGCAGCCCTGACCGGTGTTCTGCTCCCCGCCATAGGTCCAGTCGGTGCCCACGCCGTGATCCAGGTGCACATCCCACACCCCGCTCGGTGAGGTGATGACCGCGTTCGCCTCGTCCGCCAGCACCGTCGGCACCTCACCCGGCTCGTAATTCCAGGTCCCGGTGATCTCCGGATAATTCAGCGTGATGGTGAGCGCCGCCCCCGTACGGTTCTCCACCACCAGACATGAGCCCGGATGATCCTCTCCCCGTTCGGCATTGGCGACCCCGGCCGATACCACCAGCAATCCGGCGGCGAGAGCGGCCGCGGATATCGGCACGATGCGCATCGTTCCTCCCCTGATCTGCGCACACAGTACCCAATGCCCGCCACCCGCTCCACTGTGAATTCTCCTACCCCCCGGCCTGCGCACCCCGTGATCGCCGCAGGAACAGCAGATGCACCAGCACGCCGGTGAGGGCGGACATGGTCACCCCGCTGCCGAGCAGCAGCCGTAGATTCGCCGGAAAGCCCTGATACAGCGTGGGAATCAGAATCGGCAGCAGCCCGGCGGTGAGCGCCGCGGTCGCGGTGATGAGTGCGGCGTCGGATTCCAGATCCACCTGCCGGAACATGCCGATCGCCGCCGCGATGATCATGGCGAACACAATGGCGGCGGTCCCGCCCACCACCGGCCCCGGCAGTGAATTCACCAGTCGCCCAACCGGCGCCAGGAAGGCCGCGAGCACCAGCAGCGCACCGGTGAGCGCGGTGACATACCGGCTGCGCACCCCGGTCAATCGCAGCAGCCCGACATTCTCACCACTGGTGACCATGGTCGCGCCACCGAACAGGCCGGACAGCAGCGAGGTCACCGCGTCACCGCGAATGGTCCGCCCGGTGGTGGACCCGGTATCTATATCGCGCCCGATGATCTTGGCATTCAGCACCGTTTGCCCGGTCGCCTCCGCCATCGATCCGATCGAGAAGACCAGCAGCGGCACCGCCGCCAGCAGATCGAAATGCGGTGTGCCGAAAAGGAACAGCCGGGGCAGCTGCGCGATCTCCGATCCCGAGCGCAGGTGGAACTGCCCCATCGTCCACGCCACCAGGGTGCCCGCGACCATCCCGAGCAGCACCGCGACCCGACGCCACGCGGGCGGCAGGAATCGGTGTGCCACAACGGTGCTCGCGATGGTGACACCCGCCAGCAGCACCGCGGATCGCGACGCCTGCGCACCGGTGATCAGATTCCCCGCCACCTTGACCAGATTGACCCCGATCACCAGCACCATGGCGGCCATGACCACCATCGGCAGCCGGGTGACCAGCCGCCGCGCCACCGGTACCAGCGCGACCCCGGCCACCGCGGTGATGATGACCGCACCGCTCGCGGTCGCCGGATCGTATTCCTGGGCGATCTGAATGAACAGGACCACCGCCGCCCCGCCCGGCAGCATGACGAACGGCATCCCCGCGCCCAGCGAGAATCGCCCGCTGGATTGCACAATCGTGCCGATACCGCTGAAAAGCAGAGTGGCGCAGAGCAATGCGCGCGTCTGGCCGTCGTCGAGTCGCAGGCTGTGCGCGATCAACAGCACCGAGGTGATCGGCGTCGCGATCATCACCACCAGATGCTGGAGCGCGGCGGCGAGCGCACGCCCCGGCGGCGGCATGGTATCGACGGCCGAATCGGGTTGTGCGGCAGTGACACTCATCGCGCACTCAGCCAGGGGATATCCTCGCCCCGGTAGCGGTAGGCGCGGAAGATGGCGTTGGAGATGCCTGGGAAGACCTGCGCGGTATCCGGATCGGGATATTCGGTGAACGAGGGCACCACGTATTCCCAGACGATCCGCTGCTCCGGAGTCACCTCGAAGATGCGCCCGAAGGCCGCCTCGGTGATGAGGGTATTGCCATTGGGCAACCGCTGCGCCCCGCCCATGAACGGGGTGAAGAACGCCTCGCGCGGCGAATCCTGATAGCGCCACGCGATATCGCCTGTCGCGGTGTCGATTTCGACGACCCGGCTGTAGGTGACCGATTCGCCGGTACGGAAGGTGCCATTGTCGAATACCAGTATCCGGCCCTGCCCCACCGGGGTGGCGTGATGCTGTTGCGCCACCGTGCCGCGATCGGCGAGGGTGCGCACCCGCCCGGTCCGCCGGTCGATCAGGATCACCGCCGAGACACTGCGCAGACTGGCGACCACGGTGTGCTCGTCCAGCGGGAACACGCTGTTGATCAGCGGCCAGTGTTCCCGCCAGTAGTGCGGTTGCAGGCCGAACTCGGCCGGATCCAGATGTTCCACCGCCCGCCACTCCCACAGCGAAGTCCCATCGGCGGCAACCTCTTTGATGACATCGGACCAGACGATCCCGTCGGCCTCGGTACCGGGCACGCCGCCCTGAACGCGCGCGGCGTCGGCCCCGCGCAGCGGCTCCACCGCGGTGTAGAGAATGCGCCCGTCGTCGTAGTGGTGCGCGTCGTGATGCTGATAGTCGTCCCGGAATTCGTGCAGCAGCACACCTTCCGGATCGTACTTGCCCATGGACCCGCCGCTGTACTTGCGCCACATGGCGAACAACGGCGCGATGCTCAGCGCGGCCCCGTTGTAGGCCAGCGTCCCGTCGGGCAGCAGCCGGGCATGGCGGCCCGGCCGGTAGGGCAGCGTCCAGCGGTGCGTGAGCGCGCCGTCGAGATCGACCAGATCGACGATGCCGCGCCCGGCCAACGGCGCGTACAACGTGTATCCGGGTGCCGCGAGCTCCCGATCGATGCCGATCAGACCCGTACCCCGACGTTTGAGCGTGTTCTGCTCCACCGAACCTCCTGAATATTTAGTGTCACTGAATATTCAGTACGCTGAGCCCGAGCAGAAGACTTCTGCTCACGGTGAGGCAAACCCGTGCGATTACCACCGCGCGGCCGACAATGGGCCGATCGGATACCGGACGAGAGGCCACGGTGCACAACCTGAGCGATGTCATCCACCGCCGTAGGCTCGCGGCGGGCCTGACCCTGGCCCAACTGTCGGCCGAGGCCGCGCTCTCCCAGTCCTTCCTGAGTCAGCTGGAGAACGGCCGCACCAATACCAGCCTGCGCTCACTACAGCGCATTGCCGACGCCCTGGGCACCACCGCGACCGAACTGCTGGCCGCCGCCGATACCGCGCCGAGCGCCGCCGTGGTCCGCGCCGGGGACGACACCGCGCTGGCGCAGGCCGAACACGGCGGCGACGGATCGGTGCGCTCGCTCATCCACGGCGGCCGTGATCTGCGCGCCCTGGAATTCACCGGCGGCACCGAACGCGGTGACCGCGAATTCACCCATGCCAATGACGAATTGATTCACGTGCTGGCCGGAACCATCACGATCATCGCCGACGGCGCGGAGATCACCCTCGCCGCCGGCGACGCGTACTACTGCGCGGCGGGTGTGGCGCACCGCTGGTGGGCGCACACCCCGCAGACCCGCACCCTGGTGGTGGCGGTGGCGGACGGGCGCACCGTCCGCCGCGGCCGGATCAGCTGACCGTGAACGAGAAGGTCGGCGCGGTGCTCGCGCCCTTGGTGGCGTCGTAGCTCAGCACATAGGTGCCGGTGCCCGGGGACGGCACCACGAAAATGGCGAAATCCTTGGCATTGTCGATGGTTTGATTGCGTTCCAGCAATTCGTTGATGGGTCCGCGACCATCGGCCGGAAGATTCTGGCCGTCCGGTGTTTTCACACTGAAGTATTCGTAGAAGATGTTGGCGCCACCGTCGGATATCCCCGATCCGCCGATGATCTTCACATGCAGTGCGAGTTCCATTTTGCCATTCTCACCCTTGACATAACTGGGAGTCAGTGTGCCACCGGTGATTTGAATGGTGGTCTGATCCTGTACCAGGGTGCCCGAGATGGGCAGCGCCTTGGGCGCGGTGCTCACCACCTTGCCCTCGGCCTGGAGCGGAATGAGGGTCTGGTTCTCCGCCGCGGTGCCGTAGACCACGGTCAGGGTGTCCAGCAGATGCTGGGCATCGCCGACCTTCTTCACCGAGGTGGTGACATTGCCGGTGGCCGTACCCTTTCCGGGCACCGCCGGATTGTCGAAGCCCGCCCCGTCGTCGATCTGCCCGCCCACCAGCAGCGTCGGCACGATGCTGAGCGTCTTGTTGTCGGTGGTGGTGTTCTTGTAGGTGATGTCGATGCGCACCTTCGCGCCGCCGGACTCGTCCGGGATCACGGTCGCCTTGTCCACCGTGATGTCGAAGCCCTCGTACCAGCCGGTCTTGCCGATGGTGCGCACGGTGGCCTGACCGTTGGTGCCGCTGCCGCCGGGCGAGGACCCGCCGGGCTGCCCGGTCCCCATGGGCTGGGCGAGTTGGGAACTCGTCGGCCCGGCCTTGGTGCCCTTGTCATTGCACGCCGTCATGAGCAATGCCGACGTGCTGATGAGCACCACCGCCCCCACGGTCGTGAATATGCGGATTTTTTGTACTGCTTTACCCGAAGTTTGCTTTATTGATCGCACGCTCTGCCTCCCAGAAGATTTGCCATCTCAGTGCGCGATGCCCGGAAATCCGAGCGAGTGATTCGCAGTGAAATCCTCTACGAAGCGCGCATTGTTAACGGGGTGATTGTCGTCACATCCCGGCCGTGTATTTTCCGTGTCACCGCACGGTGGCAAGTCGTTGTCGAAATGCCGGCGCAATCGCCAATCCCGGTGCAGGCGGCCGAGATCGGTCATCGGCTCGTCACCGTAGAGCCACTCCCGGGCGATGCGATGCCAATTCGCCGTCGCGCGCAGCCGGCCCAGGGTCGCGCAGGTCCAGAAGTCGACCCGGCGCGAGAACAGATGCTCCGGCGGCAGATTCTGCCTGCGCATCCCATTGCACTCGGCGATGCGCGGATCCACCGCGTGCAGGAACGCCGCCGAGGCCAGTTCCGGAGTGAGCGGCAACTCCTCATCCACCAGGGACCACTCCGCGGCGGAGAGCACGTAGTCGTAGCACTCCTGCGGTGTCACCCCCGAGGACGCGTCGATGACGCTGCGCTCGACCATCAGCCGGTACAGCTCGTCGCATCGATCCTCGGCGGTGGCGCGCAGGCAGACCGCCTCGAAGGCGATGTGCTCGCGCTCCATTCGCTTGTAGAGCCCGAAATCCAGGAACACCACCCGGCCGTCCGGGCGCAGCAGCAGATTGCCCGGATGCGGATCGCCGCAGAACTCGGCGAGTTCGAAAAGCGAGCCGACATAGAACCGGTAGACGATCTCGCCGATGCGATCGCGCTCGGCCACGGGCAGGGCGCACATGGCCTCGAAATCGATACCCGGCGAATACTCGGTCACCAGCACCCGGCGGCTGCTGTGCTCCGGAAACGCCTGCGGCACAGTGATGAACGGATGATCGGCGTACAGGGTCGCCACATGCCGCTGGGTATGCGCCTCGACCTCGTAATCGAGTTCCTTCTCGAAATTGGCGCGCAGTTCGTCCAGCACGCCGACGGTGAAACCGGGCAGCGCCACCTGCTGCATCATCACCCGCAGCATGCCGAGATTGCGCAGATCGGCGCGGACGGCCAGATCGATGCCCGGATACTGCACCTTCACCGCGACCTCGGTGCCGTCGAAAAGCCGTGCGCGATAGACCTGTCCGATGGAGGCGGCGGCGATCGGCTCCGGATCGAACTCGGCGAACAGCTCCGCGAGCGGTTTGCCCAGATCCTCCTCGATCACCCGGCGCATGGCCGCGAACTCGACCGATGGTGCGTGATCGAAGAGCACCGCCAGTCGGCGCTGGAAGGTCTCGCGATGTCTGGGCGGCACCAACTCGAGGTCGAGCAGCGACATCAGCTGCCCGAGTTTCATTGCCAGGCCCTTCATCTCGCCCAGCACCAGCACCAGCTGTTCGGCCAGCCGCACCACCGAGTCATCGGCCAGGCGGGCGCGTACCTCGGCGGATCTGCCGATCATGGAGAGTTTGGTGCGCCGCTTGCGGACGGCCTGCACGGCCACCACCGCGCCCAGTTTGGAACCGCGGGCCAGCCGCGAGGTCGATACGGGCTTCGATCCAGGCATTACCGGCCCTCCCATTCCAGCGCGTCCAGGAACCGCCGCGACAGCTCCGCCGACTCTCCGGGCGCGCGCGTTCGCGCAGCTCATGGCGACCGGCCGGACCCACGGCGGTCTGGCGCTCGACTCGTCCTCTATGACGAAATGTCCCACGGTTCGCGGGATTCGGTGCCGGGACTGACGAAGAAGGGTCGTCAACTCCCGACTGCGTCCGGAATGCCCGCTTTCGCAGCGGAAATGGATGCCGGACCGCGCGGGCTAGGGGCCGACGGTGTCCGGAATGTCCGAGGTCTCGCGGCGCGCGTCCAGCGCGAGCGCCCACAGCCGCTCTCGAGCCTCGGCGACGCCGCGCAGATTGCCGATCTCGCCATTGATCGTGAGCGCCTGCCGCAGTGCCGGTTCGGCGGCGGCGAAGTCGCCCATGGCATGCCGGACCAGACCGAGGTTGCTCAGTACCGAGGCTTCGCCCGCCCGATTGCCGATGGTCCGGTAGAGCTCGAGCGATCGATCCAGACAGCCGAGGGCGGCAGCGTGTTCGCCCAGATCGTTTCGGGCGAAACCGAGATTGTCGAGGATGTATGCCTCCCCGGAGAGATTGCCGAGCCGCCGATGGCAGTGCAGGGTCTGCTCGAGCAGGTCGATCGCGGCGCGCGTATCACCGGACATGACTCGGATCCACGCCAGCGGCTCGAGTGCGGCGGCGGCTCCGGCGTAATGCTCGCTCGCCTGGAAGATGTCCCGCGCCGTGAGCAATTGTTCGGTGGCGGTGGCAAGGTCGTCGAGCAGGAAATTGATCCAGCCCAGCTTGCTGAGCGTCGCGGCCCGGCCGGAGGGCGAGCCGAGATCGTCGTAATGCGCGAGGGCTTCGTTCAGCAGGTCCCGCGCACCCGGGTAATCGCCCGTCAGGTGCGTGACCCAGCCCTGGGTGGCCAGCACACTCGTCTCCTCGCGCGGTCGTCCGGCGGCGCGATACAGCTCTCGGGACCGTTCGAGGGCCGTGCGGGAGAGGTCGTATGCCCCGGCCAGCAGGTGAATCCGGCCGAGGGTTCGCCATGCGGCGGCCCGGGTTTCGGCGTCGGCGGTATCGGCGCGCGCCGTCAGGACGCGCCGCAGGATCGCCGCGGCGTCCACATAGTCCTCGTGGAAGTACCAGCTGGCACCGAGGTCCTTGATCGCGAAGACCGAGGCGTGCCGATCATCGATGGTGTCGGGGGCGATCATGGCGCGCTGCACCACGGCCACCGCCGGAGCCGCGCCGATCAGGCGCATCTCGCAGGTGAGGGCATCGGTCAGGACGACCACCCGGGCGAGCTGCTCGCCCGCGGCGGCGTACTCCAGACCGGCGAGCAGATTCGAGCGCTCACGGCGAATCCAGGTCAGGGCGGCGGCGTAGTCCGGAAAGGTGCGCACGACAGGGCCGTTCGCCGTATCCGGGAGTTCGGCCCGCGCGCCGGGTGACGCCGCCGCATCGGCGGTGCGCTGGTAGTAGTCCAGCAGTCGATCGATGGCGCGCGCCCGATCTTCGGCGGTCTCGTCCGCGGCCACCCCGCAGGCGTATTCGCGTACGAGATCATGAAATCTATAACAGCCGGGGGTGATTTCGTCGATCAGATGATCGGTGTACAGCGCGTCGAGACCGCGGCGAGCGGTGCGCAGCGGAATATCCGCCAGGGCGGCGGCCGCGTACGCGTCGAAATCGGGGCCGGGATGCAGGCTTAATCTCCGGAAGAGTCGCCGGAGGTCCTGAGGCAGTGCGGAGTACGAGGTGGTGAAGGCGGCGCGGACCGCGTGCTGACCGGTGTCGAGTTCGTCGAGACGGTCGCGCGCGGCGGTGAATTCGCGGGCCAGATCGGCGATCGACCAGGTGGGGTGGTGCGCGAGCCGACCGGCCAGCAGCACGATCGCCAGCGGCAGGAAGCCGCAGTGCCGCACGATCTCCGCGATTGCGGCGTAATCGTTTTCGGTGATCGTCGGGCGGTGCGACAACCGGCAGAACAGAGCGACGGCGGTGCCCGGATCCAGCACCTCCAGCGACAGCGGTATCGCGCCGTCCAGTGCGATGAGCCGGCGGCGGCTGGTGATGAGCGTGGAACATCCTGGCGCACCCGGTAATAGCGGTTCGATCTGAGCGTGCGTCCCGGCATCGTCGAGAATCAGCAGAACGCGCTTGTCCGCCAGGCGATCCCGCCACAGGTCACGGCGGCCGACCAGCGTGTCCGGCAGGTGCCGGGCCTCGATGCCCAGATCGGTGAGCAGCCGGGCCAGCACATCGAAGGGCTCGGCGGGGGACTGGCCCGCGGTGTGGGTGTTCAGCTCGACGAAATACCGTCCGTCGGGGAACTTCTCGGCCAGCAGGTGCGCCGCACGGGTGACCAGGGTGGTCTTGCCGACACCCGGCATACCGTCCACCGTGTGCACGGTCAGCACCCGACCGGGCTGGGCGGCGTCGACCAGGCGCTGTAGCTCGGCCTCGCGGCCGGTGAAGGTGTCGATATCGCGCCGCAGGGCGTTGGTGATGCGCGGGCGCGAGCCGGAATCGGCACTGCCCGTTCGGTCTCCGCTCCGCGTGGGGTTGGCCGCGGCGGTGTTCGGTGCGGTATCCCGGGCGGCATTCCACAGCCGCCGCCAGGCCCGGCGATCGGCCAGCTCGGCCGGAACCTGATTGCCCGCCAGGGCCAGCAGGGTGAGCAGTACCGGGACGAACACCTCGAACCGCACCGGCAGATTCCGTCCGGCCCGCCAATCGCTGAGGCGCTGCACCGTGATTCGCGCCCCGGAGCCGTACCCGGCCGCCGGGCGCATGCGCGCCTCGGCCGCCGTCACCACGCGCCGCAACGTCGGATTACCCGCCGCCGCCCACAATTCCGTCAGCCGCGCCCCGAACATCGTTCGCGGCGAACCCCCTTCGTCATTCGCCGAGCCCGACACCATGGCCGAAAGAGTACCGCGCGCCGCGGAGGCCGATCACGACCCCCGAGCCGGTCGAATCTTTCCGGTCCGGAAACCACTTTCGACCCCCGAAAAGCGGTGTCCACCTGCGCATTTGCCTGAGATGCCCGCCGCTTCGAGATGAGCCCGGCTTCGGCCTGGGTCATCCTCTATACACGCACCAGATCCTGCGAAGGGGGCAGGATCTGGTGCGAGGAAACTCAGCTCAGCGTGAGCGGCTGTTCGAAATCGTCGTAGGGGAGCGGGCCCGCCACGAAGGCCTTGACCCATAGGCCGTTGACGGTGATATCGCCGCCGTGATTGCCGAGGAAGGCGATATCGGAGGCGTCGCGGCCGGTGGCTATGCGCAGCAGGCAGGAGCGCGGGGCCAGGCGGGTGGGGTCGAGGACGCGCCACGTCCCCTGCACGTAAGCCTCTGGGACGGAATGGAAGTCCATCGGGAAGCTGCCCGGGGGATAGACCGAGGCGACGCGGGCGGGGACGCCGACCGCGCGCAGCAGGGCCACCGTCAGGTGGGAGAAGTCACGGCAGACGCCGGTGCCCGAGAGCAGGGTCTCCACCGCGCCGTCGCTGGGGGTGCTGCTACCGGGGGCGTAGCGGATACGGCGGTTCACCCAGGCGGCAACCTGGGCGGGGGTCTCCGGATTATCTATGCCGCAGCCGAATTCGGCGGCGGCGAAGGCGAGCAGCCGGTCGGATTCGGCGAATCGGCTGGGGCGGGTGTAGATCGAGAGGTCGTACTCCGACGGTGGTTCGACGATGGCCTCGCCGAGTACGGCGGCGGTATAACTGGCGCGGAGATTGCCCGCGCCACAGCGCAATACGTGGATTCGGGTGCCGTGCGGGCCGAGTACCTCCCGGGCCTGCCGCGCGTGGCCGTCGAGTTCGAAGGTGAGTGTCTCGGTCAACTCCAGACCGGGTTGCCGGGCCGCGGCGATCTGGAACTCGAGCTCGGAATCGGCATGGACCTGGACGTCGAGGTAGGCGGAGACGTCGCGCTTCACCCCTTGATACTCCCAGGCCGACCCCGGTCAGCCCACGGTTTCCAAAACCTCCAGCGCGGCCGTGATCCGCGGCACCGCGGGCGCGCCGAAACTCGCCACCAGATCCGAGAGCGCCCGCGCCACATGCGGACCCACCGCGGCGGCGGTCAGCACCTCCTCGGCCAGCACAATGCCGTTCACCACGTGCGCGGCGCGAATCCGCTGATCACCGGTGACCTCGTAGCGCCACGAACCCAATTGCAGCCGTTCGGGTTCGGAGCGGAACAGGCCGCGTTTGGCCGGGGTGCGGACCGCGCCCGGGATCCCGCCGAAGACATTGAAGACCAGCCCGACGCCGCCGGGGCCGTGCAGTGCGGCGGCGATCACCCGCGCCGCACGGTCCGGGTCGAAGGTCATCGTCAGTCGCCCATCGGCAGGACGAACTGCGGGGTTATCGTCTCACCGGTTCCGGTGCGGCGCAGCGCCGTTCCCGCGACGTAGAACTCGACGGTGTGATGACCCCAGGTATAGTTCTGGATCTGGAACTCCACCCCCGTCACCCCGATCCCGCCATCGCGCTCGGCCTCGGCCTGCATGCGCGACATGGCCAACTCCCGCGCCTGATAGTTGCCCTGCGTCCACTGCGGCATCTCGACATTGTTGCCGAGCTGGCGCAGCGACTGCATGAAACCCTGCACCGCCACGTGGAATACGCAATTGCCCATGACGAACGCCACCGGCGCGAACCCCGACCGCATCAGCGTCACCATGTCCTGCCCCGACAGATGACTGGTGAACGCCTGCCCATTGGGCCGCCGAAACCGCCCGGGCTCCTTCGTATACCGCACCGCGGTCCCCACCGCGATGAACTCCAGATGACTGGCCTCCGCCCCCAGATGCCGCCATTCCAACCGCACCCCCACCACCCCGTCGGCATGCAACGCATCCGCCTCGGCCTGCATCCGAGTCATGGCATTCCACCGAGCCCGATACGTGGCCTCGGTCAACACCGTCAACTCCATCTGCTGCCGAATCCCCGTGAACTGAAACCCCACGTGATAGACCGAAACCCCCATCACCAGATCAACAGGTTCGAACCCCGCCCCATGCAATAGCGCGAACTCATTGACCGACAGATCCGAAGTGAAGATCCGCCCCGCATGCGAAAGCCGCTCACTGGCGGTCGGCTCCAACGGTGGATTCGATTGCACGATTCCCGCCTTCCCTAGACGACCATCGCCACTGTACGACCGTATTTCCCCCCACGCCCCCCGATCGCCCGCACCCTGCCCGCAGCGCACCGAAATCCCGTTGCGCCGTCCGGGACGCGGCAATGGCGACGGGTGGGCGGAGCAGTGGCCGCGGGGGACGGGTGCCGGTATGGAGAACGAGCCCGGCCCGCCTCTGGAGTGAGGCGGGCCGGGCTCGGGGTGTCGCGGGGATCAGCGGCGGCCGGACTGGTCGCGGGTGGCGGAGGACTGGGGGCGGGAGGCGCGGCGGCGGGCCGGGGCTCCGT
>NZ_BDAW01000128.1 GCF_001625085.1 Nocardia acidivorans NBRC 108247
TGGTCGCCCCGGCCGCCCCGCGTGCCGATCTCGCCACCGCCCCCGTCGCGCATGAGGTTCCGCTCCCGCCCGATACCGCCGAGCGCCTGCGCGCGCTGGCCGCGCAGTGCCAGGTCACGGTGAACACGATCGTGCAGGTGGCGTGGGCGCTGCTGCTGGGCGAGCGCACCGGTTCCGCCGATATCGTGTTCGGCGCAACGGTATCCGGCCGCCCGCCGGAACTGGCGGGCGCCGAGCGCATGATCGGCATGCTGGTGAATACCGTCCCGGTGCGCATCGCCCTGGACCCCGCCGAATCCATCGCCGATCTGCTGGCGCGCGTACAGCGTGAACAGGCCGCGCTGGCCGAGCACCAATTCCTCGGCCTGGACGAGATCCACGCGCGCACCGGTCTGGGCGCGTTGTTCGACACCGCGACGGTCTTCGAGTCCTATCCGGTCGACGCCGCGGCACTGACCGCCGCGACCAGGCAGGCACAACTCGCGGTGACGGGTATTCGCGCACACGACGGTACGCACTATCCGCTGTCGCTGGCGACGTACGCGAACCCCGGACTCCGGCTCGAGCTGACCCGTTCACCGCTGTACTTCGATGCCGCGCAAGCCGATTCGATCGCCGACGGACTGGCGCGGCTGCTCATCGCCCTCACCGAGGACCCGCGGCGGCGCACCGCGACACTGCGCACCCGCGATCCGATGGATACCCCCGCCGTGCGGTCCGGCACGGCGGCGCGACCGGTCACGGTGCTTCCGGACCTGCTCACCGCGGCCGGACTACCCGATGCGATCGCGGTCACCGATCCACCGGGCGATCCGGCGGGTGAGCTGACCTATGCGGAGCTGGACGCGTACGCGAATCGACTGGCGCGCACCCTGATCGAGGCCGGCGCCGGTCCCGAACGAACCGTGCTGGTGGCACTGCCGCGCTCGCTGCGCGTCATGGCGGCGATCTGGGCCATTGCCAAGACCGGCGCGGCATTCGTGCCGGTCGACATCGCGCAGCCCGCCGCGCGGACACTGGCGATGGCTGCCGAATGCGCTGCGACACTGGGTATTACCGATTCGGCGCAGGGGTCCGCGCTGCCCAGCGAGGTCTCCTGGTTCCCACTGGACGACCCGGCAACCACCGCGCGCATCAGCGCGGCATCCGCCGCCCCCCTCACCGATGCCGACCGGATCGCTCCCCTTCGTCCCGAGCATGCGGCCTATATCGTCTTCACCTCCGGATCCACCGGCACCCCGAAGGGCGTGGTGGTCACCCACTCCGGCCTGTCGAACCTGACCGCGGCCACCGCGCAGCGCTGCCGCATCGATGCGAGCGCCCGCGTCGTGCACTGCTTGAATCCGGCCTTCGATGCCGCGATCCTGGTGTGGCTCTGCACCTTCGCGGCGGGCGGAACCCTGGTCGTCGCCCCGCCCGACGCCAATGCCGGAACCGAACTCGCGGCGGTCCTGCGCGGGAGCGCCGCCACCCACCTGATCTGCACGCCGACCGTACTGGCCACCCTCGACGCCGCCGACTTGCGCACGGTACGGGAGATCGTCACCGGGGGTGAGCCCTGCCCGCCCGCCCTCGTCGCCCGTATGACCGCGACCGCGACGGCCCCGGGGCATGGACTCGCACATTCCGACGCCGGGGCGACCGCCGCCGCGAATGTCCCACGCGTACTGGTGAATTCATACGGTCCGGCCGAGACCACCGTCGCCACCGCGTACGGCGAGCCCATGACCGTCGAGAACACGGCGATCCTGGGTTCGCCGGTACCCGGTGCGACCCTGCTCGTCCTGGACGGCTGGCTGCGCCCGGTCCCGGTGGGCGCGATCGGTGAGCTGTATGTGCGCGGTCCCGGTGTGGCGCGCGGATACGCCGGTCGCACCGGTCTGTCGGCGAGCCGATTCGTCGCGGACCCCTTCGCGGCCGGACAGCGGATGTACCGCACCGGTGACCTCATGCGCTGCACCGCAGCGGGATTCGAGTTCGTCGGCCGCACCGATTTCCAGGTCAAGGTGCGCGGAATCCGGGTGGAGCCCGGCGAAGTCGACGCCATGCTGGTGACCCATCCCGGGGTCGAGTCAGCGATCACCGTCGCCCGCCAGACCTCCACGGGGGCAACGGTTCTCTGCTCCTACGTCACGCTCACCACACCCGAACCCGAGTCGCCGACAGTCGCTTCCGCCGCAGCCCCCGCCGCAACCCCGGAGGTCACCGAGCTGATCACCTGGGCGGGTGAGCGGCTGCCACGCTATCTGCTGCCGTCGAGCATTCAGGTGCTGGCGGAGCTGCCGCGCACGCGCACCGGCAAGATCGATCTGCGCGCGCTGCCGGAACCCGTTGTGGTGCGGGCGGAATACATCGAACCGGTCGGCGCGGAGGTGATGATCGCGGCGACCTATGCCGAGGTGCTCGGTCATGAAAAAGTCGGCGCGCACGACGATTTCTTCGCCCTGGGCGGCGATTCGCTGATCGCCACCCGTATTTCGGCACGCCTGGCCGCCGCGTTCGGCACGGCCGTCCCGGTCCGCCTGCTGTTCGAGGCCCCGGTCGTCGCCGATCTGGCGCGGCGGCTGACCGAGGGCGAGCGGATCGCCGCCGATCCGGAGCTGGTGCGCGGCCCGCGTCCGGAGCCGATTCCGCTGTCGCCCGCCCAGCAGCGCATGTGGTTCGTGAACCGCTATGATCCCGACTCCCCGGCTTACAACGTGCCGGTGGCGCTGCGGCTTTCGGGACACCTGGATCTGTCCGCGCTGCGCATCGCGCTGCGCGATGTGATCGAACGGCATGAGACCCTGCGAACCGTGTACCCCGATATCGACGGTGTCGGCGGTCAGCTCATTCTCCCGGCGGCGGAGGTTCCGCTCGATCTGGAAGCGGTGTCGGTGACGGCCGAAGAACTGCCCGAGGCGGTACTCCGCACGGTGACAGCGGGTTTCGACGTGACCGCGGCGGTACCCCTGCGGCTGCGGCTGTTCCGGCTCGCACCCGAGGACCATGTGATCGTGCTGGTCGCCCATCACATCGGCACCGACGGTTTCTCCATGGCCCCGCTGACCCGCGATGTGGCCGCCGCCTACGCGACCCGCGCCGCCGGACGGCAGCCGGTGTGGGCTGAGCTCCCGGTGCAGTACGCCGACTACACGCTGTGGCAATTGGCGCGACTGGGCGCGGAACAGGATCCGGAGTCCCTGCTCGCCCGGCAGCTCGACTACTGGTCGCGGACCCTGGCGGACCTGCCCGATCACCTGGACCTGCCCGCCGACCGCCCCCGCCCGGCGCGCGCCTCGCATCGGGCCGGGGAGTGCACGGCACGGCTGAGCGGTCCACTGACGGCCGCGATCGAGCACTGTGCCCGCAGGCACCGGGCCACCCCGTTCATGGTCGTACACGCGGGGCTGGCGGTGCTGCTGGCCCGGCTGAGCGGCGGTGCGGACGTGGTCGTCGGCACGCCGGTGGCCGGTCGCGGGCACCGGGATCTCGACGATCTCGTCGGCATGTTCGTCAACACCCTGGTCCTGCGCACGGGCGTGCGGGCGGGGGATACCTTCGCCGAACTGCTCGACCGCGTGCGCGAGACCGATCTGGCCGCCTTCGAACAGGCCGATGTACCGTTCGAGCGCCTGGTCGAGGTGCTGGCCCCGGTGCGCTCGGAGGCCCGCCACCCCCTCGCCCAGATCATGCTGATCTTCCAGAATCTGGAGATTCCGGAACTGCGGCTGCCGGAGCTGACCGTCGCGCCGATCGACCTGCCGCAGACCAATACCCGGTTCGATCTGAGCCTGACCGTGGTCGCGGACCCCGAGGGCATGGCGCTGCGGTGTGGTTATGCCACAGACCTTTTCGACGAATCGACGGTATCGGCCGTCGCCGAGCGGCTGATTCGCCTGCTGACCGTCGCCACGGCCGAACCGGCCGTGCCGGTGGGGGATATCGATCTGCTGACCGATCTGGAGCGCCGGGAACTGCTGAGCGAGGCCGTCCCGGCCGCCGCGCCGCGCACCCTGGCCGACCTCATGGCCGATGCCGTCGCCGCGAATCCGGATGGCGTCGCGGTGGTCTGCGGCGCCGAGCGGCTCACCTACCGGGAGATCGACGAGCGCGCCGCACTGCTCGCCGGACGACTCGCCCGCGCCGGAGCCGGTCCGGAAACACTGGTGGCCGTGGGCATTCCGCGTTCGGTCGACTCGGTGCTCGCGATCTGGGCCATCGCCCGCACCGGCGCGGCCTTCGTGCCGATCGATCCGGCGTATCCGCCCGAGCGGATCGCTCGCATTGTCGAGGTGTCCGGCGTGAGCCTCGGGCTGACCGTGGCCGCGCAGCGCGACCGGCTGCCGGATTCGGTGGAGTGGTGGAGTCTGGACGGGCCGGGGGATGCGGGCACCCCGGCACCGATCGCGCAACGGGCGCGGCCGGAGCATCCCGCGTATGTCATCTTCACCTCCGGTTCCACCGGCGCGCCCAAGGGCGTCATGGTGACGCACGCCGGATTGGCGAATCTCGCCGTGGCACAGCGTGACCGCGATGGCCTCACCGCCGATTCCCGCGTATTGCAGGTGGCCTCACCGAGTTTCGACGCCTCGGTGCTGGAGCTGATCATGGCGCTGAGCGCGGCCGCAACCCTCGTGGTCGCCCCGCCGACCGTCTTCGCCGGACCCGATCTGGCGGAATTGCTCGCCCGCGAACAGGTCTCGCATATCGCCATCACCCCCTCGGCCCTGGCCACGGTCGACCCGGCGGGACCGGACGCCCTGCGCATGATCATCACCGGCGGCGAGCCCTGCCCGCCCGAACTGGTCACCGCCTGGGCCGCGCCGAATCGCCTGCACTTCAACGATTACGGACCCACCGAGACCACGGTGTGGGCGACCGGCAGCGCCCCGCTGCGCGCGGGCGATCCGATCACGATCGGCGCGCCCGCGCCCGGCGTCCGCGCACTGGTCCTGGACGACCGGCTGCGCCCGGTCCCGGAGGGCGTGATCGGTGAGCTGTACCTGGCCGGAATCCCGCTGGCGCGCGGCTATGTCGCCCGCGCCGACCTGACCGCCGCCCGCTTCGTCGCCGATCTCTTCGTACCCGGTGAGCGCATGTATCGCACCGGTGACCTGGTTCGCCGTCGCAGCGGGCAGCTGGAATACCTGGGCCGCACCGATACCCAGGTGAAACTTCGCGGCCTGCGCATCGAACTCGGTGAGGTGGAAGCGGCGCTGACCGCCGATCCGGCGGTCGCCCGCGCGGTGGCACTGGTGCGCGAAGACGGGCACGGCGGCATGCTGGTCGCCTACATGGTGCCCGAGACCGGCGCGACCATCGATCCGGCGGTACTGAAACGGGAAGTGGCCCAGCGACTTCCGTCGTACATGGTGCCCTCGGTCATCATGTCCCTCGATGAGCTGCCGCGCACGCCCAACGGCAAGCTGGACCCCGATGCCCTGCCCGCGCCGATGCTCACCGTCGGTGCCCAGGAACCGCCCGCGGGTCCGGGGGAACAGGCGGTGGCCGAGGTCTTCGCCGAGGTCCTCGGTATCGATCAGGTCTGGCGCGATGACGATTTCTTCGCCCTGGGCGGCAATTCGCTCATCGCCACCCGCGTGGTCGCCCGGCTCGGCGGTGCGCTGGGCATCGCGATTCCGGTGCGCGCGCTCTTCGACGCCCCGACCGTGGCCGAACTGGCCGAGCTGATCGCCTCGGGCGCGGCGACCGATCGCCCGGTGCCCGGCCCGCGCCCGCGCCCGGAACGCGTACCGCTCTCTGCGGCGCAGCAGCGCATGTGGTTCCTGAACCGTTACGACCCGGGTTCGCCGGTCTACAACATCCCGGCCGCCTTCGAAGTCGAAGGGGCCCTGGATATCACGGCGCTGCGGGCGGCCGTCGACGATGTGGTGGCCCGCCACGAAACCCTGCGCACCATCTATCCGACCGGGCCGGACGGCCTGCCCCATCAGCGGATCCTGCCCGCGACCCCGGGTGCCACACCGCTCCTCGAAATCGCCGGCAATGCGGGCGAAGTCACCCAGCGCCTGACCTCCCAACTCTCGCGCGGCTTCGACATCACCCGGGAGCCGCCGCTGCGGGTCTGCGTCCTGCACACCGCACCCCGGCACGCCGTGCTGGCCCTGGCCGTGCACCATATCGCCGCCGACGGCTGGTCCATGGCACCGCTGGCACGAGATGTGCTGGGCGCGTATCTGGCCCGCGTCGCGGGGGAGGAGCCGCACTGGACTCCGCTGCCGCTGCAATACGCCGACTACGCCCTGTGGCAGCGAGAGCTGCTGGGCTCGGACACCGATCCCGCGAGCCTGGCGCACCGGCAACTGGAGTTCTGGCGCACCACCCTCGCCGGTCTGCCCGAGGTGCACGCGATTCCCACCGATCGCCCCCGCCCCGAAATTCCCTCGGGTATCGGTGATCGTATCGAATTCGCCGTTCCCGCAGCAGTTCACGACAGCCTTCAGGTGCTGGCGCGGACCCGAGGGGCCAGCCCGTTCATGGTCGTGCACGCGGCCCTGGCGGTGCTGCTGGCCCGGCTGTCCGATCGGACCGATATCGCTCTCGGCTCGGTCGTCGCGGGTCGCGGTGACGGCGAATTCGACGATCTCGTAGGCATGTTCGTGAATACGGTGGTGCTGCGCTCGCATATCGATCCGGCCGCCCCGTTCACCACCACCCTGGCCGCCACCCGCCGCGCCGATCTCGCGGTCTACGGCAATATGGACCTGCCTTTCGAACGCCTGGTGGAGGCGCTGGCCCCGGCCCGTTCGACCGCACAGCATCCGCTGTTCCAGGTGCTGCTGGCCTTCCAGAATGTGGATATCCCTCGAACCACGCTGCCGGGCTTGGAGATTCGCCCCGTCGAGGCCCCGGCCCCGGGTTCGAAATTCGATCTCGAATGGATGCTGGCTGAACAGTTCGGCGCGGCCGGGGAACCGAACGGCATCACCGGTTCGCTGACCTTCGCCACCGATCTCTTCGATCGCGCCCGCGCGCAATTCATGGCCGACGCCTTCGTCGCACTGCTGACGGCGGTGGCCGCCGCCCCGCAGGCTCCGGTGGGTGATCTCGACATCCCCGGCGGGCCGCCCCCGCTCACGGCGAGGATTCAGGACGAGGACCGCCCCGCGGTGCGGATTCACAGCGAGCCGGAGCGCCGCCCCTATCGCGCACCGCGCACCGCGGCCGAACGCGCCCTGGTCGAATCCTTCACCACCGTCCTGGCCGCCGAGCGCATCGGCGTCGACGACAATTTCTTCGAGATCGGCGGAAACTCCATGGCCGCCGTCCAGTTGGTGACCCTGGTCCGCGAACGCACCGGAATCCCCATGCCGCTGCAATGGATGTTCCTGGACCCCACCCCGGCCGCCCTGGCCCGCCGGCTCACCGAGGCCGCCGAACAGCCGGAGGTGGAGCCGTCCCTGCGGGTGCTGCTGCCCATGCGCCCGATGGGGGACGGTCCGGCGCTGTTCTGTATTCACCCCGCCGTCGGATTGGCCTGGTGCTACGGCGGACTGGTGCAGTACATCGACCGCGCGCACCCGGTGTACGGACTGCAGTCCCCGGGTGTGGTGGACGGCGGCACCGCCGACCGCACCATCGGTGATCTGGCCGTCCGCTATGTCGAGGAGATGCGCCGGGTGCAGCCCGAGGGGCCGTATCACCTGCTGGGCTATTCGGCGGGCGGTCCGATCGCGCACGCCATCGCCGTCGAATTGCGTCGTCGCGGTGCGGAAGTCGGCTCGCTGATCATGATGGATGCCCGCGCGCGGGTGCGGATCACCGATGACGCGGATCTGCCGCCGCTGGCCATGCTGCTCGCCGAATTCGGTGGCCTGGACGTCCCCGCCGGATACGAGGGCGTGACACCGGCGCAGGCGGCCGATCTGCTGGCGGCGTCCGGAATCTCCTTCACCGCAACCGAAATAGAGCACTTCTACAGTGACCTGCGGCATCTGCTGCGGCAGCTCTCCGAGCATGAGCCCGAGGTGTTCGACGGTGATCTGCTGTTCGTGTCCGCCACCGGAAATCCGGATCCGACGCCCAACCTCGAGACCTGGCGGCCGTTCATTGCCGGACAGATCACCGACCAACCGGTCGCCTTCACGCACAACCAGTTGGTCACCGCCACCGCGCTGGCCGAGATCGGCCCGCTCGTGAGCGCCTATCTCGATCGCCCGGCGAATCCTATTGGCAATGACCCCACCTGGTGAACAATGGGCGGGGACAACCCGCTCGGCTAGGGAAGGCTCCAACTGTGTCGGTGAACGAGAAACGGCGGCTGCTGCGCGCGGCGGCGGTGGGGCTCGGTGCGCTCGGCGCCGGAGAACTGCTGGCCGCGGCGCGGGGCGGCTCGGTCATCGACGGGATCGGGCGGCTGCTCGCCGACACCGTGCCGGTGCGGGTGGTCGAGACCGTGGTGGCCAGATCGGGGCGGCACGACAAACAGGCCACTCGCGGCGGCGTCGCGGTGAATATCGTTGCCGCGTCGGCCGGAGTGGCACTGCTGCCGGAGCGACTGCGCACACCCGCGGTGACCGCGCTCGGCGCGGGCGCGGCGGCGGTGGGATTGCGCGGTGCGAATCCGTCGGTGCCGGGCGCGCTCGGCGGCATCGCGGCGGCC
>NZ_BDAW01000129.1 GCF_001625085.1 Nocardia acidivorans NBRC 108247
GCCACCCCCGCCCCCTCCCCCGCCCCCGCCGCGCACAGGCTCCGCGGGAGTATGAGGACGATGAGATAGCTTCCATCGCACGCGATCCCATCCTTGTTTCGGCGAACACCCTTCTCACCGGCGGGAAGTCGCACGCTGAGTGATGACGCATGCTGAAGAGCAGCGCCGCCGATGAATGAGGACCGATGAGAGAACTCCATCCCGATGTACAGGCTGGATTCGCCATGAAGCGGGAGCTGCAACATCGCTTCGAAGCGATCCAGCAGCGGGCCGAGGAGATCGTCGCGCGGCGTCCCTCACCATCCGGCCTGGTCATTCCCGAAGTCGATATCCACGGGCGACTCCGGAATCTGTATCTGGCTCCCGGAACCTGCGACAGATTCGGCAGTCACGAACTGGCTGCCGAGATCATGGCCGCCATCGCCGAGAGCACCGCCGACGCGCAGCGCAAATACCACCTCGATATGAATGACAATTCGCTACTGCCACGTCCGCTCGCCGAGGTGATGCGAGATTGGCGGGCAGGGGGCGCACGAGACTCCCGGGAGCCCGATTTCGGGAAGTCGGAAAAATGATTCGAAGCAGCCGGGCGGGAGGATCCAACCGAGCATGGCCGACCATCTCCTCATCGAGCCAGATGATCTGCGTAAATCCGCGGAGCAGCATGCTTTGATCGCGGCGGAGCTCCGCAGAAAGGGAGCCATTCCGCAGCCCTGGCTCGACGAGTTCCCGGAAACCTACGGCACGATCGCGGACCCGATACATGGTGCGCTGGTCGATTTCTACAACGACCGCTATGCCAAGGCAGACCGACTGGCCCGCGAGCACGAACGGACTCGCGACCAATTGCTCAGGGCTGCGGATGACCTCGAAGCCAAGGACGAGCACGGCCGACAGCGAATCGCTCAAGCCGGCGGCGACAACCACCCGGGCGGCGCTGGACCGAGTACGCCGAATACCGATCCGGTGACACCGGCACCGATCATTCCGGTGCCATCCCTCGGAGGCACTCCACCGAAGCAGTCCATTGTCCCGGTCCCAGACGGGCGGACACCGACTCCCACCGCAGCGCCATCGGCGGAGCGGAACATCCCCCAACCCGAGAGCCGCATGGCGGGCGGCACTCCGGTAGGCCAGATCGCACCTGTCGGGTCCACCACTCCGGTCGGACCCTCGACGCCTGTTGAAACCAACGTTCCGTTCGTGCTCGCGCCCTCGACGAGTTCGATTGTGCCGCCGCGGAGTATGGGACCGGGAACCAATATCCCTAACGCCCCCGTCACCACCGCCGCGCCCGCAGCGTCGCCACCTCGCATCGCCGCCCCCGACACCGGCCCACGGTCCGCCGGTGGCATCCACACGTTCTCGACGGCTCCGGATCCGGTGGCATCCACAGCGGTCCCTAGGACCGGGCCGCCCCGGGCGCTGGTATCCGGGCCGTTGTCACCGGGGCCGCTGGCGGCGTCGGCGCGGAGTGCCGGAGCGAAGCGCGCAGAGCCGTCGCTGGTCGTCGGCGATACCGTAGCCGACCATCTGACGCTCGCTCGTACACTACTCGCGGCAGTTCTTGCCACCGTTGGCGATTCGACGCCCGGCATGGAGTGGGCCACCGCCGTGGCGATCACTCGTCGCGGACCGGTGCTGATGCTGACCTCGACCGAAGGTCGCGGTTGGTTGCCGGCCGGACTCTTCCTCCCCTCCGAGGTCATCGTGCCGTGGCGCTGGAAATCCCGCTTCGATGAGCGCGACCGGCAAACCATGGCGAAGTTGGCCGGAATCGACGACCCGGCACGCATGCTCGCCGAGCTGGTGGCGCTCACGACACACCGCATCCCGATTCGGCTCAGCGCCCTGGCGTCCTCCACGGCCGTCTCGAATCGACTGCGGTCATCCCTTCCTGTCGACACCGCGGTCGCGGACCATGTGCCGGCCGCTCCGGCCGATGCCGATTTCTCGAAACCTGGTGCGGGGCTGGTCGATCGACTCGAAATAGCCGGAACCGACAACACCCGGCATTACGCGGAAGGGATAGCCGATATGGATATTCTTGTCACCTGCCAGAAATTGGTGATCGACACGCAAATCCAAACGGGGTCGGTAGCGCGCTCGCGTGACGGGTTCATCCGGCGCCGCACCGACGAGCTGCGACGTTTATACGCCGATACTGAAACCGACCGCCAGTTGTTACGGGACATGCTTTACACCTACGAGCAGATTGTCATGCACCCCCAGGCTGAAATGGCAACCATGCCACAAGATTCCACCGGTGCCGGATCTTCTCGTATAGAAATGAGCATCTAATGACCGAAGAAATCAACCATGAAAAGGTTGACAAGGTTGTCGAAGATGTCAGAAGAGACTATGAACACAGCTTCTGTGACGATACCGGATTTCAGGATGATCAGGCGAAACATTCCCTGGACCGACTTCTCACATTGAATGCGGAAGAATTCAAGGACGCATGGGACAAGCTTGACGATCAGGACGGCGGCGCTCACCTCAACCTTAAAGAGGAGCTCGCAAAGACAGCGCATGACAAGCATTTCGACAATGGGGATTACAAGGATCTCGTTTCATCCTTTTACCACAATAATGTCGACACGTACTACCAAGCCAAGGTGAAAAAACCAGTATTCAGCAACGATGCGAACAACTCCGTAAACGACCAAACGCAAAAACATGCGGTATCGGTGGAAATGCAGGCGCCGGATGGCGCCAGTAAGCCGTTCAAAGCTCTTGTGAAAGATACAAAGTTCACAATGCAATGGGATCTCGATACGCTCGGCCTTCGGCGCCCGAAAGAAGAGCATCCCACATTCGCTCCGATACTGGTATCGGAAGAGCGACCGACAACCTTGGACGGTTGGTCGAATATCAGGGCATCACACGGAGCCCTGGAGGAAGAATTGAAGAAAAGAGAAGAAAAGTACAATAGCGAACACCAGCTCGCAACGGAGGCCACATTTGACACCCACGTGACGGGAGATAACCTGTTCAAGGAATTGGTCAGAATGTTGGACGATGTCAGAGAAACCCTCAAAAGCGGTAAGGTGGGTAGCTGGCGAAGCGAGGGCGACAAGCTGACCCAAACGCACTACTATCAACATGATCACGATCCGATAGTCGAAACAGTTTTCGAAAAGTCCGCAGACGACGGCTTGTTCTATATGACCCCCAGCGTGGAACAGCGCGTCTATATCGAACCGTTCAAGGAAGCGGTCAGGAAATGGAATACGGCCTACGAGAAGGTGGCCACGAAGTTCCTGAAGGAGGCGGAGAAGCTCGCCCCGCCGCCCGAGGGATCAAAGGGACCGGGGGCCCGTGGCGACGGCGGAACAGGAGCGGGAACAGGCGGCGACGGCGGAAACGGTGCGGGAACAGGCCGCGGAGGAGGAAACGGAGCGGGTGCGGGTGCGGGTGCGAGGACAGGAGACGGACCTCCGGGAGCACCGAATACCGATTACAGCGCACTCTTCAAGGACGCGCTCGCGAATAACGCTGGCGGGCAGGGCAATCCGGCCACGAAACCGGATCCATCGTCTCCCGGGACAACCCCGACCGATACCACCACAACCCGGGCCGATACCGGCACGGATCCGGTTGTCGATGAGATCAACGCGGCGCGAGATCGCATCGAGCAGAGCGCGAATGTCACACCGGCCGTGTACAACCCCGGAGTGAACACCGGCGGAAGCATGGGCGCGAACACCGGAGGCAACGCGGGTGGGAACACCGGCGGCGGTTCGAGTTTCGACCCGAGCATGCTGATGGCGATGTCGGCGATGAGCCAGGCGGCGCAGAGTCGGAACCAGGACACCTCCGGAATCCAGAACGACCGGGGCGAACCGCACCGACGGCGGGACCCGAATGCCGTCACTCCCGCGTCCACCACACCGGGTGCGCCGACCGCACCCGGATCACCGGCGCAACCGGCGGTCACCGCCGACCAGACGACTCCGCCGCCGACCAATGGCAAGGGCCTGCGGCCTGTCACGATCCCGGGCCTGAGCGGGACCCAGCAGGTATCGCCCGTGGTGCAGGACGCGCTCACCAAGGCGTTCAGCAACCCGTCCGGTTGTGATGCGCGCGCCGCCTATGCGGGCGGTCCGGGGCAACCCACGCCGGGAATGCCGTGGAAACAGATCTCCGATTCCGAACTCCAGACCGGAGATATCGCGCAATGGGGCAACCGCACCGCGCTGGTGGTGATGACCGACCACGGCCCCCAAATCATTCTGGACGGCAAGCTCGGGCCGACGCAGGACGGCCATCTGGTGCAATTCAACCCGAACAACCTGCCCGACTCGCTCGGCGGCGAGTTCGGGAAGTTCGAGGGCTTCTTCCATCCCACCGGCTCGGATCTGAGCACGGACGGGCACGGGCCGCTCGACACGAAACCCGCCGATCCGCCCAAGGTCGCGGCGCCCTCAGCACCGGGAGTGGTACCCGCGTCGACCCCGCCCAAGGGGCCCGGCGGGGAGACATAGCGGTGAATTGGTCACGGCCGCAAGCGACTTCCTGATCGCCGCGGCCGAGTTCCTGGCGCTAGGCATCGGCCCGGAGCCGATCCGCGCCATGCTGGATCGCGCCTGTGACGGGAAGTTGAACGCACTCGCCGCCGACGGATCGCGCGCGAGCGGTCTCACCGTGACCGGTATTCCGTTCGAGGCCAGCGTGAGCGGCGGCCGCGGCCGGCTCACCGCCGCGCTGCGCTATGTGACCGAGTCAGGAACGGAGCACATCGACTTCGACTCCCGGCTGACCACCGCCACACCGATGAAACTGGTCCGCCTCTTCGGCGATCCGGCATGGGAGCTGCAGTCCGAGCTGGTTCGCTGCGGCGCCGACGCGGCTACCCTGTATCAATTTCCTTTCTTGATCAGCTGCGGGCGCCGGGGCAATACCCCAACGTTCGCGCTGCAATTGGGCGCGCGCCGTAGGGCGACCTGACCGCGCTGGTGCGTGAGCTCGCGGCCCACCATCACGGCGGCACGACAGGGGTCGACGCCCTCGCCCGGGCCGCCGAGTCCACCGGTGCCGGGTGGTGCTATTCGGTTGTGGGACTGGGCTGTTCACCCAGCGCGGGCATAGACAGACTGAACGTCTACGGCACGCCCGGTTGGGACGTCGCTTGATATAGCGCGCGAGGTCGTGCGCGAATTCGATCGAAGTCCGGCGGGTGAACGGGCGTCCCGGTATGACACCGGGACGCCCGAGCAGACCAGTTATCCGTTCACTCGATCATCGAGTGGCGCGACGGAAACCCCGCTCGGCGGACCGGCGCTGACCGCCGGTGGTGCGACCCGCGGTCCGATGGTGTCGACCGTGGTGACCTGGTCGGCGGCGGTGGTTGCCGCGGCGACCGGAACGGCCGCGAACATCGGGTGACCCAGGATCTGCTCGTGCGCGTATACCGCGTCGCGCAGGCCTTGGCGGGTGGGTTGGTTCGCGAGCAGCAGCACCAGTTCGGTGCATCGGCGCTCGAATACCATGGCGCGCAACGCTTCGGCCTGGTCTTCGATGCGCAACTGGCCCAGGGTGACCCGGCCCGCGTCGACCCGCCGAGAGAGCATGGTGGCGGCGAGCAGATCGTCGGCGTCCCGCAGTTCCTGCCACAGCTGGGCGGGGACCTGCTGATTCTCGCGCAGCAGGGCGAGCACGCGGCCGCGCAGGGCGCGACCGGCCGCCGCCTCGGCCGGGGCCGCGATGGTGCGAACCAGCTCGCCGTGCGCCTGCTCCGCCAGCTCGGTGCGACGGCGATGGATTGCCGAATCCGGCACCGCACCAACACTTTCCAATGCGGGTATGGATGCGGCAAGCGCCAGTCGATCGGCGGTGCCGGGGGCGGGTGTGCGCAGATCGATGTCGTACGCGGGCGGGACCATATCTTCCACCGCGGTGTCGGGCAGTTGTGCGCGCAGGCTCGAATCGATCGACCCCGACGACACCAGGGCGGTCAGAGTCGACTCCGTCGTACCGCCCCACGCCCGGCCGAATTCGGCGAGTACGCGGGCCGGATCGGCCACGCCCTCCCACGGCCAGCTCTGTTCCGCCCCGAGCATCTCGTCCCACAGCCACGGGGTGGATACCTCACGCGGCAGGTACAGCCCGGCGGGCAGCCAACCGCGGCCCTCGTTGCTGGTGATGAACACACCGATCCCGGTCGGCCCGCGCATGACCGAAACCGCCCAGGCCAGACCGATGACCGGCTCATCCACGGCCGCGAGCACCGCGGCGAGCAGGGTGCGGGCGATCACCAGATCCTCGTTGACGGCCTCGTTCACCACATGGCCCGGACCGGTCTCCCGATCCTTGGCGGCGGCGACCGCCGCCGCGAACGGGGTCGGCAGCGGTACCGGTACGGCATCGCCGGGCACGCCGGTCCCCGAGGTGGGTGACGCGTGCTGGGCCGAATCGCCGCCACCGGTTCCGGTGGGGATCGGCGCGGCGCCGACGCCCGTCGGGGCGGTGACCGCACCGGGGCGTGTCGCCGCGTCGGCGGTCGTCCCGGTCAGACCGTCACGGCCCGCGCCGGTGTTCGCCGCCGCGGGATCCGTCGCCGAGGCGGCGGGCGCCAGGGGCGCTCCGGCCCCACCCGGGGCGGTCTGTGCGCCACCGGGCGCACCGACGGTCGCCGGGGCGCCGCCCGGCGCGTTGATCGGCGAGGTGTCCTGTCCGCCAATAGCGTTCGGATCGCTGCCGCCCGAAACCGGTGGCACGGCACCGGGATTTCCGGGCCCGCCCGGGGTCTGCGCACCCGGGTGAGCAAGCGGCGGTACGCCCGTGGGCGTTCTGGCGCCACCGTAGGGGCCGTCGCCGGATCGGTGGATCGCCGCCGCGCTGTCCCGATCCGCGCGCTCGTACTCGTCGGCGGAGGCGTTGAGTTCGGCCGCGGTGCGGTAGTGCTGTTCCGCGAGCGCATTGCCCGCCTGCTGCCTGGCGTTGTAATACTTCGTCAACGCTTCCAGGACGGGGCTGGCGATGGTTCCGTAGGTATGTGGGAAGGCGTCGAGCCAATCCTGCGGCGGCTTGGCCCATTCCACCGTCTCATCGCCGACTCGCTTGTGCTGGGCCGCGAGTTGGCGGAGTACCGCTGGATCGATGTGCACTTTCTCGGCCACGTTGAATCGAACTCCCTTCCGCCCTCGGCGACTCGCACAATTGTCGAGCCTTCCCGCCGATGGGAAGCCCATAGTGTTCTGTGCGAAGTCGCGAACCTTGTTTCGCCACAGTCCATTCGGCGAGTTCGGTGGCAGGCCCCGATGGGCCGGGACCTGCCACCGGCGTTCGCCCGCATCGATTCCCCGCCGCGGCTCAACCGCTGACCGGCGGCGGGACACGGGCTTCGCTCAGCGCCGCGATGACCGGATGCTCGGTGAGATGAGCGTGCACGTACACCGCGTCGCGCAGGCATTGCCGATCCGGGGTACCTGCCAACAGCAGCACCAGTTCGTCGCAGCGGCGCTGCAACTGCATGGCGCGCAACACCGCCGGTTCACCGCTCTCCTCGAATCGCAATTCCCCCAGGGGAATGCGACCGACGTCCAGACGTCGCGGCGCCATACTCGCGGCGAGCAGGTCATCGGCGTCGCGCAATTCCTCGAACCAATCCGGTGCCACCGCGGTCCGGTTGCGCAATGCGGTGAGAATGCGCCCGCGCAGTTCCGGCGTTCCCATGGCGTGCACGGCATCCGGGACCGCCCGGATGACCCGCGCGTGCGCGTCGCGGGCGAGTTCGGTGCAGCGCAACAGGATCGTCGGCTCCTGCACCGCCATCACCCGATCCAGCAGCCGCGGCGACGCGGTCACCTCCAGCCGGTCACGCCGATCCTGTGCGGGCGTACCGAGATTCAGCTCCGGCGCGGGTTCGACCTCGCCGTAGAAACGCACCGAGGGCAGCGCGGCGCGCAGCACCGGGTCGATCGGCAGCGATGAGGCCACGACCGCGAGTTCGGCCCCGGAGGTCCGCCCCCAGGCCCGGCTGAACTCGACCAATACCCGAGCCGGATCGGCCACGCCCTCCCAGGCGGCTTCGCGGGCGGCCTGCCACACCCAAGGGGTGGATACCGTTCTGGGCAGATACAGCCCGGCGGGCAGCCAGCCGCGCCCCTCGTTCGAGGTCACGAAGGCGCTGATACCACCGGCATGGCGGGCCACCGCCACCGCCCACGCGGGCGCGATCGGTGAGTAGTCGACCACCGCGAGAATGCTGCGCAGCAGGGTGCGGGCCAGCGCCGACTCGCCGTCCACGCGATCGCCCAGGACGAAGGCGGGAGCGGCCGCCGCGGCCATGGCCGCGCCGATCGCCGCCTGGATGGGTGCCGAATCATGTTCGGGCGCAGCGCGTTCCGCCGCACGCTGTTCGGTGCGCCCGGTGCGGTTCCGGGACGGATGATCTCCGGCGGGTGCCGATACCGCGCCGCCGCCCGGAGCCGAGGGGGACGCGGGGGACGCTGTGCCGGGAGCGGCACCC
>NZ_BDAW01000130.1 GCF_001625085.1 Nocardia acidivorans NBRC 108247
ATCCGCCTCAACCCGCGCGGCCTCCGAAATGTTCGCCAGCGCACGCTCGTTCGGCTTGCCGTCCTTGTCGACCAGGCCGATCTCGTCGCCGCCCATATCCTTCCGGCCACCGGCCAGCAGGTACGGCGCCTTGGCGTAGCCGTGGTCGCGCAGCGACATGATCAGCAGTTTGGGCGAGAGCGGCTTACCGGTATTCCATGCGGGGCACTGGGATTGGCAGCGACCGCATTCGGTGCAGGTGGTGACGTCGAGGATGTCCTTCCAGGAGAAATCCTCGAACTTGCCGACGCCGAAGGTGTCGTTGTCCGGATCCGCGGTCTCCATATCGATCGGCTTGCCGTTCGACATCATCGGCTTCAGCGCGCCGAGCGCGACGGTGCCGTCGTCCTCGCGCTTGAAGTAGATGTTCGGGAAGGCGGCGAACCGGTGCCAGGCCACACCCCAGGTGACGTTGCGGCCGACCAGCAGCAGGAAGAGCGCGCCGGAGCAGAGCTTGATGAACGCGAAGATCGACACCATGGCGATCGAGGAGGGCAGCAGCTTGGCGACCTGCTCGGTGAAGAAGTCACTCCAGGTGTGGGATTCGCCGTAGGTGGCGATCTTGCCCGCCTTGACGAAGATCATGCCCAGGCCCTCGACGAGCACGATGCTCTCGATCACGTAGGCGGGGGCGAACTTCGAACCGCTGAAGCGCGAAAGGCGTTCGGGCACACGGGGGTGGTTCAGCTGACGGATGATGATCAGCGCGACGATGCCGACCACCGTTCCGATGCCGAGGATTTCGTCCACCAGGTGGTAGATGCCCCAGGACCCGATGATGGGCCAGTGGAATTCGGGCTCGAAGGTCTGACCGTAGGCCTCGAACCACAGGATGAACCCGGCGAGGAAGCCGATCATGACCAGCCAGTGCGCCCAGCCCACCGTGCGGAATTTGTTCATCCGGGTATGCGCGAGGAACTCCACGAGCATGGTCTTGAAGCGTGGGATGAACGGCCGCCACCGATCCGGCGCGGACTGACCGACCATGACGGTGCGTGTGATGTTGCGTACGCCACCGATGAACGATGCCCAGCAGAAGACTGTGAACACCGCCCCAATCGTGCCCAGTGTCACTGTCAGGGCATTCATGTCGCGACCTTTCTGACCGGTTCAACAAGCTCTTCGGGGACGGCCTGGTCCGCCCCGGTTGGCTCGTATCCTAACGAACGGTAAGTTACCCGTCGGTAACTTAACTGTCCAGCGTGTTCCCACACCGTAAATCCCGGCAAATCACGCCTTTAACAAAGGGCAGGCTTACTTAGAAAGCCCCTGCCTTTCAGGGCATAGCGAATGTCGCTAATCGGCAACTGTTCGATTAAGATCACGTCGTCCGAAGTCTGTGCGCATCTTCACATGCTCGGGGAGTGTCGCCACCAGCGCGTAGGCAGGGCCCGAGGGAAGCCAGGGCCTCGCGTGGCGAAGATGCGGACAGCGGATTTACCTGATGACGGATTGGAAAAAAACCGAATGAAGTTTCGCAGCACCACTGCGGCGGCTGCCTTGGTCATCGGCGCAATGACCATTGGGATGACTTCTGCCCACGCCGATGCCAGCACGGAGCCCGCAGGGATCTCCTACTCCAGCAAGCTCGTCGACCAGAAGGTCGATGACAAGGACGTCAAGACCGTCGTTTCGACGCTCAAGAACGGCACCTTCGAGCTGACCGAGCAGGACGGGGCGACTCCGCAAGACCCCAAGGTGACGATCGTCAACGTCAAGGACGTCAAGGGCGCCACCGCAATCTCCTTCCCGCTGCAGTTCGATGTGGCGGGCACCGATGTGCAGGTCAAGCCGACGGTCAAGGATGACGGCAAGGTTCTCGAGATCGTTCCCGAGAAGCCCGCCGATTTCCAGCCCGGCACCGCGCCGCTGGCCGTCAAGCCCATCGCGTCGGCTCGTGAGAACCAGAGCGCGATGAGCAACTTCTCCACCCAGTTCGCGCTGGCCACCGGCATCGGCACCTTCGTCGGCACCGCGCTCGGCGCGGGTATCGGCTGCCTGGTCACCGTGATCGCGGGCTGCGTGCCCGGTCTGCTCGCGGGCGCGGGCATCGGCGGCATCCTCGGCACCATCGCCGTGGGTGGCCCGACGCTGATCGCGGCCGGTCTGGAGCTCATCCAGACGCTGCAGGCGCCGGACGGCACCACCAAGTGGGCCAACTGATCTAGCATCTGGCACCGCCCGTACCGGCCCGCCCGCTTCGTCGGGGCGGGCCGGTCGTGTTTTCCGGGTCCGGTCGTCAGGCCGGTAGTTCCAGGCGGCCCCGGAACGTGACGGTGCTCTCGGGCCGGGCCGAGCGACCGAAGGTGCGCTCGGTCATCTCGAAGCGGCCGTCCTCGCGCACCAGCAGCACTGTGCTGCATCGAGTCCCGTGCAGCGGGTGATCGACGAAGGGGGCCGAGGCCGCGCGTTCGCTCGCCAGGTCCATACCGGTGTCGGGTAGCTCGGCGTCGGCCGCGTGCCGCCGGTCCGCGAGTACCGCGAGATAGCCGGACACATCGGCGGGATCCGATTGCACCGTCCTGTGCAGGCCCAGCACGCCCTCGCGGACCTTGGGCCAGGGCGGAGTATCGGTTCCGGTGGAAACCGCGCCATCGGGCCGCAGGGATGCCGCGAGTGCGCCATTGGACAGACCGTGGAAGCCCGCGGTGAGTTCGCGCGGACCCTGTCCACCGCGATTGCTGTGCCACCACAGCGATTCCAGATCCGAGACCAGCAGGTTGAACCCGTTGTAGTCATCCGGCGCGGCGGCGACACCGCGCACGAACTTCTCCGAATCCTGTTCACCGCGCAGGAAATCCATCAGCAGGGCCCCGCGCGAGCGCGCGTCGAGGCGTCCCTCGTTCGGTCCGCGCACATTGGTGACCGCGGCGAATCGGTGTGCGTCGCGCGCCAATCCGAGCCAGGTGCCCGGTACCGGACCGGCCGCACCCAGATCGCGTCCGGCCAGCAGGCCGGGCACCTCATCCCACCATCGCAGCGATTCGGTTGGACGAGTGAAGAACTCGTCCCGGTTCGCCGCGACGATCAACCGATACTCGGGATGCGCCCGCCACCCGGCCAACACCAAACACATCACTCCAGCATGCCGGATGATCGCCCGCCCGAACCCCGCCTTGGCATGTCCCAGTCCCGCCACTGTGGTCACAACGCTGCCCGACCCACCCCGCATACTGCCCCGGACAGGCGGAAGGGCCGGTAGCCCAATGGCTACCGGCCCCTCTACCGGCTCTTGCTCGGTGCGGTACCGCTCAGTTGGTGCGGACCCGCAGACCCGGGTTGTCCGAGAGCACCGTGCTGATCGGCTGGGCGAACAGCTGCGGTGCGTTGCCGGTGATCAGGCCGATCAGGTTGGGGATCTCGCAGACCGGGTAGTCGGCGACCGAGGAGGCGCTGGAGATGCCCAGGGCCAGGGTGCCGGTGACGATCGGGCCGCCGCTGTCGCCGGGCAGGGCGCAGATATTGGCCGAGAAGCTCTGGGTGAGCTGGTGATCGCCGACCTGCACGGTCTGATCGACCGCGTTCACCACACCGCAGCTGAAGCCGGTGCGCGAACCCGACTTGCAGACCGGCGCGCCGACGACCGGCACCGCGATACCGGTGATGGCGACCGGCGCGGCGTTCGGCACTCGAACCAGGTTGTTGGAGAGGCGATCCCGCGCGCCGTCGGCGACCGAGACGATGGAGTAGTCCTGCGCGCCCAGGATCGACTTCTGGAAGCTGCCGATCTGCGCGCCGGTGTGATCGGTGCCGAGCAGTTCGAACACACCGGGGGAGTTCGCCCCGCCGGTGGCCGGAATGTTCGGATTGCAGTGTCCCGCCGTGATATTCACGACATTGTCATTGCGGTCCAGGCCGTTGAAGCCGAGCGAGCAGCGCAGCGACATGCGACCGGCCACCGACGCGTAGGCGTCACCGGCGGCCAGCGGGCCCGCGCCGTTACCCGCGATGGCGCCGGCCTGCGGCACATTCGCGTCCTCGCCGCCGGTCGGCGGCACCGCCATCACGATGACCCGGGCCGGATCGACGAAGTTCGGCAACGCCAGTCCGGTCTGCTCGACCCGGACCGCGATGCTGTTGTTCATGGTGTCGATGGCCACGCCGCGCACGGCTTTGGCCACGGTGTCGGGCTGACCCTCGAGCCACTTCTGGAAGGCGTTCTTCTCACCGCGCAGGGTGGATTCGCTCTTGGCGACGTCCTTGACGGTGAATCCGGCGTCGGCGGCGGCCTTGCGGGCCGCGTCGATACCCGGACCGTCGGCGAGCGCGACCACGGCCTTACCGGCCTCGTCCAGCCAGGAGCCCGCGAAGACCTGCGGGAACTGGCGCTGGGCGGTGGCGGAGAAGGCGGCCACCTGCTGGGCCAGGGCGGCGCGGTTCAGATAGTCCTGGGGCGAGATCTTCAGATCGCGGGTGATGGCGGTGATCAGCTCCGCGGGCAGATCGGGTGTCGCGGGTTCCGCGTGTGCGCTTACCGCCACCGGTCCGGCGATCAGCAGCGCGCTGGCCGCGATCGCCGCTGAACGGACAAGGGACCGCGGCCTGCGGCGGCCCACGGGCAGCGAGGAATAGCGCATACGTGGCAGGAGCATGAAGCCGACTATATGGGCTCAGCCCCGTTATGCCTACTTATTGCCGCGTGGCTCTATTAATTTGCCTCCGCTTCGCTACGGCGGGTTTCGCGGTCTCCCCACGCAGTGAGACGGCCGCGAACCCGATCGGAGGTTCGCGGCCGACTTCTGTTGGTCGAGTGTTCAGCGTTAGTTCGTGTTCGGACGTGTGCGCACCTGAATACCGTTGCCGAGTCCGCCACCGGAATTCGCGCTGATATCGGCCAGGATGGCGCGCACCGGAATGCCCAGTGTCGCGGTTCCGCCGTACTGGGCGAGCTGGCTATTGGCCTCATTGCAATTCGGCGCGTCGGCGGCATTCGAACCGCTGGTGATTCCCAGTGCCAGCGTGCCCGAGACGATCGCGCCGCCGCTGTCACCACCCAGGGTGCACGCGCTGGAGGCGAAGCCGCGCACGGTCTTGGACTGGCCCTCGGCGGTGAACAGCTGGGTCTCCACCCGATCGGCCACCACGAAACCGCAAGTGAACGTGGAGGATTGGCCCGACTTGCAGATGGGCGCACCGGTGATCGGATCGGCCACACCGGTGATGGTGAGGGTGGTGCCGTTGGCGCCGCGCACCGAGGGCTGGTCCATGCCCGCCTTCACCGCGGCCTCGTTCAACTTGATGACCGAGTAGTCCAGTGCGTTGCCGCCGCCCAGCTGCGAGCGTACGAAGCTGCCCAGCGGCGGGCTCGCGGTCAGATTCCGAATATTGGGCAGGTACACATCGGCCTGTTCATTCGCCTTGCCGATATTCGGATTGCAGTGCCCGGCACTGATGTTGAGGGCATTGCCCGCGGCATCGACGCTGTTGAATCCGAACGAGCAGACATCGACGCTCTGCAGCGACGAATCGGTGAGCGAGGTCGGCGCGCTGATATAGGTGTCGCCACCCATCGGGCGGCGCTCCACCGGACCGCCGCTGTCGGGGGAGAGCACCACCTTGATATTCGCGATCAGGGTGGGCAGATTCAGCAGATGTCCCGCGGGCGTGTTCGCGACGCTCAGTACCAGTTGGCTATTGAGGAAATCGATGGCGACCGAATTGATCGCGCCGGAGATTTCGCGCGGGAGACTGGTGATCCAGCTGTTCAGCTGATCGACCGAGCCCTCCAGGCCGTCGGCGTTGATCGGGGCCAGCCGGGTCTGGTAGCCGTCGGCCGCGGCGATCTTGGCGGCATCGAGCGAGGTGACCGCGAGCACCGGTTTACCGTCGGTGCCCAGCCAGGCGCCGGCGAAGTCCTCGGGGCGCTCGGAGCGGAATTCCCTTGCGTAGTCCCGCAATTGCTGTGCCTTGGCGGCGCGGTCCAGGTACTCGGCAGGGGTCATCTTCAGATCGCGCTGGATGGCCTGTACGAGTTCGGCCGGAAGCTTGTCCGCGGCAAGCTGATCGACTGGCTCCGCACCGGCGGGAATCGCCGCGAACAACGGGCCGACCAGGACGGTCGAGGCAAAAGCGATGGTTGCTGCTCGGACCGTGGCGCGGCGCGCCATGAACTTGCGCATGGAGTCCCTTCGTAGTGCACCAGCAGACCGACGGTCCGGTTAGTTGGCGGAACATCGGTCAGCGCACCACTTTAGGGCATCAATCACATATGGGCGCTACGAAATCAATTCGGATACTGCGGCCACGGATCCTGGAAGACCGGCGGCGTCGGCAGGCTCCAGGTGGGGACCGGAGGGTACCGATAGTACGGCGGTGTGGTGACCGTGGTGGGCGGTGGACTGGGCCGCGTCGTGCTGGTCGGCGGCGCCTCGGTGGTGGTCGGTGGCGGAGTGGTCGGCGGCGGAGCGGTGGTGGTCTCGGAGTAGCCCGAATCCGCGGGCGGGACCGGTATTTCGGAGGAGATGTCCGGCGGCGGGGGTAGCAGCGGTGGCACCGCGCCTGCGGTGGCGACCGGTTGGTTCGCCACCTCGCCGCGCGGCGGCCCGGGGGTGGAGTCGTCCTGCCGCCACACCGCCGCCGCCCCGAGACCGCCCAGCAGCAAACCGATCAGGGCGGTGGCCGCGGCGATCATGTAGGTGCCGCGATTGGCGCGCTGTCTCGGTAGCCGCACGATCGGTTGCTCGGCGGTAACCGGACCCACCGCGCGATCGGCGGTGGTGGCGGTGGGAATGGCGGCCGAGTACGCCTGCAACAGCGGTTCGGCGGTCGGCAGCGCCGGCAGGATATCGGTGACATCGGCCGCGTTGACGGTGCCCGCGTCCGGATCGGGCGGGGTCAGCCCCGCCGGGGTCGCCAGCACCGCGGCCAGCGCGGCCCGAGCCGCGTTGTACGCGAACGACTTTCCGGTATCACCGTCCGACTGCGGCAGATCACGCTCACTGACCAGCACCACCGACTTCAGGCCCAGATAGTCCAGGGCCTCGCGCAGCGCCCGCACATTCTCCTGCGGCCAACCGGTCGGATACGTGGCATAGAACTCGGCCGGACCGTTCAGATGATCGGCGGCCAGATTGATCAGGCAGAAGGCGGCGGTCGCCATCAGATCCTCGGCGCGGTACGCCTCGCCCTCGTCCACCGGCATTCCCGCCGGATCGCCGACGGCGGCCACGAAACCGCTGATCGAATGCGCGTCCTCGGGCGGTGCGTCACCGCCGAGCACCGCGTCACCGTCATCGGACATGTGCAGGATCGACTCGCGCACGATGTAGTGCACCGGGAGTGTGGTGTCGTCGCCGGTCACGACAGCCACGACGGATTCGTCGTCGGCTATCCGCAGCCCCACCCCAGTGGCCATCGTCGTTACCTCACTCGGTGTGTCCGGGAACTCTCCGCGCCGGGGTCATACGAGGAGGGAACCGTGACCCATGGCGCGGAGCATTGACAATAACTCCGAACGTGAGCCCGCACCGATCCGACGCCGTATCCGGGCGACGTGGTGTTCCACCGTTTTGGCGGAGATATAGAGGCGAGCCCCGATTTCCCGGTAGGTCAAGCCCAGTAGTACAAGCTCGGCGACCTCCCGCTCCCGTTCACTCAGGACCGTATCGGTGCGCGCTTCGGGGCGCGGCGCCGGGGCGGCCGGAACGGGCGCGCGCATCGG
>NZ_BDAW01000131.1 GCF_001625085.1 Nocardia acidivorans NBRC 108247
TGCGCCTCGCGGCAGTAGCGGATGTTCAACCCAGCGACGGCTCGGTGTGGCGCTCAGTCCACGGCCTTGCCAAGCCAATGGCGAGCCTGGGGATCGAGTGGCATCTGAATGACGGCAGATACCGACTCGAGGTGTTGTGGCTCGATCCATATGCCTACCGCCCGCGGCTCCGGATTGCCTGCAATGGCGAAGATTCGAGGGATCAGTCCTCGGGCATTTGCCGTACCTGGCGATCTACGACCTCGCTGTTGCGCGTTCCATCAACAGAGTAGGTACTGATCACTTCCCACACGAATGGAGCGTTGGAGGGTTGAGTCCAGGTGTCGTACAGGCGGCACCCGAACTCACCTCGGAAAATCGTGTGTCGCAAACACTTATCGAGAAAATACGGTCTCGGTGCGATGGTCCAGTCTCCGAGGTCGGAGTCGATCGTCGGGCTGGGGTGAAACGCAATGAGCATCTGCGTGAATGCGCCGAGATTGTGGTCGATCGTCGGGGTGTAGTGCAGTTTCTCCCAACCGATTCGATGGTTGGCTCGGTCGAGTAGGTCGAGGAAGAAGTCCTTCTCCTGCCTGTGGGTCTGCGTCCATGGCAGCTCAGCCAGGTCGAACCCGCTGATTCCGGAGCGGAATCGCTCGAGATCGCAGAAGTGCAGCACCAAGTTTTGCTGCCATAGCGTTTCCGCTACCGGCGTACCTGCCAGTGCGATTACCTCGCAGAACACATCAGTCCCGCCGCTGGTCATGTAGACGTCCAGGCCGATCGCATCCGCGCTGAAATGGTTGCCCACAGCCCAGACCCTAACCGCGCCAGCAGGCTGGGATGCCACGACACTGCGCACTGGACTCGGCATGTGCGTGCGGTTTGGCAGCCTCAGACTGAAACCTAGTTGATCTACACCTGGCGTTCCGGTTCGGTCAGCGCATGCGGCTGGTAAGAGACTGGTGTCAGGATCGGATCCAGGCCAGGATCTGATCCAGGTGCCAGCGTTGCGATGGTCACCGTTGGGTGGGATGGATTGTGTTGGGCTGCTTATACTGTCGCCAGTTCGGCGAGGGTCAGGAGTCTTGTGGTGGCAGCTGATTGGCTGTTGAAGATCGCGGTCGGGACGAGACGACTCGCCTCCCTGCGCGGAGGGTGGGTCGGGGCGGCAGTTCTTACCACCGGTCTGGTGCTCGGCGGCGCGGCGATCGCCGCCGTGACCGACCGACATGACTCAGCTGTCGACAGCAGCGCAGTGGCCACCGCAAAGAGGCTCGATACCGGCACTATCACCACCGAGCCGGTGCCCGCGAAACCCAGCGCAGCCGAGCAGATCTCACCGACGGCGGACCCGCGGACGAAGTACTTCATTCGTGGGGTCTGCGACGGCCTTTTGCTCGCGGTAGACCAAACTCCGGGCGGCCTTCCTGCACTGCGAGCACAACTGCCGAGGCTGAGCTACCTGTCTCCCGCCGACTGGGACGAGGCGTTCAATCGTGCGGCCACCGGGTCGTGTCAGTAGGCGGGTAGAACGGACACCTGCCACCTCGCCAGTGCATCGGCGAGTGCCATCAGAGCTGATTCAGGTCACCCACCGACTTGCATTGCACCAGACGGTATGCGAGATTTCTCGGGATTCAGGTATTTTCGGGAGGATCGGTGGGACTCAGGGCGGCACTCAAGAGTGCGCTGGCACAGTATGTTTCGTTCGACGGGCGGGCGAGCCGCAGCGAGTTCTGGTGGTTCACACTGTTCTACTACGGGCTCTTTTTCGCTGCGGGGATCCTCAGCAAGGCGCTCTCGGGGATCGGCAGTTCGCTCGTGGCGACCTTCGGTGCCGTCGTGCTCTTCAGCCTGTTCCTGCCGTCCGTATCGGTCCGAGTTCGCCGCCTGCACGACGCCGGATACAGCGGGTGGTATCTACTGGTTGCCCTGCTCCCGTTTCTCGGTGGACTGATCCTGCTCGGACTCTCGCTGCAGGACGGCATCCCCGGCCCCAACCCGTATGGTCCAGACCCCAAGAGCCGCCCAGCCATCGACTATCGGTCACGGATCGACTATTGAGGTTCGGTCCAGAACCCACGCTCTCATCGGCATTATGGTGCGTCGTCCCTAGCCGAACGATGCTCCGCCCGTTGATCTTCCGCAGGCCCGCGCTGGTGCTTCGAACCGCGCGGGAAGCGGCATGTCAGTGCGTTGCGAACCAGCATGCCGCGCAGTCACCCACTCACCTGATCGACAAATCCTCAGTCTGGATGGCGTCGGCGCCGGTATTCCTACCGAAGACGTCACGATTTCCATGTATTCGCGAACCCTGTGGATGAGCCCGTCTCGTAACTCGAAGACGAAGCAATAGTCATTGCGGTACGCGTTCCCGTTCGCCAGCGTGGCGCTCATCGTTTCCTCCACGATCACCCGATCCCCGTCGACGTAGAAGCCGCGGAAATTGAAATCCACGGCAACATCACTGACGAACAGCCGCGAGAACTCGTGTGCGAGAAAGTGTGTGACAGCCTGCCTGTCGATCATGTGGCTGGGAGCGTCGAGCGCGACCGCGGTCGCATTGCCCGCTGGCGCAAGCCATTCGGCGTCGGCGGTGAAGAACGCGGCGATCTGCTCTGCGTCGTGACTGGCGAACGCCTGCCACGCCGCCTGGACGATGGCCCTGCTGTCGGTAGTCATGGCTCGACGGTACAAACATCCACACCCGTCATACCGGCGTGGCCTGGACTACCGGGAGTCCGCCACAGGTTGCCGCTTGTAGAAGGACTCCTCCAGGTAGAAAGCTTCACGCGGCTGGTAGGGCTCGGACAAGTAGGCGGCCTCGTCTTCGTCGAGTTCGACGTCCACCGCGGCGACCGCGTCAGCCAGCTGGGCCGGCTTGGTGACCCCGACGATGGGCGAGGTCACCGCCGGGTTGCGCATGGCCCAGGCCAGGGCGACCTGGGCCGGGGACAAACCGCGCCTGCCTGCGATCTCGTGGACGCGCTCGACCACCGCCCGGTCCTCGTCACGGTAGAGGATTTTGCCGCCCACGTCGGTCTCGGCACGCGCCGTGGCCGTATCCCAGGCCCGCGTCAGCCTGCCCCGCGCCAGCGGGCTCCACGGAATCACACCGACGCCCTGGTCGGCGCACAGCGGGATCATCTCCCGCTCTGCTTCCCGGTGGATGAGGTTGTAGTGCTCCTGCATCGACACGAACCGGGTCCAGCCGTTCAGGTCAGCCAGGTACAGGGCCTTGGCGAACTGCCAGGCATACATGGACGACGCTCCGATGTAGCGGACCTTTCCGGATTTGACCGCATCGTGCAGCGCCTCGAGGGTTTCCTCGATCGGAGTGTCGTAGTCCCAGCGGTGGATCTGGTACAGGTCGATGTAGTCGGTCCCCAGTCGCTTCAGGGAGGCGTCGAGCTCGGCGAAGATCGCCTTGCGCGACAGCCCGGCACCGTTCGGGCCAGGGCGCATCCGCATCCAAACCTTGGTGGCGAGAACGACCTCCTCACGCCGGGTGAAGTCCTTGACCGCTCGACCGACGATCTCCTCGCTGCTTCCAGCGCTATACCCATTGGCTGTGTCGAGGAAATTGACGCCGCTCTCGAGGGCCTTCTTGATGATGTCCCGGCTGGCGTCCACGCCCAGCGACCAGGGCTCGCCACCTCGATCCGGCTCGCCGAAGCTCATACAGCCCAACGTGATTGCGGAGACTTCCAGTCCCGTCGTTCCGAGCTTGATGTATCGCATGCATCCGAACCTAGGAGTTGGAGTGCGCTCCAACGCAAATGCATCTCGGACCGGAATTCGGAGGCGTATGGCATGTGAGGACACCGCGACGGCCCCGAGATCGCCCTGCGCCGTTGAACTTCAGCTCGGTTACCCGGCCGCCGGGGACCGCGCGGGAAGCGGCATTATGGTGCGTCCGGGCCGACGGCCTTTCCGATCTCGGGGCGGCTCCCATCTTCGAGTTCGGAGCGCTGGAGCTCGATTTGCGTGTCGAATGAGCAGCCGCAGAACCAGTGCTCGATCTCGTCGACTTCGGACCAGCCCGTGGGTTCGGCCATGCGTATGCGGTCGCGTGTGACCAGTACCTTGGTAATCCCACCGCACTCGTGGAACAGGATCAACTCGACATTGCCGATCCATGACGGAGTTTCGTTCAACACCCGCTGTAGGTCGAGAAAGAGCTGATCGTCCTTGGATCCGTAGTACTTGCGCTCGAAGCGACTCGCGATCGGCAGGCGAGACGAGCCGTCTTCGTTGTTGCCGAAGTGCAGTTCGGGATGGGCCTCGACAAACCACAACGGCAACGCGAGCGGCCGATCCTCAGAGATCACCACAGTTCTGAATCCCACACCAACCCTCGTATCGTCTCGTTCGTGCGCGGAGGTCCCCACAGCGGTTGGGTCCATCTTGCAACCAAGCGCATTCACCGGGCATTCGACGTTCCGAGTGGCTGGCAGATTGCACGCCTGTCCCGCGGAGGTGCGGGCGTCGGACCGGCGGCCGATTCGGTCAGCGCGGGATGCGGCAATAGCGGGCGTTCGCACTTGTAGCCATCTCTGAGACAGACTCTCACCCATGCGCTTTTCTGGCAGCCTCCCGTTCCGCGGCTGGATACTGTGGCTCACGCCGGATCAAGGCGGCCGTTCGTCAGGACCACCGCTCACGCCACCCGACCATGACTATGCGGCCACCGCCTTCGTACCTCCGCATGATCCGGCGGAAGGGCTGGCGTCGTTCGTCCTCCGAGTCGAGGACCGATCAGCATGGCGCTCACCTGCGGGCGCGGCATGGTTGATAGTCGAGAACACCGGCGCATACACGATCCAGGTGTCAACGTCGGTCGAATCGTGACCCGTTCAGTCCAGCCGAAAGCTGACCCACCTTGATTGGTTAGTCGTTGGTTTTGGCCGCCGGGACGCGGCCGAGGTCTCGGTCCTTGAGGCGGTAGCTGTCTCCCTTCATCGAGATGACTTCTGCATGGTGGACGAGGCGATCGATCATCGCGGCGGCGACAACGTCGTCGCCGAAGACCTCGCCCCATCGCCCGAAAGGCTTGTTGCTGGTGACGATCAGACTGGCCCGTTCATAGCGGGACGAGACGAGCTGGAAGAACAGGTTCGCGGCCTCGGATTCGAAAGGGATATAGCCGACTTCGTCCACGATGATCAACGGAATCCGGCCGAGCTTTATCAGCTCTGCCTGCAGTTTTCCGGCGTGATGAGACTCAGCCAGCCGCGAGACCCATTCCGCGGCGGTCGCGAACGCGACGCGATGCCCAGCCTGGCAAGCGCGGATCCCGAGCCCGATCGACAGGTGAGTTTTCCCGGTGCCGGGCGGGCCCAGGAACACAACGTTCTCCTTCGCGGTGATGAAGTCCAGGGTTCCCAGGTGGGTGATGGTGTCGCGTTTGAGGGAACGTTGATGTTCGAAATCGAACTCCTCCAACGACTTTCGGGACGGAAACCGTGCGCCGCGAATACGCCCTTCGCCGCCGTGGGATTCGCGGGCGGAGACCTCGCGTTGCAGGCAGGCAGCCAGGAATTCTTCATGGCTCCAGTTCTCGGCGCGGGCCCGCTCAGCGAGCCGTTCGACGGCATTGCCGAGCGTCGGGGCCTTGAGAGCTCGTGCGAGATAGGCGATTTCGGAGGTTACGTTGCGTGAACCGTTGGTTGTGGTCTTGGTGGCCATCAGGCGATTCCCTCGCTGCTGTTCGCCTCGTCGAGGTCTAACATGCGGTCGTAGTCGGAGAGGTTTCGGTGCTCGACATCGGTGTCGATCGCGGGGACCGCGACCAAGCGCCGAGCATTGCGCAGGTCCGCGGCCGCGGCCGCGTGGTCGGGATCGGTGAGGGTTTGGTGATCAGCCCAACACCGTTGATGCCGAGCGAGTTCGGCGCCGGCCAAGGTGATCACCACCTCGTCGAGATCGGCGCGAACCTCGACACGGCGACCGATCGCGGCCGGATGCACCGAATAGTCATTGGAGTCCAGGCGGACGTAATGATCACGCGGAAGCCGGGTCGTGAACCGCCACCCGACCACCGGATCCACCGGCGGCAACTCGAGCATCGACCGCCGATCGGCCTCCCAGCGATCGACCGGACGACACTCCAACCGGCGATGATGTCGCTGGTTGGCCTTGATCAGCCAATCGGAGAGTTGAGCATTGAAATCGGTTGGGCCGGTGAAGATTCGGCCAGGCAGGAACGAGGTCTCCAAATAGCCGTTCGCTCGCTCGACCAAGCCTTTGGCTTCCGGGTCGCGAGGGCGGCACTGGATCACCCTGATGCCCAAAGATCCGCGGAACGCGTTCATCGTCTCGGTCAGTTGTGGTTTGCCGCCACGCCACTTACCAACCGCGGATTCGTTGTCCCACACCAAGGTTCGCGGAACACAACCCCAGCCCGAGATCAACGCCCAATGCCCGGCCAGCAGGTCCGGGCTCTGACGCGTCGGGATCATCGTCGCGGTGATGATCCGCGAATAGCCCGACACCATCACCAACACCGGCGGTCGACCGACATGTCCGAACCCCAACGGGACATCCACCGGCGGAAACCACAGATCACACTGCGCGAGCTCGCCGGGCTGATATTCAGTGCGCGAGGCCGGGTCCACCGGCTGGAACAGCGGCCGCAACTGCTGCACCCGCTCGAAGAACACTGTCCTGCCGCGTTGCCAGCCAACACGTTCCATGATCACCGTCGTCGGCATGGCCGGGAACTCGGCCAGCAACACGCGGATCTGCGGCTCGAACTCATCCACCGCAGACCCGCCCGGCTTGCGCTGATACTGCGGCGGCGCATGCGACGCCAGCGCCTTCTTGACCGTGTTCTTCGAGACCTTCATCTGCCGCGCGATGGCCCGGATCGCCATCCCCTCAGCACGATGCAACCGGCGAATCTCCGCCCAGTCCTCCACGTTCAGCACCTCATGATCGTTCACAGGTGGGTCAGAATTCACCCGGAATCAGAGGGTCAGTATTCAGGT
>NZ_BDAW01000132.1 GCF_001625085.1 Nocardia acidivorans NBRC 108247
GGCCACCCTCGGCAATGAGAACGGCGACTCCACGGTCGCCGCGCCGCGTCTGCGGCAGGTGTTCGCCTCCGGTGAGGCGCTGCCCGCCCCGACCGCGCAGAAGCTTCGCGCGCTGACCGGTGCGCGGCTGCACAACCTGTACGGCCCGACCGAAGCCGCGGTCGATGTCACGTACCACGAGGTCGTGGACGCCGACACCGTCTTCGTGCCGATCGGCCGACCGGTCTGGAACACCCGGACCTATGTGCTCGATGCCCGCCTGCACCCGGTCGCGCCGGGTGTCGCGGGTGAGCTCTATCTCGCGGGCGATCAGCTGGCCCGCGGCTATCTGAGCCGTCCGGATCTGACCTCGGATCGCTTCGTGGCCAATCCCTTCGGAGCCGCCGGTGCTCGCATGTACCGCACCGGCGACCTGGTGAAGTGGACCGGTTCGGGCGAGATCGAATACCTCGGCCGCACCGACTTCCAGGTCAAGCTGCGCGGTCTGCGCATCGAACTCGGCGAGATCGAGGCCGCGCTGCTGGCCGAGCAGGGCATCGCCCAGTCCGTCGTGGTGGTGCGCGCCGATGCGCACGCCGGTGATCAGCTGGTCGGCTATGTCGTGCGCGAACCCGACGCCGTCATCGACGTGGACGCGGTCAAGGCCGCGCTGGGTCGTTCGCTGCCCGGCTATATGGTTCCGGCCGCCCTCGTGGTGCTGGACCACTTCCCGGTGAACGCCTCCGGCAAACTCGATCGCAAGGCGCTGCCCGCACCGGTTTTCGAGGCCAGGCGTTTCCGCGCGCCCGCCACCCCGATCGAGGAGATCACCGCCTCGATCTTCGCCGAACTGCTCGGCCTGGACCGGGTCGGCGTGGACGACGACTTCTTCGAACTCGGCGGCAACTCGCTGGTCGCCACCCAGGTGGTCGCGCGCCTGTCGGCCGCGCTCGATGCCGAGGTCGGCGTGCGCGTGCTCTTCGAGGCCCCGACCGTGGCGGCACTGGCCGCCCGGGTGGAATCGCATGCCGGAACCGGTGTGCGCCAGGCGCTTACGGTGCGCACCCGCCCCGAGCATCCGCCCCTGTCGCTGGCACAGCAGCGCATGTGGTTCCTGAACCGGTTCGACACCGATTCGGCGGCCAACAATATTCCGGCGGCCGTAAGGCTCACGGGCGCACTGGATCTCGCCGCCCTGCGCGGCGCCATCGCCGATGTGATGGCGCGGCACGAATCACTGCGCACCATCTACCCGTCCTACGAGGGCGTCGCCTACCAGAAGGTGCTGCCCACCGCCCGCGCCATTCCGCAGCTAGAGGTGCTGGACGTGGCCGAGGGCGAGCTGTACGCCGCGGTCTACGATTTCGCCGGGCGCGGTTTCGATGTCACCGCCGAACCGCCGGTGCGCCTGCGCGCCTTCCGTTTGGCGGCGGACGATCACGTGCTGGTGCTGGTCGCGCATCACATCGCCGCGGACGGCTTCTCGATGAATCCGCTGGTTCGCGACCTGATGACCGGGTACGTGGCGCGCAGCAACGGTGAGGCTCCCGGCTGGCCGGAGCTCCCGGTGCAGTACGCGGATTACGCACTGTGGCAGCGCGAAACCCTCGGCTCGGAAGACGATCCGCGCTCGCTCGTCACCGAGCAGTTGGAGTACTGGCGCAACACCCTGAGCGGGCTGCCGGACGAGCTGCGGCTCTCGAACAAGCCGCGCCCGGCCGTGGCCTCCTATGGGGCCGGTACGCATCGCTTCCAGGTGCCCGGTGACCTGATCACCGGACTCCAGCGGGTCGCGCAGTCGCACGGCACCACGCTGTTCATGGTGGTGCACAGCGCCTTCGCCGCACTGCTGGCGCGGATGAGCGGCACCGATGACATCGCCGTCGGCATCCCGGTCGCCGGTCGCGGTGAGCAGGCCCTCGACGATCTCGTCGGCATGTTCGTCAATACCCTGGTGCTGCGCTCGCCCGTCGACACGAGTGAGAGTTTCACCGAACTGCTGAAGAAGGTCCGCGAGCGCGATCTCGCCGCCTTCGCGCACGCCGATGTGCCGTTCGAACGCCTGGTGGATGTGCTGAATCCGGCGCGTTCGCAGGCCCGGCATCCGCTGTTCCAGGTCATGCTGTCGTTCCAGAACCTGGGGCGCACCGCACTGGAACTGCCGGGGCTGAGCGTGTCCGAACTGGGCATCGACCAGCAGTCGGCCAAGTTCGATCTGCAGCTGACGCTGTCCGAGGTCATCGACGGCGGCGCGGCGGACCGCGCCGTGGATTCCGCGATGGACGCGGAACTCGTCTACGCCACAGATCTTTTCGACGGCGCGTTCGCCGAGGCCTTCGCCCAGCGCTTCGAGCGCATGCTCGCCGCCCTGGTCGCCGATCCCACCGTGCGGGTCGGCGATGTCGAACTGCTCGGCGAACGCGAGCGCCAGCGCGTGCTGCGCGGCTGGAACGACACCGCGTTCGAGCTGGACGCCGCCCTGCCGGAGGTCTCCGAAGGCGCCGCGGCAACGCTGGTTTCGCTGTTCGAGGCCCAGGTGGCGCTGACCCCCGACGCGACCGCGGTCACCTTCGAGGGGACCAGTCTGTCCTACGCCGAGTTCGCCGCCCGGGTGCGGCAGCTCGCCCGCTGGCTCATCGCCGCGGGTGTGGGGCCGGAATCCTTTGTGGCGCTGGGCATGCGCCGCTCCCTCGACCTGGTGGCGGGTATGTACGCCGTCACCGTCGCCGGTGGCGCGTACGTGCCGCTGGATCCGGATCATCCGGCCGAGCGCACCCGGTACATCCTGGAGACCGCACAGCCGGTCTGCGTGCTGACCTCCGGTGACGACGTCGAGGTGGATCTGGAAGGTGTTGCGGCACGCCAGGTTCGGATTGATCAGCTGGATCTGTCCGGCTTCGCGGACACCCCGCTCACCGATGCGGATCGCCGGACCCCGCTGCGCCCGCGGAACACCGCGTACGTCATCTTCACCTCGGGGTCGACCGGCCGCCCCAAGGGTGTGGCCGTCTCGCACGCCGCCATCGTCAACCGCCTGGTCTGGATGCACGCGCAGTACGGCCTCGCCGCCGACGATGTGGTGCTGCAGAAGACCCCGGCCACCTTCGACGTCTCGGTGTGGGAGTTCTTCTGGCCCTTGCAGGTCGGCGCGCGCCTGGTGGTCGCCAAACCCGATGGCCATCGCGATCCCGCCTACCTGGTCCGCCTCATCATCGACGAGCAGGTCACCACGGCGCATTTCGTGCCGTCCATGCTCGCGGTCTTCGTGGCCGAGCCCGCCGCCGCCGCATGCGCCAGCCTGCGCAATGTCTTCGCCTCCGGTGAGGGTCTGCCCGCGCCGACCGCGCAGCGCCTGCGCGCGCTGACCGGTGCGCGCCTGCACAATCTGTACGGTCCCACCGAGGCCGCGGTCGATGTGACCTATCACGAGGTCTCCGATGCCGACAACACCTCGGTGCCGATCGGCGCGCCGGTCTTCAATACCCAGGTGTACGTGCTGGATTCGCGGCTGCGGCCGGTTCCGGTGGGTGTCGCGGGTGAGCTCTACCTGGCGGGCGATCAGCTCGCGACGGCGTATGTGGCGCGGCCGGACCTGACCTCGGATCGCTTCGTGGCCAACCCGTTCGGGGACGCCGCGCGCATGTACCGCACCGGCGACCTCGTGGTCTGGACCGGCAATGGTGAGCTGGAGTACCTGGGCCGCACCGATTTCCAGGTCAAGCTGCGCGGTCTGCGTATCGAGCTCGGCGAGATCGAATCCGCGCTCACCGCGCTGGATTCGGTCGCACAGGCCGTGGTCGTGGTGCGCGCCGACGAGCGCACCGGTGATCAGCTGGTGGGCTACCTGGTCGCGGCCGACGGTCGAATCGACCTCGACGCCGTGAAAGACGCGCTCGCCCAGGAGCTTCCGGCCTATATGGTCCCGGCGGCCTTCGTGGTCCTGGACGCCTTCCCGCTCAACGCCTCCGGCAAGCTCGATCGCAAGGCGCTGCCCGCACCGGCCTTCGCGGCCAAGGAGTACCGCGCCCCGGTCACCCCGGTGCAGCAGACCGTCGCGGGCGTCTTCGCCGATGTGCTCGGCGGCGAACGGGTCGGCCTGGACGACGACTTCTTCGAGCTCGGCGGCAACTCGCTCATCGCCACCCAGGTGATCTCGCGACTGTCCGCGGCGCTGGACGCCGATATCCCGTTGCGCACGCTCTTCGAGGCCACCACCGTGGCCGCCCTCGCCGCACAACTGGAGTCGCGCGTCGGCACCGGCACCCGCGCCCCGCTGGTGGCGCAGGATCGGCCCGCCCCGGTGGCGCTGCCGACCGGTGAGACCGCCGCCCTGGTGCCGCTCTCCCCGGCACAGCAGCGAATGTGGTTCCTGAACCGCTTCGACAACCGCACCGCGGTCAACAACATCCCGGTCGCGCTGAAGCTCACCGGCGAGATCGATCTCGCCGCCTTCAACGCCGCCATCGGCGATGTGCTCGACCGGCACGAGGCGCTGCGCACCATCTACCCCGAGATCGCCGGTGACGGCTTCCAGCGCGTGCTGGAACCGTCCGAGATCGACTTCGAGGTGCGTACCGAAACCCTCTCGCCGGCCCAATTGCCCACGCGCATCACCGAATTGGTGAGCGTCCACTTCGACGTCACCCGTGAGCTGCCGTTCCGCGCCACCGTGCTCACCCTGAGCCCGGAGGCGGGCGGGCGGCACGCCGTCGTGGAGCCCACCCATGTGCTGGTGCTGGTGCTGCACCACATCAGCGCGGACGGTTTCTCGCTGCGGCCGCTGCTGCGCGATGTGGTCGGCGCGTACCTGGCCCGCAGCGGGGGGCAGGCCCCGGCCTGGACGCCGCTGCCGGTGCAGTACGCCGACTACGCGCTGTGGCAGCGCACGGTGCTCGGTGACGAGAGCGCCGCGGATTCCATTGCCGCCCAGCAGGTGCACTACTGGACCGAACAGCTGCGCGATCTGCCCGAGCAGATCGAACTCCCCGCCGATCGGCCGCGACCCGAGATCGCCACCAATGCCGGTGCCACCTACGACTTCTCGATCGACGCCGACCTGCACCGCGCGCTCACCGCGCTCGCCCGCGAGCACGATGTCACGCTCTTCATGGTGCTGCACGCCGCGCTGGCCACCTGGTCCGCGCGCCTGTCCCGCTCGGTCGATATCGCCATCGGAACCCCGATCGCGGGGCGTGGCGAGGCCGCGCTGGACGATCTGGTCGGCATGTTCGTCAACACCCTGGTGTTGCGCACGCCGGTGCTGCCCGATGCCGCCTTCCGCGATCTGCTCGCCCAGGTGCGCCGCACCGATCTGGCCGCCTTCGCGCATGCCGATGTGCCGTTCGAGCGATTGGTGGATGTGCTCAGCCCGGTGCGCTCGCAGGCGCACCACCCGCTCTTCCAGGTGGCGCTGACCTTCGAGGCCGCGGGCGCGAAGGACGCGGGCGCGGTCTCGCTTCCGGGTCTGGAGCTGGAAGCCGTCGAATTCGACGCGGGCACGGCCAAATTCGATATTCAGCTGACCGTCGGCGAGCGCGCCGACGATTCGCTGAGCCTGTCCTGGAACTACGCCACCGATCTGTTCGATCCCGAGACGGTCGCCTCCTTCGCCGAGCGCCTGGTCCGCATTCTGCGTACCGTCGCCGATGATCCGGCGGTGCTGCTCGGTGATATCGATCTGCTCGGCGGGGTCGAGCGGCACGAGGTCTCCGAGCGCTGGGTCTCCGCCGGTGACGACATCGTGGAGCTCGCGGCCGCCGCGCGCGCCGCCGTGCTAGCCGGTGGGCACACCTCCCCGCAACAGGACTTCGACGACGCCGACACCGCTGCCGATAGCGTGGATGACGCTGCGGCACCGGCGATCTCGGCCGCGGAGCTGGAGCGCGTGCTCGCGCCCGGCGGTGCGTTCGGCGCGGTGGCGGAGCTGTTCACCGATCCGGTGGCGGCGCTGTCGAGTCCGTTCGTGGACGAGAACGCCACGCTGTCGAGCCTGTTCGACCGGGCCGTCGCAGCCAATCCGGAGCGGGTCGCGGTGCGCTTCGGTGACGACGAGCTGACCTACGCCGATCTGGATCGGCGCTCGAATGTGGTGGCGCGCAGGCTGATCGAGGATGGCGCGGGACCGGAGTCGCTGGTCGCGGTGCTGCTGCCGCGCTCGGTGGATCTGGTCGTGGCATTGCTGGCGGTGATCAAGACCGGTGCCGGATATGTGCCGGTCGATCCGACCTACCCGGCCGATCGCATCGCCTACGTGCTCGCCGACGCCCAGCCCACGAGTGTGGTCCTGGACTCCACCGTGACGGTGGAGTTGCCCGCCGGGCCGGCGACCGTCTCGCTGGACGGATACACCGTCGAGGCGGGCGATATCGAGGACGCGGACGATTCGCCGATCACCGACGCCGACCGGACCGCCGTGCTGCGGCCCGATCATGTGGCGTACGTGATCTACACCTCCGGTTCCACCGGTCGCCCGAAGGGCGTGGCTGTTTCGCATCGGAATGTGGTGCGGCTCATGGCTAATACCGATCGCGATTTCGGTTTCAATGCCGATGATGTGTGGACGTTGTTCCACTCGTACGCGTTCGACTTCTCGGTCTGGGAACTGTGGGGTCCGCTGCTCTACGGCGGCACTCTCGTGGTGGTCGACTATTACGTTTCGCGTTCGCCCGAGCAGTTCCTGGAATTGCTGCGCCGTGAACGGGTCACGGTGCTGAACCAGACCCCGTCGGCGTTCTACCAGCTGGCCGAGGCCGAGCGTATCGCCGTGGCCGCGGGCGACGATCAGCCCCTGGCATTGCGCTACGTGG
>NZ_BDAW01000133.1 GCF_001625085.1 Nocardia acidivorans NBRC 108247
CGAAGCCCGCAGCGGCGCAAGCCGTTCCGAGTCCTGGACCGCGTCGGAATCCCTCCCGTCGACCACCCGATCATCCATCCGCACCACCGGCGCCGCCGAACTGGTGAACCCGGTGTCGGCATTGGTCAGCACGCAGACCGGCGCGGCCGTCTCCAGAATGTAATCGGTGCGCTCGGCGGGCTGACCCGGATCCACCGGCACGTACGCGCCACCGGCGACCGAAACCGCGTACATGGCCACCACCAGATCCACCGAACGCCGCAGCGCCAGCGCCACCCGGGCCTCCGGACCCACACCCAGCGAGATCAGGTGCCGGGCCAGGCGATTCACCCGACCCGCCAGTTCGGCGTAGGTCAGCTCGATCCGTTCGTCGCGCTGATCGGCCACCAGCGCGACGGCCCGCGGCGCGGTGGCCACGCTCCGCTCGAGCAGTGCGGCCAGCGTCGCGGATGCGTCCACCGCGCGCGCGGTGTCGTTCCAGTGCTCGAGGATGCGCACCCGCTCCTCGGGAGCGAGCCACTCCAGCGCGCCCACGGGAGTGCCGGGCGTGGCCACCGCCGCTTCGAGCAGCCGCTGGAAGCGGGCGGCGAACCCGGCCACGGTGGCCTCGTCGAACAGGGCCGTGGCATAGGTGAGGGTGGCGGCCATCCCCGCGGGGACGCCGTCCGCGCGGTAGCGATCGGACAGCACCAGGTGCAGATCGAACTGCGAGATACCCGTCTCGAATTCGCCCGCGCCGATGCGAAGTCCGTCCAGGGCGAACTCCTCCTCGCTCACATTGTTGAACGAGAACCCGACCTGGAACAGCGGATGCCGTGCGGTCGAGCGCACCGGATTGAGCACCTCGACCAGCCGCTCGAACGACACGTCGGCGTGCGAGAAGGCGGCCAGGTCGGCGGTGCGCACGGTGCGCAGCAGTGCGCCGAATCCGGCGGCCGGATCCACCTCGGTGCGCAGCACCAGGGTATTGACGAACATGCCGACCAGATCGTCCAGCGCGTCCTCGCCGCGGCCCGCCACCGGCGTGCCGACCGCGATATCTCCGCTGCCCGAGAGGCGGGCCAGCAGCACCGCGTAGGCGGCGTGCATCACCATGAACAGTGTTGCGCCGCTTTCCCTTCCGAGCGCGGTCAACCGCGCGTGCAGGTCGGCGGAGAGGGTGAACTCGACGGCGCGGCCCGCGGTGGAGACGACCGCCGGGCGAGGCCGGTCGGCGGGCAGGGTCAGCTGATCGGGCAGCCCGGCCAGCGCATCGCGCCAGTAGTCCAACTGAATGGAGATGAGCGACCGCGGATCGTCCTCCGCACCGAGCCGTTCGCGCTGCCACACCGCGTAGTCGGCGTATTGCACCGGCAGCGGCGTCCAGGCGGGTGCGGTACCGGCGCGCCGAGCCGAGTAGGCGGTCATCACATCGCGGGCCAGCGGACCCATGGAGGAGCCGTCCGCGGCGATATGGTGCACGACCACCACGAGTACGTACTCGTCGGTGGTGCCGATCGGCGCGTACAGCCGGGCGCGCAGGGGCACCGCCGCGGTGACGTCGAATCCGTCGGTGACGAATTCATCGACCACCGAGCGCAATTCGTCGGCGGCTACCGGAATCGGGTTCAGCTCCAAGGTGTGCGCCTCGGTGGCCGGCAGAATCACTTGCACCGGGCCGGATTCGGTGAGCGGGTACACGGTGCGCAGTACCTCATGCCGTGCGATCACATCCGCGATGGCGGCATTGAGCGCGGCGAGGTCGAGTGCACCGATCAGACGCATGGCCAGCGGAATGTTGTAGGCCGCCGATTCGCCGTCGAAGCGATTCAGGAACCACATGCGCTGTTGCGCCGGGGACAGTGGCACGGGCCCGGTCTCGGTGCGGCGCACCAGGTTCGGACCGCTCAGTGCCGCACCGGAGGCGACGGCGGCGGTCAGCGCGGCCACCGTCGGATGCTCGAATACGGTGCGCATGGCCACCTGGGCGCCCAGTCGCGCCGAGAGCCGGGCCGACAGCTTGGCCGCGCTCAGCGAGTTGCCGCCGAGGCCGAAGAAGTCGTCGTCCAGGCCCACGGTACCGACCGGCAGGCCGAGGGTCTCGGCGATGACCGCGGCCACCGTGCGCTCCGCGGCGGTGGCCGGCGAACGGAACTCCGCGGTGTGGAACACCGGCTCCGGCAGCGCCTTTCGATCCAGTTTCGCGGTCGGTGTCAGCGGGACCTGGTCGATCACCATGATGGCCGCGGGCACCATATAGGCGATGAGCGACCGGCCCGCGAAGGTGCGCAGCTCCTCGGTGTCGAGGGTGTGGCCCGCGGCCGGGACCACATAGGACACCAGCGCCATATCACCGGTGGCCGAGGTGTGTCCGATGGTCACCGCGAAGTCGACCGCTTCGTGCGCGGCCAGTACCGCGTCGATCTCACCGAGTTCGATACGCAGACCGCGCATCTTGACCTGATCGTCGGAGCGGCCCAGGTACTCGAGCACCGGGTAGGTGATGCCACCGACCGCGCGGGTGGCCCAGCGCACCAGATCACCGGTGCGATAGAGCCGTTCGCCGGGTTCGCCGTACGGATCGGCGATGAACCGGTCGGCGGTGATATCGGGGCGGCCGTGGTAGCCGCGCGCCAAACCCGGTCCGCGCAAATACATCTCGCCGATCACACCGTCCGGCACCGGCCGCAGCCGGGCATCGAGCACGACCGCGGACAGGCCCGGCGCGAGACCACCGAGGACGACACCGTCACCGGGGCGCAGCGGGGAACTCATGGTACTGGTGATGGTGACCTCGGTCGGACCGTACGAGTTGTACAGCTCGCGACCGATGCCCCAGCGCTCCACCAGATCCGGGCCGAAGCCCTCACCGCCGACGGACAGGTGGCGCAGTCCGCGCAGTTTGTCCGGGTCGAGAGTCTGCAGCACCGAGGGTGTGATGAGTGCGTGGGTGACCCGCTCGGCCTCGATGAGATCGCTCATCTCGGTTCCGCCGAACACATCCGCCGGGGCGATGACCAGTGCCGCGCCGACCGGGAGTGCCATGAGCAGCTCCATGAGCGAGGCGTCGAAGCTGGGCGAGGCCCGATGCAGCACGCGATCCGATGCCCGGGTGGGGCAGCGCTGTTCATGGATGGCGGCCACCCCGGCGATACCGGTGTGGCTGACCAGTACGCCCTTGGGACGACCGGTCGAGCCCGAGGTGTACATCATCCAGGCGGTATTGCCCGGGTGCACCGGGCGAACCAGCTCGGTCACGGCCGCGCCGCTGACCTCCGACAGCGCGCTCCGCATCCCGCCGGAATCCAGGACCAGCCAATCAGTTTGCGCCGGCAGGTTTTCCGCGAATGCCGCCAGGGTCAGACCGACGGTCGCGCCCGAGTCGGAGAGCATGTAGGCGATGCGATCGGGCGGATAGGTCGGATCGACCGGCAGGAAAGCCGCGCCGGTCTTGGCGACCGCCCACAGCGCCACCACGGAGTCGATCGAGCGCGGTACCGCGACGGCGATGAAATCCTCCGCACCGAGGCCGCGCTCGATGAGCAGCCGCGCCAGCCGGGACGAGCGCTCGTCCAGCTCCCGATAGCTGAGCCGCTCGTCCCGGTGGATGAGCGCGGTGGCCGCGGGATTCAGGGCGACGGCCGCGGCCATGGTCTCGGCGAGGGTGCGCTGCGGTACCGCGCGCGGGCCGCGACGGGCCACCAGGGCGGCGCGCTCGGCGGGCGCGAGCAGTTCGATCGCATCGATCCGGATCTCCGGGTCGAGGGTGACCGCCCCGAGTACCCGGCCGAAGCGGCGCAGCAGTTCGGCGACGGTCTCCTCATCGTAAAGGTCGGTGGCATAGGTGATCTCGACCGCGAGATGACCGTCCGCGTCCAGCTCCTCACCGATGGTGAAGGTGAGATCGAACTTGGCGGCGGTCTCGTCGAAGTCGACATTGTCCAGCACCAGACCGGGTACGCCGTGCGTGCCGCCGGTGAGGTTGAGGTAGCTCAGCGTCACCGTGAACAGCGGATGCCTGGACCGGGTGGGTTCCACGCCCAGTGCGGTGACCACCTGCTCGAAGGGCACGGTGGCGTGTGCGAACGCCGCCAGGTCCACATCCCTGGTCTCGGTGAGCAATTCGGCGAAGGTGCGATCCGCCGCCGGGCGGGTGCGCAGTGCCAGCGTGTTCACGAACATGCCGACCAGATCGTCGAGGCGGCTCGCGCCGCGGCCCGCGACCGGGGTGCCGATGGCGATATCGTCGGTGCCCGACATGCGGGCCAGCAGCACCGCGAGCGCGGCGTGCCACACCATGAAGGTGGTCACATTGTGCCGCTTGGCGATCGACCGCACCCGGGCGCCGACACCGCCGCCGATACGCCCGCGCACCACCGCGCCACGGCGCGAGGAGGAGGCCGGGCGGGGACGATCGGCCGGCAGCGGCAGTTCGTCCGGCAGCCCCGCCAGCGCGGTACGCCAGTACGAGAGTTCCTCCGTGCCGACGACTTCCAGCACCTGCCGCTGCCACAGCGCGTAATCCGCGTACTGGACCGGCAGCGGCTCCCAGTCGGGTGCCGCACCCGCGGTACGAGCCAGGTAGGCGCCGATCAGATCGCGCAGCAGGGGATCCATGGACGAGCCGTCCGCGGCGATGTGATGCAGCACCAGCACCAGCACATGACCGGCATCGGACTCCCGCAGCAGGACCGCCCGCATGGGCACCTCGGTGGTGACATCGAAACCGGCGGAGACGATTTCGGCCACGCGCCGGTCGAGATCACCGCGCAGGTTCTCGATGTCGAGGTTCATGGCGGTATGCGGCGGCAGGATCAACTGGTGTGCGTCACCGTCGGCGTCCAGCGGGTAGACGGTGCGCAGCACCTCGTGGCGCATGACCACATCGGTGAACGCGGCCCGCATGGCGGCATGATCGAGATCGCCGAGAATGCGCATGGCCACCGGCAGGTTGTAGGCGGGGGATTCCGGGTCGAGCCGGTTCATCAGCCACATGGGCTGCTGGGCCGGGGAGAGCGGAATCCGTTGCGGGCGAACACCGGCCACCAGTGCGGGCAGCGCGGTCGCGGTATCGGCCTCGGCATAGCGCTCGGCCAGGTCCCGCACCGATGACGCTTCGAACAGCGCACGCACCGGCAGCCGCGAGCCGAGCCGCTCGGCCAATCGGGCGAGCACCCGGGTGGCGATGAGGGAGTTGCCGCCCAGTTCGAAGAAGTCATCGTCCAGACCGACCCGGGAGAGGTCCAGAACCTCGGCGAACACGGCGGCGACGGCCTCCTGCGCGGGGGTCTCCGGGGCGCGGAAGGCACGGGACAGCACCGCTGGCGCGGGCAGTGCGCGCCGGTCGAGCTTGCCGTTGACGGTGAGCGGAATGCCCTCGACCGCGACCAGCGCGGCGGGAACCATATAGCCCGGAAGTCGTTCGGCGGCGCCGTCACGAACCCGCGTGAGCCAGCTGTCGGCCCCCGAATGATGGCCGTCCGGCACGACGTAGGCGACGATGCGCTGATCACCGGGG
>NZ_BDAW01000134.1 GCF_001625085.1 Nocardia acidivorans NBRC 108247
CCGCTCGCTCGATCGAATTCTCCTGCTCCGCAGCGAACTTCGATGCATCTGCGGCGAACAGGTCTGAATGCCCGGCCATGGGCGGCGCCACCCGCGATCCTGGTTCGGCCTGTCGTGCCGTCGCCCCTTGCACTGCCTCGGGCGAACCGAGATCGGCCGCAGTGGTCGCTATTGCCGGATGCATCCGGTCGGGGCCGTGTGTCCTCTCGGTCTGAGGGGTTGAATCCTGCTGTCCGGCAGTGGATTGCGATGGGTCTGCGACGGCCGGGTCTGGATGCCGGATCGCGCGCAGCGGCTCGGGCATCGATGGGTGGGACTGCTCCCCCGTTCCAGGGGAGTACTCGGGGTGGGATTGGCCGCCGGGGACGCCGGGGATGCGCTCCCAGGGGGCGCGCGGTGCGGCTGCGCCGCGGCGGCCCGGCCGAGTGGCGGGCTCCGATGGTCCCTCGGGGGAGGTGTGGGATGCGGTGAGGTTGCCCGGGTGTTCCGGGAAGGATTGGGGTGCGGCGGATTTCGGTTCGCGCTTGCGGCTCGATCCCGCGGGGTGGGCTGCTCGGGATCGTTCCTCGGCGGCGGAGCGAGGGCGGACCTCTGCCGTCGGAGGGGCAGGCGGGGTGCGGCCTTCGACCGCCGACCGGCTGGTGCCCTCGGCGGGAGTGGCTGGGTCCTCGGCGAAGTATTCCGGGATGACTTGGAAGCGGGCATGTTCGGCGAGGGTGCGGGCGAGAGCGGGGTCGACGGGGCCGTAGCCGGAGAGGAAGGCCGGGTCGTCGCGCAGACCGAGCAGGGTTTCGGCGGACATGCCGACCTGGATGAGGGGGCGGCGGGGAGCCGAGGGGGCTCCGGCCTGGGGGCAGTACTTGCCGCGGGTGCAGCCGCAGCGCAGGCGGCCGGTGCCGTCGGCCAGGGCGACGAGGGCGTCGGCGCGGCGCTGCGGCATGGTGCGCGGGTCATCTTCGCAGACCTGCAGGCTCATTTCACGCAGTCGCATGGCAATGGTCTGTGCACCCGCGGCGGGGAGCAGCCCGTCGAAGATCGCCATCCCGTCCGCCACGGCGCGAATACGCACATCGCGGTCGCCTTCGCGTTCCTCGCGGCGACGTTGTTCCCCATGAGCGTCGAGCCGAATGATCCACCGCCGCGCGGTCTGCCGCAGCCGGCTCGGATCGGTGCGGGTGGCAGCGTCGATGAGCTTGGGCTCCAACGCTTCTCGCACCTCGCGCGAGAGTCCGCGCATGGCCTCGGCGATCACCTGCACCCGGGACAGGTCTATCCGCCCCGCCGCGAATGCCGCCCTGGTTCGCGGTAGCGAGTCGAGGGCGAGCCCGATATCGATGAGGGCCGCGGCCACCGCCTCGGACTGATGCACCGCGACCGCGACCTGTGCGGCCGCGAACTCACCGGCCCGCACCCCGCCCGGCCCGGGTTCGGCGTTCCCGGCCCGATGCCGCCGATACACCTCCCGAATCGCCGTGATCTCCGCCGCCTGCGCGAATGCCGCTGCCCCGTGTGCCCGTCGCAGTGCATCGATCAGCTCCTCATCGCCCATCGCCTCCACCTCTCCGCTATCGAACATGTGTTCGAGGCTACCCCCATAAGATCGCCTCCGCCAGCCTTTGTGCAGGCGATTTGGTTTGTCCGATACGCGTCGTGTAACTTCGTTCAGGCAAGCGGGGCACGCCCCGCGAGCGAAAACTGAACACGGGGCTATGGCGCAGCTGGTAGCGCACCACACTGGCAGTGTGGGGGTCAGGGGTTCGAGTCCCCTTAGCTCCACCATATGTCCCTTACTCGAACCCGTGACCGCGTAGACACGGGCGAGTGAGGGATTTTTGGTTTCCCGGGCAGGTTGTTCGCCTCGGGCCATTCTCCTGGTCGCCGGCGTAGCCGTCGTGACGTGAACAGCGCCTCTTGCTCGGATGTGGGCGGCTTCGTGGAAGTCGTCGAAGGGCGGGTTGAGCGCGTGGCCGACACCGGCATCGACAACGGGGACCTGTGGCGCATCCACCGCATCCACCACAACGGCTCGATCACCGTCACCGGCACCACCCACCGCGGCTCGGTTCTCCTACCCGCTGAATACATCAGCGAACACGTCGAACTCGGCTACGCCACCACCGCCCACCGCGCCCAAGGCATCACCGTCCGCCGAGCCCGCATGCTGCTCAACGCCACCCTCGGCCGCGCCCTAGCGTACGTCGGCCTCACCCGCGGATCTGAACTCAACCACCTATACGTGGCCACCGACGCACTCGTCGATATCTCCGGCGACCAGCAACCCGACGACCCGCAAGAACCGTTCCGCTGCTTCGCACGTGTACTCGTCCGCGACGACGACAATCTCTCCGCCACCGACGTCATGCGCGCCGAACAAGCCGCCGCCGACGGTCGAATCCGACTGGCCTTCGGCCACGCCTACGAGCTACTCGCCCATGAACGCGCCGAGCATCTGCTCGATCGGGCACTACCGACTGTCTTCCTCCACGACGCCCGCAAATCGACGAAATACGTCGACTTGCTCGACACCCTCGCCCTTGCCGACGCCCACGGTCTCGACACCGGCGAACTCGTCGCCTGCATTGCCACCAACGACTACCAAGACCTCGGCGAATCCCTCACCAACGCCCGCGACACCGCCGCAGTGCTACGTGCCCGCGCCGACCGCTGGATCCACAACCGCCTCCCCGCCCAACCCAACCCCCTCACGACCGCACCGATCGAAACCCTCCCCACCGCGAGCCAAGACAGCCTGATCCGCCTCATCGCACAGCTCAACACCGCTTCGACACTCACCACCGCCCCACAGTCGTTCCGCGCGCTGCGCGACGCGCCCTCCCCCGGCCGCTGCCCGCCGATCCCGACCCCATTTCCCGGCATCGACACCGACTTGGCCGAGTACGCAAGCGAACTCCGCCGACGAATCCTGGGCCCCAACGCCGACACCACACTCCCTGCGGCCCCGGTCACCAAGCCCGCCACGGTCGCCGCAAACGATGACACACGTCCAGACCCCACAGCGATCCGCGACGCGTTCGCACCTCTCCCTGGCCACCTGGTCGGCCGAAACCTTCCCCGCCACAGACACATACGACCCCTATGACCTCATCGCCCACGTCAATACCTCCGAAACACTCACCGCACCGCCCTTCACCGACTCCGGTACCGACACCATCGCCGACTGGCCCACCAAGAGCCCCGAGCGGCTGGAACGAATGCGCGCCGACTACCACCACTACGTCAAGGAACTCGCCGACGCCCACACCGAACGCGCCCTCTACATCGCACTACCCGCCGTCCTCTATCGGATCGCCAGAAGCTCCCGGCACTGGACACCTCTGCTGGACACAATCGCCCTTGCCGACGCACACGGCCTCGACACCAACACCCTCATCGCGGCCATCAGCACCGACAACTACAACGACCTCGGCGCATCCTTGCTCATCGCCCCGGACCCCGCCCGCGAACTCCAAACCCGCGCTGACGCCTGGATCCACCAACACCACCCCGACGCCGACTTCACCGACGACGCGATGTCGTTCCACGCCCTCACCGATCTGCCTTACACCGAGCAACTCCGCCCCATCCCCAACCACCCGCACCAGGACGAGCGCCTGACCGACTTCGCGCACGAACTACGCCGCCGAATCGAACAGGCACAACCGGAACCGCCCACCACGTCACGCACACCAACCACACCGCAGAACCGGCAATCCAATACCCCACCCCCCGCAGTCGATCCATCGACACCTGTAGCCGGTGGCCGACCCAAGCCCACCCGGCAGCGCCGCGTCTCGGTTCCAAGGCCAACTGCCCGACGCTCTCGCCGACTTTGAGGCTCGGCGCTCCCGGGGCCGATCGAGTTTCCGCACCACACGTCGCCTCTGCATGGGATCATAGACCTGTGCGTGCCTGCGACATTCGAGCAGGCCGGGGGTCGACGAGAAGCGAGCTCGTGCTGTTCACCGACGACAGGACCGTGCCGTGACAGATGAAGTCGATATCCATCGCAACTGCTTCGGCGGTTGCATGCTGCAGCTGCCGAAATCCGCGCTCGCCAAGCGCGCCAAGCGACACAAGCTCGGGGAGCACCAACTCGACCAACTCCTGCAAGCGCTCGAAGGCCGCTGCATGATCTGCCTGCGCTGCCACGCCATGTACATCGATACGACCACCCGGGCGGCCACGCTCAGGCTTCGCGGCATCGTATGCCGGTGGTGCAAGCAGCGGCTCGCGGGCCACGAGGGTTCCTACGGTAACGACCGCCGCGTCCTGGGGTGCCGATGCCGGCCGCGCGATGACCCCGAATGGGAGCCACGGATGGCTGCCGCCACAGCGCAATACTCCACCGCTCGGCACAACTCACGTCCTACGCGACTGATCAAGAGTGGTTCGAGGTATTGATCAAGGACCTTGCTCTCCACGGCCCCGACCCAGCCGGTGTCTGGAGCGATACACCGCTTCCTACCCTCCCGCAGCTCACCAGGCCCGAGCATCGTCCAGCAGCCGGATACGACCGGGATCGTCCGCCACTTGCCCGCGATCGTTGCACAAACGACTGCCGAGACCACGAAGAGCACATCTACATCGCGTGCTTCACCGAACCAACCAAACTCCGAGACGCGGACACCCTCGACGCCGTCATGCATTACGTCGGATGGACACGGCAGCAACCACCTGTACGGCGCGTGAATCAGCACGGCGCAATATGCCGAAACTCCTTGGTAGCGATAGTTCCCGGGACCGAAACCGAGGAAGGAATCCTCAAGGACGAGGCACAGTGCCCACGATGTGGTCGACCATTGCGGTACAACTGACACCCACCCGACCTCGACATGGCCGAGCCACAGCTGGAAGGCAATCCGGCAGATACCCGAACCGGTCAAGCAGGCGGA
>NZ_BDAW01000135.1 GCF_001625085.1 Nocardia acidivorans NBRC 108247
ACTCCCGTCCGCGTTGGTGATTCGAGCCAGTTCCTGCGCCCCGAACGCCTCGGTCAGGAAGTCCATGAGCGCACCGGTATCCGGTCCGCTGATCCACGGCGTCACACTCGCGTGGCCGGCGGGCACGTGCTCGGTAGTGTTACTGGTCAACGTATTTCCTCCATCGATTCGCTGATGAGAGCGACGATACGCAAGAAATAGGTCTGAACATGTCCTAGTTCGACAGAGCCGCCGAATATTCATCGACCGCCCTCAATTCGGCTCCTTAGAGAATGGTGGTAGGGCTGGGTCCTGGCCAGGGCTTGGTCCAGGTGCCCGGTGGGATGCTCTCCAATTCGGTTGCCCGCCAGCAGGACCGGTGTGGCTCTCTCGTGGCTTGCTTCCCACCGGGTGCCGTGCGGGAGTGGCTGAAAAGGGGCATGCCCTGGCTCGAAGTAGCGGTGCCCTCCCCATGCACGGACACCGAATACCCGCCTCGGGAGGAACACATGATGACCGTCATCATCGGCGTGGATCCGCACAAACGCTCGGCCACCATCGACCACAAGATCAAGGCAGCCGACAAAGAGCTGCGAGGACTGGTCACCGACCGCGGCTCGACCTTGATGGACCTCAAAGGCATCGGACCCTCCAGCGCCGCAAGGCTTTTGGCCGACACCGGCGACATCCACCGCTTCACCACCCGCGACCGGTTCGCTTCCTGGAACGGAACCGCGCCCTTGGACGCCTCCTCCGGAGACCATCAGCGACATCGGCTTTCGCGTTCCGGCAACCGCGAGATCAACCGGGTCCTGCACATCGTGGCCGTGATCCAGCTCCGTCATCGCACCGCCGGTCGCGCCTACTACGACCGCCGAAGACTGGCCGGCAAAACCTCGATGGAAGCCATGCGCGCGTTGAAACGACGCCTGTCCAACGTCATCTACACGCGAATGCTCAGCGACGACGACCGACGAGAATTGACAGGCCCGGCAGGGCAATCGAGAACGACTACAGACTCCAGCGCGACCGGCTTCAACCCGCACACCGATCCTTCGGACAAGCCACATCCCGGACCCACCACACCGAGTAACTCCGACACCCCGATCAGGTCTTGACCTAAAGGGGCGCCATTACCGCGCACCAGGTAGGTCGAGTCATCGGGTCCGGGGTAGAACCAGATGGGCTCCTCGGCGCTCTCGGCGGTCTGGACCGATGCCGCCGCGGTGGCGGACCGTATCGCTGACACCAGCGGCCTGCCGCTCACCCCCAACGTAGACGGGCGACTGCGGAACAGGCTTCGGCATACGAGCGTGACCTTGAAGCACGTCCACGCCTAACGCTTGAAATGCGTGGCATTCCGCAATGGCGCGTCGCCCGTGGCCGAGCGCCGCTCTGCCTGTTGCTTTCCAAGGTGCGGTCGCTGGATGCAACAAACGCGCGGGTCGCGGCAATACAGCTCACTTCGGTTGGTAATGGCCAGCTCTTGCAAAGGAGCCTCTTGCGACCCAAAGCTAGAGTCTATAGCTTTTAAGCTATGGGTTATAACTTCTTGCAGCGAGCCGAAGGACGCATCGCCTACGACTTGATCGGCACCAGCGGGCCGTTGGTGATTTGCACACACGGCTGGGGTGAACTCCGTCAGAGCTACCGGCATCTGACACCGCTGCTAGTCCAGCTCGGCTGCCGGGTGGCGCTGATGGATATCCGTGGGCACGGCGACAGCGATGCCACCTTCGGAGCATATGACGATGCCGCGCTCGCCGAGGACATCCTGGCGCTCGTCGACGAGCTAGGTGAACCAGCCTTCCTTGTCGGAAACTCCATGGGGGCGGGAGCCAGCGTCATCGCCGCGGCTGACGCGCCGGAGAAGGTGCGCGGGCTGGCGCTATTGGGCCCTATGGTCCGCGACCACGGCGGGCCGCTTCAGCGACTTCTGATGCGCCTTCTGTTCGTCAAACCCTGGGGTGCAGCAGTGTTCATGGCCTACTACCCGAAATGGATACCCGGCAAGAAGCCCGACGACTATGAGGAACATGTGATCCGAGTGCGTGAGAACCTGACGCGCTCCGGCCACTGGACAGCGTTCGTACGCACCAGCCGCACATCACACACTCCCGCCGAACAACGACTGACCTCGGTACGTGCACCGGCAGTCGTCGTTATGGGCGATGCAGATGTGGACTGGAAAAACCCGGCCGCCGAAGCCGAGTGGATCGGCCGTCAACTACGAGCGGAGGTCGTGATGATTCCAGAGACCGGGCACTTCCCACAGACACAGGCACCTGAGGTCACCGCCGCCGCCATCGGCAGACTGATCAGCCAGGTCACCCATGCCTAGGATCGGCTTATCAACGGAGACAATCGTTTCCGAGGCGATCCGGCTGGCCGACGAGGTCGGCTTCCACCGAGTCACTCTCACTGAACTGGCCAAACGATTCGGTGTCGCGCAACCGAGTTTGTACAAGCACCTCAACGGCTTGGATGAATTGCAGCGACTGCTGGCCCTGCGGATGTTCCACGAACTCGCCAGCACCCTGCGCAAGGCTGCGACCGGAAAGTCCGGATCGGATGCCCTGCGCGCGGCGGCACATGCATACCGGGCGATGGCCATGTCCCACCCAGGTTGCTACGAAGCAATCCTGCGCGCACCCGAACCAAATGACGGAGACGCAGCAACAGCAGTGCAGGAAGTCCTTACGGTTTTCTACGAGATCTTCCTCGGCTATGACATCCAAGGTGACGAGGCCATCGATGCCGCCCGGTACCTGCGCAGCACCCTGCACGGATTCGTATCCCTTGAACTCGCACAGGGATTCGCGATACCCCGCCCACTCGACATCAGTTTCGAACGACTCACCACCGCGATCGATGCGACCTTCTGTGATTGGAAGACTGGATATCCAACAGTGTCCACTCCTACAGACCGATAGGCGGCACCCTCCGATCACCTGTCATAGAAGCCCTCGATCGCACGCTCGTCGGCAGAATAGTGTGTAGCCCGTGGCCGAACAACGCTCTGCCCGTTAATCTTCCGCAGGGGTCTGTCCAGATGGCGGTGTAACTCGGGGCATCGATGCCGCCGCCCGCGGCCCGGGTGACTGTCGCCTGCCGCGGGCCCGAACCGCGCGGCGGACTTGGCGACCAGCCGAGCGGTGTGCACCGCGCTGTCGTGAGTCTCATAAGCGGTGACGTCGTTCGCCCCGGCTGTCGCGCGGTACCAGCCGGTCGAGTTGACCGTCACGACGATAGCCTTCACGCCGCCTTCCCTATGGGCGGCCTTGTCCGCATCGGAGCCGGGCTCTCCAGACAAGAAAGTGATCTCCGCGTGGGATCTTCCAGGGCGGGGCACCCTCGGTGATGAGGGGCACCTCGGGAGCCAGTCGAGGCAACGACGGCCGAGACACCGGTCACGATCCCAGCGGCCGGGTCGGAGAGGCCGTCAGAGCATGCCGTCGCAATCGGTCGGCGAGCCACTTCTCGCCTGCATTACGGGGTGATCCCGATGCTCGTCGACCACGCGCTGATCCGGCCGGACGCGACCTATTGGGAGCTCGAGGGCGGCACCGCGACGCTGACCGACGCGCTCACCACCGAACTGGGGCCGGTGATCCAGATGGGGCGGCAGATGACCCGACGCGAACAGACCAGCACGGGCGTACGAATCACCACGGTCGGCGAATACGACCAGGACGACGTCCCCAGCGGTGTCCCGGATTCCACCCAGACCATCGACGCCGACTACGCGGTGATCGCCATACCGCTGAGCGCCATGCGCTTTTGCGAATTCGAACCGGCCCTGTCGTATACCAAGCGCCGCGCAGTCACCGCGACACACCAGGACGCCGCGACAAAAGTGCTGCTGGAGTTCAAGACCCGGTTCTGGGAAGAAGGCGAGCACGGCTTCCGCGGTGGCGGCTGCGTCACCGACAACCCCAACCGGTTCATGTACTTCCCCTCCCACAACGACGCGTCCGATGGCGGTGAGCAGCCTTCCGGCGGTGTGGTGCTGGCCAGCTATTCCTGGTCCGACGATGCCATGCGATGGGACTCGCTCACCCCCGACCAACGCGTCGACCATGCGCTGCACGGCATGGCGGATGTCTTCGGAACCGACACGGTACTACAGGAATTCACCGGCGTCGGGCTCTCGCAAAGCTGGATGCAAGCCCACTACGCGCTCGGTGAAGCCGCCATTCCGATGCCCGGCCAGCTGAGCGAACTGCATCACGCGACCCGCACCGTCGAAGGCCGGGTGCACTTCGCCGGCGATCACACCACCCTCAAACCGGCGTGGATCGCGGGCGCAGTGGAAAGCGCCGTGCGAGCGGCGCTGGAAGTGCAGGCACGCACCTGACCCGAAAACCGCTCACCAGCAGCTGATTTCATCGATGTCGCGCTGATGCGGAGTTCCCCGACGGCACCGTCGAGTGGTCGAACTACGCGCTGGCGAATTGGCCGAAGCAGTACCACCGCCACAGTATTCATCGCGGCTCGGTGAGATGTGGATCAGTTCTGCGGCGTCGCGTCAGCGGCCGGTCGGGCGATTGATGGCTTTGGCGGAGAAGCTCGCTCATCGGCATGTGCGGATGGTCGAGAGGTCATGTGGCGGAAGCCATGTAGGCGGCCAGGATGTAGTTCGGATGCGGGTCGAGGTTGGTGCGCGCGGTCGTACCGCATGGTGGTGCGTGGGCCGGTGGCGGGCGGCGATCTGGACATCGCGCAGATCCACTCCCGGGCCGAGCATGGTGGTTGCGGATCCGCAA
>NZ_BDAW01000136.1 GCF_001625085.1 Nocardia acidivorans NBRC 108247
TTCTTTGAGAACTCAATAGTGTGTCGATGAATGTCAGTGCCAATTTTTTATTGGTTCCGGCCTTCCACACCCCCGTGTGGGTGGGTCGGACATTTAGTCAGCAAATACTTTTGCTGGCGTTTGATTTTGCCAAGGTTTTCGGACTCTGGTTAATTCTTCCAATTGCACCTTTCGGGGTGGGGTTGAGAGTCTTCAACGGAGAGTTTGATCCTGGCTCAGGACGAACGCTGGCGGCGTGCTTAACACATGCAAGTCGAGCGGTAAGGCCCTTCGGGGTACACGAGCGGCGAACGGGTGAGTAACACGTGGGTGATCTGCCTCGCACTCTGGGATAAGCCTGGGAAACTGGGTCTAATACCGGATACGACTATCGGATGCATGTCTGGTGGTGGAAAGGTTTACTGGTGCGAGATGGGCCCGCGGCCTATCAGCTTGTTGGTGGGGTAACGGCCTACCAAGGCGACGACGGGTAGCCGACCTGAGAGGGTGACCGGCCACACTGGGACTGAGACACGGCCCAGACTCCTACGGGAGGCAGCAGTGGGGAATATTGCACAATGGGCGAAAGCCTGATGCAGCGACGCCGCGTGAGGGATGACGGCCTTCGGGTTGTAAACCTCTTTCGACAGGGACGAAGCGCAAGTGACGGTACCTGTAGAAGAAGCACCGGCCAACTACGTGCCAGCAGCCGCGGTAATACGTAGGGTGCGAGCGTTGTCCGGAATTACTGGGCGTAAAGAGCTTGTAGGCGGTTCGTCGCGTCGATTGTGAAAACTTGGGGCTCAACTCCAAGCTTGCAGTCGATACGGGCGAACTAGAGTACTTCAGGGGAGACTGGAATTCCTGGTGTAGCGGTGAAATGCGCAGATATCAGGAGGAACACCGGTGGCGAAGGCGGGTCTCTGGGAAGTAACTGACGCTGAGAAGCGAAAGCGTGGGTAGCGAACAGGATTAGATACCCTGGTAGTCCACGCCGTAAACGGTGGGTACTAGGTGTGGGTTTCCTTCCACGGGATCCGTGCCGTAGCTAACGCATTAAGTACCCCGCCTGGGGAGTACGGCCGCAAGGCTAAAACTCAAAGGAATTGACGGGGGCCCGCACAAGCGGCGGAGCATGTGGATTAATTCGATGCAACGCGAAGAACCTTACCTGGGTTTGACATACACCGGAAAGCTGTAGAGATATGGCCCCCCTTGTGGTCGGTGTACAGGTGGTGCATGGCTGTCGTCAGCTCGTGTCGTGAGATGTTGGGTTAAGTCCCGCAACGAGCGCAACCCTTATCTTATGTTGCCAGCGCGTAATGGCGGGGACTCGTGAGAGACTGCCGGGGTCAACTCGGAGGAAGGTGGGGACGACGTCAAGTCATCATGCCCCTTATGTCCAGGGCTTCACACATGCTACAATGGCCGGTACAGAGGGCTGCGATACCGTGAGGTGGAGCGAATCCCTTAAAGCCGGTCTCAGTTCGGATCGGGGTCTGCAACTCGACCCCGTGAAGTTGGAGTCGCTAGTAATCGCAGATCAGCAACGCTGCGGTGAATACGTTCCCGGGCCTTGTACACACCGCCCGTCACGTCATGAAAGTCGGTAACACCCGAAGCCGCTGGCCTAACCCGTAAGGGAGGGAGGCGTCGAAGGTGGGATTGGCGATTGGGACGAAGTCGTAACAAGGTAGCCGTACCGGAAGGTGCGGCTGGATCACCTCCTTTCTAAGGAGCACTTCTCCACGACTCTTCACATAGGTGGATGATGTTGTGGCAGAGACCGTTTCGGAAACAAACGTTTTCCGGCGGACGCTCATGGGTGGAACACTGACAAGTTTTTCCTTCGGGAGAATATATCGACACACTGTTGGGTCCTGAAAGAACAGACGTTCTTTCTAGGCTGGATAACGACGAGACTGACCTTTCAGTCATACCGCCGAGCGTGCTCGGGCTGGTGCTGAGATTAAGTGTCTTTCTCGTGTGTTGTTTGAGAACTGCACAGTGGACGCGAGCATCTTTGTTAGTAAGTGTGTAAGAGCGTACGGTGGATGCCTTGGCACCAGGAGCCGATGAAGGACGTAGTAGGCTGCGATAAGCCTCGGGGAGCTGTCAAACGAGCTGAGATCCGAGGATTTCCGAATGGGGAAACCCAGCACGAGTGATGTCGTGTTACCCGCCACTGAATATATAGGTGGTGTGGAGGGAACGTGGGGAAGTGAAACATCTCAGTACCCACAGGAAGAGAAAACAACAGTGATTCCGTGAGTAGTGGCGAGCGAAAGCGGAAGAGGCTAAACCAGGGGCGTGTGATAGCCGGCAGGCGTTGCGTTTCTGGGGTTGTGGGACCTACTTTCTTGTTTCTGCCGAGACAAGCGGAAGTCAGAAAAGATCGTGTTAGTCGAATTGGTCTGGGACGGCCAACCGTAGACGGTGAGAGTCCGGTAGACGAAAACGCGTTCTCTTTCGTAGTAGGCACCCGAGTAGCAGCGGGCCCGTGAAATCTGCTGTGAATCTGTCGGGACCACCCGATAAGCCTGAATACTACCTGGTGACCGATAGCGGACTAGTACCGTGAGGGAAAGGTGAAAAGTACCCCGGGAGGGGAGTGAAATAGTACCTGAAACCGTGCGCTTACAATCCGTCAGAGCCTTCGAACTTCGGTTTGTGGGGTGATGGCGTGCCTTTTGAAGAATGAGCCTGCGAGTCATCGGTGTGTGGCGAGGTTAACCCGTGTGGGGTAGCCGTAGCGAAAGCGAGTCCGAATAGGGCGAACTCCAGTCGCACACTATGGACCCGAAGCGGAGTGATCTACCCATGGCCAGGGTGAAGCGACGGTAAGACGTCGTGGAGGCCCGAACCCACTTAGGTTGAAAACTGAGGGGATGAGCTGTGGGTAGGGGTGAAAGGCCAATCAAACTCCGTGATAGCTGGTTCTCCCCGAAATGCATTTAGGTGCAGCGTCACGTGTTTCACACCGGAGGTAGAGCTACTGGATGGCCTAGGGGGCCCACAAGCTTACCGAAGTCAGCCAAACTCCGAATGCCGGTGTGTGAGAGCGTGGCAGTGAGACTGCGGGGGATAAGCTTCGTAGTCGAGAGGGAAACAGCCCAGATCGCCGGCTAAGGCCCCTAAGCGTGTACTAAGTGGAAAAGGATGTGGGGTCGCGAAGACAACCAGGAGGTTGGCTTAGAAGCAGCCACCCTTGAAAGAGTGCGTAATAGCTCACTGGTCAAGTGATCCTGCGCCGACAATGTAGCGGGGCTCAAGTACACCGCCGAAGCCGCGGCATTCACACATTATCCCGCCTTCGGGCCAGGAGTGTGGATGGGTAGGGGAGCGTCCTGTGGCCAGGGAAGCGGCGGAGTGATCCAGCCGTGGAGGCCATGGGAGTGAGAATGCAGGCATGAGTAGCGAAAGACGAGTGAGAAACTCGTCCGCCGAATGACCAAGGGTTCCTGGGCCAGGTTAATCCGCCCAGGGTGAGTCGGGACCTAAGGCGAGGCCGACAGGCGTAGTCGATGGACAACGGGTTGATATTCCCGTACCCGTGTATCCGCGCCAAATATCGAATCATTTGTGCTAAATGTCCAAAAGTTCCTTGATTCCGCCTTCGGGTGGGAGGGGGAATGGCTGCACATGACCCCGGGTGTAGTAGGTAAGCGATGGGGTGACGCAGGAAGGTAGCTGGGCCCGGTAATGGTTGTCCGGGTGTAAGCCTGTAGGGCGTTGTGTAGGCAAATCCGCACAACATATGGCCTGAGAGGTGATGCGTAGCCGATTGAGGCGAATTCAGTGATCCTATGCTGCCGAGAAAAGCCTCTAGTGAGTTGGTACACGGCCCGTACCCCAAACCGACACAGGTGGTCAGGTAGAGAATACTAAGGCGATCGAGATAACTGTGGTTAAGGAACTCGGCAAAATACCTCCGTAACTTCGGGAGAAGGAGGGCCTTGTCTGGTGATCGGACTTGCTCCGGGAGCTGGGTGAGGTCGCAGAGACCAGTGAGAAGCGACTGTTTACTAAAAACACAGGTCCGTGCGAAGTCGTAAGACGATGTATACGGACTGACGCCTGCCCGGTGCCGGAAGGTTAAGAGGACCGGTTAGCCCGTAAGGGCGAAGCTGAGAATTTAAGCCCCGGTAAACGGCGGTGGTAACTATAACCATCCTAAGGTAGCGAAATTCCTTGTCGGGTAAGTTCCGACCTGCACGAATGGCGTAACGACTTCTCAGCTGTCTCAACCACAGACTCGGCGAAATTGCAGTACGAGTAAAGATGCTCGTTACGCGCGGCAGGACGAAAAGACCCCGGGACCTTCACTATAGCTTGGTATTGGTGTTCGGTACGGTTTGTGTAGGATAGGTGGGAGACTGTGAAGCATGCACGCCAGTGTGTGTGGAGTCGTCGTTGAAATACCACTCTGATCGTATTGGACCTCTAACCTCGGACCCTGATCGGGTTCAGGGACAGTGCCTGGTGGGTAGTTTAACTGGGGCGGTTGCCTCCCAAAATGTAACGGAGGCGCCCAAAGGTTCCCTCAGCCTGGTTGGCAATCAGGTGTCGAGTGCAAGTGCACAAGGGAGCTTGACTGTGAGACCGACAGGTCGAGCAGGGACGAAAGTCGGGACTAGTGATCCGGCACCGGCAAGTGGAAGCGGTGTCGCTCAACGGATAAAAGGTACCCCGGGGATAACAGGCTGATCTTCCCCAAGAGTCCATATCGACGGGATGGTTTGGCACCTCGATGTCGGCTCGTCGCATCCTGGGGCTGGAGTAGGTCCCAAGGGTTGGGCTGTTCGCCCATTAAAGCGGCACGCGAGCTGGGTTTAGAACGTCGTGAGACAGTTCGGTCTCTATCCGCCGCGCGCGTCAGAAACTTGAGGAAGGCTGTCCCTAGTACGAGAGGACCGGGACGGACGAACCTCTGGTGTGCCAGTTGTCCTGCCAAGGGCACGGCTGGTTTGCTACGTTCGGAAGGGATAACCGCTGAAAGCATCTAAGCGGGAAGCCTGTTCCAAGATGAGGTTTCTCACCCCCTTCGAGGGGTTAAGGCCCCCAACAGACCATTGGGTTGATAGGCCGGAACTGGAAGCCCAGTAATGGGTGCAGGTGACCGGTACTAATAGGCCGAGGACTTACCAACAAAGAAGCTACGCGTCCACTGTGCGGTATCTGAAACAACACACAGATACTCAGAAGCACCACAACATCTTTCGAGATGGAGTGAGTCGCTCTCTGTGTACAGTTTCATAGAGTTACGGCGGCTATAGCGGTGGGGAAACGCCCGGTCCCATTCCGAACCCGGAAGCTAAGGCCACCTGCGCCGATGGTACTGCACTCGACAGGGTGTGGGAGAGTAGGACACCGCCGGAACATCATTC
>NZ_BDAW01000137.1 GCF_001625085.1 Nocardia acidivorans NBRC 108247
ATCTCGTGGGAGACGGTGGCATGGTCAGGACAGCCGTCGGGGTTTCCTGCCATGGTGACTTCAATGCCGTCCGGGAGGTCGTACGGCTCACCGATTCCGAAGCAACATAGAAGCGGCCAGGGCGTAAGGTCTTCGATCTCATTCATTTTCACGCCGCCATAGCTGGGGCTGTAGGTCCAGCCGGTCAGTACGCTCTGGGGATAGCCGTCGACGGACGACGCTGGCGATCCGCACACCGGCGCGAACGTCTGCGTCAGCAGTGAGTCCGGACGTTCCGTGCACGCCACTGCGGTCGGCGCCAGGGTCGCTTGGCCATCGCTCTTCTCCCTTCTACAGATCACGGCGCGGAGAATCAGCGCCGAAACCAGCGTCACCGGCGCGGCGGGTGCTCGATAGACGAGAAGGCGTCTCACCTAGGTGAGAGGCGTGAACATCGGGAACTGCACTGGTCGAGAGGGTTTGCGTGCCGGCCGATCGCCGCTGTGGAGGCCGGCTCTCACCTGGAAGCGGACCCTCATCGTGATCAACGGAAAGATCGGCTTCGGTGGAGCTCGACGGGGTCCGCGAGATAACGTACGGGGAGCACTCGAGCGTAGGCACCTGACGGTGCAGGGGGCGTAAAGAACATGGGCGACAACGGATCTCGGCGGGGAGATTCCGGGTGTGCCGATCGGGTCAGGGGCAGGTACCTCGAGCGATTGCGGCAGGGCGACGAGCTCCGCGTCGAACTGCTACACATCGTGGCCCAGGAGATCGCTGACACCTGCGGACACAACTTGTTCAAAGCACACCGGCTGGCTTGGGGTTGGACGGTCACTGAAGCGGTCGATCGCTTCCATCAGATGTGTCGTCGCGAGAATCTCAAACCGCGAGGACTGGTCGTCCGATCCTGGATGGAGTGGGAGGCGGGGGCCTGGCCCAGTTTCGACTACCAGGACCTGCTCTGCCGCCTATTTCGGACCAGCCCCGTTCAACTGGGATGGGCCGTGGATTACGCGCCAACCAGCAACAACGCTGGCAGAGCGTCATCCGTCCCCCACGCTGATCCTGTGGCTTCGGCGAGCGGTCCGCAGTCGACTCGGACTTTGATGCATCTGCCGCCCGACACGAACGACTTCACTGGACGTACCGAGCAGATCGCGCACCTCATCAGCGTTCTGGGCGAGAACTCCGGCATCGCCGTGCCGATCGCGACGATCTCCGGCAAAGCCGGCGTCGGCAAGACGGCCCTGGCCGTTCACGTCGCACATCGAGTCTCCGACGCTTTCCCCGACGGACAGCTGTACGCCAATCTGCGTGGTGCAGAAGCTGAATCGCTCGAGCCGAGCGAGGTCATCGCCGGGTTCCTCCGGGAACTGGGTATAGACGGCGCGGGAATTCCCGAAGACATCGACGAACGGGCCCGCCGCTACCGCGCCTGCTTGGCCGGACGCCGGATGCTGGTCGTCCTCGACAATGCCGCTGACGAAACGCAGTTGCGCCCACTGCTTCCGGGCACCTCGAGTTGCGCTGTCCTGATCACCAGCCGATCCCGCCTGGCCGCACTGCCTGGGGCGCAGGCCGTACATCTGGACGTGATGGCGCAGGACCAAGCAGTCGCCCTGCTGACGAACCTGGTCGGCGCAGAAAGGGCGGCAGCCGAGCCGGAGGCGGTGGCGGAGGCGGTGGCGGAGGCGGTGGCGGAGGCGGAGGCGGAGGCGGTGGCGGAGGCGGAGGCGGTGGCGGAGGTGACCCGCATGTGCGGGCACCTCCCACTCGCCTTGCGAATCGCCGGCGCACGTCTGATGTCCCGACCGAGTTGGAGCATCGCCTGGCTCGCACAACGCCTCGCCGATGAGACCCGCCGACTCGACCTGCTCAAGGTCGGAGACCTCGAAGTGCGAGCGTCGTTCGCGCTGAGCTACCGCAGCCGCAGCACCGAGGAGCAAATCGCTTTTCGGACACTGGCTTTGACGGGCACCAGCTTTCCTGCGTGGAACGTGGCGGCCCTGCTCGATACCGATCTCGACGACGCTGAGCAGTTGGTGGAGAGCCTTGTCGATGGTCAGTTGGTCGAGCTCGCCGGGGTGGATCCGACGGGGCAGATCCGTTACCGACTACACGACCTCATCCGAGACTTCGCCCGCGAATGCTCGACCGCGTTCGACACCGCCGATGCTCGCCGAAAAGCCGCGGAACGGCTCGTCCGCGAGTACACCCGCGCAATGCAGGTCGCCACGGCCAAGCTTCACCCCGACACCCGCAAGGACAATGCGAATGAAGCGCCGACGCTGACCGGCGTGGAACGAACCGACCCTCGGCGCTGGTTCGCGGCCGAACAGGTCAATCTTGTGGCCGCCGTCGAGCTGTCGCACAACCTGGAACTCTGGGAGCCGACGTGGCAGCTGGTCGAGACGCTCCCGGCAATGTTCGATTGGCGCGTGGATTGGCAGATGTGGGCCCGCACTCACCATCTCGCCTTGGACGCCACACGCAAAATCGCCGACGAGCACGCCGAAGCGGCGACGCTTCGAAGCCTCGGCGCCCTTTACCGCGAACTCGGGCGATTCGACGAGGCCAACGAAATGCTCACCAACGCCGCCGAAATCTTCCTCCGCCTCGAAGACCGGCGCCAATGGGCCATTGCAATGCGCAATCTCGGCGACACCCGCCGCTACCAGGGGCGACTCGACGAAGCCATCTCCGCCTTCTCCGACGCACTCGAAATCGTTGAAGCCGAATGCGATTCCCGCTCGATTGCCGGCGTGCTCAACGGCATCACCGACGCCAGCCGAGGCTTGTCACGCTGGGACGACGCGTGCCGTCACTTCGAATCGAGCCTGACGATTTACCGTGCTCTCGACGACCGACTTGAGGAAGCCCGAACGCTGATTCGATATGGACTCGTCCACCGGGACCAGTGGAACAACGATCAGGCGCTGCGCCTGTTCGAGCAAGCGCTGCAGACCTTCCGCGACCTGGACGACCAACGATGGCAAGCCAGAGCCCTGCGCCACATCGCCGTCGTGCATCGCAACGAAACCGACTTCGCCCGAGCCGCCGCCGCATTCGACGAATGCCTCGCGCTGTTCGACAGCCTGGCCGACCGCCGAGGAATCGCCGTGACGCTGCGTAACCGCGGAGACGCCCGCCGCCTCGCCGGTGAAGCCAAACAAGCATCCGCCGACCTCGACGACGCCCGCCAGATCTTCGAACTGATCGCAGACCATCGTTGGATTGCGAGAACTCAACTGAGCCTGGCCGATCTGCATCGTACAAACCGGAGTTGGGATCTCGCCCACCAGGAGATTCAGGCCGCCCTCGAAGCGTTTCAGCGTATCGGCGACCGACCAGCCCAGGCCCGGACCCTTCGGCATCTCGGCCTGCTGCACAGGGACACCGGCGATTTCGATGCTGCGACGGCCGCATTGGCTGCAGCGCAAGAGATCTTCGTCGACCTTGGAGACGAACTATGGGTCGCGCGAGTGCACGCCAGCCGGGCGCGACTTGCCGAACGCCGTGGAGGCGACCCTGTTCCCGAGATAGATATCGCCGGCGCCATCTGCCACCGCCTCGGCATCAACGCCGCACACCGCATCGAAACGGTGCTGAGAGAATGGTGACGATGCGCCCCACGTCCAAGAGCACGACCCGATACGAGCAGATCATGCTCGACCATTCGACGCACCTCGGAGACGCCGCATCCCTGTTCAGTCGGGCAAGCCGCGACGCACGCGCGGCGGTACCGGTGGTGAACGAGCACGAACTGATCATTCGAGATGTCGCGGCAGGCGTCGCCGCGCCTGCACTCGTCGGTGCCGTCATCTGGATGCTCCGCGAGGCGAACCGTCGCGGTCTGCGCCGACTACGGTTCCTCTCGCGCGACGGCCAAGTGTTCTACGAGTTGGCCCAGCGTCTACAGCCAAGGCTCAATAGCGATTTGGACCTCGAGTACGTCTACAGCAGCCGACTCACCTGGAGCCTGGCAGCCACCGACCCCGATCACCTCGATGACACGTCACGGATTTTCAACAGCTTCATGAAATCCAACGCCACCGATCTGTGCGCGCGCCTTGGGTTGCCGTTCGATGCCTACCTGCCGGAGTTGCAAGCCGCCGCCGTCTCCTTGGACCCCGACCTGAGAGCCGACAAGGACCAACAGCGCGAATCCATGCGGCGATTCCTGCGCGCAGACTCGGTCAAAGCTTTTGTTGCACAACGCATAACTGAGACGAGGCAGCTGCTTCTCGATTACGTGGACCAGAAT
>NZ_BDAW01000138.1 GCF_001625085.1 Nocardia acidivorans NBRC 108247
CCGGGTCGCCCAGGTGCGGGCGGCCAGCGCCAGCCTGAACCGGGCCGATGCCGCCGCGGGCGACCTCGCCGGTGACCGCTGGGCCAACCGTTCACCCGACCTCGGCAGGAGCACCATTCCGCGATGACGATGACCGACACCTACGAGCGCCGGGCCTACGGCCTGTGGCAGAAGCCGCGCAGCGCAGGACTTTTCGGTCTGCGCTGGGGTGAGACCGTGGTCGGTTTCGCCGTCGTGATCACCGGCCTGCTCACGGCGATGATCTTCGGCCCGATGCCCGCGCTGGTCGTCGCCGGGTTCGGTCTGATCGTGATGGTTCCACTGGTGTGGCGGACGGGGGGCCGCTCCGGCTACGAGAACGGATTGATGATGTTCCATTGGTTGCGCGGCCGCGGTAAAGGCGAGCACGTCTACCGCGGCGGCCGGTTCTCCCGGATTCCGGGCGGTGTCACACGACTGCCCGGGCTGATGGCCCCCTCGCGGCTCTACGAGGGCATCGATGCGGGCGGTTACAGCTTCGGCATGATCCACCTACCCCAATTCGGCCAGTACACGGTCGTATTGCGTGCCTGGCCGCAGGGGCACGAGGCCGTCGATCAGCCGGTCATCGATCGCTGGGTGTCCGCATGGGGCACCTTCCTGGCCTCGCTCGGCCAGACCTCGGACATCGTGGCCGTGGTGCCGGTGATCGACACCGTGCCCGAGACCGGAAACCGTTTGCTCACCGAGGTTTCCGCCATCACCCGGCCCGAAGCGCCGGATCTGGCGCAGCAGGTCATGTACGAGCTGGCCACCGAACTGCCGCAGGAGCGGGTGCAGCTGCTGCCGCGTGTGGCCATCACCTTCAAGGCGACCACCGCCGAGCGGCGTAAGAATCCGGCGGAGGAGGCGGTCGAGATCGGCCGCCGGCTGCCCGGTATCTGCGCGGCGCTGGCCGAGGCGGGCGTGCGCGCCCAGCCCATGTCCGCCGACGATGTCATCTCCTTCATCCGCCGCAGTTACGATCCGGCGTCGCAGGCCGATCTCGAGGTGGCGGCGGGCGAGCCCGACGGGCACGGCCTGGATTGGGCTGACGCCGGGCCGGTTTCGCACGAGGAGCGGTGGGATCACTTCATCCACGATGGCGGGCGCTCGGTCACCTGGGAGATGGACACCGCGCCCGAGGGTGCGGTGGACGAGCGGGTGTTGCAGCGGCTGCTGGCACCGAATCCCGAGGTGCCGCGCAAGCGCGTGACCATCGTGTACCGCCCGCACTCGGCCGGTGACGCCGCGCAGATCGTGGACGACGATTTCAAGAATGCCCTGGTGGCGCAGCAGAGCGAGCGCGGTGTCGTCTCGGCGGCGGCCTCGATTCGCGTCGGCGCGACCCAGCAGGCGCGGGAGGAACAGGCCAGGGGTCACGGTGTGACCCGCTTCGGGGCGCTGGTGACCATTACCGAACCCCTGCGCGGCGATCTGCCGCGCATCGAAGCCATCACCCGCGATCTGTCCACACAGTCGCGGTTGAAGATCCGGCGCTGCTACCGCTACCAGGCGGCGGCCTTCGCAGCCTCGCTCGGCTGCGGGGTGATCCTGCCGGAACACGCGACGATTCCGAAAGCACTTGCGGGGTGACCGTTCATGGCACGTGACTTCGAACCACCGGTGCGGGAACGCGACGCCGTTCCCGCCCGCCGTTCCGCGCGCCGCGACGCGCCCGAACCGGAACAGCCCGAACTCGCCCTCGGTGAGCCCGAGCCGGTCGTCCCGGTCTCCCGCGTCGCCCGCGACGAACACCGCCCCCGCCGCGGCACCCTCCCCGACCGCCGCCTGCTGCGCCGCGACCCGGTCCCCGAGGCCCCCCGGCAAATCGGCCCCGACCCGGAATCCCCGGACCCGGAGCCGGTTTCACGCCGGGAGTCTGCCTCGGACCAGACCCTGCCCGCAGCGCAGCGGCAGCCCGGTCCGGCGGCCGCGCGAACCTCGGAGTCCACAAGCCACCTGTCCCCGGACGACATAGCCGACCGGGAACGCTCCACCGACGCCCTCCGCTCCAGCGCCGACTGGATCTCGGACACCTCCACCCCCGCACCGCCCCGCGACCGCCCCACCGCGGATCCGAGCCACCCGCCGGAGACCGCACCTGCGGCGAATCGCGAACGCTCCGAAGCGAATCACGGTCCGGAGACCGGCACGCCTGCGGCGAGCCGCGAACGCTCCGGCGCGGATCGAGCACCGGAGACCTCCGCTCGCGCGACGAATCACGAACGCCCGACGGCGGATCGGGTTTCCGAGACCGCTCCCCGGGCGACGGATCGTGAACGCCGGACCGCGGATCGTATTCCGGAGACTTCCGGCCGCGCGACGGAATCGATTGCCGCGGAACGGGAGCGGTATGGCGAGACCGGTCGCCCGGGTGCCCAGCGCGCGGCCGCCAAACTGCCGACCCTCGAACCGGAACCGGTCGGACCGGTAGCGCCGCGCGGCGGCGAATCGCGCGCGCCGGAGCGGACGCCGGGTGCGAGCGGGACCGAACTCGGCCGGGCGCAGGGTGATTCGCGTACGGCGGAGTCGAGGGTATATGGGCCCCGGGGCGCAGCACCCGCACCGGTCCGGTCCGGCGCTGATCGGTCCGACGCCGGTGGCGATTCGGTCCACCGGTCGCAACGTGGTGCGCGCGCCGGGGATTCGGCGATCTCTCCGGAACTTCTCGATGGCTCGGAACAGTCGGAGCGCGCACACGCGCCCCGCGCCGCCGCGGGCATCCGCCCACGCGGTTCGGAACGGGTCGAGGGGGAGCGTATGGACGGAGATCGGCCGAGCGGTGCGGACGTCGTAATCGGTGGCGCCCCGGTGGGGCCGGAAGGCGTTGCCCGCGAAGGTGATCACGGACCCGAACCGGCCGGGACGGTCGCCGAACGGCGCGCGCGTCGCGACGAACGGACCGGTCATGAGGTCGCGCGTGTGAGCGAACCGGGTGCCCGGGAGCGCCACGGTGAGCGGGAAGCGCACCACCCCAAGGACGGTGAGAATCGCACGCGCGGCAGCGATCCGGCGAACCGTGAACGCCGTCGTCCACCCGTCGCCGGTGAAGGCCGGGACGCGACGCGGCGCGAGGGCGCGCGCGCGGAGGGCCGGGACGCGGTCCACGGCGAAGGTCGAGGGACCCGGCGTGCGGAGCATGACGGCGAGCGGGTGACCGGTCGTGGGTCGCGGGGTGCGGAGCATGACGGCGAGCGGGTGGCCGGTCGTGGGTCGCGGGGTGCGGAGCACGAGGCCGAGCGGGCGCACGGTGGTGGGTCCCGGGGTGCGGAGCATGACGGCGATCGTGGGACCCGGGGTGCGGAGCACGAGGCCGAGCGGGTGACCGGTCGTGGGGCGCGCGGTGCGGAGCATGACGGCGAGCGGGCGCACGGTCAGGGGACGCGCGGGGCCGAGTATGAGGCCGAGCGGGGGAATGGGCGTGGGGGGCAGCGGGGTTCGGGGGAGGGGCGTAAGCGGCCCACCGATCCGGATCGGGTGCATCTGGGTGGGCGGACCGCGGGTGCGCCCACGGCTCCGGG
>NZ_BDAW01000139.1 GCF_001625085.1 Nocardia acidivorans NBRC 108247
CGCCACCAGTCGCAGCACGGCGGGCTGCCAGGGGTCGGTGAAGGCGGCCAGCTGCGGCGACATCCGGTCCGCGGCCATGGTGTACTGCGCCAGATCATTGGTGCCGATCGAGGCGAAGTCGACCTGTTCGAGAATCGCGTCGGCCAGGAGCGCGGCGGCCGGAACCTCGATCATGACCCCGGGTGTCAGCCCGTATGCGCGCACCCGGTCGGCGAACGACTTCGCCTCCGCCACCGTCGAAATCATCGGGGCCATGACCCACGGCGCGCGTTCACGGCCACTCGCCGCCTCGGCAATGGCCTCGAGCTGCCGATCCAATATTCCGGTGTCCTGCACGGTGATTCGGACGCCGCGCACGCCCAGCGCGGGATTGGCCTCCTGTGGATGCGTGACGAAGCGCAGTGGTTTGTCCGAGCCCGCGTCCAGCGTGCGGATGACCACCTTCGATTGCGGGTAGGCGTCCAGGACCTCGCGGTACAGCTTGGCCTGTTCGGCCACCGGCGGCTCGGATTCGCGCTCCAGGAAACATAATTCGGTGCGGAACAGGCCCACGCCCTCGGCCGGGCTCTGTGCTGCGGCCCGCGCTCCGGCGCCGTCCTGCACATTCGCCAGCACCTCGACGCGCTGCCCATCGGCGGTGCCGCCCGGACCGAACCAGTGCGCGGCCCGCTCGGTCGAAACGCGGTATCCGGCAAGGGCTGCGGTGACCATCTCGGGCTCCGGGCGCACCACGATCCGGCCCGCCGCGCCGTCGATGAGAATGTCCGCTCCGGCCGGTACGCCGTCGAGTCCGGCGACGGCGACCACGCAGGGAATTCCCAGCTGGCGGGCGATGATCGCGGTGTGGCCGGTCGGCCCGCCCAGCGACATCGCCAGGCCGACAATCAGATTCGGGTCGAGCCCGGCGGTGTCGGCGGGCGCGAGGTCATCGGCGAGCAGAATGGCGGGGGCGTCGGGAACGGGGATGCCGGGTTCTGGAGCGCCCAGCAGTTCGGCCAGCACCCGGTCGCCGACATCGCGCAGATCCGTCACGCGCTCGGCCATCACGCCGCCCAGGGTGGTGAACATGGTCGCGAACCGCTCGGTGGCGGCCCGTGCGGCTCCGGCGGCGGGTGTGCCGGTGGCGATGAGCTGTTCGGCCGTGCCGAGCCAGCCGCGGTCGACGGCCATGGCGGCGTTGGCGGCCAGCACCTCCGCCGCCGCGCCGGTCGCGTTCGCGGCGCGCGCGGATAGGCGATCGGCGACGGATTTCGCGGCCCGCCGCAGGATTTCGGCCTGGGCCGCCCGTTCGGGCTCCGGAATCGTCTCGGACGCGAGGTCCCAATGCGTATGCGGCACCGGCCGAATGGCGGGCGCGGCGACCACCCCGGGCACTGCCGGCGTACCGTGCAACACCGTCGAACCGGCTTGTTCCTGTGGTGATCGCGTCATGATCTCTCTCCTGCACACCAACTACGGGTGTGACCCAGGTTACTCGAAGTACTTGACAAAGCAACACATTCGGGCATAAAACAACATAAGACAACACAGCGATGCGGAGGTTCGGATGTACGCCGAGGAGCGCCAGGAAGCCATCGCCGTCCTGGTCGGGCGGCGCGGCCGGGTATCGGTCATCGAACTCTCGGAGCAGTTCGATGTGACCACCGAGACCGTGCGCCGCGATCTGGCCGCCCTCGATCGCATGGGCCTGGTGCGCCGGGTGCACGGCGGGGCCATGCCCGCCGCGGCGCTCACCGCCCTCGAACTCGGCACCAATGAGCGTGAGCACAGCCGGGCCGCCGAGAAGGACCGAATCGCCAAGGCCGCCTTGGCTTTCCTGCCGCCCACCGGCGGCAGCGCGCTGTTCGACGCGGGTACCACGACGGTGCGCATCGCGGCACAGTTGCCCGCCGATCGCGAACTCGTCGCGGTCACCAACTCGGTGCCCATCGCCGTACGGCTGAGCGGATATTCGGGCGTGCGGTTGCATCTGCTCGGCGGGCGGGTGCGCGGGGTCACCCAGGCCGCGGTCGGGGCGGAGGCGTTGCGCGCGCTCGGAGATCTACGGGTGGATGTGGCGTTCATCGGCACCAACGCGCTCACCGTCGGGCACGGGCTCTCCACCCCCGATTCCGATGAGGCGGCTGTGAAACGGGCCATGGTGGCCAGTGCGCACCGGGTGGTCGTGGTCGCCGATTCGACCAAGATCGGGCGCGAGGATCTGATGCGCTTCGCCGCCATCGACGATATCGATGTGCTGGTCACCGATGGCGAATTGCTCCCCGCGGTGCGAGATCAACTGTCCGAGCGCGGTATCGAGGTGGTGACCGCGTGATCGTCACCCTCACCGCGAATCCCAGTATCGACCACACCGTAGCGCTGTCCGGACCCCTGTGCCGCGGCGATCTGCAGCGGGCGCGGTCGGCCACCTCGTACCCGGGTGGCAAGGGCGTCAACGTCTCTCGCGTGATCGCGGCGGCGGGCGTGGCCACCATCGCCGTACTGCCCGGCACCGACGGCGATCCGCTGCTGCGGGCGCTGACCGCCACCGGACTCGACTTCCGTGCGGTGCCGTGCGGCGGACCCGCCCGCACCAACCTGACCCTCACCGAAATCGACGGCACCACAACGAAAATCAACGAACCCGGCGCCCCGCTGACAGAGCCCGAGCGAAATGCCCTGGCGGACATGCTCATCGGACTCGCGCGCGATGCCTCATGGGTGGTGCTGTCGGGCTCGCTGCCCCCGCTGGTCCCGGCCGACTGGTACGTCGAGCTGCTGCACCGCCTGCGCGGCACCCGCGTCGCCGTGGACACCTCCGATGCGCCGCTGTTGGCCCTCGCCGAGCACTTCGACTCCACCGCACCGCAATTGCTCAAACCCAATGCCGAGGAGCTGGCCCAGCTCACCGGTATCGACCCCGTCGAATTACACGATCCGACCGCCGCCGCCCACGCGGCCGGTGCGGTGGTGGCGCGCGGCGTGGACGCGGTACTGGCCAGCCTGGGCGCGGCCGG
>NZ_BDAW01000140.1 GCF_001625085.1 Nocardia acidivorans NBRC 108247
CCCCGTGCATCTCGACGATCCAGACTGGAACATCGACTGGGACGAAGTCGAAGCACTCTTGGAAAAGCTCGAGAGTGCGGCACGGGACCTCAATCCTCGCGACTTCACGGATTGCTGGTTCTTCGGAAACTGCGGGAGCATTTGAGCGTCAACCCGCAGTAGACCCTCCGATTCGCAACAAGAATTCACGGTCGCCCCGGCGCTCACCGCGGGCGGCCATGGCTGTCCCGGCATGGAACTCCGCGACGCTCCAGCGCGGACCCGACCGTGCTCGCCGTCACCTCAAGTTGCTCGGCGATGCGAGCAGCGACTGACCTTCTCGATAGCGAGTCACGGCCATGTCGATATCCTGGCTCGACAATGCCTGGGACAGTCGCTGGCGAACCCCGCGACGAATCAGTTGATCGCGACCCGGATCTCGGCGGCGGCCCGCGGCGCATCGAACTCCTGCCGAATCGACACCTAACGGAACCCGATTGCGCTACCCTGCGACCGACCGGACGTCGGTATCCGTGCGCACGCGCCGTACATACAAGTCTTGCGTTGCGCGAGCGATGATCTTGCCGTCGGAATCATGGAGCGTAGCGGTATGCGTGGTGATCGACTTAGCTCCGTCGCGGGTCGCCTGTCTGATCTCCTCGACCTGGGCGTGGGTGAGTTCGATTGTGGTGGTGGTGATCCCGCGCCCAGGAGCGATGAACTCGATACCCGCGCTGGCGCTCCAGACCCGGTAGCTTTCGCCGAGTTGCCCTTGTGCCATGACGCCGAAGAACGGGTCGGTCATCGAGTAAAGCGTGCCGCCGAAAGCTGCACCGTTGATGTTGCGATTCCAAAGACGGACACGATGCGATACCTGGGCTGAAGTCCAGTCGTCGGCAATGTGTTCGACCCGCACACCGGAGAACAAAAATGGCGGATACACGTTCATGATGAAGCGAACCATACGCGCCGAAGGCAGCCGCACTACTTCCCCCAATTCTGACCATACTGAGGTCCTGTACAGCCGAGAGGCTGCGCAAGCCGCAGGTTCCACTGCAGATTGGAAGCTATCACGAACATGGCTGGGTAGCTCGTCCACGCGATATCTGCAGTGGTTGTGGCCCCCGACCGCCTGGTGTGCGGGGGATCGGCGGCGATACTGGGTGCCAGTGGCGGCGCGACAGCGGCTGACGACCTTCGTCGCAGATCGCCGACGAGGTCAGGTTGGACCCGTACCTGAGTTCGCTTGTATGCCACGACGCATCGCGAGCCTGATTAACCGTGAGATGGCATGGCGAGTCTGTGGGTCGCATCAACCGTTCACCGCGCCCTTCGCATGAGATCTCCAATGAAGGTTGCGAGCGCTTCGGCGCTGTGCCCGTTGCTGTCCGTCGTCGGGTTGCAGCTGTCTGCTCGTGCCAGCGAGGGCGGAGTCAAGGCGAAATATTGCTGGGCTGCGCTCAACCCAGCACAGGGTGGAATGACGCGTCAGCGACGAAGCGATCCTGCCACAGTCGTGTGACGTAGGATGCTGTCTCGGTTCAGGTAGCCCGCCCTTGGTTGCTGCGGCAATTACTCCGAGGTACGCGGTCTTGGCGCCGCAATCGTTCCTGGATGCGCGGTGACAAGTTATGACGCGATAGGGCAAACGTGATGTACGCCACCCTCTTGCGGAAGGCCGCCGCGGCTTGGCGATGGATGCCGCTTGATTGCGCCCGCCGGCGAGAAGTTGGTCTACTGACCGGTAGCTGTCCGAATAACAGCTCCCGGATAGCCAGAGTGCGAGCTAGATGTAAGTGTATACCTTCTGGATATATGATTGCGCTTCGGTTGCTGATGGATGGGTCACGTTCGCAGCTGCTCTAATTCGGATCCTGCGTGGCTGAATAAACCCCATGTGTCCGGCGCGGGTATGAGTTGCGGTCTGTGGGCAGGCGCGTGTAGTTCTGTAGTCAGGCAAAAGATAAGAACAAGATGGGGTGGGAGTTGAAGGTGTACCTCCATATCGGAGTGCTCGTTTGAAGCTGGGGATGATGTTAAGGATCGGGTAATTCTTTGCGATTGTGTTGAAGATCGCAGAATTTGTGTACACCATCCCGGTATTTCAGTTCGAGTTCACAGTCCGCGGACTAGCGCCCGAATTCTCGAATTCGGCGTGTCGCCTCACTTGACGATGGCTACTGCGGATTCTCGCTCGCGCGACGGTTATATTTGTTCTCATTTCCTTCCGTGGGGGGTATCATGGCTCACTATCGAAGTAACATTCGCGACCTAGACTTCAATCTCTTCGAGTTTTTCAACATCAGCTCGGTGCTTGATTCGGGAGAATCTAATAGTCTGGACTCGGGCACCGTCCGGGCAATGTTGTCAGAGGTGCGTCGGCTTGCGGAAGGTCCTCTGGCAGAGTCTTTCAGCGATGCTGACCGCAATCCGCCGATATTTGACCCGGAAACCCACAGTGTTATCCTCCCGGAATCCTTCAAGCGCTCGTTTCGTGCTCTGAGTGAAGGAGATTGGGCACGTCTGGCCTTGCCGGAGGAGTTGGGAGGCGCGTCGGCGCCACACGTGATTTTCTGGGCAATTTCAGAATTGATCCTAGGATCGCAGCCAGCGGCATTCATGTATGGCATGACTGGCTCACATTTCTCTACGGTCTTCTACAACAACGGCACCGATGAGCAGAAGAAGTGGGCTCAGATCATCGCCGACCGCAACTGGGGCGCCACCATGGTGCTGACCGAGCCGGACGCCGGTTCCGACGTCGGCGCCGGCCGCACCAAGGCGGTTCAGCAGGAGGACGGCTCCTGGCACATCGAGGGCGTC
>NZ_BDAW01000141.1 GCF_001625085.1 Nocardia acidivorans NBRC 108247
AGGTCGAAGGCGACTGCGGCGCAGGAGAATCCGACGGTGCGGATTGGGTGCCGACGCCCATGGCCAGTGTTCCGGTCGCCAGCGCCGCCACCGCGACCGTCGCCGCGCCGATCACCGCCACCCGCCGCCAATGCGCGAAACCGCCGCGCGCCTCGGCGTCGGGGAGTGGGGGTAGTGGCGGAACCCGGTCGGCCGCAACGCTCTCCGCGTCGTCATCCGGCACGGCGAGATCGGACGGCGGTTGAACACGGTCGGAATCGCCTCGCGCGGCGGCGTTTCCGCTCGGCAGCAGGCGCGGCGATTCGACCACGGCCGGATGAGGTTCGGTCGCGGTCGTATCGGCCAGCAGATCGGCGGCGAGCAGGGCCGCGCCGTGTGCGCTCAGGTGTGCGGGATCGGTGGCGGCGGCCACCGGAATACCGAATTCGGTCGAAAGCAGTTCTGTCACCAGGGGAATGGCCGCACCGCCGCCGGTGAGCAGAATGCCGTCCACCTCGTCGATGGTGATTCCGGCGCGGCGCACGGCCTCGCGGACCAGATCGGCCGAGGCGAGCAGCGGACCGCGGAACAGTTCCTCGACCTCGTCGCGCACCAGCCGGACATCGACTCCGCCGATTCCGGGCAGCCGCACCGGCACCATGGTCGCCGTATTCTTGGAAAGCGTTTCCTTCGCGATCGCGCACAGTCCGCGCAGGGTGGACAATTCCTGCTCCACCACGGGATCGAAGGGATCGAAATCCTTTTCGCCGGTCGCGAATTCGAGTACGTAGCGGGTTATCAACAGGTCGAATTCCGCGCCCGCGACGGTGGTCGAGCGCACCGGCTCACCCAGCAGTCCGGAGAGCGCGCCGGTGCGCGCCAGGGAGACCGTCAACCCCGTCGCGCCGAGGTCGTACACGATCATCGATCCGTCGTGGCTGGATTCGTGCACCTCCTGGAGCCAGCGCAGGGCGGCCGTCGGCTCCGGTACCAGGGCCACGCCGTCGAGTCCGGCGGTGTTCAGCGCGGTGCGCTGCACCTCCACGGTGTGCTGGCTCCACCAGGCCGGATAGCAGGCCACCATGGCCGCGGCGGGGCCGGAGTCGTCCACGGCTCGGCCGACCGCCGCGGCCACGAGATCCGCCGCGCGCACGGCGGATCCGTCTCGCATCCGGATGTCCACCGGGTCCCCGACTCGGGCCAGCACACTCTCCGGAACCTCTCGCTCCGCACCGAGCAGACTCGGCCGGACGTGCACTCTTCGCTGGCCCCCCGAAGATGTCACGGCGACCGTATTCGACGACCCGACGGTAATGCCGAGCGCCATCCCCTGACTCATTCGAGATCCCCTGTCGATTCGAAACACGCGACGGGTGATGCGCGTGCTGCACGAAAGCTGTTCGGTCCGAAATGTATGAAAACGGTGGTGCGGGGCGTGTTGCCCATGGGTGCTGTCGGTTGCTGGGGGGTCATCGTTACCGATTCCCACCCAGGTTCGGGGAAATTCCCCTAACGGGCACCCGGCCCCTAACGCGGCGACACGCCACACCGGGGGGCTCGTCCCCGTTTCGGCGTAACGCGTCGGGTTCCTAACGTGAAAGGACAGTCGAGCAGGGCGGGCCATCCGGGCTCCGCCGCACCCAGGAGACGATTCGCCATGAGCCCCAACGCAATTCTCGAGTTCATCCTCAATCTGCTGCGGGATCACGAAGCAGCAGTCGGCTACTGCGCCAATCCGGGCCAGGCCCTGATTAATGCCGGATTGGAGAACGTGACCCCCGAGGACATCGCCGCCGTGGCGCCCATGGTCGCCGAATCCGCGCTGGTAACCGGAGGTTCGCAACTCGGCGCGATCATCGCGGCGGGCGGCGGCGCGGGCGCGGCCACCGGATTGAACGGCGCTGCCGGATTGAACGGTGCTGCCGGACTGAACGGTTCGACCGCCGTCAACGGTGGGGCCGGTGTGAATCTTGGGACCGCTGTTAATGGTGCCGCGGGTGTGAACGGCGCGGTGAACCTCGGCACCGCCACCGCCACCGAGATCTGCTTCACCGGCGATGCCGGATCCGGTCTGGAATTGGGCCTCAACAGCGGAATCGGCGGCGCGGTCGGTGCGGCCGCCAACCTCGGCGCGGGCCTGTCCGCGGGTCTCGGCGGAGCGGTCTCCACCGCCGCCGACGCCGCGACCGGCCTGGAGGCCAACCTCTCCGGCGTCCTCGGCACCCAAGCCGCCGCCGACCTCACCTCGGCCCTCACCGGTGGCCTGACCGCGGGCGCGGGCCTGCAGGCGGGCATCGACGCGGCCGTGAACGGCGCCGCCCAAGCCGGCGCGGCCCTGTCCACCACCCTCACCGGAGCCATCGACTCCGCCGCCAACCTCGAAACCACCCTCGGCACCACGGTGAACACCGCCCTCGGTGCGGGCGCGACCCTCGGCACCGACCTCTCGGGCGCGGTGAACGGTGCGCTCGGTGCGGGTGCGGGCCTGGAGACCGGTCTCTCGGGCGCGC
>NZ_BDAW01000142.1 GCF_001625085.1 Nocardia acidivorans NBRC 108247
AAAGCGCGCCGGGGTGACGAGGGTTCGTGGGGATGGCGAAGGCTCGTCCGGCCGTTCATTGGTGAAACGCGGCCCGCAATACATCGGCGAGTTCGGGGCGGCGCGCCTGGGTGCCGGTGAAACTGTCGGGGGGATCGCCTACCGTCGGCGGCATGCGAATCCTGCACACCTCCGACTGGCATATCGGGCGCACCTTCCACGGTGTCGATCTGCTGTCCGATCAGGAGTGTTCGCTGCGCGCCATTGCCGAACTGGTGGCGGCGGAGCGGGTGGATGTGGTGGTGCTTCCGGGGGATGTGTACGACCGCTCCATTCCCAGTGCGGATGCGATCGCGGTGTGCAATCGGGGGTTCGAGGCTATTCGCGCCGCGGGGGCGACCATTGTGGCCACCTCTGGCAATCACGATTCGCCGACGCGGCTCGGGGCGCTGGGCACGTTCGCCGCGGCGGGCGGATTGCATCTTCGATGCGGCATAGCCGAAGTGGCGCGGCCGGTAATGGTGCCCGATTCGCACGGAGAGGTGGCTTTCTACGGAATTCCGTATCTGGAGCCGGAAATCACCCGCGCGGAACTGGGCGTGCCGCAGGCGCGTTCGCACGCCGAGATTCTGGACGCGGCCATGGGGTTGGTTCGCGCCGATCTGGCGGCGCGGGCCGGGGTGCGGTCGGTGGTGCTGGCGCACGCCTTCGTGGTGGGCGGTGAGGCGACCGGATCCGAGCGTTCGATTTCGGTGGGCGGTGTGGAGACGGTGCCGCTCGGCGCGTTCGCCGGGATCGACTATGTGGCGCTGGGACATCTGCATTCTCCGCAGACGCTGTCGGAGTCGGTGCGGTACTCCGGATCGCCGCTGCCGTATTCGTTCGGCGAGCGGTCGCATCGCAAATCGGTGTGGATCGTTGACCTCGACGCCGACGGTTTGTCCGAGGTGACGCGGCACGAGCTGCCGGTGGTGCGCGGGCTGAGTCAGCTCAGCGGCACGCTGGAAGAGCTGCTCAGAGCGCCGGAACACGTTGCTGCCGAAGCGGATTACGTCTCGGCCACGCTGACCGATCAGGCCCGGCCGGTCGATGCGCTGCGCAAACTGCGGGAACGTTTCCCGCACGCGGTGCATGTGGAATGGGCACGCCCGGAAGGCAATCCGGAGCTGCACTACCGCGAGCGCGTACGTGGCCGCCGCGATACCGAGATCGCGCAGAGCTTCCTGACCGACGTTCGCGGCGCACCCACCTCGGGCGAGATGACCTGGTTGGAACGGGCACTCGGCGTGGCCGCGCGCGAAAAGGACGGTCCGGTGCGAGCGCCCGCGGAGCGGCGACCGGTTGCCGAGGACGGCAGCACCCGGCTATCGGGTGACGGTGAATTGGACGGCGATATCGGACTTTTCGGGCTCACCCCGCCCGAATCCGAGGGTGGCGCAGCCGAGTTGACCGCATGACGGGTAATCGCGGAGGCGCGACGGCGTGTCCCCAGGACAGTCGACCGCGCCGGGTTGTTGGATGGTGTGTGGAGGCGGAAGGGGTTCGCGCGTGCGGCTGCATCGTTTGGAGCTGACGGCTTTCGGGCCGTTCGCGGAGACCGCCGTGGTGGATTTCGACGAATTGGGGGCAGACGGGCTCTTCCTGCTGCACGGGCAGACCGGCGCGGGCAAGACCACCGTGCTGGACGCGGTCGCCTTCGCGCTCTACGGAAGTGTGCCCGGGGCGCGCGGGGAGAAGCGCCTGCACTCCGACCATGCCGATGAGCAGACCCCGCCACGGGTGCGATTGGAGGCCACGCTCGGCGGCCGTCGGCTGCGTTTGACGCGTTCACCGGAGTTTCAGCGCCCGAGTTCGCGCGCGAAAAGCGGTTGGGTCAAAGAGAATGCGTCGGCCACCCTGGAATGGTTGGACGGCCGCGGCCAGCACCTGTCCCGAATTCCCGATATCGGCGAAGAGGTGCTGCGCCTGCTCGGTATGAGCGCCGACCAGTTCTTCCAGGTCGTGCTGCTGCCGCAGGGCGATTTCGCGCGCTTCCTGCGCGCCGATAACGAGGATCGCGAAAAGCTTCTCGAAAAACTCTTCGATACCGAACGTTTCGGCACCGCCGAACAGTGGCTGATCGATAAGCGCCGTGCCAGTGGCGCCGATCTCGATACCCGTAAAACCACCATCGATCGCCTCATCGGCCAGGTCGTCACCGCCGCCGGTCTCCCCGCCACCGAAACCGCGGGCCTGCTCGAATCCGGTGAATGGTCGCGCACCCTGCTGACCGCCGCCCGCGCCGACCTCACCGACACCACGGCCGAACGCGAACGGCACCAGCAGATCTCGGCCCGCGCCCGCGCCGCCGCCGAGGAGCAGCGCCGCCTGCACACCCTGCACCGCCGCCGCGCCGAGGCCACCGCCCAGCTCACCGCCCACGCCGAA
>NZ_BDAW01000143.1 GCF_001625085.1 Nocardia acidivorans NBRC 108247
GGACGGCGATTGGCCGGGGTCGATTCGGGCGCGGCATCGTCCTGCGCCGCGCGGTCGGATCGGAAACGTCCTCTGGCGGGTTCCTTGGTATCGGCGGCCCCGCCGCGCGGGGTGCGGGCGGCGCGTGCGGGCCGGGAGTACCGGGCGCGCGGTGTGCCGAGTGGACTGCCGGATTCGCCGCTCTGCTCACGACGGTGCAGGAAGACCCGCACCGCGGCGATGATCAGCACCACTATGGTGGCCAGTGCCATGGTGGGGAAGCGATTCACCAGGGGGATGGCCAGATTCAGCAGGATTTCCTTGACCTTGAATCCGCCGGAGTTGCCGAGCATCTGCTGATACGCCAGCGGCACGGCTAGGAAGAGCAGCAGTGGAGGCAGCACCGCGGTGGTGAAGAGTCCGCGGTACCGCACGATGAGCGCGGCCAGTACACAGCCGATCACATACAGCGAAGCGAAGGTCCCGGTCAGCTCGTCGCCGCCCAGGGTGTCGATCAAGAATCCGATGAAGGTGCAGGTCACGGCAGTGAGCACCGCGATCCCGGCGGAGACGCCGGGGACCGTCGGCAGGATCGAACGGTGCGACGGGGGCACCTCTGCTCGCTCGCGCTGGGTAACTGCCACGTCAAGCACACTAAAGCATGTGGCCGTTCCGCGAGGTAGGCGACATCATGCCGAGATCCACCAGCGAGTCAAGGGCATTACTCGGAATCGGCGAATCCCACCGCCCTGGGCCAGGTTTCCACGCGCTGGATCTCCTCGACTGGAGTGTCCGAAATCTCTAGATCATGAAGTTTGCGGGCGGTCACCAGCACGCGTGTCTCCATGGAGGCGACGGTGAAGTTGAACGAATCCACCGCCTTGCCCAATTGCGCGCCGAGCCGATCCAGATGCCGGCCGGTGGTGCCGAGCCGGGCGTAGAGCTCGCGGCCGAGCTGCTGGATCACCGCCATATCCTGCGACATGGCCTCCTGTCGCCAGCCGAGCGCGACCGTGCGCAGCAGTGCCATGAGGGTGGTCGGGGTCGCCAGGACCACATTGCGACCGAAGGCGTATTCGAGCAGTCCGGGATCCGCGCCCAGCGCGGCATCCAGGAACGGATCGCCGGGGACGAACAGGATGACGAATTCGGGGGAGGGGTCGAAGGCGGCCCAGTACTCCTTGGCCGCGAGCTGATCCACATGGTTGCGCAGATGTTTGGCGTGGCGGCTCAGCTGGTTGTCGCGTTCGCGCGGATCCTCGGTGGAGGCGGCCTCGAGATACGCGGTGCACGGCACCTTGGCATCGACCACGATCTGCCGGCCTCCCGCCAGGCGCACCACCATATCGGGGCGTACCACGCCCTCGGTGCTGCCGGTGGTGCCCGCGCGCCGGGTGACCTGGGTGTCGAAATCGCAGTGCCGGGTCATGCCCGCGAGTTCCACCACCCGCTCCAATTGGATCTCGCCCCAGCGCCCGCGCACCTGCGGGGCGCGCAGCGCGGCCACCAATTGCGAGGTCTGCGTGGAGAGCTGATGCGAGATGTGCTGCATGCCCGCGACCTGTTCGCGCAGACCGGAATACGCGTTGATGCGATTGTGCTCGACTTCCTGGATATGCCGATTGAGCGTGCCGACCGCCTCGCGCAGCGGCTCCATCAGCGCCCCGAGCTGATGCGAATGCCGCCGCGCCGCATCCTCACTCGCCGCCCCCAGTGACTGTCGTAACAACCGCTCGTTGTCGTGCATCGAACTCAAGCGCGCTTCGGCCACCGCGGCGCGTTGCCCCGCGCGAGCGCAGTGGCCCAACCACCCCACCCCGACCCCGGCGGTGAAGACCAACAGCAGCGCGAACAGCATCGGTGCGGTCATGAGAGGCGAGTTTGCCGCATAGCACCGACAATTCCGCGAAACCGCGGCAAACCCGCGGCTTCGCCGCATTGTGCCGACGGGCGCGGCGCGTGGGCAACCCTCGTCATCCCGGCATGCATGGGCAGCCCTGGTCATCCCGGCATGCGTGGGCGGGAAGCCTTGTCATCCCGGCATGCGTGGGCGGGAAGCCTTGTCATCCTGGGCTGCGCGGGTGGGAAGGTCTCGTCAACCCGCCACGCGCGGGCGGAAAAGTCTCGTTATCCCGACATGCTTCGGCCGGGATCCACACGGGCAGTGAGCATTCGAATTGTGTGGATTCCGGCCGAAAGC
>NZ_BDAW01000144.1 GCF_001625085.1 Nocardia acidivorans NBRC 108247
TGTCAGCGCTCTTCGAATACCCGGCCACAGGCGCTCTTTGAAAAGTAGGCCACCCATCCACCATCGGAAGGGTGATCTCAGTGCAGGATTGGGCGCAGATCAGGTATCTCCACACGAGCGAGGGCCTGTCGAGGCGGGCGATCGCGGCCCGGTTGGGGCTCTCACGGGACACGGTTTCCCGAGCGATCGCCTCGGAGTCGCCGCCGAAGTATGAGCGAGTGTCGGGGCCCTCGGCGTTCGACGGGTTCGAACCGCTGGTGCGGGGGTTGCTGGCGGAGTTCCCGTCGATGCCGGCGTCGGTGATCGCGGAGCGGGTGGGCTGGTCGGGGTCGCCGTCGTGGTTCCGTAAGAAGATCGCCGACCTGCGGCCGGAGTATGCGCCGAAGGATCCGGCCGATCGCCTCGACTATCGGCCGGGTGATCAAGCTCAGTGTGATCTGTGGTTCCCGCCGACCCGGATTCCGTTGGGCGCCGGGCAGATCGGGACACCGCCGGTGCTGGTGATGGTGGCCTCGTTCTCGAGGTTCATCACCGCGATGATGATCCCGACTCGCACCACCGCGGATCTGCTGGCCGGAATGTGGTCGCTGCTGTCGGGGCAGTTGGGCATGGTGCCACGAAGACTGTTGTGGGACAACGAGTCCGGTATCGGCAAAGGCGGTCATCTGGCGGCCGGGGTGAGTGCGTTCACCGGGATGCTGGGCACCCGGATCGTTCAGTGCAAACCGTTCGACCCGGAATCGAAGGGCATCGTCGAACGCGTCAACGGCTATCTGGAAACCTCGTTCCTGCCGGGTCGGGCGTTCAGCTCACCCGCTGATTTCAATACCCAACTTGCCCAGTGGATTCCAACAGCGAATACGCGTCGGGTTCGGCGCATCGCTGCCGCACCGGCGGAGCTGATCGGCACCGACCGCGCCTGCATGACGGCGTTGCCGCCGGTCGCGCCGCCGGTCGGGTTCGCCCATCAGGCCCGGCTCCCGCGTGACTACTACCTGCGGGTTCTGGGCAACGATTACTCCGTCGACCCGACCGTGATCGGGCGGATGGTCGATATCCGCGCCGACCTGGACACCGTCACCGCCCGCTGCGACGGACTGCTGGTGGGCTCACACCCGCGGGCCTGGTCGAAACAGCAAACCATCACCGACCCCGCCCACGTCGATATCGCCGCGAGATTGAGAGAAGCGTTCGGGCACAAGGCATCCCACCGAGAAGACGGTGACGGGTTCCTGCGTGATCTCGCCGACTACGACGCCGTTTTCGGTGTCGATTTCGACGACACGGGGGTCGCGTGATGGCCGCGCCGACCGACACCGCCAAGCAGATCGAGTACTACGCCAACGCCTTGAAAGCGCCCCGCATCCGCGACAGCGCCGCCAGGCTGGCCGAGCAAGCTCGTGATGCCGGCTGGACCCACGAGGAATACCTCGCCGCGGTTCTGTCCCGGGAAGTGTCGTCGCGGGAGTCTTCCGGCGCCGAAATCCGTATCCGCGCAGCGGGATTCACCGCCCGCAAAGCGATCGAGGAGTTCAACTTCGACCACCAGCCCGCGCTCAAACGCGACACCATCGCCCATTTGGGCACCGCGCAGTTCATCGCCAAAGCCCAGAACGTGGTGCTGCTCGGGCCGCCCGGCACCGGCAAAACACACCTGGCGATCGGGCTCGGCATCGCCGCCGCTCACCACGGGCACCGCGTGTTGTTCGCGACCGCCGTCGAATGGGTCACCCGGCTGCAAACCGCCCATCAGCAGGGCCGATTGGCGGCCGAGCTGGTCAAGCTACGACGCTACGGCCTGTTGATCGTCGACGAGGTCGGCTACATCCCATTCGAACAGGACGCGGCGAACCTGTTCTTCCAATTGGTCTCCAGCCGTTACGAACACGCCTCGCTGATCCTGACTTCCAACCTGCCGTTCTCGCGCTGGGGAGACGTGTTCAGCGACCACGTCGTCGCCGCCGCGATGATCGACCGCATCGTCCACCACGCCGACGTGTTGACCTTGAAAGGCAACAGCTACCGACTCCGCAACACCGAAATCGACACACTCCCGTCCATGCGAACCGACAACACGGCAGACTAGACAACCATCAAGTGGCCGATTTTCGACCAGCGCCACCGGCCGATTTTCGAAGAGCGTCGACA
>NZ_BDAW01000145.1 GCF_001625085.1 Nocardia acidivorans NBRC 108247
GCTGCGGCAGATCCGCGCACTACCCGATCCCACGCCGGTCACGCCCAGCGTGCTGGGTGTCGACGACTTCGCGCTGCGCCGCGGACACCGCTACGGCACGATCCTGATCGACATGCAGACCCGCCGCCCGATCGAGGTCCTGACCGACCGGTCCGGCGAAACTCTGGCGGCCTGGTTGCGCGCCCATCCCGGCGTCGAGATCATCTGCCGTGACCGCGCCAGCGCGTATGCCGACGGTGCTACCAAGGGAGCACCCCAGGCGATCCAGGTCGCCGATCGCTGGCACCTCTGGAACAACCTCGGCGTCGCTGTCGAACGCACCGTCGCACGGCACCGACACAGCCTTGCCACCGCGGTCGCCCACCTCGACGACGCACCACAACGACCCGATATCGCCGAACTCGCGGCAGGCACGCCCCACGGTCCGGTCGAACCTCTGTTGCGGCAAGACCGGACCGCGATTCGCACCCGGGCCCGTTTCGAGCAGGTCCACGCACTGTTGGCCCAGGGCAAGAGCATTCGTGCCATCGGCACGCAGCTCGGGTTGGCGCGCGGCACCACCCGCCGCTTCGCCCGCGCTGAATCACCCGAGGAACTGCTGGTCAACAACCGCACCGGCTACCGGGTCGGCATCCTCGACGAGTTCAAGCCCTACCTGCACCAACGCTGGAACGAGGGCTGCACCAACGCGGCCCGACTGTTCGAAGAGATCACCGCCCGCGGTTACCGAGGCCAGCCGAATCTCGTTCGCACCTATCTGCATCCGTTCCGCACGACCGCACACATTCCAACCCCGACACCGGCACCGCCAACCGTCCGCCGAGTCACGGGCTGGATCATGACCGATCCCACCCACATCGACCCCAACGACCAGCGCAGTCTCGATGCGATCCTGGCCGCCAGTCCCGAACTCGACTGTCTCGCTGGTCATGTCCGTGCATTCGCCTCGATCATGAAACAACTGCGTGGCCGAGACCTCGAAGGATGGATGAGCGTCGTCGACGCCGATGACCAGCCGGCGCTGCACTCGTTCGTCCGCGGTCTGCGCCGCGACCAGGACGCGGTCACCGCCGGTCTGACCCTGCATTGGAACAGCGGCACCGTCGAAGGCCACGTCAATCGCATCAAGATGCTCAAACGGCAGATGTTCGGCCGCGCCAAACCGGACCTACTGAGGAAGCGAATCCTGTTGAGCAACTGAACAATACGGCAGAGCCATCACGAAATATGGGCCAGA
>NZ_BDAW01000146.1 GCF_001625085.1 Nocardia acidivorans NBRC 108247
GCGGCGGCCCCACCCGCCGCGCCGCCCGCCCAGGACTCCCCCGCACCGCAGACCGTGCCGAGCGCACCCCAGCAGGCTCCCACCGTGCCGCAGCCGGTGATCGTCGCACCGACGGTTCCGCAGCTCCCGGACCTGGGCAAGACCGTGGATCAGCTGGGCAATGCGATTCCGGCGGCGCCCAAGATCCTTCCGAACAACGGCGGCTGAGAGTTGGTACCCCGTGATAGGCAATCCACCGGTCGCGCTCGACACCCTGCCGTGCGCGCGCGAGATCTTCCGGGAACTGGACTCCGACGATTCGGCTCCCCTGCTGTATCTGTTCCGGGGCCGCTCCGGCACCGGTAAATCCACCCTGCTGACCGCGATCCGCAATCGGCTACGCGCGCACGGTATCTCGGTCACCGAGAATCCGGCCGAGCTGCTCACCCAGCGCGGCGGGGGCGCCGGGCGCGGGCGGGGCGCACCGGCGCTGGTGCTGGACGACGCCCAGGGCCGTGGCGACGCCGACTTCGAATCACTCTGTGCCGCCGTCGAATCCGGAACCCATACGGTGGTGGTCGCCACCCGGCCGCGTCCACATGACGCGCGGCTGCGCGGCCTCGCCGACGCCATCGCCAGACGCGGGCGCGTAGTGGATCTGCGCGCCCTAGGCGTCACCGAGATCGCGCCCTTCGCAAGGGAATTGGGAATGATGGTGCCGCGCGGGCTGGCACAGCACATTCACCGGCAGACCGCCGGCATCCACGGCGGCGTGGTGGCGGCGCTGACGGCCGCCTGCGCGACCCGGCTGGACTCCGGCATCACCGCGGTCGACGACGCGGTCGCAGCGTGGGCCCGCGCCCGGCTCGACGATGCCGAACCCGAACTGCTGGACACCTTCGTGGTCGCCGCCATCGGCGCGGGCCTGGACACCGGTGAACTCACCGAGGTACTGGACATCGACCACGCCACCGCACAGGATCTGGTGGATCGCGCCCGCGGCAGCGCCCTCATCACCGATGCGGACCTGCTGCTGGCCCCGGCCATCGCCCCGCTGCGCACCCTGGTGGGCGACCGTCGCCTGCTGTCGGTACAGCGCCGGCTGCTGCACGCCCGCCTGGACGCCGGCCTACTCCGCGATCACACCGCCCTGCTGCTGGCCGAATCCGGCGTCCGCGACCCTCGCCTGGCCGAATTCCTCTGCACCACGGCCGAGAAAGCGGGCGATGAGGCCGTGCGCCACTACGCCGCCGCGGCCGCCGCCGGCGCCGACCGCGAGGCCATCGCCCTGCGCTGGGCCGACGCCGCCGCCCGTGCCGGCGATTGCGATACCGCCCTGCGCCTGGCCGAGCCGATACTGGCCCGCCCGACCGGCCGCACCGATCCGAGAGCCACCGGCCGCACCTCCCCCACCGATCCGGAATCGACCGCCTACGCCCCCGCCACCGATCTGGCCGCCGCGGTACGCATCTGCGCGGGCGTCTGGACCCGTCGCGGCTTGGCGGCCCGCGCCGCGCAGCTCTACACCTGGCTCGGCCCCGACCGCGTGGGCGCCGACTGGGCGGTCGCCGCCACCGTCCTGCA
>NZ_BDAW01000147.1 GCF_001625085.1 Nocardia acidivorans NBRC 108247
GCTCCCGTCCGCGTTGACAATTCGAGCCAACTCCTGCGCCCCGAACGCCTCCGTCAGAAAGTCCATCAGCGCACCGGTATCCGGCCCGCTGATCCACGGGGTCACGGTCGCATACCCGGCGGGCACATGCTCGGTAGCGTTGCTGGTCAACATACTTCCTCCATCGATTCGCTGATGAGAACAACGATAGGAACAAAATAGGTCCGCAAATGTCCTAGTTCCAGAAAGACCTGCACGGCGGATACGGAGGTTCTTCGCATCGGTCCACTCGAAAGCGATGCTCCGCCGAGCTGACGGCACCGCCTTCTCGCAACAGCATGCACCCGGGCTGGTCGGGCGGACGTGGGCGTCGGCTTTCATTTCCGCCGCGGGGCCGTAATGTCATGCTTCCCGGGTGCGGGCCAGCCCATGGAATTGAGGGCGTGGGAGGGTATAACGCGGTTCGGGGGTGGGACGACATATGGGTATGACACTGAAAAAGGTTTCCCTGCAACAGTTCACGTTCCGTACCGGGGTGGTCGTGGCGGCGATGGTGGCCGCGTGGAGTGGGCTCGCCGGGGGTGCCGGTGCCAACTCCGGTGATCCGGTCGCCCAATTCAGCCCGACGCTCACTCGGGTTCCGGGGGGCAATTGCGCCGCGATCATCAATGCCGAGACCGTGGCGCAGCCGCAGTCCGGGGCGTTCGGTGTTCGGGTGAAGATCACTCAGACCGGGGAGTCCTGCGGGGCCTACTACGTCACCGTGCATTGGAAGAATGTCGATACCGGCCTGACCAGCGGGCAGTCGCAGCGCGTGGAGGGTACCGCGGTGGTCGGCCTGCCGGACAACGTGATCACCGGTATGGGCATGGGGCCCGGGGCCGGGAAGGTGGAGGCGTGGATCGACACGTACTCCGAGGTCTATCCGCAGAATGTGGATCTGGAGCACCTCGCGGGTCGCGCGACGTTCACCCTCGGCTGAGCACACGGCGGTTGAGCCGCATCGTCTGCGGGAAGCCGATATCGCCCGCAAGACAGCCGATATCGCCCGCGAGGCAACCGACACTGCTCACGGAACAGCTGATATCGCTTGCGGGACAGCTGATACTGCCCGCGAGGCAGCCGACACTGCTCGCGGGACAGCCAATACCGCTGGCGGGACAGCTGATATCGCTCGCGGGACAGCCGATATCACCTGGGGGAACGCCGATATCGCCCGCGGGGCAACCGCCATCCTGCGGGACAGCGGGATCGGGCCGATAGCGCCGCGATCAGGCCGTGGATAACTCGTCGGCGGCTGCGGCGAAGGCCGGATGGGTGTGGATCACCACGGTGCCGGCATCGATCAGGGGGCCGCAGCGGATCGGGGTGCGGGCGCGGGTGTAGAAGTAGCGCGCCAGCACCACGCTGCCGATCAGCCAGGCTGCGGGGAGCACGAAAAGCTGTGGCATGTGGGCGGTTCGGTCGATGGCGGCCAGGGCCACCGCCACCGCCAGTGCGGCCAGGACGCCGCGCAGCACGAGGGCGCGGGCGAGCCAGCGGAAGCGGCGGGCGG
>NZ_BDAW01000148.1 GCF_001625085.1 Nocardia acidivorans NBRC 108247
GGGCGGAATCGGCACGCCCGATGCGGCGGCTGCGGCCTTCGCCCTGGGTGCGGCCTATATCGTGACCGGATCGGTGAACCAGTCCGCGGTGGAGGCCGATCAGTCCGAGGCCACCAAGAAACTTCTCGCCACCGCGCAATTCGCCGACTGCACCATGGCGCCCTCCTCGGATATGTTCGAACTCGGCGTACAGGTGCAGGTGCTGCGCCGGGGCACCATGTTCGCCGCCCGGGCGCAGCGGCTGTACGACCTGTACCGGGCCTACGACGGTATCGACGCCCTGCCCGTCGAGATTCGGAAGGATCTGGAGGACAAGCTTTTCCGTCGTCCGCTCGCCGAGATCTGGCGGGAGTGCGTCAGCTATTTCACCGAACGCGATCCGGCCCAGCTGGTTTCCGCCGAGGGCAACCCGAAAGCCGTGATGGCGCTGGTATTCCGGTGGTATCTGGGCCTGTCCTCCGGGTGGAGTATTCGCGGTGAGGCCGATCGACTGGCCGACTACCAGATCTGGTGCGGCCCGGCCATGGGCGGCTTCAACAACTGGGTGGCGGGCACCCACCTGGCCGCGCCCGGCAATCGCCGGGTGGCCGATATCGCGGACCAGTTGCTGACCGGCGCGGCCTACCTCACCCGGGTCGCGCACTTGCGCACGGCCGGTGTGCGACTGCCCGCCGAATGCTCGCGGTATGTGCCCCGTCCGACGGAGGAACCATGACGATCCTCAAACCGCCACGGCCGCAAGAATATCGCGGAAGGTGCGTCCCGGCCGCGCGGCGATGATCTACGTCAAACGCTATGAGCGTTCGGACCGGTCTGCCCCGAAGGCAATCACCACGGCATGCTGACCGCGCGCCAGCGCATCGATCCGCTGCCGGACCCGGATTCGGCACAGACCATCGAATGCGGCGAAACCCTTACCGGCCCGTTGGGATTCACCGATTAGAAGCCGTATCCGGAGCGCCTGGAGGCCGCCCGGCGCAAGACCGCTTTCACCGCGATGCTCGGCGCCGAGCCTGTCTTTCGCACCCAGGACTATGCGATGTACGCAATGGGCAAGGGTGGCGGGTTTGAAGCGGGGGACTTCCTGCATCCACCGCATGTACCGCTCGACCTCGGTCCGCGCGACCGCGAGCGGAGCCGGTTGCTGGTCGGTGCACCAGGAGAAGTACAGGCGCAGAGCGGATTTGGCGTGGATCCGCGAGACCGCGGAGAAGCGGGCGAGATAGGCAAGAGCGGCCAGCCGGAGTACGAGGTCGTCACCGGCGAAGGTGACATCGAGGTCGGGTGAGGGAGCCATCCTTCACGATGCCGCGACCTCGGCGAACCGCCAGCGCAGACGCGCGGGACGCAGCATGAGCGGATATCGGTGTCGGGCAAATTCTGTAGACTCCCTTCGGATTGCTGGATTGCCACGTCCGAGATCGAGC
>NZ_BDAW01000149.1 GCF_001625085.1 Nocardia acidivorans NBRC 108247
GTTTTCGTGGCAGTGCGCGAGCCGGGGGTGGTCATGGTCGTGCGTTCCACAGGGCGCTGACCGGCAGAGCGCGGAATTTCGGGCCGAAAGGGAGGGTTTCGGTGCCGGTGTAGAACACATACCCGGCAAGAAGGTTCTCGCCCAGGCGTTCTGCGAGGTGTCGGAGACCGCGGAAGTCCTCGGCTTTGACGGTGGCGGCGGCTTTCACCTCGATGGCGATTACTTCTCGGCGGTTGTTCTCGAGGATGATGTCGACTTCGACGTTGTCGCGGGTGCGGTAGTGGAACATGCGGGCCTCCTGATCGGACCAGGTCAGTTGGCGCGCGAGTTCGGCGGCGACGAAGCCTTCCAATAGTGGTCCGAGCGGGCCGTTTGCCGCTCGCAGCGCGCGTGAGTCGGCACCACACAAATACGTTGCGATACCGGAATCGACCATGAACACCTTGGAGGTTGCCACGGCCCGGGTGGTCAGGTTTCGCGACCAAGCGGGGATGCGCTTGATCAGGAAAACCTCTTCCAGCAGACGCAGGTAGCGGGCGACGGTGTCCTTGGGAAGGCCGAGTTCATTGCCCAGAGCACCAGGCACCAGGAGCTGACCGGAACGGGCCGCGACGAGGTTGGCCAGGGTGAACATCTCGGCGGTACGTTCGATCTCGGACAGCTGCATGACGTCTCGGTTGATCAGGTCGGCGACGTATGAGGCGAAGAATCGGGAACGTCGTTTGCCTTCTCGCGCAACAGCTTCGGGGAAGCCTCCGCGTGCGATTCGTTCGATGTAGTCATCACGATTCTCGATCCCGTCACATCGGAGCTGCGGTCCGCGTTCGAAGGCGCAATCGATGAATCTGTCAGGTGCGCCGTCGATTTCGCCCTGAGACAGGGGCCAGAGTTCGATTGTTTCCATACGTCCGGGAAGCGCGTCGGGAACGCTCCGGAGCGCCATGACGTGCGCCGAACCGGTCAGCAGGAACCGGCCCGGTCGTCCGTCAGCGTCGACGGTTTCCTTGATGGCCAGCAGCAATTCCGGAACTCGCTGCACCTCGTCGATGATCAGTAGGGAATCGTCGAGGACGAACTGTGTGGGGTCGTAGTCGGCCGCCTGGCGAGTCTCCGGCTTGTCGAGGCTCCGCCAGGTTGCGCCGATCTCCCTGCCTATCCGGGCGACCAGCGTGCTCTTGCCGCATTGGCGAGCTCCGTTGACCAGGACGACGCGAGTATCGGCTAGTGCTTCATGGACTGCCGAGTGAGCATGACGGGGAAGAATCCGACCAATCGGCGATGACGAGAAAGACGAGGTCACCGCCGCAGTATTGCATAGCTCGTGCG
>NZ_BDAW01000150.1 GCF_001625085.1 Nocardia acidivorans NBRC 108247
ATTCGAGTGTCGAGCATGTGCTGGTGGTCAATCGCACCGGGATCGATACGCCCATGGTTCAGGGTCGTGATCTGTGGTGGCATGAGACGGTGGCCGGTGCTTCGCCCGAGCATGCGGCGCAGGCGTTCGATGCCGAGCATCCGCTGTTCATCCTGTACACCTCCGGGACCACCGGCAAGCCCAAGGGGATTCTGCATACCACCGGCGGCTATCTGACCCAGACCTCGTACACCCACCATTACGTGTTCGACCACAAGCCGGGTCGGGACGTGTACTGGTGCACCGCCGATATCGGCTGGGTGACCGGGCATTCGTACATCGTGTACGGGCCACTGTCCAATCGTGCCACGCAGGTCGTGTACGAGGGCACCCCGAATTTCCCTGACGAGCACCGGCATTGGCGGATCATCGAAAAATACGGTGTCTCGATCTATTACACCGCCCCGACGCTGGTGCGCACGTTCATGAAGTGGGGCAAGGAGATTCCCCAGGCCCATGATCTGTCGTCGCTGCGCCTGCTGGGTTCGGTGGGTGAGCCGATCAATCCCGAGGCGTGGCGCTGGTATCGAGAGGTGATCGGGGCGAACAAGACCCCGATCGTGGATACCTGGTGGCAGACCGAGACCGGGTCGATCATGATCTCCCCGCTGCCGGGGGTGAGCGCGGCCAAGCCGGGTGCGGCGATGACTCCGCTGCCGGGGATCTCGGCCACGGTCGTCGATGAGCAGGGCAACCCGGTCGTGCTCGGGGAGACCGAGGCCAACGGCTATCTGGTGCTGGATCAGCCGTGGCCCTCGATGCTGCGCGGGATCTGGGGTGACAACGACCGCTACCGGGAAACCTATTGGGCGCGCTATGGCGAGCGGGGCTGGTACTTCGCCGGTGACGGCGCGAAACTCGACACCGACGGTGATCTGTGGGTGCTGGGCCGGGTCGATGACGTCATGAACGTCTCGGGCCACCGTATCTCCACCGCCGAGGTCGAATCCGCGCTGGTCGGGCACTCCGGTGTCGCCGAGGCCGCGGTGGTCGGGGCGTCCGATGAGACCACCGGTCAGGGTATCGTCGCCTTCGTCATCCTTACCGCCGAGGCCAAGGACACCGGCGCGGATCTGGTGTCCGAGCTCAGGGCCGAGGTCTCCCGGGAGATCTCCCCCATCGCCCGCCCGCGCGAGATCCACGTCGTTCCCGAACTCCCCAAGACCCGTTCGGGCAAGATCATGCGCCGCCTGCTGCGCGATGTGGCCGAGGGCCGCGAACTGGGTGACACCTCAACCCTGGTCGACCCCAA
>NZ_BDAW01000151.1 GCF_001625085.1 Nocardia acidivorans NBRC 108247
CCCGGGTCTGCTGCACTGTCAGGTGACAGATACGGTCACGCGGCCTGACTGGCCGGTGGGGTCATGATCATTTCGAATTCGACCGGTGTCAAACGGCCGAGCCGTGTTTGACGCCGCCGCCGATGGTAGGTGCGTTCGATCCAGGTGACGATTGCGATCCGCAATTCCTCACGCGTCGACCAGGATCGGCGATCGAGCACATTGTTTTGCAGGAGCCCGAAGAAACTCTCCATGGCAGCATTATCGCCAGCCGCACCGACCCGGCCCATCGACCCTGCCATGGAGTGACGAGCCAAGGCGCGCAAGAACTTTCGGCTCCGAAATTGCGATCCACGATCGGAATGCAGGATACACCCGGCCACGTCACCACGGCGGGCGACCGCATTGTTGAGCGCCCGCACCGCCAGCCGCGATTTCATTCTCGAATCGATGGAATAGCCGACAATCCGATTCGAATACACGTCCTTCACCGCACACAGATAGAGCTTGCCCTCGGCCGTCGGATGCTCGGAAATATCGGTGAGCCACAACTGATTCGGGGCCTGCGCGGTGAAATCCCGTTGCACCCGATCGTCGTGCACCGGCGGACCGGCCTTGCGGCCCTTTCCTTTCCGCTTACCGAATACACTCCACCAGCCCTGCTGCGAACAGATCCGCCACGCGGTGCGGTCGGCCATCGCCTCGCCGGCCGCGCGGGCCTCGTCGGCCAGCAGCCGGTACCCGAATTCGGGGTCATCGCGATGGGCGTCGAACAGGGCGTTGGCCCGATAGGCCTCTTCCAGCTCGGAGTCGGTGACCGGTTCGTCGAGCCACCGGTAGTAGGGCTGGCGCGCCAGCCCCAACACCCGGCACGTCACCGCGACGGGGATCCCGTGCGCGGCCAGCTCGCGGACGAGCGGGTAAGTCATTTTCCCGGCAGGCTGGCCTGCGCGAAATAGGCAGCGGCCCGTTTGAGGACCTCGTTCTCCTGCTCCAGCAACCGGATTCGCCGTTTCGCCGCCCGTAACTCGGCCGACTCGGCGGTGCTGGTGCCGGGTTTGGCTCCCTCGTCCACGTCGGCCTGGCGCATCCATTTCGACAGCGTCATCGGGTGGATCCCGAAATCGGCGGCGACTTGCTCCAAGGTGACCTCGCTGTCGCGGTTGCGCGCGACGCGCACGACATCGTCGCGGAACTCACGAGGGTAGGGCTTGGGCACAGCAACATCCTTACCAGCCTGCCCGCGGGCAAGCCAAATCAGATGTCACCTCCTCATGCAGCAGACCC
>NZ_BDAW01000152.1 GCF_001625085.1 Nocardia acidivorans NBRC 108247
CGCTATTGGCGGGTGAGGGTGGTGTTGCGGGCGTTGAGCCAGGCTTTGAGTTTGGCTCGTTCGTGCTCGTCGCGGGCTTGGATGCGGGCCAGGGTGGCGGCCATCAACTCTCCGGGATGGTGCCGGTGGTTCACCCGGGGGGTGCGGGTGGGGTCGATGTGCTCGGGCGCGATCCATCCGGTGCGGCCGGGGTGTGCGGTGTCGGGTCCCATGACCACGGTTTTCCAGCCGCCGGGGCCGTGGTGGATCAGGGCGTGGCAGGCATCGCAGGCCAAGGTCAGGTTTTCGATGTCGGTGGGGCCGTTCTTGGCCCATTCGGTGATGTGGTGCACCGCTGTCAGTGAGGCGGGGGCGCTGCATCCGGGTCGGGTGCAGCCTTTGTCGGTGGCGATCAACGCCAGTCGTTGGGCCTGGTTCGCGAGGCGTTCGGTGTGGCCCAGGTGCAGGGGCAGGTCGGTGGGGGTGAAACCGGGTGCGGGGCAGGCGGATACGTCATCGGTGCGGGCTCCACGCGCCGCGACCGGCACTACGCGACCAACCGCCCCGCACACCGCACCC
>NZ_BDAW01000153.1 GCF_001625085.1 Nocardia acidivorans NBRC 108247
CCCGAGGGCGCGGGACCGCCGGTGGCGACCGCTGCTGCCCTACACAGTGCATCGGACATCGCACCTGAGGGTGCAGCGTCACCGGATACCGTCGCTGAAGACGCAGCGCCGCCGGACACCGCCCCTGAAGACGCAGCGTCCCCGGATACCGTGCCCTGTGGGGTGGCCGCCGGTGTGTGACACGATGCGCCGGGCACGGGACCGATAGGACCGGTGCGAGCGGTCTTGCTGCGGGATGTGGTGGGTGTGCGGCGGAGGCGGGTCAGGTGGATCGGGGCTCCGGCTTTGTTAAGGACCGCGACGAACACGCTTGAATCACTGGCGGTGGTGGACAATTTCAAGGCTTCGGAGATCGAGAGGGTGCCCCCGGTCGCGGTGGTCGCGATCCCCACACCACGCTCGACATCGTCCACATTCATGGTCAGCACCGTCGCCACGGGCAGGCCGCGGTGGGTGCCGAGCATGGCCGGGTCCACCCCGAACCGCAGCACACCCAGCAGCGCATCATGAGTGCGTTGCGCGGGCGAGCGGCCATCACGCTGGGCCGCGGCCTCGAGCACCTCGCGGTCGCCGGT
>NZ_BDAW01000154.1 GCF_001625085.1 Nocardia acidivorans NBRC 108247
CGACTTTCAGGTTCTCGGTCAGCACACTCGCCTCGACCCGGGTGATGGAGTCGAGCATCAACTGCGCCACATCCACGACCTCGGTGCCCTGACCGACCTCGCCACCATCCTTACGGGCGGTCACACCATCGGTGAGCATCACCCGGCAGAACGGGCACCCCGTCGCGATCACCGACGGCTCATTACCACCCTGGAGAGTGTCCAGGGCCTCATCGACGCGGTCGACATTGATGCGCTTGCCGAGCTGCTCTTCCATCCACATCCGCGCCCCACCCGCGCCACAGCACATCGACCGCTCCCCATGACGGGGCATCTCGATCAGCGTGGAGCCCGAGGCCTCCATCAACTCACGCGGGGCGTCGTAGATCTTGTTGTGCCGACCCAGATAACACGGGTCGTGGTAGGTGAGGTTCTTCGCGACCGGGGAGACCGGGATCAGGTTCTTGCTACGCACCAGGCGGTTCAGCAACTGGGTGTGATGCACCACCTCATAGCTGCCACCGACCTGCGGGTACTCATTGTTCAACGCGTTGAAGCAATGCGCGCAGGTGACCACGATCTTCTTCTTGGCCTGCTCCACACCCTCGAACACCGAATTCAACACTTCGATGTTCTGCATCGCCAACTGCTGGAACAAGAACTCATTACCCGCACGCCGCGCCGAGTCACCGGTGCAGGACTCCTGCTGGCCCAGCACCATGAACTTGACCCCCGCGGTGGCCAGCAACTCGGCCACGGCTTTGGTGGTCTTCTTCGCCCGATCCTCGTACGCGCCCGCGCAACCGACCCAGAACAGGTACTCGTACCCGTCGAAGGAATCGGCGTCCCTACCCAATACCGGGACCTCGAAATCGATTTCGCTGATCCAGTTCAACCGGTCCTTGGCGTTCTGCCCCCACGGATTGCCCTTGTTCTCCAGATTCTTGAACAATCCGGCGAGCTCGGACGGGAACTCCGACTCGATCAACACCTGGTAGCGGCGCATATCGATAATGTGATCCACATGCTCGATATCGACCGGGCACTGCTCCACACACGCACCACACGTGGTGCACGACCACAACACCTCGGGATCGATAATCCCGCTCACATCCTCACCACCGACCAGCGGACG
>NZ_BDAW01000155.1 GCF_001625085.1 Nocardia acidivorans NBRC 108247
CCTGTGTCGAAGTCGAGTGAGGGCGGGCCGAATGGCCCGCCCTCACTCGCTGCGTAGCCATTGGTTCATCGCCGCGATATGGACCGTCGCAAGATATCGGACAGCGAGCTTGTCATACCGAGTAGCCACCGCCCGATGCTGTTTGAGCTGGTTGATGCCACGTTCGACCGCGTTGCGGTCACGGTAACGAACCACGTCGAACGCCGGCGGTCGGCCGCCGGCACTGCCTCGGTGACGGCGATGCGCGGCTTGGTCGGACGGGATCGCGATCGTGGCCCTAATCCCACGCCGACGAAGCAGGTCGCGGTTGGCACGACTGGAATATGCTTTGTCCGCCAGCACCCGCTCCGGCCGCGATCGTGCCCGCCCACCCGCGGCCTTGACGACCTCGATAGCGTCGAGCACTGCCGCGAACTGCGGGCTGTCTCCCGCCTGACCTGCTGTGATCAGCATCGCCAGGACACGACAGCCCTGCTCACATGCCAGATGCAGTTTGGTGGTCCAACCGCCCCGTGATCGGCCCAGGCCGTGATCAGCGGGCTCGGGGTCACCACGCCCGCCGGGCGGCTCGGCCTGAGACTCGCCCCCACCTCGGGCACCCGCGGCATGTTGATGGGCTCGCATGATCGTCGAGTCCACACTCACCTGCCAGATGATCCGGCCGGCGGCATCGGCGAAGGCCTGCAACAACTTCACGATCACCAGCCACACGCCACCGCGCTGCCAGCGGCGGAACAACCCGTACATCGCCGACCAGGACCCGTACTGCGGTGGCACGTCCCGCCACGGGCAACCGACCCTGGTCCGCCACCGGATTCCATCGATGAGCTGACGTTTCGTCCACTGAGGCGGACGGCCCGCCTTCTTGTTCCGGGGCAGCAACGGCTCCAACCGAGCCCATTGGGCATCGGTCAGGTCCGCTCGCCCCGCCACCGCTACGCTGGTCACGAGGTCTCCGGTCGGTCTCCGGTTTTTCTTGGTCGTTAAACCAACTACCGGAGACCTCACCCATTCACCAACGCGGACAACAGCTTCCGCACACGAGTTGAGGGGTGGCACCGCTACGCGGTGCCACCCCTCAACTCACTTCGACACAGGCCCTAG
>NZ_BDAW01000156.1 GCF_001625085.1 Nocardia acidivorans NBRC 108247
GCCAGGGCGGCGGCCTGCGGATCGCCCGCCGCCGCGGCGGCCTTCAGCCGATGCGCGTGCGGCAGTAGATCGTTCGGGCATTCCCGGGCGATGGCGGCCTGAATCGCGTACCAGTGGAACGCATTCGACCACGCGGGCGGATCACCGACACCGCGCAGCAGCTCACCGGCCGCCGCCACCAGCGCCTCGACCCGCCCCTCATCCCGCAATCGGATTCCGGCAAGCCATAATTCGCCGATCGGCAACAGCGCGAGCAGATCCGCGCCCACCTCGTCGAAGAGCGGATAGGCGGCCTGCCAGGCCAGGGTCAGCGCCGTGTGATCCCCACCGCGCCTGGCCAATCCGACGAGCACCCCGTGCGCCAGCAGTCGATCCCGGGCGTCCAGCTTCGCGATATCGAGCCCGTCGAGCACCGCGGCGGCCGACCGCTCATCCCCGCCCAACATGGCCACCCACGCGGCCAGCACCCGACCCTGTGGATCCGCCCCGACGCCCCGCAAAGCGTCTGCCGCCCTGCGCGGTTCACCCATACTCAGGCACAGCAGTACCGCGATCGACACCGCCGAACAGGGCAGGAACCGATCCCCGCCGTTCTCCCCGGGCCCCACCCCCGAATGCGCCGCGTGAATCAGCGCCGACGCGGCGGCGACCGCCGCTGCGCGCGCGGCGTCCACTCGACGCACCGGTGTCGGTCGCGGGATGGGGCCGGAGTTCAGGGCGGCGAATTCCGCCGTGTCCATTCCCGTCGCGGAGGGGACCGAGGGAACATCACCGGCCGCGAACCCGGCCGGCGACGTATCGGCTCGCGCACTCCCGGCGGCGAATTCCGCCGTCGCCGTATCCTCGGCGGGGGTGAAAGTGGCTGGTGGGCGGGCGGATTCGACCGAGTCCGCGAGCGCCTCGGCGATCAGGGCCGCGCGGGCGGTGGCCTCGGTGGGCGGCCAGTGCGCGGCGGAGGCGGAGAAGGCGTGGGCGGCGGCGG
>NZ_BDAW01000157.1 GCF_001625085.1 Nocardia acidivorans NBRC 108247
GGCAGGAAGCCGAACACGCTGCGGAAGAAGTCAGTTGTTAGCCCGGTTCCCTCCGGCGAAGGAAAGAACATGGCAATAGGTAGTGCTGGAGGGAACCGGAAACACCGCAGGACGCGCCGGAAGTCGCCACAGTGACCCGCCGGCGAAACCGCGTCGAAAGCTGGGTGCGGCAGTGAATCTACGAGCCGGGAGGTGTTCCACGAGTAGACATCCACGCATGACGCGTCCGTGTCGGCACCTGCGGACACCACGCAAGTCTCCGGCCGGAAATCGGCAATACCATTGAATCCACTTGACCTATCGATCGACTTCGGGCCTCGGCGCACAGTGCGTCGGGGCCTGAAGTCGTGCCAATACACCGAGGTGCCGTGCAGCGATCCGATATGACTCCCGCCGACGGTTCACCCGCCGGTGACCGGCTCGATGATGACGACTTCCCCGCCTACAGCATGGGACGCGCCGCCGAAGTCCTCGGCGTCACCCAAGCGTTCCTGCGCGCCCTCGACAGTGTGAAACTCCTTACCCCGCAACGTTCAGCGGGCGGGCACCGCCGCTATTCGCGGTATCAGCTGCGGATCGCCGCCCGGGTACGCCAACTCGTCGATGACGGCAATCCCCTCGAGGGCGCGTGCCGCATCGTGATTCTGGAAGATCAGCTCACCGAGGCCCAACGCATCAACACCGAACTCCGCCACACCCTCGACGACCAGCGCCGAGACACCCAAGGCCCGCACGGCGGCGCGCACCCGACCCACACGGCGGCGGCCTCCACGCGGTAGGGACCCACGAGTGAACCGCAGCGCACCGCCTGCACGAACGCCTGCCTGCCATCGACGCATTCGAGGATCGCGGCCGATCCGTGGCCGAACCCGCCGCGCTGGCTGACCGCCGAGGCCATCAGCGCCCCAGCCCGTCAGCGATCGCCTCCCGCACCGAAGCAGAG
>NZ_BDAW01000158.1 GCF_001625085.1 Nocardia acidivorans NBRC 108247
AACAGTTCAATCAGCTGTTCACCATGCACGGCACCATCATGCTGCTGTTCTACGCCACGGCGATCGTGTTCGGCTTCGCCAACATCATCCTGCCGCTGCAGATCGGCGCGCCCGATGTGGCGTTCCCGCGACTGAACGCGTTCAGCTACTGGCTGTACCTGTTCGGCGGCACCATGGCGACCGCCGGTTTCATCACCCCGGGTGGTGCGGCCGACTTCGGCTGGACCGCGTACACCCCGCTCTCGGACATCGTCCACTCCCCGGGTGTCGGCGGCGACCTGTGGATTCTGGGCCTGGCCGTCTCCGGTCTGGGCACCATCCTCGGTGGCGTGAACATGCTGACCACCGTGGTCTGCCTGCGCTGCCCCGGTATGACCATGTTCCGGATGCCGATCTTCACCTGGAATATCGCTGTCACCAGTGTGCTTGTGCTGCTTGCCTTCCCGCTGCTGACCGCGGCGCTGTTCGGCCTGGCGTACGACCGGCACCTGGGCGGGCACATCTACGATCCCGCGAACGGCGG
>NZ_BDAW01000159.1 GCF_001625085.1 Nocardia acidivorans NBRC 108247
GCGCGAGCGCCGGTGCGACGACCGCGGGGGCCGGGACGCTCGGCGCGGACGGAATCTCCAACGGAACCGCCGGGGCCGGGGCGGGCGCATTCGGCGGTGGAATCAAGAGCAGCAGCAGTGGTGATGCGCAGACACCCGCCGAACCGACTCCCGCCGAGCCCACGGCGGCGGAACCGACTGCGGCAGAACCGACATCGGTCGAACCTGTCGCGGCCGAACCCGCACCGCCCGAACCGATCGCCGCGGAGCCGACCGCCGCTGAGCCCACACCGGCGCTCCCGCCGAGCGCGGAACCCACAGCGGCGGAACCGATTCCGGCCGAACCCACGGCGGCGGAACCGGTGCAGAGCGCACCGAGTCCGGCCGAGCCGACCGCGGCGGAGCCCACCGCCGCCGAACCGACCGCGGCGGAACCGGTACCGAGCAGGGTGGCCAGCAGACCCGCGCCCGCGGAACCCACCCCGGCGGAACCGAGACCGAGTGCCGATCCGGTCCCCGCACCGGCGGAACCCACTGCGGCAGAGCCCGTTCCGAGCGCGGCCGAACCCGTCGCACCCAGACCCAGGGCCGCCGAACCGGTACCCGCGGCCGCGGAACCCACCGCGGCGGAGCCGGTC
>NZ_BDAW01000160.1 GCF_001625085.1 Nocardia acidivorans NBRC 108247
TGCACCGCGGTGTCCAAACCCGCGGAGAGTCCGGTCTCGACACCGCCGACACCGTGCGCCGCCGTATCGATTCCGCCGGAAAGCCCGGTCTCCAAACCATTCCCGGCCTGCGCCCCGAGATTCCCCAGGGTGCCGACGCCGGTCGAGATTCCCGCCCCGAGGCCTCCCGCCCCGTGCGCTCCGGCCCCGACGGTCGAGTCGATCCCACCGCTCAACCCGGCTCCCACCTGCCCACTACCGGCGGTGACGCCGTTCAGCGCCCCCGAAAGCCCGGTCTCCAGCCCACTACCCACCTGCGCCCCCAAACCCGCTGCGGCATCGGCACTTCCGGACAACCCGGTGGAGAGTCCCGCACCGAGATCACCCCCGGCATGCGTTCCCGCGTTCACCGCGCCATCCAGCCCCGCGCCCAGACCGGCACCGGCCTGCGCCCCCGCACCGACAGCGGTGCCGATTCCACCGGAAAGCCCAGCGCCAACGCTGTTCCCGAGATTCGCCCCGAGGTTGGCCGCGCCATTCAGCCCGGTCCCCAATCCCGCGCCCGCCCCCACGGCCGTGTTCACGGCACCCGAGAGGTCGGTGGC
>NZ_BDAW01000161.1 GCF_001625085.1 Nocardia acidivorans NBRC 108247
GCCACGGGTGGCGGTCTCGGCGGTGGTGCAGGGGCTTTGCGGGTCGTCGGGGTTGCACATTCCGGGGCGGGCCCATTTGGCGAGCATCGGATCCAGGACCGCGCGCAGGGCGGGGGTGATCTCACCGGTGACCGGGGACATGCCGTTCACGCGTGGGCGGCCGATGCTCAACCCGCGCAGGCGTTGGCGATCACGGTCGGCGGCCGGTTCACCGTCGGGGTTCACCCGGATCAGGATCTCGTTGGCCACACGCGCCAAGGCGTCGGGGGAACCGTTGCGGGCGTAGTCGGTCAGGATCTGTTCGGCGGTTTCTCTTTTCCCGTCCGCGAGGGTATCGGGGAGTTTGTGCATCGCGGTGATGATGTGGCGGGCGTGATCAGCCGAGATCGCACCCTCGCGCTGGGCCTGGGCCACCACGGGCAGGACCGGGTCGAGTTCGCCGGTGGGAAAGACACGGGGGGACAACAGTTTCGCGGTGTTCCAGCGGGCGGTGGCCTCGGCATGGGACAGACGCAGAGTGTGTTCCA